>USFB01000006.1 GCA_900553895.1 uncultured bacterium | reverse complement strand
TAATGTTTGTCGATTTTCTTTTTTGTTTTCGACTTACATATATATAAAGTATATTTCTTTTCAAGAATTGCGCTATATGTTTTATATTGTTACAAAACTTTACATATTAAAATTTTTTCAGTAAAAAAGCCACTCTTGTAAAAAGAGTGGCTTTTTAATTCATAAGCTTAATACTATAACATTCTTTGTATGCTAGAATTCAATTCTGCATTACATTTTGATAAAGCTTCTGCGGAAATCTCTGCGGTATCTTGAATAAGTGCACCTGCTATTAATGTTGATTGTTGTGACATTTTTAAACATTTTACAGCATATTGTGCCTGTACGTCCGGAGTCATCGCCGTTCCGCCAATAGAACTAATGTCCATAATAAACCTCTCATTGATTGTGACAACATTCATTGTAACACTTTTTATATATTATTTCAATACATCAAGTCATAAAAATATTTTTGTTATATAATTTAGTTTGATAATTAAGGAGGAGTTATGACAAAAGATATTGACTGGGCTAACATTGGTTTTGGTTATATGAAAACAGACTATCGTTTTGTTGCCAATTATAAAGATGGCAAATGGGACGATGGTATACTTACAACAGATGAAAACATTGTTATGAACGAGTGTGCTTGTGTTTTACAGTATGCACAAACTTGTTTTGAAGGAATGAAAGCATATAAAACTGTGGATGGCAAGGTTGTATGCTTTAGACCGGATTTAAATGCTAAAAGAATGGCTGATTCTTGCAGAAGATTAGAAATGCCGGTTTTTCCAGAAGATAAGTTTGTTGAAGCAGTAGTAGAAGTTGTTAAAAAGAATATTGACTATGTTCCTCCATTTGGTTCAGGTGCTGCACTTTATATCAGACCTTATATGTTTGGTATAAACCCTGTAATGGGTGTTAAACCTGCAACAGAATACCAATTTAGAATTTTTGTATCCCCGGTTGGACCTTATTTCAAAGGTGGACAAGGTGGCGCAAAACCTATTACATTAAGAGTTCCTGATTTTGACAGAGCTGCTCCTCATGGCACCGGTCACGTTAAAGCCGGTTTAAATTATGCAATGAGTCTTCATGCAATAGTAGATGCTCATAATCAAGGTTATAATGAAAATATGTATTTAGATTCTGCTACAAGAACCAAAGTAGAAGAAACCGGTGGAGCTAATATAATTTTTGTAACAAAGGATAATGAAGTTGTTACACCTAAATCGAATACTATTTTGCCTTCAATTACAAGACGTTCATTGATGTATGTTGCACAACACTATTTAGGCTTGAAGGCAGAAGAAAGAGAAATTCCATTTGCAGAAGTTAAAAACTTTAAAGAATGTGCGCTTTGCGGTACGGCAGCTATTCTTTCTCCTGTTGGTAAAATTGTAGATCACGGAAATGAAATCTTGTTGCCATCAGGTATGGAAAAAATGGGCGACATTACTAAAAAACTTTATGATACTTTAATCGGTATTCAATTGGGCAAAGTTGAAGCACCGGAAGGTTGGATTAAGGTTATTCAAGAATAATTTGCAAAATAATCAAACAAAAGGTGGTAATTCAAAAATATTACCCCCTTCTTGTTTTATGTTTTTAATTAAATGTTAGTCAGCTTTAAAATCTTTTTGTGCTTCGCCTAAATTATATGTATTGTAAATATTAGAATATAATTTAGCAGCTGCAGTGGCATTGCTTTTTTGTGTATAAGCTAACACAGCATCAAATCCTTTTTTATTTATTGTACCATCAATATTTGCAGGATTTGGTGTATCAGCTTTGCTCAACATATCTGCAGCTAGAATACTAGAACCATATTCTGCAATATCTATTTTTCCATCATTATTCAAATCGAGTGCTTTAGAAGTAAAGTTATCATCAGGAGCGAAATGGCTATCTAATTCATTAACGGATAACTCTTTGTTTTCTCCCATTTCTTCATAAGCTGCACCTAATACAGCTTTAGTATTTACCGGACCTTGAGGCATATATCGATATTCATATTGTAAAGGTGGTAGTGCGTTTAAATATTCATCATTTTCTTTTAAAAACTTATTTAATTTATCTTCATTATTTTTAGTCGCATCAGGATTAAGACCAAAGTCCAAAATTGGTGCGGTTGTCATTTTATCTTCAACAATAGGTTTTTCTAAATATGTATAATAATTTTCAACAGCATTTCTACCATATCTCACTGAAGGATCAGTAACCTTGCCATCATATTTTCCTTTAGAACCGTCAATTTTTACAATACCATTATTAACTTCAAACATAAAACGACCTCCACACTGTATTTATATAAAAACATGAACAAAATAAAAATTGCCTTTTATTTACAAAAGTTAATAATAATTGACTTAAAATAAACCGTTACATATTAATGATTAAATCAAATATACCTTCAGAATATGTAGGGTGTGCAAAGCAGATTTTCTTTAAGTCATCAATTTTTATATTGTTCTGCATTGCAATTAAAATTGTATGAATAAGTGAAGAAGCTTCTTTTGATACGATATGCGCACCTTTTATGAATCCATCTTTCGTTATTATTTTTATAAAACCTTCTGTTGCATCATCGCACCAAGCTTTTCCAAGTGCTGTTACAGGCAGTTTAGCTACATTATAACTTTCGTCAATGTCTTGTTCTCTTGTGCCGACCCAAGCGATTTCAGGTTCTCCATAGATTACGGAAGGCACCAGTTTTTTATCGAATGGAATTCTGAGTGCCAAAGCTTTTGCCTGATGTATTGCGTAGTGTGCAAGTTGAATTTCACTGCAAGCATCACCTATAACTTCTGCTTCACAATCGGGACAAACCGCTTGTCTGCCAACAGCAACAAGGATGAAATCAGGTGTTATTTCAGCTCCGTTTTTCAATATTACAGTTCTATTTTTGATTTCAAAAATAGAATCATTCAAATAATACTTAATTTTTTTCTGTTTGAAGATTCTCTCTACTCGCTTAGAAACCTCAATATCAGCCAATGGTAACAAATGTTCTGCCATTTCAACAACGGTTACTTGAACATCGAAATTAGAAAAAATTCGTGCCCATTCAAGACCTATTGCGCCGGAGCCTACTATTAAAACAGATTTTGGCAACGTTTGTAAATTCAAAACATCGTCTGAACTTAATATAAATTCTCCATTAAACTCTAAACCTTTGATTTCTCTTGGCTTTGAACCTGTTGCAAGAATTGTTTTGCCTGCTTTAAAAGTTTCGGTTTTAGTTTTTATTAAATTACCATCAACACAAGCTTCATCATAAACTATTTTTACTCCTGAATTTTTAACGGCAAGTTCTAAAGATTTGCGAATTTTTAAAACTGTTTGATTCTTTTTTTCTACAACTTTAGAAAAATCAAAATTGAAATTATCAAAACTAATGCCAAAATCACTTGAATTTTTAATCTTTTGATAAATTTCAGAAGAATGAAGAAATGATTTCGTCGGTATACATCCTCTATTTAAACACGTTCCGCCAATACAGTCCTTTTCAAATAGTACAACTGTTTTCCCTTGTTTGGCTAAAAACATCGCAACTGTATAGCCAGCAGGTCCGCCACCGATAATTCCGTAATCAAAATTTTCCATGTCTAGATTGTATCATATTTTATAATGGTTGTGCAATATCTTGAGTGTGTTGTGCTTACAACATGTTGCATTTGCAACACATTTATGATAGGATTTTTTTATACTTTAATAAGGGTTGCTAGAAAAACGTAAGATTTTTAGCAATGACTTGGTGTCATACCTTCAAGTCATTGCGAGGAGCAGATAACCATTCGATGTGACAAAGCAAACCATAAAAGTATTAATGCAATAAGAATAGGAATTTTTTATACATGAGCGAAAAAGTAGCAAAAATTGAAAATTTTGAAGAAGAGCAACCAAATATAAATCCTTGGCTTACGTGTTTACCGACAATGACCGCAGCGTTTATGTTTGTATTGGATGAAACAATTGCAAACGTAGCGTTACCACACATGGCAGGAAGCTTTTCCGTAAGTAGAGAAGAATCTATGTGGATTTTGACTTTCTATTTAATTGCCAGTGGTATTGTAATTCCGATGGTAGGATGGTTTAGTAAAGTCCTTGGTAGAAAAAACTTTTTCACATTAAGTATTATATTGTTTACAGTTGCTTCTGCTCTTTGCGGTTTGTCGAAAAACTTAGAAACTATGATTTTTGCTCGTATATTACAAGGTATTGGTGGCGGTGGTTTGCTTCCTATTTCTCAAGCAATTTTGATGGAAAATTTTAAACCACAAGATAGAGGAAAAGCAATGGCTGTGTTCGGGTTGGTAATTGTACTTGCGCCAATTGCAGGGCCTGTATTAGGAGGTTGGCTTACAGAAAATTGGTCTTGGCCATTTATTTATTTTATTAACATTCCATTTGGTATAATTGCCGTAATTTTGTCTAATGTTTTTCTTTTTGATCCGCCTTATGCAAGAAAACAACAAAACGTAAAAACAGACGCATTTGGCTTTTTCATGCTTTCTGTTTGGCTTTTGACTTTACAAATTGTCCTTGATAAAGGTAATAACGCAGACTGGTTTAATGCACCTTGGATTTGTTGGTTGTCTGCAATATCTTGTGCAACCGGCTTAGCATTTTTGATTTCTCAAATAAAAAATAAAGATTCGCTTGTTGATTTAAGTGTATTTAAAGATAAAAACTTTTTTGTTGGAACGCTTGTTCAGATTGTAATGCAAGCCGTACTTTTGGCATCAATGGCGATTCTCCCACAATTCTTGCAATCGCTTATGGGGTATGATGCGTTCAAAAGTGGTTTATCAATGATGCCTCGTGGTGTTGGGGCATTAACTGCAATGGTTTTATGTGCAACATTAGCCAATGTTATAGACAACAGAATTTTGGTTATGATAGGTTTAACAAGTATTGCAGGCGCAAGCTGGATGCTTGGCGGTTTAAATTTGCAAATTTCTACAATGAATATCGCTAT
Organism: uncultured bacterium; assembly: GCA_900553895.1. GTDB lineage: Bacteria > Cyanobacteriota > Vampirovibrionia > Gastranaerophilales > Gastranaerophilaceae > CAG-196. Next base: position 80,575 of record USFB01000006.1, on the reverse strand, counting down.
TCCAAACTTTTTGTTCGGGATTGGTTTGGGACTTGCAATGATTCCGATTATTACTTTATCTATGGCGACAATCAGTAATGACCAAATGACGAACGCCAGTGGTTTGCAGAACTTGCTTAAAAACCTCGGCGGTGCATTTGGAACATCAATTGTTGCAACATTGCTTTCTCGTGGTGCGCAAAAACACCAATTTATGTTAATTCAGCATTTAACAGATACTGCGCAAAATTACACAGAAAGAGTTCAAACTTACGGAAGTGCGTTTATGACGACGTTTGATCCGCATACAGCAACTTATATGGGACAACACACGGCTTATCAATTGTTAATGCAACAAGCAAATTTGTCAGCGTTTATTGATGCGTTTAGAATTTTTGCAGTAGCCGGAATAATTATTACGCCGTTGATTTTATTGTTAAAGAAAATTAAAGAAGAATAATTTCATGTGCTTGCATTTATTGCAAGCACATATTAAAATGTTTTTGTGCCGATATGGCTCAGGTGGTAGAGCAACTGATTCGTAATCAGTAGGTCGGGAGTTCGAGTCTCCCTATCGGCAAATTTTATTATCAAGTCCGGGTATGATGAAAGTTACAAACAGAATTCGTTATAACCTGATTGCTTAAGTTTTGTTACAAAAAGTCAATTTTGATATCTGAATTTACTTTATATATTTAGGATATCAAGTCATGACATTTATCGATAATTTTTCAAAGCTGAATATGGGCAATTTTATGTCAGGGTGGAACAATTGGTTCTCTCCGACATTTTCGTGTGATTTTATGCCTTCTTTCTTTGATTTGAACATCTTTTCTTCTGGTTTCAACAACTGGAGTTTCCCTAGTTTTGGCAATTTTAATATGCCATCGTTATTTAACTTTACCTCTATGAATAATTTTAATTTCTCATTCAATAACAATATTTGGGATAATTCTTGGAATAATTCTGCTTTTACAATGCCTGATTACAGCCGTTGGAATACAGGTATTGGTGATAACTTTAGTTTATCGAATAAACCAAAAACAAGTTTTTCAATAAGTGACTATAATGCACAAGCGGGAAAACGGTTGGCGAACTATGCACTAAGTCACGCTAAAGGCTCTTCCGGAAATTGTGCCCGATATGTAAAAACAGCAATTGCAAAAACAGGGCTTGGCGCATACCAAAGTGGACACGGTTATCAAGTGGCAAGTATTTTGCGCAATAACAGTAATTTTAAAGAGATTTCACCAAACAGTGTCAACGTAAAAGATTTGCCTGCAGGATGCGTAATCGTATTTAATAGGAATTCTCAAGGATATGACAAGAATTACGGACACGTGGAAATAACAACCGGTGACGGTAGAGGAGTTTCTGACGGCATAACAACGAAATTGAAAAAGCCGGACGCAATATTTGTTCCGGTATAATAAAACAATGCGAAGCACTGATTTTTATAGTACAATAGACATATTATGCTAGTTAGAAATTTTTATATTAAAGATATTTTAAATATCGCGTTGCCGATTATGCTTGGAAACCTTGGTTTTATTTTAATCGGTGTTGGCGATGTAATTGTAGCAGGCAGACATTCGACAGAAACTCTTGCATCTGTAAGTATTGCAAATGCTATTATTAACTGCATTGTAATGATTGGCATCGGAATTATTAGCAGTCTTTCTGCGATTCTTTCTAATTATAGAGGCGCAGGAAAAGATGCTGAAAAATATTTTTATCCTGCTTTAAAATTTACAACAATTGCTTCTATTATTATTTCTTTTGCAGTTATGGCATTTATTCCTATAATTGATAAATTAGGTTTTGAACCACATTTGGCGCAACTTGTAAAAGATTATTTTTGGATAATTTCGTTTTCTATTTTTGGCGCATATTTGCATTGTATGTCGAAAGAATACTTGCAAGCTTTCGAAATAGTTGTTTTTCCAAATGTATTAACTGTTATTTGTATATTTGTAAATTTAATTTTAAACATTATTTTTGCATTTGGTTACGGCCCGATACCTGAAATGGGAACAAAAGGTTTAGCGTTATCTACACTTATTACAAGATATTTAATGGGTGGAATTCTTTTTTGGTACTGTTTCCACAAAACTAACATTCAACATTATAAAGATAAAGATTTCTATAAAGATTTATTAAAAGTCGGAACTCCATCATCATTGGCGGTTGTTATAGAATTTATAGGCTTTAACGCTACAACTGTTATTTTAGGTAGAATTTCAGGAATTTATGCGGCGGCGCAAAACATTGTTTGCACTTTAACTACGGTTTCGTTCATGATTCCATTTGCTATATCTAACGCAACAGCTGTTAAAGTCGGCTTTGCAAACGGGGCAAAATATTATAAATCACTTAAAACTTACGCGTTCACAGGAATTACAATGGCAGTAGCTTTTATGGCTTGTTCTGCTATTGTTGTCGGCACATTCCCAAAATTCTTGGTAAGTTTATTTACAAAAGACCAAGAACTTATAAATGTTTGTATACCAATTGTTTTTGCACTTTGTTTCTTCCAAGTTTTCGACGGTTTACAAGTTGCTCTTGCCGGTATTTTCAGAGGCTTAAAACAAACAGGTATTGTTATGATTTCGAATTTCATTGGCTATTGGTTGGTGTCAATACCTTTAGGTTGTTTGCTTGCTTTTAAATACAATATGGATTTGTTGGGCTTTTGGTACGGTTTAGTTTGCGCAGCTGTTGTTTTATGTTCTATAATGTTTACAACAATGTTAATAAAATTCAAAAAAATGAACTGATAAGGATTTTATATGCCACATTTTTTTATTGATTCAAATAATAAAACAGATAACAAAATTACAATTTCTGATGCAGACAATTACCGTCATATCGCACGCTCTTTGCGCGCCAGATGCGGGGAAAAGCTTTTATTGATTGATGAAAATCAAATTCAATATGAAACAAAAATTTCTGAAATTAATTCTAAAGAAATTATTTGTGAAATTGAAAAATCATATTTATCAAAGCGAGATTTAGAATTTGACTTATTTTTAGCACAATCACCTTTAAGAAGTGATGCTCAATTAACAGTAATGGAAAAGGCAACCGAGCTCGGCGTGCGCGGAGTTTATCCTGTTTTTACAGATAATTGCGCTTTAAGAGTAAATAAACAAGAAAAGTGGCAAAAGGTTATGTTTGAGGCTTCGAAGCAATGTGAGCGTGCAAAAATTCCAACTTGTTTTGCGCCGACTACATTTGAAGAAATTCTGCAAAAAGATTTTGATAAAATAATTGTTTTGGCTGAACGCTCAACTGAAAAAAGCTTAAAACAATACTTAAGTGAAAATCCGACAAAAAAGGGTGAAAGAATTCTTGCTATAATCGGCCCAGAAGGCGGTTTTTCACAAAAAGAGTTTGATTATTTCAAAAGTAAAAATTTGCCGTTAATAAGTTTGGGGGATTTAATTTTAAAAGCTGAAACCGCTGTAATTGTAACGCTTGGAGATATAGTTTATGAATATCAGGGATGATTTTGTTTTAAAAGAAATAAACGAAGGCTATCTTGTTGGCGGTACTATTAGAGATTTGTTTACAAAAAATTGTGTTTTCTGCGATAGAGATATAAGTATCAAAGGTGCTGAAAATTTTGCAAAAAAAATCGCTAACAAGTGGGACGGAACGTTTATTGAACTGGATAACGAAAACAAGATTTACAGAGTAGTTTTGCCTGACAAAATCAATTTTTTAGATATATCTGAACTACAAGGAAATACTATTGAAGAAGATTTGAAAAGACGTGATTTTACAATAAACGCTATCGCTTATGATTTAGCTAGTGATAAATTTGTCGATGTAACAGGCGGATTAAAAGATTTAAAAAACAAAGTTTTAAGACATATTGACGATAAGAATTTCGAAGATGACCCGCTTAGAATATTAAGAGCGTTCAGATTTTATGCCGTAACCGGTTTTAAAATGACAATAGAGCTTGAAAACGCATTAAAAAAATACTTACCATTGGCTCTAAACCCTGCCAAAGAAAGAATTAATTATGAAATAATGAAACTTTTTGGTGGAGATTTCGCATCTGGCGCGTTGCTAAAAATGGATGAATTTGGGCTGTTAGAAAAAATATCCCCTTGTGTAACAGAAATGAAAAAAGTTCCACCAAATACTCATCATCATTTGGATTTATTTCACCATGTTGTAGAAACCGTTAGACAAATTGAAATTTTATATAATAAAATTTCAGGCTTTGAAAAAGAGCATTTGAATGCGATTGATTTTGGCGGATTCCCTCGCATAAATCATTTAAAACTTGCAGGATTTTTGCATGATATCGGTAAATTTTCAACTTGGACAATAGAAGAAAGCGGACGGCATCGTTTTATTAAACATGATGATATCGGTTCTAAAATGGTAGTACCATTACTTAGAGATTTGAAATTTTCTAAAAAGCAAATCGAATACATATCTTGCATGATTAAAAATCATATTTACCCTTCAAATGTAATAGTTGCGCCAAATTTGAATGACAAAGTAATGATGCGCTATGTTCGCAAAATGGATGATAACGTTGTTGATAATATTATTTTAGCTAAAGCCGATCGTTTATCAGCCAGAGGCGTTGATATAACGGAAGAAATTGTAAACACTAATATCAGCGGATTAGATAAACTTTTGGATTTTTATTTAAGCAAAAAAGACTCTCTTGCCCCGTTACCTAAACTTATTGACGGGCGAGAAATTATGGAGATTTTAAATATAAAACCATCGCCAAAATTGGGTGAAATAATAAATGCTATAAACGAAGCTCAACTGAACGGCGATATTACCACACACGAAGAAGCAGTTAATTATATTAAAAATTTACACTTGTAAAAATTTGATATAATTATAATATTCGTTGTTTTTATATCCTGAAATATTTTCTAAGATTTCATCTTTGCTCAAATAACCCATTCTTATCGCAACTTCTTCCAAGCAGGCTATTTTAATTCCTTGGTTTTCTTCAATAGTCTGAACATATTGCCCTGCTTTTAACAAAGAATTGTGAGTTCCTGTATCTAGCCACGCAAATCCTCTGCCGAATTTTTCAACGTTTAATTTACCTTCTTCTAAATAGATTCTATTTAAATCGGTAATTTCTAATTCACCACGTTTAGAAGGTTTTAAGGACTTTGCTTTTTCTATAACACTGTTATCATAGAAATACAAACCTGTTACTGCGTAGTTTGATTTAGGTTCTGTCGGTTTTTCTTCAATAGAAATAGCTTTTCCGTTTTCATCAAACTCAACAACACCAAATCTTTCAGGGTCTTTTACCAAATACCCGAAAACAGTTGCTTCTTGTTTCTCTTTTGCACTTTTAACTGCTTTTTTAAGTTGTGCAGAAAATCCTGCACCATAAAAGATATTATCGCCCAAAATTAAAGCAACATCGTCGTTATCAATAAATTCTTCTCCAAGAACAAAAGCTTGAGCCAATCCGTCAGGACTTGGCTGTTCTTTATAAGAAAACTTCACGCCAAACTGAGAACCGTCACCCAAAAGCGTTTTAAAGTTTGGTAAATCGTGCGGAGTCGAGATAATAAGTATTTCTCGAACACCTGCAAGCATTAAAACTGAAATCGGATAATAAACCATAGGTTTATCATAAACGGGCAACAACTGTTTTGAAACAGTCATTGTACTAGGATAAAGCCTTGTGCCGCTTCCACCTGCTAAAACAATTCCCTTCATTACACCAAACTCGCTTTCTTGTTTTCTATGCTTTTCATCCATTCTTGGTTGTTTAAGTACCAGTCAATAGTGATTTTAATGCCTTCTTCAAACGTTAAAGACGGTTTCCAACCAAGCTCAGATGTAATTTTATCGTTAGAAATTGCATATCTTCTATCATGACCGAGTCTGTCTTCTACATATTTTATTGAGCTTTCATCTTTACCCATAGCATCTAATATCAAGCGGGTAATTTCCATATTTGTTTTTTCGTTATGTCCGCCAATATTATAAACTTCACCAACTTTACCTTTATGTAAGACAACATCAATAGCTTCACAGTGATCATAAACATACAACCAGTCACGGACATTCAGACCATCACCGTACACAGGAACTTTTTCACCTTTTAATAATTGCGAAATAAAGAATGGTATAAGTTTTTCTGGATATTGATAAGGTCCATAGTTGTTTGAACAATGTGTATTTAGAGTTGGTAAACCGTAAGTTTCTCTATACGCTCTTACAAGCATATCAGCACTTGCTTTACTTGCTGAATATGGGCTGTTTGGTGCAAGCGGTGTTGTTTCATAAAAATATCCTGTTTTACCCAATGTGCCATAAACTTCATCTGTTGAAACCTGTAAATATCTTTCAACACCAAGTTCTTTTGATGCCTGAAGTAAGTTTAAAGTCCCTTGTACATTTGTTTCAACAAATATTTCAGGATGTTTAATAGAATTGTCAACATGAGATTCTGCAGCAAAATTTACAACCAAATCAGCTTCTTTAACCAAATCTCTAACAAGGTTTCTATCACAAATATTTCCATGCACGAATGTATAATTAGGATTATTTTCTACATCTTTAAGATTTTCTAAATTACCACAATAAGTTAATGCATCAAGGTTGATAATCTTATAATCCGGATGCTTTTTTAACTCATGACGCACAAAACAGCTTCCTATAAATCCTGCACCACCGGTAACTAAAACAGTTGTCATATCTTAAACTCCTATAATTCTTTAAATGTTTTTTGCGTCATATCTTTTTCAGACAAAATTGGCTCAAAATCAATATTCCAGTCAATATTTATATCTTTATCATTCCAAATTATACCACAATCAGCATTAGGTGCATATTCTCCACTTGCCTTATAAATTAATTCTGCTTCATCTGACAACACTACAAAACCATGAGCAAAACCTTCCGGAATAAATAACATGTGCTTATTATCTTCTGATAATTCTACTTTTACATACTGCCCGCAAGTCGGAGAATCTTTTCTTATATCGACTGCTACATCGTAAATTCTGCCACGTGTGCAACGTACAAGTTTTGCCTGAGCATAAGGTGCTTTTTGGAAGTGTAAGCCTCTCAAAACATGTGCAGATGATTTTGAGTGGTTATCTTGATTGAATTCTACGTCAATTCCGTTAGCTACAAAATCGGATTTTTTATAAGTTTCCATAAAAAATCCGCGATTGTCACCAAACACTTTTGGCTTAACTAATATTACATCTTTTATATTTTGTGGTTCAAATTCAAATGGCATAATAGCTCCTTACTTTCTCCCTATATGGAAAGTTATTCCTAAAATTGTAATACGTTTTAAGTTTTTACCGTTTAGAATACTTGTTTTACATGAAAAAATATTTTCAAAAAAAGAGTTTTTACCATAACGACTAAGCGTTTTTTTGTATAACCCTAAAAGCTCTTTCGTTAAATTATGTTTTTTTAGAATCCTTAACACTCTTGTTCTGTAAATTCTATCTTCCTTCTTTTTATCTTCTTGCAAAGTATCTTCTCTGATAGACAAGCTCCCAAAACGAATTAAATAATTGTATAATGTTTTAGGGCAATACACTATACTTTTTGCAGATAAAACAGCATCTAAAGAAAATGGATAATCTTCACATTTTCCTTTTGGAAAAGCTAAATTGTTATCAAAAATCAAACTTCTTTTGTAGAGTCGATTCCAAACCATGCATCTAAGCCCATCAAATAATTCTTTTTTCACAAACTTCCAGTCAAAAACTTTTCCACAAACAATCGGAAATTTTTTCCAAGTATGCAAAGAGCCAAAAAGAGTTCTATTTTTTATTTTTGTAGAATTTTCAAATACCATCCGATAATCACATTCTACAATGTCGGCGTTAGTTTCAATAGCTTTGTTGTATAAAACTTCGTACATATTTAAATCAACCCAATCATCAGAATCAACAAAAGCAATATAATCACCTTTAGCATGTTTCATTGCATTGTTTCTTGCCATGCCTAAACCCTGATTTTCTTGGTTTATTAGAATAACATTAGGATATTTTTGGAGATATTCATTTACGATATCGACAGAATTATCTTTTGTTCCATCATTTATACAAATAATCTCAATATCTTTGAGTGTTTGATTGACTAAAGAATCCAAACATTTTCTCAAATATTTTTCTACGTTATAAATAGGTACAATAACAGAAACCTTAATACCCACGCTTTTCACCTTCCAAATTATCTTTTATTTCAGGATACAATTTACACATTAAATTAACTCCATCTCTACCTGACATACCTACGGTCGTATCATTTCTGTTAAGATTTTTCAGACAAAATTCCTGTGCTTCTTTATTCTCAACCAGTTTTAATTTATAACCATTAGGATTAACTACAATTTTAGTTCCATTTCGAACCGCCATCCCCCAGAACCAAATATCATCATTCGTAGGTATTTCTTTCATAAAAATTTCACTATTTAGAACTTCTTCATTCAAGCTATGAGGCGGGAATAAAGTTCCATACCCTGTCATAAATTCATTTTTGAATCTTGGCAAGAAACTTTTATTATAACAATAATTGCGCGATGTCATATAATATTTTTCTTTACCTTTTTTAACCATAAAGGCTCTATTTGCGCAAATACAATTTGGATATCTTAAGTACAGGTTGTATAAGTTTTCAAGCCAATCTGACGGATAAAAAATATCATCATCTGCTGTCACAATTATATCATTCGGAAATTCTCGTAAACTTGGAACAAGTTTTTTAAACGAGCGAATATCTTCACACCACCTTACTTCTAGTCCATATTTTTGGAGATTAAGTAATGTCTCCGGTAATTTTTTATCAGGAAACTGTTCTTCTGCCAGCCACAAAACAACAGAATCCGGTTTAAAAGTTTGATTTAAAAGTGCTGAAATAGTTTTATGAACAAAATTTATTCTTGCAGGGAAGGTTGTAAGTGAAACAATAACTTTGTATTCTCTTTTTGTTTCATTTATGCCTTTTTCCATTATATCTATTTCATCAAATTTAAATGAATGTTTTTTACAAAACTTGATACCAAATAGTTTAATTACATAATGTTCGTCAATATCTTGCAAAGAAAATAAACACAAAAAGTTACTTTTTAACTCTTGCCAAAAACTTACTTTCTCTCTATTTGCAGACATATTTAAACTCCAAACGACTCTTTATACAAAAAAACTCTCATCAAAGAGAGTCTTAATAAAATTTGCGCTTGGAGGGATTCGAACCCCCGACCTTTTGGTTCGTAGCCAAACGCTCTATCCAACTGGGCTACAAGCGCAAAAACCATTGAAAATAATTTCAACATGTCTACTATAACAACAATATAAAAAATTATCAAGTAAAACTTAATGTTTTATAAAATTTAATAACTAAAGTACTTATCAAAATCCACGTCATCAAAATTACAAAGTAAATGAAATATATCATCATCGTCATCCAAACGTTGAAAATTGTATTCATCAAAAAGCCAACACTTAGGATTTATTCCTTTAACGCGTACGATATTTTTTTCTTTTAAAATTTGAAGCTTCTTTTTCACTTCCTCAACAGGCAAATTTACAAGTTTCGCAAGTTCGACCGCAGTAATACCATCTGCATGACTGTATTTTTCCGGAGTTAAAAACATTAACTCCAAACCAACCATTTTTAAATTTCTATCTTCCGCTTCTGTACTCATAGCTTGATTATAACACTATACGTTTGATTAATCAATTTATGCAGACTATAATTATTGTAAAAGGGACGAGGATAAGGAAGATGAACAAAGAAACAACAAAAAGAGCAATAATTTGGTTATGTTTGGGGCACTTAATAGCAGATGTATACAGTGGATTTTTAAATCCTATTATGCCTTTTATTGCATCGAAGCTCGGGTTTTCAATGGCAATCGCGACCGTAATTATAAGTATTTCTCACATTTGTTCGTCTATGCTTCAACCTGTTTTCGGATTTTTTGCCGATAATATTCTTAAAAGATTTTTTATTTTTTGGGGCTTAATTCTAGCTTCAGTATTTATTCCGCTAACTCCGCTTGCTCCTAACATTTATGTACTATTAGCCTTTATGATTTTAGGCAGTCTAGGCGGAAGTTTTTTTCATCCGCAGTCTATGGGCTTCGTAAACCATTTTTCAGGTAAAGACTGCTCCAACAATATGGGGATATTTATCAGTATGGGCTCATTAGGCTTCGCCTTTGGTCCGCTTTTAGCAGCATTAATTACTCAAGTTTTAGGACTCTCAATGATTTCTTACACTTCACTAATCGGCTTAGTTCTGGCTTCTGTAATGTTTTTCTGCGTTCCTAAATTATCAAAGCTTGAAAAACCTCCTGTAAAAAAAGAATTTTTTAAATCTTTTAAAGATATTTTGTCTAACAGACAAATGAACTACTTAATGCTAATTTCTATGATGAAATCTTTAATTACGAACAGTTCTTGCATATTGCTCCCGTTCTTATGGAAAGCAATGGGACATTCACCTTTCTATATCGGTTTTGCGTTGTTTTTGTTCGTTTTTGCAGGTGCATTCAGTTCGTTTTTGAGTTCGAAGGCAGAAAAACTTTTCGGTTCAAAACCAGTTGTGTATTTTTCTATGTGGGCAACTTTCCCTATGATGGTATTGTTTGCCCTGACTTACAAAACACATGCGGTCTTATCACTTGTGATTTTCTTTCTAATCGGATTTACAACAATGTTGGCACAGCCGGTTACAATGGTTTGGGCACAAAGAACATTGCCTGAATATAAGAGTATTGTCGCTGGATTTATTAACGGTTTCTGTTGGGGAATCGTCGCATTATGCATGTCGATATTAGGTGCCGTTGCACAAAATTGCGGAATTATGAAGGTACTTGTTCTATTAAGTATCGTTCCGGCTATTTCTTCTTACTTTGTAAAATTTTTGAAGGAAAAGAAAAACGAGTCAGATTAAAAAGTCTGACTCGTTTTCTTTATTAATTTAATTTCTAATCTTAAGAAATTCTACCCGGAACAACAACTCCACCTTTTAAATTCTTCTTATAGAATTCTACGTGTGGTTGAAGTACGCTGTCTAAAACGTCAGGAAGTTGTTTGTTTTGCATAACTGCTTCAACGATTTCTTGATAGCAAGTTGCAAATGCTCTTAATTGAGTTACTGCACCTGCTGCTTCAGGAGTTAAGCCTAGAGAATTTGTTTCAACATATTCTTTAAAGAATGCGCCTGTTGATTCATAAGACTTAGTTAAAGCACCGATATAAGCTTCTGCATTTTCAGCACAAACGCCATTATCAACAGGAACTGTTAGCGCGAAAACTAACTTGTTTGCAGGGTTAAAGTGTGCTTCTGCTGAGTGGTGCATAGCATCAGGAACTTTAGCAATTTGTTTTAACGTGTCTTTAACAGATTCATTTTGCATTTGAGCATGCCAGTAAACTGTGTTTTCAAACATTGAACCCATGTATTGGTGAACAGATGCTGCAATACCGTTAAGTTTAGCGTCAGCCCAGAAGATACCTTCTTTTAAAGCATCGTTGATTTCTAAATCTGCTGATAGTGATTGAGAAGAAATTTCTTGTGCAGAACGTAACATTGATGCCATATCTTCTTTTTTCATGCCTGCAAATGCTAGAGTGAACAATGCGTGATCATCAAAAGCAGAGAATCTTCCGCCAACATCATCATGAATGTACAAATCGCCTAACCAACCGCTTTCAATTGAACTTCTTCTAAGTTCGCTTTTTTCAGCGTTTTTGTCTGTTACAGCGATAAAGTGTTTAGCTGCTGATTTTTTAGCTTCTTCTTCTGATTGACCTTTAGCCATGTAAGCATCTTCTAACATTTTTTGAATTCTCAAGAAACCATCTTTTGTTTCAAAAGTTGAGCCTGATTTAGATGCGATTAGGTAGTTTGAAGATAAAACGTCGTTACCTAATTTGTGCAAAAATCTTGCAAAACTGATTGAATCAACATCTGAATAGAAGAAAATTGAATCAGAATTGATATTCAAGCCGTTAATACCAAGCATGTGTTCTACAGTGTGTTTAGAACCACCAATACCCATAACACTAAGTTTTTCAACGCCTGTTTGAGCTTTCAATTTTGATGCTAAAGAATAGATGTCATCTAATCTTTTTAATTGTTCTTGTGGTAAGTTTACCCAGTTTAAGAATTTACCTTCTTTGTTTGCGCGAGAAGAAAATTCACTTACAAATTCAGATGTTTTAGATGAATATTTTGAAAAATCTACACCTGAAAAAACTGTTCTTAATGATGAATTTTTAGTTAACATATTAACTCTCCTTTTTTTCATTAACAATATAATACCATGAAATGTTTATATGTTATAATAACTTTGAAATTATTTATGGTTGTAAAGGAGTTTTTATATGAAACGAGCAATTATTATGGTTATTGATTCAATGGGTATTGGCGCAATGCCTGATTGTGAAGAATTCGGTGATATTAAAGAATGTAATACTTTAAGAAATGTATGTGCTTTTAATAAAGGACTTGATGTGCCATCTTTAGAATTATTAGGGCTGGGTAATATTCAAGATTTTGAAGGTATTAACAAAACCGCAACTCCAATCGGACAATATGGAACTTTACAAGAAAAATCTAAAGGTAAAGATACAACTACAGGTCATTGGGAAATCGCAGGTCTTGTTTCAGAAAAACCTTTTGCAACATTTCCACAAGGTTTTCCAAAAGAACTTATTGATAAATTTATAGAAGAAACCGGTTGTAAAGGAATTTTAGCAAACATTCCTGCAAGCGGGACAGCAATCATCGAACAATTAAACGACGAACACCACAAAACAGGTTTTCCAATCGTTTACACTTCTGCAGATAGCGTGTTCCAAATTGCGCTTGATACAGATATGATACCTTTGGAAACTCTTTACAAATGGTGTGAAATTGCAAGAAAGATTTTAGATGAAGGTAAATACAATGTAGCAAGAGTTATTGCTCGACCATATAAAATAATCGACGGCAAACCAACCAGAATTTCAAAAGATAGACGCGATTATTCAATGGCACCGTTTGGCAAAACTGTGTTAGACAAAGTTAAAGATGCGGGTGCAAAAGTTATCGGTATCGGTAAAATTGAAGACATTTTCGAAAAAGCAGGTATAACACATGCAATCCACACCGGCTCAAACAAAGAGGGCTTAGAATTAACTATTAAAGCGATTGACGGGACTTTGGATTTAGATAAAATTAAATATCCGAGTGCTAATATTACTGATAATGATAGAGAAGTTATTTTCACAAATCTTGTAGATACTGATATGCTTTTCGGTCATAGAAATAATGCTGAAGGCTATGGCAAGGCAATTGAAGAAATTGACGAATACTTGGAAAAAATTCTTCCACTTATAGGCGAAGACGATTTGTTAATCGTTACGGCAGACCACGGCTGCGACCCAACAGTACCTGGAACTGATCACACAAGAGAACAAGTTCCTGTATTGTACTATTCAAGAGGAATTGAACCAAAAGATTTGGGTGTAACCGTTGGATTTGATTCAATTGCACAAAGAGTGTCTGACTGGTTATTTTAATTTTTAATTTTAGCGGTATAATGAAATTGTTCTTACTTGGTAAGGACTGTAAAATATAAAAAGGAGAAAACAAATGAACGTAACTATTGAAGATTCTTGTATCGGTTGTGGCGCATGCGAATCAATTTGCGATGCAGTTTTCCACGTAGAAGATAGAGCAGAAGTAAAAGAAGCTGGTATTGCAGGAAACGAAGCTTGTGTTGAAGAAGCAGCTAACGCTTGCCCTGTTTCAGCTATTACTGTTGCATAGAATACTAAAGATTCAACAAAAAAGCGGACGATAAAACGTCCGCTTTTTTGTTGTTTACGCATTTATTTATTTTTGGTATCCTTGTGTTAAAGGAAAAATTATAAGGGGAATTTATTATGGTAGACATTAGACAAGAATTTATTGAACAAGCAAAACAATTGACAAGAAATGCTGAAGTGCTTCCCGGTGGTATTGAAGAATTGGCTGTAAAACTCCAACACGCAGCAGATACAAATACACCGCTAAGAATTAAATTGGGTATGGATCCGACAAGACCTGACTTGCACCTTGGTCATACGGTTGTTATGAGAAAGTTAAAAGAATTCCAAAAGCTTGGACATAAAATTGTTCTTCTTGTTGGTGGTGCTACTGCTATGATAGGTGATCCGTCAGGCAAATCTGAAACAAGACCGGCTTTAACAAAAGAACAGGTTGAAGAAAATGCTAAAACCTATTTTGCGCAAATGTCAAAGGTTATTGATATTTCTCAAGCAGAAGTTGTGAATAACGCAGATTGGCTTCATAAATTAACATTTACAGAAATGTTACAACTTGCAGGAAAAGTTACTGTTGCTCAAATGATGACAAGAGATGATTTTGCTAAAAGATACGCAGAAGGTAAACCAATTGCTATCCATGAATTTTTCTACCCTCTAATGCAAGCTTACGATTCAGTTGCAATTGATGCGGATATCGAATTGGGTGGTACTGACCAAAGATTTAATACGCTTTTAGGACGTGATATTCAAGCTGCTTACGGCAAAAAATATCCTCAATTAGTAATGATGTTACCACTTTTAGAAGGCACTGACGGTGTAGTTAAGATGTCTAAAACATATCCTGAACACTGTATTTCACTTACCGACAGTGCAAAAGATATGTTCGGTAAATTAATGAGTATTCCTGATACGTTAATTACTCGTTACTATTCATTGTTAACTGATGTTCCACAATCAGAATTAGAAAAAATGGATGAAGAAATTGCATCTAATTCAATCAATCCTCGTGATATTAAGATGGCTTTAGCGCATATGATTACAGAAGAATACCACGGAAAAGAAGGTGCAGATAAAGCTCAAGAAGATTTTATTAACGTTGTATCAAATAAAGGTATTCCTGAAGATATCGAAAGTGTTAAAATAGACGCTGAAAAAAGCATTTTGGATTTGTTGGTTGAATTATCATTTGTTCAATCAAAAGGTGAAGCAAAACGTTTAATCCAAGGTGGCGGTGTTAAAATTGACGGTGAAAAAATCTCTGATATGGGATTTGTTGTAAAACCTCAAATGGATGTTGTTTTACAGGCTGGTAAGAGAAAGTTTGCTAAATTGGTTTAATTTACGTGAGATTTGCAAACGTAGGGTGGGAAAAGCGTAAGCGATTCCCACCGACAATAAGAAAGTAGGTTGGACTTTCAGCCCAACAATAACTACCAAGAAAGAAGGGTTTGAAATGATATACAATAACGTTTTAGAACTAATCGGCAATACACCGCTTGTAAAATACAATGATAACATTTGTTTAAAACTCGAATATTTCAACCCTTCAAGTTCCGTAAAAGATAGAGCCTCTTATTCAATGTTAAAAGGCGCAATGGACAGAGGCGAAATCAATAAAGATACTGTTATAATTGAGCCTACGAGCGGAAATACAGGTATAGGGCTTGCGATGTGTTGTGCGGTTTTAGGATTAAGACTTATAATTTGCATGCCTAAAAGTATGTCTGTTGAACGTCGTAAAAATATTGCAGCTTATGGGGCAGAGCTTGTTTTAACACCAAAAGAAAAAGGTATGCAGGGTGCTGTTGATAAAGCAAAAGAACTAAAAGAAACTTATTCCAATAGTTTTATTCCTATGCAATTTGCAAATCCTGATAATCCAAAGGCACACGAAAGAACAGCACAAGAGATTAAAGATGCGGTTGAAGGTCGTGAAGTTGTTGTGGTTGCAGGTATTGGCACCGGCGGAACGGCAACAGGCATAAAAAAATATTTCCCGGATGCAATTGTTTATGGAGTAGAACCGGCAGAAAGTCCGTTGTTTAATGAAGGTCATGCAGGACCTCATGCAATTCAAGGAATAGGTGCAAACTTTATTCCTGAAATCTGCAAAGACAACAATTTGGATGGGGTTTTAACTGTGAAAAGTGAAGATGCAAAAACTCAAGCAATCGAACTTGCTAAAAAGTATGGTGTATTTTGTGGAATTTCAGCCGGCGCAAATGTTTGTGCCGCTAAAGTTTTAGCAGAAAAATATCCTGAAAGATTGGTTGTCGCAATTATACCTGATAGCGGGGAAAGGTATTTGTCTGTTTGGTAGTTTTTACAAAAATTGATGAAATGGAAAGTGGAAAATGGAAAATTGTATTAGTTATTTTTTATTAAAAATTACGTTAATTTAACGAATTTTAATAAGAATAATATTTAAAATAATTTTCAATTTTCCACTTTCCATTTTCCATTCATAACATTCTCCAGTTGGTTATTTATTAAAATTTTAACTTGAATTATAATCACATTAAAGAAAGGCAATTTAATGTTAAAGCGCGCAATTAATAAAATTAAAGAAGATATTAAAGTTATCTACGAAAAAGACCCTGCTGCGACAAATTTAGCGGAGGTTTTATTTTGTTATCCCGGGTTACAAGCTTTAATTTCTCATAGAATTGCGCACAAACTTGCTTATTGGGGTGTTCCTTTTATTCCAAGATTTATTTCATATTTAACAAGAATCATTACAGGAATTGAAATCCATCCAAAAGCTCAAATCGGTAACAGATTTTTTATAGACCATGGTGAAGGTGTTGTTATTGGTGAAACAACGATTATTGGCGATGACGTTCTGATTTATCAGCAAGTAACTCTTGGTGGAACCGGTAATGAACACGGAAAGCGCCACCCAACAATAGGTAATAATGTGATTATAGGTGCAGGTGCAAAAGTTTTGGGAAATATTACTATAGGCGATAATACAAGAGTTGGTGCCGGCTCTGTTGTGGTAGATGATGTTCCTGAACACTGTACTGTAGTTGGTGTGCCGGGACGAGTCGTGCAACAAAAATTTATGAATCCTGATGGTATTTTGATGCACAATAGAATTCCTGACCCTATTAAATGTGAAATTAATCGTTTGAAGTATGAACTACAAGAATTGAAAGAATATATAAATAAATAGTATTCTTTTCTTTTTGCTTACTTTAATCCAGTAGTTTGTTCAAGAGGATGACTAGGTAAAACAATTTAATCTAGTAGTGGTTACAATGTCATCCGACCTTGTGTGAAAGGTCTTTTTGCCTTCTTTTTCTTCAGAAAAAGAAGGTTGCGCTTGCAATTTTTTTGTGCTACATTTTTTATGAAAAAGAGAGAGGTCATTCAATGAGTGAAGGACATTGGATAGTTAATAAAGTTATAGCAGGTCATGCAATGGCGTTTAATATGGATACATTGGTTACAATGTGGGCTGCGATGGCGTTTTTAATTGTTGTGGCATTTGTTGCTACTAGGAAGCTTAATATCGTACCAACAAAGCTTCAGTTAATGTTTGAGAAGATTTTAGGTGCATTTTGGGGTCTGGTTGATAGTTTAATGCCAAAAGAGGGTAGAAAACATATTCCTTTGATTGCATCTTTGTTTTTGTTTATTATAACTGCAAACTTAATGGGACAATTGCCATTAAGAATGGTTCAATTGAAAACGGGTGAAATTGCATCACCTACTAATGATATAAACGTAACAGCAGCATTAGCTATTATAGTGCTGATTTATTATGTAGGTGCAGGTGTTGCAAAAAAGAAATTTCGTTATTTCTTGCATGATTTCAAGCCAATGTCAATCTTTATGGCATTATTAGAGCTAATGGATATGATTACAAGACCGTTGACATTAGCATTACGTTTATTTGGTAACATACTGGCAGGTGAATGTTTAATGACAGCACTTCTAGGTATTTGTGCTTATGTATTACCATTGCCGGTAATGTTTTTTGAGGTATTGGTCGCTTGTGTTCAAGCGTTGGTATTTGCTTTGTTGACGACTGTTTATATTTCGTCAGCTGTAGAAGAGGAATAATTCAAAACATTTGAGTTAATATAAGAAGGAGATTAAAACAGATGGAAGAAGTTAAAACAATTTCAGACTTAGCACAATTAGGTGCTGGTGTTGCAATGGGTTTTGGTGCTATTGGTGCCGGTGTTGGTATTGGTATTGCAACTAAAGGTTTTTTGGAATCAATCGCTAGGCAACCGGAAATCTTTGGTAAAGCTTTAGTATTCTTTATGGTTGGTGCTGCTTTATCAGAAGCTTGTGCTATTTATGCATTGGTTATCGCTTTGAAATTAGTAGGTATTTGGTAAGAAGAAGTTTATTATGGAATTTAATGCAACATTTTTAGTATCAATAGTATCTTTTCTTTGTTTTGTGTATTTGATGAACAAGATTTTATATACACCTATGGAAAAGATTGTGAGAGAAAGACAAGCTTTTATCGATGGAAATATAGAAGAAGCTGAAGAATGTTTGAAAAAAGCAGACGAGTTATCTAATCAACATGAAGAAAAGTTGTTAGATGCTAGAAATGCTGCACGTTCCGAATACTTGAATTCTATTGATGAGTATAAATCTAAAAAAGCACAGATTGTTCAAAATGAACAGTCTGTGTCTAATGATGAGTTGAAGGCTGCGTATGAGCAGTTGAACAATGTTTCAAACGAAACAAAGGAAGGTTTGAAGTCTAGGATGAACGATTTAGCAAATGATATTGTAGAACGTATTTTGGGCTATAGAAGTGAAGTTCAGGGCTTTGACAATGAAAAAGTAAATGAAATTTTGTATCATTAATAAACACGGGGTTTGACAATGGAAGCTGTAAATGCATTTTTTGAATATATAGGAAGAACGAATTTATTCAATTTCGTTATATTTTTGGCTGTTTTTATAATTATATTTAAGAAAGCAGATTTATCTTCAAAGTTAGAAAGTGCGAAGAAGGCTATTGAAAACCATATTGAGGACTCAAAGCGTAAGAAATCTGAATCAGAATCTCATTTACGTGGAATTGAAGAAAAGGTTTCTCACGTAGAAGAAGAAATCGACGGAATTATCAAAAAATCTGAACAAAATGCAAAACTTGTCGGTGAAAAGATTATAGAAGATGCTAATCATACTGTTGAAAGCATTAAAGAAAATTCTAAAAAACTTGTTGAAAACAAGTCAGCTCTTTTGAAGAACGATATTTTAAGAAGAGCATCAGAGGCTTCTATTGAAGTTGCAAGAAATCATATTGTAAACGAATTAAACAACAATTATGATTTACACCAAAAATTAATTGATGAAAGTTTGGAAGCTCTAAATAGTTATAAGAGCTAGACTTTTGAAAGGTAAAGGAAAATGAAGGTTTCTCAAAATTCTGAATTAATTGCAAAAAGATGGGCGAAAGCTCTTATGGAGTTGGCGAACGAAAATCAAGGTATCTCAAAAGTAGATATTTTGGATGATTTAAAAGAAGTGGATGAAAATATTCGCTCTTCTGCTGAACTTTCCAACGTAATTAATAATCCTTCAATTTCTATTGAAGAAAAACAAATTATTTTGTGTAAATTATTCCAAAATAATTTGATGCCAATTGTATACAACTTTTTGATAGCTTTGAATTTGAAAAAAAGAGTTAATATTATAGGCGAAATTGCTAAAGAATTTCAAAAAGAATTCGAAGAAGAAAATAATGTTGTAAGAGTGGGCGTAACTTCTGCAATTGATTTAAGCGATGACAGAAAAAATGACATCAGAAATAGGATTGCAGATAAATTGAAGAAAAATGTTATTGTTAATTGGACTGTTGATAATAACATTATTGCTGGTTTGGTATTTAATATTAATGAAACAATCATTGATAATAGTATCAGACATAAATTGGATAATTTAAGTAAGAAGATAATGAAAGGATAGGATATGGCAGTTATAAATCCTGATGAAATTAGCTCAATTCTTAAAGAGAATATCAGAAATTATGAAGCTAAGGCTGAAGTATCCAATATCGGAAGTGTACTGGAAGTAGGTGACGGTATTGCGAGAATTTACGGACTTAGAAACGTAATGTCTAACGAGCTTGTAGAATTTGAAGACG
Organism: uncultured bacterium; assembly: GCA_900553895.1. Taxonomy (GTDB): domain Bacteria; phylum Cyanobacteriota; class Vampirovibrionia; order Gastranaerophilales; family Gastranaerophilaceae; genus CAG-196. The sequence goes on along the minus strand of USFB01000006.1, from coordinate 60,679 downwards.
GAAAAGGCACTTTGGGTATTACTTTAAACCTTGAAGAAGACAATGTTGGTGTCGTAATCTTAGGTGATTATATTCATATTAAAGAAGGTATGACAGTTAAGACAACCGGCAGAATCGCATCAGTTCCTGTTGGTGACGCGCTTATCGGTAGAATTATTAACCCGACAGGTCGTCCAATTGATGGCAAGGGTGAAATTATTACAGATAAAACTCGTCCGATTGAAAGAGTTGCTCCGGGTATTGTTGCAAGAAAATCAGTTCACCAACCGCTTCAAACAGGTTTGACTGCAATTGACGCTTTAACTCCGATTGGTAGAGGTCAAAGAGAATTGATTATCGGCGATAGACAAACCGGTAAAACTGCTATTGCTATTGATACAATTTTGAACCAAAAAGGCGGAGATGTAATCTGTATTTATGTTGCAATCGGTCAAAAAGCATCTACTGTTGCTCAATTGGCAAAAACTTTAGAAAAACATGGTGCAATGGATTATTCAATCATTGTATCAGCAACAGCTAATGAACCTGCACCGTTGCAATACATCGCACCATTTGCAGGTGTTGCGATTGCAGAAGAATTTATGGAACAAGGTAAACACGTTCTTATCGTTTATGATGATTTGACTAAACACGCTCAGGCTTATCGTGCAATGTCATTACTTCTTAAAAGACCACCTGGACGTGAAGCTTACCCTGGTGATGTATTCTATCTTCACTCAAGATTGTTGGAAAGAGCAGTTAAACTTTCTGATGAATTGGGCGGTGGTAGTATTACAGCACTTCCTATTATTGAAACACAAGCCGGCGACGTTTCTGCGTACATTCCGACTAACGTAATTTCAATTACAGACGGTCAAATTTTCTTGGAAACAGCTTTGTTCAACTCTGGTGTAAGACCTGCTATTAACGCCGGTATTTCTGTATCACGTGTAGGTGGTGCTGCTCAAACTAAGGGTATTAAACAAGTTGCAGGTAAGTTGCGTTTGGACTTGGCTCAATTCAGAGAATTAGAAGCGTTCGCGCAGTTTGCATCTGATTTAGACGCAGCAACAAAGAAACAACTTTTGAGAGGTCAAAAACTTACAGAAGTTCTTAAGCAACCTCAATACAAACCACTTTCTGTTGCACAACAAGTTACTATTTTGTTCGCTGCAAACGAAGGTTTCTTGGATGAAGTTGATAACAAAAAAATTAACGAGTTCAAAACAGGTTGGTTTGAATACTTTGAAGCTAATATGTCTGAACTTAACAAAGCGTTAAATGAAGGTGCTAAGTTGAGCGATGATGATATGAAGGCGTTGAAGGATGCGCTGGAAGCTTATTCAAAAACCTTGTAAGGGAATAAGGTAATAGGGCAATAAGGGAATAAGAAGTTTTATTCGCTTCGCTCATATAGATTGTCGGTTGGGCATACCTGCCCAACGATAACTTTAAGAGGGTTGACCCCTCACCCGAATTTCTGAGTTTCGCGAAGCTCAACTTGAAATTCTTCCCTCTCCCGCAAGAGGCGAGGTAAAAAAGAAAAGGAGAATTGTTTATGAAATGTTACAATCACCACGACAGAGATGCGTTTGCAGTTTGCAAGGCTTGCGGAAAGGCTTTGTGTTTGGAATGTGCAGAAGAATATAAAAACGAATTTATATGTAAAGACTCTCCAAAATGTCATCACGTAGCGGATGTTGAATATGTAAACTACTTCAAAGACAATTCTGAAGGGGCATGGAGATTTAATAGAATTGCATTTATGTTAATTGGTGCTTTCTTATTTGTATATGTAATTGTAAAATCATTCATGTTCTTTATGATTCCAAACCCATTATTAGAAACAGTGTTGTTAATTTTGTTAGCTACATTGCTTGTTAAAAAGGGTATGGATTTAAAATTGAGATAAAATACATTCTTGTAATGTCATCACATTTTAAATGTGATGTTATTGCGAGGAACAACTACTAAATCGGGCGATGTGGCAATCCATTAATTTGAACCCCTTACCCGAATTTCTAAGTTTCGCAAAGCTCAACTTAAAATTTTACCTACTTCCTAGGAGAGGGCTAAAGCAGAAAAAGGATAAATTATGCCAAATTTAAAAGATATAAAAAACAGGATATCAAGTGTACAAAATACAAAGAAAATCACTAAAGCTATGAAAATGGTTGCTGCAGCTAAAGTAAAAAAAGCTGAAAGCATTGTTAAAGCTGCCAGACCTTTTTCCGATGAATTATTACATTTATTCAGAAAAATGCTTGCGACAGTTGATGGTGAGTATTCTATAGAAGGTTTGAGAGTAGAACGAGCTTTAGGTAATTATCCTGAACTACTTAGAAAAAGAGAAGTAAAAGTTGAAGGTTTGCTTGTTATCACATCAAATAAAGGTTTGGCAGGTGCTTATAATGCTAACATTATTAAATCAGCTTTAAAAAGAGTGGCTGAAAACGAACAAAACGGTGTTAAGACTGTAATTTATCCGATTGGTCAAAAGGCTATTTCAGCTTTTAAACATAGGAATGGTAATTATGAACTTAAAAAAGGTTATATAAGTATTGCAAATGAACCGACTGCTACAGGAGCAAACTTAATAGCAGAAGATATTGCGGAAGATTTTGTTAATGGCACAATTGATCGTGTAGATATTATAACTACACATTTCAATAATATGATGTCCTATAATGTTGTTAAGTGGGAAGTTTTACCTGTTAAAGTTGAGAAGGCAGAAACACACGAACTTGATGCTGTTATGGAATTTGAACCTTCACCTCATTCTGTATTGCAACAGTTAGTTCCGATGTATATTACTAATTCGATATACCAAGCATTATTAGAAGCTAACGCAAGTGAATTGGCTTCTCGAATGACAGCGATGTCTGCAGCTTCTAACAACGCAGAAGAAATGATTACAACACTTACAATCGATTACAATAAAGCTCGTCAAGCAGCTATCACTCAAGAACTTGTTGAAATCGTTTCAGGTGCTCAAGGTGTACAAAAATAAAAAAATAATATATTTGTTTTATACATTAAAAAAGCGATACATTTTATGTATCGCTTTTTAGTAATAATCTTAAGAACTATCTGCCGATTTCAACCGCTTTTGCTGCCATAGATTTTGAAATATTTACAAGCGCAAGGTTGGCTTCATAAGCTCTCTGTGCCATAATCGCATCTGCCATATCAACCATAGCATTTACATTTGAAGCTCTTATATAGCCGTTGGCATCAGCATCAGGGTGTCCGGGTGAATAAATTCTTTCACCGACTGTCGGGTCTTCTACGCAACCGTTAAAAACAACCCCGCCTTGCAGGTAAGGCAAAGTGCCTGAACCGAAAACATCTTCTTTCATAGTGTTCATCAAACCGTGAAAAGATATATCTTCTGAGGCATTCAATACAGGAATACGTCTGACATAGTTTGGTGTATCCACGTTTGCAATGTTCTTTGCGTGGATATCTAATCTCAAACCGTGTGCTTTTAAGGCGTTTGAACCTATATTTATTGATTCCATTAAACTCATATTTGCCTTCTTTCTTTTTTTAGTCGATAATTGAATGAGTTGACAGTTGTTTTTAAGGGAACAGGGGAATAAGGTAATTAGGGAATAAGTGGTATTAAATTTTTTATTTTCATATTGCGTTTATTATGCGCATTTTCTTAAACAATAATCTAAAATCTCTTATTCCCTTATTGCCCTAGTACCTTATTCCCTTAAATATTAACTTTCAATTTCTGAAATTATTTACCAACATTAATAACCGTCTTCATCTCCGTAATAATATTGGACATTCTTCTTGTTGCCATCGTGTACAAAAGCGAGTTCTTTTGCATTTCAGTCAATTCTTCTGCAATATCAATTTCGCTTCTGCGTCTGTCTTCAATTACACCCGATGGCCCAAGTTCTGATGACAATTTTGTTTCAAGCGGGCTATTCATTGAACCTAAGTATTGTGAGAAATCAATATCACGTCTTACATACCCTGGAGTGTCAACGTTTGCTACGTTTGAACCCAAAGCTCGTTGTCTTTGTGAAATCAAATCAAGCATTAAACCCGTTTTACCCATTGAATCTAAAGCTGTAAATGTCATAATTTATCCTGCCTATTCTCTAATATTGATTGCCTTGTTGTACATATCGTCAGCAACCTTCATCAAGTTCAAACTCGCAATCATTGAAGTATTCAATCTCATCATATCGTTGATTTCATCGTAGATATTTGTATTTGAAACCTCTGTTGCATATTGTCTGATATTTTCAGAATCCTTAATAATCTTTGGTGCACCTGATTCATCATTGTAAACCATTTTGTTATTGTGACCTTGTTCTAAGGCTTCAGGGCAATCAAACTGAACAATTGGAATTGTACCGATTTTTTCAGGCAAAGAACCTGCTTTATCATAGTTGATTACATCGCCGTTTGGTCGAACTTCAAATCTGTATGAGTTTGCAGGAATTTTAATACCATCGCCTACCATCCAATCATCAACGGTCATCAAATATCCGTTAGCACCGCGTTTTAAAGCACCATCTCTTGTGTATTGAATCTCGCCATCTTCTGAAACAACAGGAATATATCCTTCGCCTTCAATTGCGATATCATAAGGATTTTTGCTTATTCTAATAGAACCTTGCAATGCGTTTGTTCTTATTGCACCGTCAATATATCCATCTTCTCTAAGAATTTGTTCAAAACGAGAAGTTTTATAAGCCGCTGTATTATAATTTGCAAGGTTATTTGCTACATAACCGAGTTTTTCAAATTGCATTGTTGCGTTGTTTATACTTTTTCTAACTACTGCTTGCATGCTATACATAGTTTACCTCCTAAGACACAGAGCCTAATTGGCTTATAACTTTTTGTAAATTTGAACTTTCTAATAAGAAAATTTGACGATTGGCTTCAAAATTTCTTACAACCGGTTTTACGGCTAAAAACTCGTTTTGAAGTGTTACGTTTGAGTATTCGTTGTAACCTTGTTTTACGTCAGGATTTAAAACTGCCATTCCGTTGGCGTCTACTATACCCAAATGACCGGCTTCAACTAATTGATTTGAATTTTTATCTAAGACGCTGATTTTACCTTTTGTGTTTACAACAACTTGAGCCGCATTATCAGGCACTACAGGTAATTTTATTGGAATTCCGGCATCTGAAAGAACAGGATTGTCTTCTAAATTTAGTAGATTTCCTGCTTTATCAAGTTTAAATCTGCCATCACGCGTAAGCTGTACGCCTTGTGGTGTTTGAACTTGAAAATAACCTTTATTTGCCATTGAAATGTCAAGCGGATTTTTTGATACCATGATACGACCGACTTGGTCATCTACCGTGCTCGAAAGTCCGTGTATACCAATATATTCAGTGAAAGACGAAACAACTGGTTCGCGCCTTTGAAAACCGACTTTATCGAAACCTGCCACGTTTTCATTAATCATTCCTAAAATTTCACTTTGAACATGCATTGCCCTTATAGAAGCTTTCATGCCTTGTTCACAGAATCTTACACCGCCGTTGATTTGCATAGTTGTACCTCTTTTACATACTGTATCGGATAAATAGAACATTCGCTTTAGTGAATATCTATAAAATCATCCGTTTGATGTAGTAAAAGTTTAATGATGGTTAAAGAAAAGTCAAATTTTAACATCATTTTTTGGTTTAAAAATATCACAAATTTCTTTGTTTATTTCTTTTTGGTGTTCAGATAAATTTTCGTATTTCAAATTTATTGTTTTAAATTTGATATTTATATTCTTAATATCAGAGTTCAAACAAGCATCAGAAATTTCCGGTTCTTCAGTATTCCATCTCGGATAAATAAGTATTGCGGATTCTGCATTGTGAATAAAACAGTATGTTGAGACTTGATAAACATCAGCATTAGAAAAATCATCAATTGAAGCTAATTTTTTATACTTTGTATCAATAATTATTTTTGAAGCTTTGTCTGGACTAGCTGGTTTGGTATTTGAAATTTTATTTGGTTCTGCAAAAATATCAACATAAGTATTTCGACATTTATTGTCTTTGAATAGTCGTTTGCATTTTTGCGCCGTAAATTTTAAATTAAGGTCATTTTCTTTTTGTTTCAAAATCTTAAAAACAAATTCTTCAAATAATTTATTCATATCCCAAATTAATGTAATATTTTCAATTTTGTTTTTAGATAAATCAACACTTGTGTTTTCTACAAACATTTTTGCCAATTTCAATGGCTTTTTAAATAATTCTTGATTTCTTGAAAGCTTAATTTTGTTCGCTTTAAATTTATCAAATCTTACTAAAGTTATATCGCTATAATAATTTATTATAAGTTTAAGAAGCTTTTTATTGTAATTATCGGTAGAAATATTGTATAAACAAGTTGATACAAATAAAAACAGCTGGTTTAAGATATTGTTATCTGAAAACTCATCATACTCACAATAAAATCTTGCCTTATTTATGCAATTATATCGAAGATTTTCCGCAAATTTTATTTTACCTTTTACATAGTTTAGATTTTCTTCTTCTCTAATGTATTTTTTAGGTGTAATGCGTTTTAAGCAGTCAAACAAAGATTTTGCAAATTCTCTTATCAAAACCTCAATAAAAGGATTTTTTGTAGTTGACAATTTTGCAGCATCACTGGTTTTAATTTCCAATTTTTTAACAAAAGAAAGCATATAAATCAGATTTTGCAGAATGTTAGCTTTAATACTCTCTTTTTCTTCTTCACTTTGGTTATCGTATTCTTCTGTATAAATCAGTTTGGGCAAAATTTGCAGATGTATTTTTTTATACTTGATTACTCCAACCCAAGATTTTGTTTTTATTCCGTCAGGTGTAACTTTTAAAGTAGAACCTAAATTTTTACATTCCAAATAATGGTGCAATTTCACTAAGTCGCAGTCTTCAAGTTTAATATTTGAATACTCTTTTACTACAATTGGATTTGTCACACTTTAGCCTCTAAATTTATCTCCAAAAGCGTTTTGCATAGCAGCTTTAAAATCACATTTAGCATTAAAATCGAACATCTCACCTTCTTCGCAAGAATATTCTTTTGCAAAAGAAACATTTTCTACAACTTTTATGAATGAAGTATTATCTTTTTTCGCGTTACCCAAAAGTGCTTGAAGCTTTTCCCAATCGCTGTAGAAGTATTCGTTTAAAAGAGGAATAATACTATCGAACCAGATTGTTTCAAGTTCACTAGCATTAGAGTCTTTATACTTTTCTTCAATAAAGTAGCTATGACCGATTTGATGATCTCTATCCAAGAGAACAGAAATTCTTTTGTTCAGAATTTCAAAACATTCTTTGAAGTTACAGTTGAAATCAGCTACCAAATTCGAATTAGGCATAATTTCTTTAAACTTAAAACGACGACGAAGTGCGATATCAATAGATGCGATACTTCTATCAGATGTGTTCATCGTTCCGATGATATAAAGGTTTTTAGGAACTGTAAATACATCTTTAGAATAAGGCAATCTTACAGATAGATTTTCTCTTTTATCTTCTTCTATCAGTGTTATAAGCTCACCGAATATTTTTGAAATATTACCACGGTTAATTTCGTCAATAATCAGAACATAAAATTTAGAAGTGGCTTTTTCGGATATGAGTCCAAACTTATTTTTCAAATGTCCTATAATACTATCATAATAATTAGCCCAGGCTTTAGATTTTCTTTCATTTTCAAAATGTTTTTTTAGATTTTCTTTAGTTATAACACCTTGTTTATTAAAGTTTTCTGTCATATGAATGTTTAGATTGTTATTGCTGTTAAGTTGCAATCCAAAAACTTTATTATTTTTAATTGTATTTAATTTATAATAATTCTCTTCAACGCAGGTTGGGATTTCGTTTAAAAATTTATCATAAGCTTCATCAAAATTATCTGTGAATTTTTTAGAAGCATTTTCACAGATTTTTTTAAAAATACCCTTTTCTATTTCATACTTCAAATCACCCGATGTTAAATCAGGTTTGATACCTTCTACAAACTCTTCATAAGAATAAGATTGATGGAACGTTACAAATTCAATTTGTCCTAATGTCTTGTATTTCTTAAAATTTTCGCGTACTGTCTCATAATTTTTGACTGTATTATCGGAATTATATTCTATACAGTTTTTATCAATTATTTTCATTGCTTCAATTATTGTATTATACGTTTTTCCTGTCCCAGGAGGTCCATATAAAATCTGATTTAAATGTGTTTTATCTTTATCATTCATTGTTTTTTCTCCTGTATAAGCAGTAGTATTTAGTATTTTTTCAATAAAATTCTTATAATGTTTGTGTAATATCGCGTTAGGAATACCGTTACCCTTACTCTTGTTATATCTTCCCCATAACTTATTATCTTTTAAATCAGCAAACAATTCTTCTAATTTGTAAACATCTGTAATTTCATATACATTTTTGCCTGTGCACTCTCTTATTTTTTCAGCAAAATTACTTTTTTTAATAAAATCATCTTTTATATAAGAGGAATAAGAAGGACTTTCCTGAACTACGTTGGTTTGTAAATGTTTTATAAATTCATCCCTTATTTTTAAAACGTTTTTTTCAAAAATTTTCCATAATGACCAAAATGTGTCACAAACATTAATGTTAGGATAGTTTTCAAATAAGAATTTTTCTAATATTAATGATTTATAGACTTCGTTTATTCCAACAAACGTATTAATACCTTCAAAATCTTTATTAGTAACTAATGAAGTAAATAATTCGGGATATAGTATTGAAAAATATTTTTTAAAATATGATAAGGCGAATTCTAAATCCTCATCTATATTATCAAATGCATCAAGTAAATCTTGGTAATTTCCTGTGTTACTTTTAATATTTAAAATCACCTGATTAATTCTAATGATATTAAGTTTAATTTTTTCTGCGCATAAAATAGCCTGCTCTTTTGTAATTACTTTTTTTGTCTTTACACTTCCTGTTGCCCACACATTTTCCATGTATCTTACAGGAGTTTGCAAACCACCAAAATTCCCGAAATAATCTCCATTTAAACCTCTTTCAAGTTTTTGTCCCAAAGATTCACTATCACCTGTCACAAAAGCAACACAATTAAGCAATTTCTCACCTTCAAGATTTTTTATTATTTCAGGATTATATTCATCAAAAAATATTTTGCATGTTTCAATAAAAGAACTGTCTTGACTAGGCAATAAGTGTTGCTTATTTAATTCAGAATACTTTTCTCTAATTTCTGTTAAAATATTTTTGCGCATTTACAACCTCTTTTTCCTTAGTGTATCATAAAATGTGTATTTGGCATATTTCAAATTTTATATAATTTTTACTTTATTTCTTACTTTTCACATGCTAAAATGGACGAAATATAGAGAGGTATTTATGAACACAGCCGAATATTTGATTAAGAAATTGGAAGAGCTTGGAATTAACGATTTCTTTGGACTTCCCGGAGATTACAACTTTAATCTATTATACGCAGTAGAAAATAATCCTAATACGAATTGGATAGGATGTACGAACGAATTAAACGCAGGCTACGCAGCTGACGGTTATGCTAGAATGTGTGGTTATGGTGCAATAATTACGACATACGGAGTTGGGGAACTCAGTGCTATCAATGCGATTGCAGGTAGCAACGCAGAAAATGTTCCTGTAATCAGCATTGTTGGTGTTCCTGCTACAAAATGCATTGAAGCAAAAACTTGCGTTCACCACAACTTCCAAGATGTTAATTATTATGCCTGCTATGAAGCTCATAAGCCGGTAACTGCTACAACAGCTTATTTAACAAGAGATAACGCAAAAATGGAAATAGACAGAATTCTTAAAGTTTTTGTAAAAGAAAAAAAGCCTGTATATGTTGCAATTCCGCTGGACATTGCAAAAGCTGAAATTTCCGATAAAGAAGTAAGTTACGATTGGGCAAGTGATGAAGAAAACCTAAAACTTGTTACAACAAAAATCGTTGCTAAAATAAATAACTCTAAAAAGCCTGTTATATTAGGAGATTTGTTGGTTAAAAGATTTGATGCTCGAATTGAATTTAAAGAATTTGTTGCAAAAACAGGTATTCCTGTCACAAACTTTTTGATGGGCACAAATCTTGTTGATATGGATTATGAAAAATATATCGGCGGATATTATGCAAAATTCAAAAATCCGATTGCTGAAAAATATGTAAACACTACAGATTGCCTTATTGCAGTAGGTCCTGTTTACACAGATTTAAATGCTTTCGGTTTTAACGTTCCGTATTCAATAAATAGCCACATTGCTATTTATGGCACATACGCTTATGTTGATGGTGTTAAATACGAAAACGTAAAAATGGTGGATGTTTTAGATGCTGTAACAAAACTCGTTGATACAAAAGAAATATTTGTAGAAAAACCAAGAATCGGTTACGATCATGTTCCTACAAGCCCAAATGCTTTAACTTCTGACTATATTTATCCGAGATTGCAAGAATTTATTAAGGAAAATGATATTGTTGTTGCTGAAACAGGAATAATTCCGCATGGTGTAGCTCCTATGAAGCTTCCTAATAACGTTGAATTGCAGACTCAGACTCTTTGGGGTTCTATCGGTTGGGCGACTCCTGCTACTCTTGGGGTTTGTCTTGCCAAACCTAAATCGAGAGTAATTTTGATAACAGGCGAAGGTTCACACCAATTAACCGCAATGGAAATCGGTAATATGCTTCGTCGAGGAATCAAACCTATTGTTATCGTTTTAAATAACAACGGCTATACAATTGAAAGAGTTCTTTCTGATAGTCCTGATGATAAATTTAACGATATTATGCAAATGAATTATGCCAAATTTGCAAGAGTTTTTGACGGTGAAGTTTGGTCTACAAAAGTTACAACGGCGGACGATTTTGACAAAGCTCTAAAAGTAACGCAAATTATGAATAAAATGTGTTATATAGAAATTTGTACTGAAGCAATGGATATGCCCAAATTAACAGAAGATTTGATTGCAAATTTTAGAAAAAAAGCGCAAAAATCGGAAGAAACTACTCAAGAACAATATTGTAACGACAAAAAAGCAGAAAAAGAAGTTTTTGAATTAAAATCCGATGATGTTAGTTTTGATTATGAAACAGTTGTGCACAAAGGATTGGAAGGAATTGAATAATGACAAAATTATTTGTAATTTCAGGCTCTTCAGGAGTTGGTAAAGGTACTGTAATTAAAGAATTTTTGAATAAACACCCAGAATTTAGACTTTCAATTTCTTGCACAACGCGTGGAAAACGTGAAGGCGAAGAGCACGGCGTGAATTATTTCTTTTTAACTCCGGAAGAGTTCAAAGAATGTATTTCTAAAGATGAGTTCTTAGAATGGGCAGAATTTTCAGGCAACCATTACGGAACCAGGAAGGCTTTTGTTGAAGGCTGTTTAAAAAACGGTGAAAATTTGATTTTGGAAATCGACACCAAAGGAGCTTTGAATGTCAAAAAAATCATGCCGGAAGCGGAACTGATTTTTATTGCTCCACCTTCAATAGAAGAATTGGAAGCACGTCTTCGCGGTCGTCATACGGAAAGTGAAGAAGCTATTCAAAAACGATTGGCGTCAATAAAGTTAGAAATTGAGAATTCAAAACATTTTGATTATAAAGTTGTAAATGATACGGTAGAGAATGCGGTTAGAGAGTTGGAAAAAATTATGATGTAACTAGGAAGGGAATAAGGTAATAGGGTAATAAGGGAATAGGTGGTATAAAACATTTATAATAATATTTTTCGTTAGATTAACGTATTTTTGTTAAAAATATTTCTATAACCTCTTATTCCCTTATGTTCTATTCACTTTTTTCTTCAGTCCCTTCTTCCGTCTCCATCGCCTTTTTATAGGAACATGTTCTGCTTGAACAAACCTCAAACACTCCGTTTTTGGTAGTTTTCTTTAACAATAATTCGCCACATTCAGGACATTTGTTACCTGTCGGTTCATCCCACAAAGCGTATGAACAATCAGGATATCTGTTACATCCAAAGAAGATTTTGCCGTATTTAGATTTTTTTTCGACAATCATACCTTCGCCACATTTTGGACATTTAACTCCAGTTGAGCGGATGTATTTTTTACGGTTTCCACATTCCTTACATTCCAAATATTTTCCATAAGGACCGATTTTCATAACCATTGCACCACCGCATTTTTCGCATTTCTCATCAACGGTTTGAGGTTCGCCGTCTTTATTAGCATCATCTAATTCCATGCTGTTATTTAATGAAATAATTGTTTTACATTCAGGATAACCTGAACAACCTAAAAATTGTGTTCCGAAACGGCTGGTTTTAACCAACATAACTTTACCGCAATTAGGACATTTTTTGTCACTTTCAATATTAACCCTTTGTGCGGTTTGCATTACGGAATTAACAACCTCCATAAACGGAGAATAAAATTCTTTTAAAACAACATTCCAAACGGCTTTCTTTTCAGCGATTTCGTCCAATTTTTCTTCCATGCCGGCAGTAAATTTGTAATCCATAATATTTGCAAACTGGTCTACTAATTGCTTACAAACTGTTCTGCCTAAAAGAGTCGGAACTAGAGCTTTGTCGCGTTTTTCTACATATTTACGAGTCTGAATAACAGTAATAATCGTTGCATAAGTAGACGGACGACCAATTCCATGTTCTTCTAACGCTTTAACCAATGAAGCTTCGTTGTATCTTGGAGGCGGTTGCGTAAAGTGTTGTTTCGGATTAATTTCCTTACATTTAACTTTATCATCTTTTTCCAAATCAGGAATTTTTGCATCTGCATCTTTTTCATCTTCTTCTGCGTCATTATAAAGTTTCAAGAAACCATCAAACAAAATTTTGCTTGTACCGGCTTTCAAGTTATAATCACCTGCTTTAATGTCAATTGTTTTGTTTGCAATTTCAGCCGGTGCCATTTGAGAAGACATGAATTTTTCCCAAATCAGTTTGTAAAGTTTGTACTGGTCTGGTGCAAGATACTGCTTGATGCTTTCAGGTGTTCTTTCAGGATAAGAAGGACGAATGGCTTCGTGGGCGTCCTGCACGTTTTGTTTGCCTTTTACATAAACATTCGTTGTTGGCGGATAATATTTTTCACCATAGTTTTCTGTGATAAACTTTTTCGCCATCTCGTGCGCGTCATCGGAAATACGTACACTATCGGTTCTCATATAGGTAATCAAACCTATTGGAGTGCCGTCAATTTCGATACCTTCATAAAGTTTTTGTGCAACCTGCATTGTTTTAGAAACGCCGAAACCGAGTTTTGAACTCGCTGCACGTTGTAAAGTTGATGTAATAAATGGTGCTGTCGGCTTTCTTTTTGTTTCTTTTTTTGTAACCTTATCAACAACAAATTCTGTTTCAGGATTAAGCAAAAATTCTTTAATCTTGTTTGCTTCTTCTTCGTTGTTAATCTCAATTTTCTTGTTTTTGTATTTATTAACTTCCGCTTCAAAAAGTTTGCCATCTTTATCCATAATTGTATGAATTGACCAATATTCTTTTGGTACGAAAGCTTCTATTTCTTCTTCTCTTTCGCAAATCATGCGAAGTGCAACTGATTGAACACGACCTGCCGAAAGATGGTAGTTCCCCAACTGTTTCCACAAAACAGGTGACAATTTGTAACCTACAAGTTTATCCAAAATCTGCCTTGTTTGTTGCGCTTTAACCTTGTCCATATCTATTTGGCGCGAATGTTCAACCGCGTATTTTACAGCCTTTGGAGTGATTTCGTTAAACTCTATTCTAAAAACTTTATCATCAGGAACTTGCAAAAGTTCTCTAACGTGCCATGCAATTGCTTCCCCTTCACGGTCAGGGTCGGATGCAAGATAAACTTTGTCAGAACGCTTTGCAAGGTCGTTTAATTTTGTAACAACTTTCTTCTTTTCGGGAATAATAACGTAAGTCGGTTTAAAATCATGCTCAACATCAAAGCCGAGTGTTTTTTCTGGCAAATTTCTTACATGCCCGAAACTCGCTTCGATTTGGTAACCGTCACCCAAAATCTTTTTGATGGTTTTAGATTTTGCAGGAGATTCGACTATTACTAAAGCCTTCTCCTTTTTTGATTTAGTAGTTTTCTTTTCTGCTACTGCCGCTGTCATGCTCTTTTATACCTATCTCCGTCTATATGTTCCACCAAACTTTTTATCTCCATAACTGTTAATAAAGATAAAAGTTCATCCGTTTCAAGCTTTGTTTCGGTCTGAATTTCATCAAAACCTTTTGGCTCAATTCCTATTATATCAAAAATTATTTTTTCTTGCGGATTTAAAGACAAATCAATTTTCTTCGTGGGTTCTGCCTTTTGAATTTCCCAATTCAGAGCGTTCAAAATATCATTTCCGCAAGTCACAATTGACGCACCGTCTTTAATTAATTTATAAATACCTTCTGTATTTACATTATTGATTGCACCGGGGATGCACATTAATTCGCGCCCTTGCTCTAAAGTTAAATTAGCGGAAATCAAAGCTCCGCTTTTTAGTGCAGCTTCACCTACAACTGTTCCATAAGAAAGCCCTGTTACAATTCTGTTTCTTTGTGGAAAACGAAATTTCAATGGCTGAAATGTCGGATAATATTCACTTATTACAACACCTGCGCCATTTTCTATTTTTTCGTAAAGATGTTTGTTTGACTCGGGATAAGTATAATCAAACCCGCTTGCAATAACACCGATTGTCTTAAGATTATTAGCTATTGCACTTTCATGAGAAACGGCATCAATTCCCGAAGCTAAACCAGAAACAATACAAACATCTGTATTTTTCAAGTCCGAAATCACACGCTTTACACCATCTTTTCCACTTAAACTTGCTCTTCTTGAACCGACAAACGCAACGGTTCTATCAAGATTACAAATCGAAAAATCACCTTTGTAAAAAAGCGTCATAGGTGGATTTGAAATTTGTGACAACATATAAGGATAATCGGTTGAATCAAACGTAATAAACTTAATTCCGCGCTTCAAAACCTCTTCTAAAGCTTTATCGGGATTAATATTCTTTTTCTTTTCTATAAAATTTTTGGCTTTTCTTACACTCAATTCTTCTATTTGTTCAAGGTCTTTAAGTTCAGCTTTGAAAGCTGTTTCAATATCGCCAAAATAATTGTACAACCTTTGGATAAAAGTTGAATCAAGTTGTTCTATCGCAGAAAACGCTATCCAATATTTGTCGTTCATTACTCGATTTTAGCATAAGTACACTAGAAAAGAAACTATATCTTAGCTTTTATTCTTTCAACTAACTTTTCTACACTGTCTTTTTCTTCTTGCGGAATATCAAAATTCATATAGTCTTCAAAATATTCAATCGCGTCTTCGTAATCGTTTCTTGCCAAGAACAGCACGCCAACTTTTTTGTACGCAAGCGTAAATTTGTCATTAACGGCAATTGCCTTCAAATAATTTGAAATTGCTTTATCAATTTCATTGTTTGCCTCATAAGCTTGCGCTAAAGCGTAATAAAGAAGTTCATTGTTTTCTTGATAAGTTATAACTGTTTCAAAGTTAGAAATCGCGCTTTCGTAATCACCGAGTTCAAAATAAACATGACCTAAATCATAATAAGCATCATAGTTTTCAGGTTCACCATCCAAAACTCTCTCTAATTCGTCAATAGCATCATCCCATCTTTGGTCTTCTATATAAACCCTTGCTAACAAATGTGCTATTGCTAAATTATCTTGCAATTCGTAACTTCCGCGTTGCAAAGTTCCAAGCGCGGAGGCTAAATCGCCGGCTTTATAATACAAATCCGAAAGGTTAATATAAGCTTGCGCAAGTTCTGGGTCAAGCTCGATTGCTTTAACATAATAGTTTTCAGCTTGTTCAAAATTAGCTAAACAAGAATACGCAACACCTAAATTGTTATAAATATCAGCATTATCAGGTTCTGTTTCCAAAACCGAATGAAAAGCATCAATTGCCTCTTTGTATTTACGCTCTTTAAACAGGCTCATTGCCTTATCTATTTTTTCTGACATTTATAAGTCCTCTTCGTCTTTTGTATCAATGTTGTGAATGATTGTTCTAACGTTGCCTTCGGCTACGAAATCTTTTGGATCCATCGTCATTTTGATTTTGTCGGCAATAATATCTTTATCTTGTTGTACAATCTTAGAACGTCCTACAAAATAAATTTCGTTTGGTTTATTAGTTTTAGAATCCGGGAATACTGAAACCTTCGGTCCTTGTGCATAATAATCATCATACCAAACTTTTACGTGACCACTTCCGACATAAGTGTTTTGTTGTTTGCTGTATTGCTGATAATCAGAGTGAATTGTCAATTTTTTACCATCATCGGAAATTGCAATTGTTTTTGTATTACCTGAAACACTCATTTCTTCCGTTATCGGATTATAAACAAAATGGTGACCTTCTGATTCGTTTTGTTCTTGTTTAACTTTAGCGTTACCGATTAAGTCGATTTTTCTCAAACCGCCTTTTTGGTCTGCTATAATAACCGCTTTATCTGAATAAGTATCAATGTCTTTGTATTTGATTGTTACACCGCCCGTACAAACCATTACACTGCTTTTTGTATCGTATTCTTGAACATCGGCGTTAATAACAACGATAGGCGTATTACCCTCCGTGATTACTGATTGAGCTTCGCCTTCTGCTCTAACAACTTTATTAATCAAAGAAACTTGCAAAATATTTGCTTTAACTTCTCTTTTCTTGTTTTCGTTTACTTCGTAGGCGTAAGGCTTGTCATAAAAAGTTGCCGTATCAAGCTTATTATTACGTCTTACTGAAACATCTGCTCTATCACTTTGTACCGTTAGATTATCCAGTTTAACTTTAACTCCGCCATCAAGTTTAATCTTGTGTTCCGAATCAGAAAATGTTTGAGTTTTTGATTCGATAATCAAGTCAGAAGAAAAAACCGCTAAGCTTGATAATATAAGTAATGCGACTATTAAAATCCTTTTCATTATTTCTCCTTATCGCTAAAAATCTTTGTATTGGTTTTACCGATGATTCTAAATTTTTCATACCCTGGGTCGATAACACCTTTTTGTGCCGTTGCAACCATTTCACGGTTTTTCTTGATAACAACGTGACCATCCGCAACAGTTTCTTTACCGTTGCCGTACCATGTCAATTTGTCCGTGTTAAGCGATGTTCCGTCTTCCAGGACAATATAAGTATGATCATAAAGAGTTATCACACCTGCATTTTCATCATACGTTCCTTTAGAAGATTGAAAGCTCATTGCAACTTTGTTTTCTTTATAAAAATTACCGATTACATTATTAAGAGTTGCAATACTGTGGTCATTGCTGTAATGCCCCGTTTCACCGTAGATTTCAAAATATTTATTACCGTCTTTTGTTTCAGTAATAATAATGCCGGATGCATCAACTTTTTGTTCATCTTCAGAGTTTTTAAGTTGTGAACGGTTAAAGTTCGCAGTGATTACACCTGCTGAAATAAACGCCCAAGCCATGACAAAAATCACCGCAAATACAGCAATAAAATAATTGCGTTTCTTCTTATCTAATCCCTTAAATCTCTCATATAATGTTTTAAGATATTCCATATCAAAATTTTAACACAGTGGGGACGAAATGTACACAAGAAGAATAAATAGCCAATTAAATTTGTCCGTATTTATCTAATAGCGCAAATCTCATTAGCTTTGAGGCAAATGATGGCTTGAATTTTGACTTATCGTTTACATAAAGATTTAATGCTTTCGGATTATCCAACGGTGAAACAAATGAAAAAGAACCGTTGTTGGATGATTTTAAATAAAGTTCTACAAATTCTTCATCTAGTTTTAAGTCTTTATTTATGCTTAAAAAGTGTACATTTTTTTGTTTGTTGAACATTGCTTCTGTAAGGGTTTTTATAGATTTTAAACACTTGCCTGAATAAGTGTAATCAATGAATACAACATTTTTTTCTTTGTTGATATAATCACGTGTGATGCCGGATTCTTTATATAGCTTTTTGATGCAATTATTATTTGTTCTACACACAAACCCTAAAACTCTCGAAAATGGCAAATATTTGACATTTATATTTTCCAGCTTAAGAATATCACACAAAACGGATGGTGAACTTCCAACTGAAACGACAGAAAAACCATCCGGGAACCTTTGTTTTAATTGTGATTTTAAACTTTTAGCCTCTTTTATGTATTTTTTTGCATCATTAGAAATCGTATAATTTTGAAAACAGAAATATGGTGTCTTAACACTTTTTCTCAAGATTCTTTTTTGTTCTTCAGGAAGTTGAGTTAAATCTTTGGAATCAAAACAGTCAATGTTTTCCAGTATATTTTTTGCATTAATAAAAGCCATTTTCATGGTATCTGTTAAACAACTGTTTGCTAAACCTTCTTCTCGTTCAAGTATTTTTTTATCTTGCGAATTAAAAAATTTTTCTTTGATTGCAGAAAATGAATTTTTTAATTTTGCAATAAAGCTCGAGTTATTTTTTATGAGAATTTTTTGATTACTATTTAAAATAAAAGCATCCCCTTCAAAAGCAGGAGAAAATTTCATACTTACAGAAGATATTTTTGGAATGTTGACAGATGATTTCTGTAAGTTGGGCGTATAAGGTGATTTATATATAGAATTTGTGTACATGGTTTTATGTTTACATAAAACAGGTAAAAATATTTTTTGCTAGTAAATATCTTTACCGTATCTCCAAATTTATTCTGCTAAACGGAAGTGAAATTTATATGCAAATTCCTATTTTGAACTTTACGAGAACTCCTTAAAAGATGTTCAGTTATCTTGATATTGGTAGCATTATACTACTTTATCGTTATTTGAATTTATGCCCTATTTTGATTATGATAATTTGTAATGAAGGAAGCTAGAAGTAGACTAAATAAGAAGAAATTATTATTATATTCAACTCTTTTGACATTAATATTTAGTGGCAATAGTTTTGTAGTTGCTAAAGATGTCACGGTTTCTTCAGGTACTGAATTAAAAAATGTAATACAAAAAGCAACTGAACCTACTAACATACAGCTTGAAGGTGTTGTAGATATTACAAGTTTGGGTACAATCAAAATTGGGGCTAATTCAATTGAAATTGATGGAGATGGAAATAATCTAATAAATGAAAAAGATTCAAGATTTGTTTTTTCAAACAATTCAAATTTAACTCTCAAAAACATGAAATATATTGGAAAAAATTCCAGTATAAATGTTAATAATGCAAATACAACTATATTATTGGAAAATGTTGATATTAGCGATAGAACGACATCTGCTGTTCAAAATGGACCTGTTTTGTTTTTTAATGATTGCGATGCAACTCTTAACAATGTTAGTGTTTCTTCTAGCAGAGTAAATATTCAAAATAACAGTATTATGGGTGGAGCTATATATATTCAAACGGCAAAATCCAAAGGAATTATATCAGATTTAATCGATAACCAAATAACATCAGCAGGGAATGTTTTGGGAGGATTAATTTATAACAGACGAACTTTAACCCCGGTTGGCGAATTGAATTTGAACGGTGATGTAAGTAAAAATAAAATTACTGCAAAAGTTAATGTTTACGGCGGAATTTTAAATAATGAGAATAGTAGTGTTCAATCAATAAATTGGAATGAAGTAAAAGATAATACTATAACTACCACTAATAATTCGGTTACAGGCGGCTTTATACAAAATAAGCTTGGAACGATTGATAATTTGCATATTGGTTCTTTTTCCGGCAATATAATTGATTCTAATTTAAAAATTGATGGCGGATTAATATACAACGAAAACGGAACGATTAACAACACGCTAGAAATTGGGCAAATCGTTGGAAATACTATAAAAGCAAAAAACGATATCAACGGGTTAATAACAAATATAGCAGGAAATATTAATTCAATTTCTATAGGTTCTGTTTCAAATAACAATATTGAAATGAATTTTTTACGTGGTGGGGTAATAAATCTTCAAGGTGCTAATGTTAATGATATAGTTATTGGCGAAATTAATAATAACGTTATTACAGGAAATGAAAACTCTACTTCTACCGGTTTTGTGTTGTATTTAAAAGAGTCACCAAAAGATTCAAAAATTTCATCTAATATAGGTAATCTCGCTGTAGGTCAAATTCAGGGAAATACCATAAAAGCAACAAACATTACTTCTTTATTATTGCGTTCGGCATTAGTTCCGGTGGAAGATGCTATTGTTATATCAAAAAACGGTAATATAACGGTTGATGATATAAGTAATAATAATTTGGTTGCTATTGATTGTAATGATAATGCACGTGGCGGAATTATTTATAATTTTCTTTATGGTGGTTTGAAAACTACAAATACTACAGTTAGTCTTGGAGATATAAATTTAAAACAAGTTTCTAATAATCGTTTAGAAAGCATAATTTCAGCTCCAGATGACACAAAGGCTTTAGGTGGAAGGCATGCATCCGGAGGAATTATTGCAAATTCAATTCAATCTTGTCAGGGAAATGCTATTATCAAAAGTATTAATGGTGAATATATTGGGAATACTCTTGTTTCTAAATCAAAGTTAATGGATGCAAGCGGTGGTGTAATTTCTAATTCTATTAGTGGACAAGGAAATGCTTTTGTAGGAATTGGTTATACTCTTGATGAAAATAATAAAATAATTCCGGTCAAAGACGCGATTTTGGGAACTTACAAAAATAACTCTGTACAATCAACAGAACTTTCCACAAACGGCGGTGTTATTGCAAACTATGTTGAAAAAAGCTTAAATAATGATGATATAGCTCAAATAGGGAATATTAAAGCTTATTTTAGCGGAAACTATGCTGTATCCACTGAAAATAGTGCATATGGCGGAGCAATATCAAACTTTTACACAAAATCAGAACAAGATTATAAAAATGCTATTATTGATTCAATAAACAGTATATTCGAAAATAACTATGCAAAAACAGAATCCGCAAATCCATTAAAAGGTGCATATGGTGGTGCAATTATTAATACTGCAACTATTAAAGCAATAAATAATTCTATTTTTAAAAATAATTATGCAAGCTCTGTTAATGGAAGTAGTGCGCATGGTGGTGCGATATACACAAGACAAGATTTGGTTATTAATGCAAATAATAATGGATTGTCTGAATTCACTGGGAATTATGTTTCAACTGATGGTGGAGTAACAAAGAATTATGAAGCAATTAATGTTGGTGCATCAGGCAAAACTCTTACATTAAATGCAACTACAAACGGTACAATATTACTAAATGATTACATTAATGGTGTAAGTGGTTATAATGTCTTATTGACCGGCGATTCAACAGGTACAATTAAACTTTTTGATAAAGCTGACATTAAAGGTGGTGCGAATGTAATTGTTGGTGAAAATGTTGTTATTGACACAGCAGATGGAGCAATTCAAAGTTTTTCGGAATTTAATTCCCTTAATTCTAGTGCAAAAGCAAAATATAATATTGATTTAGATTTGTCAAAAGTTGATGGTAGTAATTCGGATTACACGATAGGCGACAAAATTGCAGACGGATTTACGACAAAAACATCTTCTAGTGGTTCTATAACTTTAGATAGTTTAAATTTTGTAGATACAGCGTTTGATGATATTTTGGACAAAAACTTAAAAATCCAAATAATTCAAAACAATGATAATACTGATAATTTGCAACTTGCGTTGAGTGATAAATTAACTCCGCTTACATCTGCGGTCGGTAAAATAACACAAATTATTACAAGCATAACGAAGCCTCTAACACCAACGGTAAATTATAAGGATATATTTGGTGATATAACTACGACAAAAGATGTTTATGGAATGTTAGGGCTGAATAAAACAAATACCGTAAATGACAGCCTAAATTTGAAAATTACCAAAATTGATACAAATACAGTTGCTACAATATCAGATGCTTTGGTTGCATTGACCAATGCTGAGCTAAAAGATAAAGATGGCAATATTTTAGACAAAACTTTTAATCTTTTTGATGAAGATTTACTTGGGAATAAAACCCCTGCAAATTATAAATTATCAGATAATCTTGGTTCAACATACAAAAATTTAAATATTGTCGGGGCGACAAAAACAGATGCGCTTGGCGAACTTACTTTGTCGGAACTGGATTTGAACGGAAAATCTTCTTTTGTTGTAAATTCAGGTTCGACTTTAAATATTTCGGATATAAAACTCAAAGGAAATGAAACTGTCATTACAAATAATGGCGGGAATCTAAATTTTGCAAATAATAACTATATCGATGGTAAAATTACTGGAACAACAGCGATGAATTCAGGAGTTTTGGGGACTGATGCAAATAATTTAGATGTTACCCTAATTAATAATGGTACTTTAAATTTAGGGGTAGGTAATATAGAAAAAGAAATTACCGGAAGCGGTTTGACAAATATTCTTAATGTTGTGACAAATAATGCCATAATTTCTCAAAGTGTTAATGTGAATGATTCTGGGAAATTAATAGTTGGGGCAAATATTGGAAATTTAGTGAATACCGGGGAAGTAATTGCAAATGCAACTAATTTAACAGGTACTATAAACAATTCAGGAATATTAAATTTGTCAGGAACATTGGACAAAACAATTTCAGGTAATGGCACAACAAAAGTAAATGGAATATTAAATTTAGCACCATCAACAACAATTGATGGAATATTGGATATGAATAACGGAACAATATCTACAAGTGATTTAAGTTATTCAAAATATGATATTACAACAATAAACGGAGTCGGAAATGCTACAATAGATGTCGATTGGTCAAATTCAAAAGCAGATTCTTTTAATAGTACATCAGGAAGTGGAGTGTTAAATTTAACATTAAATCAAACAGAAACTGAGAATATTTGGGATACAAAAACAATTAAAATAACAAATGGCGGTGTCGGAATATTTTTAGATACAACAACAGGGGTTAAAGAAAAAGAAATTCTCGGCTCTGATGATTTACGAGCAAATACCGATTGGTCGGATAAGTTTGGAGCTTGGAAAAGAACAGATACATATTCTGAAAAAACATCTGCGATAAAGTCAAGTGGTTCCTTGGTTAATGATTCAATCCTATATGAAGTTATAAAAACAAATGAAGGTGTTAAATATTATACTACAGATGGAGATACTTTAGCTCTAATAGTTCAAAATACTGTTGCTGGTTCAAAAGATAAAACGTTTACAACTACAAACGCAAATGACAGATATATCGTAAAAGAAAACTTAGGAATTTTAGCGGATAATTTAACAATATCAGGAGCAACTGACGGAACAAATACGTCAACAATTATTCTTGGTGATAAGCAAGGTATTACAATATCAGATGCAAATTCTTTAACAGTAAAAGATGTAAAAATATCATCTGACGGATTAATTATTAATGCAACAAGCAATAACGCGAAAATTACATTGGATAATGCAACTTTGCAAGGAGATATTTTAAATCAAGGCGATTTGAGTGTTAAAAATTCAACGTCAGTATTAAAAATTACTGGTGCAGGCAAAACAGATATAGATACTACAGGAAAAGTAATTGTATCAGAGTTAATTCAAAAAGAATTGACAAATACTGGAAATTTGACTGTAAATAATTTAAAAATATCAACTAATGCGAATAATTCAGGTACAATTACAAATAACGGTTTGGCTTCAGAAATTAAGAATTTGACAAATTCAGGAGCAATTAACGGAAATGGAAATTTGGAAATTTCAGGTACATCAAGTAATCTTGGGAATATTTCTCAATCAATAATAAAAGTAACCGGAACATTGGATAATACGCTCGGAACACTTACAGCTACGGATAAAATTGAAAATGCCGGAAGCATAACAACAGTAGCAGATAAAATTATTGCAACAAAAGGAATAATTAACGAAAATCTTTTAACATTAACTAATGGCACATTGTCCTCACAAGTTTCCGGGACAGGTACAACAAACATAATCGGGTCTGTAACAAACAATGCTTTAATATCTCAAAATGTTAATGTCGATTCAACAGGTAAATTAACAGTTAATGCAAATATTGGTAATTTAATAAACAGTGGCGAAGTTACTTCTAATACAAACGACTTAACAGGTACTATAACTAATTCCGGAGTATTAAATTTGTCAGGGACACTTGATAAAGCAATTTTAGGTAACGGGACAACAAAAATTGCCGACGATAGCTTAACAATGCTAGATGGGGCAGTTGTTAAAGGGATTTTGGATATAAATAATCAAACATTAAACGTTCTAGCGACAAATACAACTAATATGTTTAATGATGTTAATATGAATTCAGGAACGTTAAACTTAATTAACAATAGTATTAATAATTTGTCGGCGAATTCGTTAAAGATAAATGGAAACGTCAATATATTAGTAGATGCTGATTTGAAAAATGCTATGATGGATAGGCTTCCATCAACAACTGTTGCAAATGGACTTATTACAGTTAGTGGAATAAATTTGTTATCTGATTCTGCAAGTGAAAAGACGTACATTCCGTTTGCTTATGATAGTTTTAAAGAAAAAGTTCAAACAAATATAACGACAGTCGGTAAAGACGTTAACAATGAATATCAAACAACTTCTTTTGCTCCAATATATAAATATGATGTGAGTTATAATCCAAACAACGGGTATTTCTTATTCTCTCGTGGTGGCGGAAAAAGTTCAGCTGATTTTAATCCGGCTGTATTATCAGGAGCTGTAAATTCACAAGTTGGAGCGTATTCTGCTATAAATGAAACATTTAGCTACGCATTCAGGCATGCTGATTATTCATTTATGCCATTGCCAAAAAAAATAAGAACATTGGGTAACCAATATGCAATTTCAGACCCAAGAGCAATTCAATATGAAAATGATTATTCTAAAGCTGGTGGTACTTGGTATCAACCATATGCAAATTTTGAAAATGTCGGTTTGTCAAATGGTCCGAGAGTAGATATTCAATCATATGGTTCATTGATAGGTGGTGACAGTAGATATATACAGCTTAAACGAGGTTGGGGAACAGTAATTACCCCTTACATTGGTTATAATGGAACCTCTCAAAGCTATTCTGGTGTTTCAACAACCACAAATGGCGGAATATTAGGATTAACTCAAACTTTCTACAATGGAAATTTCTTTACGGCACTGACTATAAATGCGGGAGCCAGCAATGGTGAATCGCATACGATGTATGGTAGGGAAAATTATACAGCATTAATGGCTGGCATTGGAAGTAAAACAGGTTACAATTATGAATTTAATAACGGCAAATTTATTATTCAACCGTCTATATTTATGGCATATACTTATGTAAATACTTTTGATTATACAAATGCTGCCGGTGTAAAAATATCTTCTGACCCATTACATTCTATACAATTGCACCCGAGTATTAAATTTATGGGGAATATTGGAAGAGGTTGGCAACCTTATGCAAAGGTTGGTATGGTATGGAATATCTTAAACGAAACAAAATTTACTGCCAACGACGTTCGCTTGCCAGAAATGAGCATAAAACCTTATATCGAATATGGTGTTGGTTTGCAAAAGAATTGGAATGATAAATGTAGCGGATTTTTGCAAGCTATGTTGAGAGAGGGTGGAAGAAATGGTATTGTTTTAACTTTTGGTTTTAAATGGACTATAGGTAATGAAAGTAAACCTATTGAAAAAGTTCAAAATAGCACAAAATATGTTTTAAATGAACCTGCTGTACCGGTGCAAAAAATTAAAATAAATTTGCAAAGTATGGCACAATCTCAAATTATTCCTATTCAAAAAGTTAATAATTTACCTAAAAATATAGTTCAAACATCTAACGATATAGTTTATTTAGACAGCAGATTAAATATTTAAATACTATAACAATAGACCCAATGAGTAAATTTAACTATAATGGGGCTTTTGTGTCCTAATTAAACTCTAGCAAATAATTTTTTATACATTATATATGTAACACAATATTTGATAGATTTTATCAGCTCTTCTTTCTATAATTTTAGTTGCTTCGGATATATAATTTAGTGCAAATTTTCTGTATTCATACGTTTCACTTATATCGGTAAAATTCCAATGATAGGGAGTTTTAGGGTGAGGATGGTTAAATTTGTTTTTTATTACTTGATTATTTTTATCAAAATAATCTTGCAAAAAATTAATCTCTATAAATTTATTTATATTATTCATTACATCAAAATATTCTTTAGTTTCAGGGAGATGTTTCAATATATCAA
This sequence comes from uncultured bacterium, assembly GCA_900553895.1. Taxonomy (GTDB): domain Bacteria; phylum Cyanobacteriota; class Vampirovibrionia; order Gastranaerophilales; family Gastranaerophilaceae; genus CAG-196. The sequence goes on along the minus strand of USFB01000006.1, from coordinate 34,507 downwards.
ATTCATGTCCGTCAATAAAACTTTCCATTGACAAATCAAAAAAATCTCGAATATGTTCGTTTATTCCTCTAAAAGTATTAATTGAATCCCACTTTCTTTTATTCGAATCTAATTGAACGGTTGTAGCAGGAAAAACGATAAAGTTCCCAAATGTTTGATATTTTTTTCTAAAATAATCTATTTGATTTATTTCTTCTAAACTTGTAAAAAATTTATTCCTTCCTTGATTACTATCACCAAAAAGTGTAGAGTAAGTGTTTATAGTATCACCTCTGTATTTATATTTATATCCAGAACCTAAATCATCAAAACTTTTAAGTCCGGGGATTGCATATTTATTTTCGTTATAATCATTATGAATTAAGAAATAGCCTATTCTTGCTAATGTTGTATCATCACCATCTTTATTATCTTTAGAATTACTTCCATAACTTAATTTGTAATACTTTTCTTTTGATTCTAAATCCTTGTCAAATAATTCATTTACCTTTGTTTCATCATATAAATCATCAAAACAAAAGTTGTTACAAAATTCCTTAATTTTATCTTTTAAATTATCAATATCCTTATATTGAACATTCAAAAACCATTCAAATTCGTTTTTACATTCTTCAAGATTCATAACTAAATATTATAAAACACTTGTAGCTTCATTTCTTTAAACTAAAAAATAAAAAACCCACCTCTTGGTGGGTTTAAATTCGGAGACGGTGGGATTCGAACCCACGATACAGGTTGCCCCATATAACACCTTAGCAGGGTGCCGCCTTCAGCCGACTCGGCCACGTCTCCGCGACATTAAATTCATAATAACACAAACTTTTTATTTTGAAAAGCCTTTATATTTAATTTCTGTTTAATTTATGAACATGCAGTCGCCATAACTATAAAAACGATATTTTTCTTTTATAGCTTCCTGATAAGCTTCAAAGATAAAATCTTTTGTTGCCAAGGCACTTACAAGCATCAATAGCGTTGATTTTGGCAAGTGAAAATTTGTAATCAATTTATCGACAACCTTGAATTCATAAGGAGGATAAATAAACAACTCAGAAGCACCCTTGCATGCCTGAATTCCGCCAAATAGTTTATACGCTGTTTCTAATGTTCTAACGCTTGTCGTTCCAACTGCAACAAGTTTTTTACCCTCTTGCTTCGCTTTATTAATCAAATCCGCGGTTTCTTGCGTAATTTCAAAAGTTTCAGAATCCATGTGGTGGTCTAAAATGTTATCACATTTAACAGGTCTGAATGTTCCAATCCCTACATTTAGAGTAACATAGCCAATCTGAACACCTTTATCTGCAAGTTTTTTCAAGATATCTTGAGTAAAATGTAAACCTGCAGTCGGAGCAGCAACAGAGCCTTCTTCTTTTGCGTAAACTGTTTGATAACGTTCAAAATCAAGTTTTTTCAACTCTTCATTTGACATTTTACGTTCTATATAAGGCGGGAGCGGAATATTTCCAACTCTATGTAAAATTTCAAAAATATCACCTTCATAAACCATTTGAACAAGCCATTTGCCATCATCTGGAAGTGGCATTTTTACTTCACAAGACAATTCGTCTGAAATCTTAATAACGGTGCCGACTCTAACACGCTTAGAAGGCTTAATTAAAACTTCCCATTCTTTGTTTTCTCTCTCTTTAAGCAAGAAAACCTCAATCTTTGCACCTGTATCTTTATAACCGTAAAGACGAGCAGGAATAACTTTTGTATTATTTAATATCAAAATATGATTTTCATCTAACAAATCTACAATGTCATAGAAATGTTTGTTTAATATTTTATGTTCATCGCGGTTAAGAACCATCATGCGAGAATTTTCACGTTTGTCTGTCGGACGTTGCGCAATTAGTTCTTCCGGTAATTGATAATCAAATTCTGATAATAACATGTTATACCCCTTTTATGAATTTAGGGTGGTTCTTAATTAAAAGCCCCCACCCTAACCCTCCCCCGTGGAGAGGGAATAAAGTTTAAAATTTTATTTTTCTTTAATCTGTTTTGCATTAGCTATATCAATATCATCGACTTTAGCTTCTTTTTTTGCATCTTCTGCTTCTAACTGTTTATTAATAACCAAAGTTTGTGCTACTTGGAAAATATTGCTTGAAATCAAATAAAGAAGTACGCCGGCAGGAATTGGAATAATTACGAATGTAAATGTCAACATAATCGGCATAAACGTATTCATAGATTTTTGCATAGCTGCCTGTGCAGGATCTTGTTGTGAAGATTTATTCATTGCCATCATAGCTTTTTGAGAGAATACCATTGTTACAGCAAACAATGCGATTAACAATAATACATCATAATGGAATGAAGCTTTCATTTCTTTTGTAGGAATTGAGCTAATCAAGATACCGTCTTTTCTTTCAAAATTCAATGTTTCAGTTTCTTTTGTTTGAACATCTGTTACATCAATTTCAGCTTTTTCAATTTGGTCAAGCTGGCTGAATTTTAAATTCAAACTATCAAGACTAACTTTAAAATCTGCGTTTTCACCGGGAGTAAGTTCGCCTTGAACTTCAACAGCCTTTGTAGGTTTTACAACCTTAACGTTAAGTAGAGGTTCTTCTACACCCTTCAAATAAACTTTAGCAGTTTTGCCTGCCATAAATGTATCATACTTTGCTACACCCAAAACTCCATCATGAGAAACACCTGCAGAAGTTTTTAAAGTTGCATCTAATCTATTAATAAATAAGAAATGAGAATCGCCTGCCATTTGAATAAATTGCGGACTCATCAAAGTTGAATACAACAAAATGAAAATTGGCATTTGAATAAGCAATGGAAAACATCCTGCCATTGGATTGAACTTGTGCTCCTTGTAGAATTCCATCATTTTTTGTTGCATTACTTGAGGATTGCTTTTGTATCTTTCTTGAATAGCCTTCATTTTAGGCTGCAACATTTGCATAGTTCTCATAGATCGCTGTTGTGACAAGCCTAGAGGCCACATCGCAGCTCTAACAAGAACTGTTAGTAAAATAATCCCTATACCATAACTTCCTGCAACAGAAAGCATTTTCAAAACGTCGATAGTTAGTGTTGTAAAATCCATATTTCTCTTCCCTAAATTATTCTAGTGTCCTTAAAAAGTACTAATCGTACCTTTGTTAGGATACTTTAAATATAGGTGCAAGTCAAGAAATCGAAATTTAAAATAGTAATTTTTTAATAAATTTTAATAAGTCAGTTATATGCTCAGACATGGTGATAGAAATTTTGTTAAAAGTAAATACAATTTTATTGATGAGGAGAAAATATGCTTTCTAAAAATAAAATTGTATCATTTGCTTTATTAGTACTTTTAGCATTAAATAATATTTCCGTTTTAGCAGCAAAAACTGACATCCAAGCAGTTCAAACCGAAAATTGTAAATACCCCGACTACGCAACAATGTATGTCGGCGAAGATAAGTACGAAAAATTCAACCGTAAAATGTTTAATTTGAATACAAAATTAAACAAATATATTGCACGTCCTGTACATATTTTATGGTCATCAGTTATGCCTAAATATGGTATGGACAGAATTAAAAATGCCTATAACAATATTGAATACCCGAAACGTTTGGCAAGCTGTTTGCTACAAAGAGATGGTGACGCATTAAAAAAAGAAACCGTGCGTTTTCTAACCAATTCTACAATTGGCTTAGGCGGACTATTTGACCCTGCCGATAAAATTTTTAAAATAAAACCCACAAACGAAAACATGGAACAAGCTCTTTGCAAATGCAAAATGAGTTCAGGACATTATATGGTAATGCCCGTTTTAAATGCCTGCACTCCGCGTTCTTTGTGTGGAAGAATGTTGGAAGCAGCACTTGATCCATCAGTTTATTTAGCAACGCCTCTGACTTCTATTATAAAATTCGGTCTTATGGTAAACAGAACTTCTTACATGCAACCGCTTGCCAAGATGATTGAATCTACTTACGCCGACCCTTACGACATTCAGAAAAAACTTTACGGATTAGAAAATTATATACGAAATTCAAATCTCGACAGGAAAGATTTATTGGAAACAGAAGCAGAATTAGTGCAAGAAGGACAATCAGCTTTAGCGGAAGAAATGATTGCACAAATCGGTAATGATGAAAAATCAGATATGGAAGAAGGGAGACCTACCGGTATGGCTGCTGAATTGGAGCTTATTAAAAAGCCTCCATTAACGCCGGATATTGTTTTAGATGATTATAATTCGCAAACTCCCGTTATAGATTCTATGCGTACGGCTTTATTTGATGATAGCTCAGTAAACAAATCAATGTGGAACGAGCTTTCTATCTGGAACAGAAGTTTTGCCAAAAGGATTAAAACGGCTTCAATTAGCGTTGACGACACAAGAGAACCTTATAAATACCGCTACATTTTACAAAAAGATAAAACAGCGCCACTTGTTATTATGTACCCGTCAATTGGCGAAGGCTCAAACGCTCACCACTCAATAATATTTGCAAAAATGTTTTATGACGCCGGATATTCTGTAATTATTCAAGGAAGTCATTTTCATTGGGAATTTGTAAAAAGCATGCCGGAAGGCTATTGCCCCGGAATCCCATCACAAGACGCGGACTATATAAAACTCGTGACATCAAAAATTATGGAGTCTGTTTGTAAAAAATACGGTTGCGATTTTCGAGAAAAAGTCGTAGTTGGCACTTCTTTTGGCGCAATGGCAACTCTTTTTGTTGCAGAAAAAGAAAGTAAAAATAACACTCTCGGCATAAATAAATTTATTGCAATAAGTCCACCCATTGAACTTGTTTATGCGCTTGAACAACTCGACAAAAACAGCGAAGAATTTGACAAAAATTCACCCGAAGTTAAACATAAAACTGCAATAACTGCTGCTAAAATATTACAATTATCTCAATTGAAAGAAAATTCTGATTTTGAATTTGATACTCTTCCTTTTACTGACGAAGAAGGCAAGCTGATTACAACATTTATTTTGCGTCAAAAACTCTCAGATTTGATTTTCACGATTGAAAATATTGCAAAAAATACAAAAACGGATTTTTATCAAACAGTTAATAATATGAGCTATCGAGATTATGCAGAAAAATATTTGCTCAAAAACGGCATGCTAACTCTTGATGATATAAAATATGAAACAGGTTTATATTCACTTGCAGATTATTTAACACATGCAGATAATTATAAAATTTATCAATCGTTTGATGATTATTTTATTAATAAGAACCAGTTAGCAAGACTTAAAACTCTTGCAGGAAAACATCTTGTTTGCCTAAACTGTGGCGCACATTTGGGCTTTTTATACAGAAAAGAATTTATTGATGCTCTAAAAAATGATATAGGCGGTTAATTATGCATAGGTAGATTTCTGCACCAACTTTGTATAATAAATTTATAAAAAAGCCGGTAGGTTGAGAAAAGCGTAAGCGATTGCCAACGGCATTAAGTTGTTGTTGGGCAAGTATGCACAACCGACAATTTTAATTAAAAATATTTAATAATCATATTTCACAAATAAAAATATCTAAAACAACTTTCAACTTATTACATCAACTTAGTAAACCAGACTTACTTCCTATTGCCTCTTAAAATCATTGCGTAATGTTAAGCAAAACACTCCATTTTCTTGCTTTTTGTTGACATTCATACTAGAATGTAACTAATGTGACCGGGTCGGAATTAAAAACCTTACCGGAGTAATATAAATTAAGGAGAAAAAAATGACATCAAAAAAATTTTTATTCACTTCTGAATCAGTTACAGAAGGACACCCTGACAAAGTTTGCGATCAAATTTCAGACGCGATTTTAGATGAATTTTTAACAAAAGACCCTCAATCCAGAGTAGCTGCAGAAACTACTGCTACAACAGGTATGGTTCTTGTTTGTGGTGAAATTACATCAAATTGTTATGTAGATATTCCGCAAGTAGTTAGAAATACCGTTAGAAATATCGGTTATGAAGGACAAGCAGGCGGTGGTTTTGATTGTGACACTTGTGCTGTTTTAACAAGTATTGATGAACAATCAGTAGATATCGCAGGTGGTGTAAACAAAGCTTTGGAAAGTAGAAGCGAAAATGCTGATACTTCTAAATCAGAAACAGAAAACATCGGTGCAGGCGACCAAGGTATTATGTTTGGTTATGCTTGTAACGAAACACCTGAACTTATGCCACTTCCAATCAGCTTGGCGCATAAGTTGTCTTACAGATTGGCTCAAGTTAGAAAAGAAGGTATCTTAAAATATTTAAGACCGGATGGAAAGTCACAAGTTACTGTTGAGTACGTTGATGGTAAACCATCAAGAATTCACACCGTTTTACTTTCTACTCAACACGCTGCTGAAATTAACGGAATTAGTGATAACTCAAAAGTTCAAGAAATTATCAGAAACGACTTGAAAAGATGCGTAATTGATTATGTGTTCGAAACTGAATCTATTAAGCTTGATAGCGAAACAATTATTTTAATCAACCCATCAGGTAGATTTGTAGTTGGTGGTCCTCAAGGCGATTCAGGTTTGACAGGTAGAAAAATTATCGTAGATACATACGGCGGTTATTCTCGTCACGGTGGCGGTGCTTTTTCAGGAAAGGATCCAACGAAGGTTGACAGATCAGCTGCTTACGCTTCAAGATATGTTGCTAAAAATATTGTAGCAGCAGGACTTGCTGAAAAATGTGAAATTGAATTGGCTTATGCTATCGGTGTAGCTGAACCTATTTCAATTTTCGTTGATACTTTTGGCACAGGTAAAATTTCTGATGACGAAATTTCAGAATTAGTAAGAGCTAACTTTGACCTAAGACCGGCTGCAATTATTTCAAACTTTGATTTAAGAAACTTGCCTGCTAAAAATGGCGGTAAATTCTATCAAAAATTAGCTGCGTACGGACACTTAGGACGTACGGACTTAAATCTTCCTTGGGAACAATTAGACAAGGTTGATGTTTTAAAAAAGTCTTTAAATAGTTCTTGTGCACTGTGCTAATAATTGAAACTTATTACAATAAAAAATCCCTGAATTAACAAAATTCAGGGATTTTTTTATTGGTTATTTCCTTGTTGTTTATTTTTTAAACCATAAACGAATAATAAAATTTCCGCAACGGCTTTATAGAGTTCTGGTGGTATTTGCTGATTAATATCAACCATCCTAAACAAAGCTCTTGCTACGGGTGCGTTATCAATCACGGGCACATTGTGTTTTGTCGCAATATCAATAATTTTTTTAGCAATAAGCTCGGTTCCTTTTGCTGTCAACATCGGCGACTGCATTGTTTCTGAATCATATTTTAAGGCGCAAGCTACGTGGGTCGGATTTCTTACGACAAAATCCGCTTCTGGTACAGAGTCCATCGCGCCCTGTTGCAGCATTTGCATACGTCTTTGTCTTAAAGCTGCTTTCACGTGCGGATCACCTTCAGAGTTTTTGTACTCATCTTTAATTTCTTTAAAAGACATTTTTTGATCTTTCAAAAATTTCCACTTTGTCATACCATAATCGGCAGCTGCAATAATAAGAAATGCAATACAAGCTTTGTAGATAAATTCTACAATAAGTTTGCCGAATTCTATCATTACTGCAAAATGGTTATCTATAGCAGCAAGCATGAGAATACTTTCCAAATGTGCTCTATAAACAGTCCAACCTACTAAACCTAAAATAAAAACTTTAACGATGTTTTTACAAAGCTCAAACAGTGTTTTTACTTGAAACAGGTTTTTAAAATATTTTGTCGGGTTCAGTTTATCAAGTTTTGGTACTAAAGGAGCAGTTGCAACAAGAGGTCCTACTTGAATAAAATCACCAATTATCGCAACAAAGGCTGCCACGAACAAGATTGCACCAATAATCACTACTGTTGGAATAAGTGTAACTGTTAGAATATAAGTTATCCCAATATTTTCAATGTGTTGGTTTGGTATTTGTTCATAAAGAGTTTTAAAGAGTCCGACAATAAGCTTCCATATAATTGGTGCAAGCATGTTTATAAACGAAAACATCACAAGTAAAGACAATGCGGTTGACACGTCTTTAGATTTAACTACCTGCCCTTCTTTTCTTGCTCTCTCAAGCTTTTGGGGGGTGGCATCAAACTGTTTATCTTCATCACCCATTCTATTTGTTCCGTCGGATTTTCGTTTCTATTGTTAATAGTTTAGCATAAACCTGTATTTTATTGTACAATGTTTTCTATAAGGAGTCTGACTTATGAAAAATATTTTTTTAATAATTTTATCAATACTAACAATTATTTGCGCCGGTTACACATTTTTGAATCAAACAGGGCATATTCCCATGGTTACAATGTTTTTATCAGGTTTTGCTCTTGCAATATTTTTAATGACTCTAAAGATAAATGTCAAAAATGAAAAACTAAATTCTTATAAAAGAGAGTTAGAAAAAGAATCCATTACATCTTCAGAAAATTCTTCAAGAGTAAAAGTTTTGGAATCTAAAATTGAGGTTTTAGAAAAAGCACTTGAAAACGCATTGAAGAAGTGATACAAAACAATGATTGATTAAGTTTGGTATTTATTGTAAAATAGTCCTAAAATAAAATAAGGGAGAGAATTATGACAACAGAAACTACTGATTATAAAAAGATTTTAAGCTATGTTCCGACAGTTATCGAATCTTCATCAAGAGGCGAAAAGTCTTTTGATATTTTTTCAAGATTATTAAGAGAAAGAATTATTTTCTTAGGAACTGAAATTGATGATGAAGTAGCAAACTCTGTTGTAGCACAGCTTTTGCTTTTAGATAGCGAAAACCCTGAAAAAGATATTATGTTATATATTAACTCTCCGGGTGGTGTTATTACTGCCGGCATGGCAATTTATGACACAATGAATCTAATTAAAGCTGATGTACAAACTATTTGCCTAGGCGAAGCTGCTTCTATGGGTGCGTTCTTGTTATCAGCAGGTGCAAAAGGCAAGAGAATGGCTCTTCCTAGTGCTAGAATTATGATTCACCAACCTTTGGGTGGAGCTAAAGGTCAAGCTACTGATATTGAACTTGAAGCTAAAGAAATTTTGAGAATGAAAGATATGTTAATCGGTATCATGGCTGAAAATTCAGGTCAACCGTTTGATAAAGTTAAAGAAGACTGTGAACGTGACCACTATTTATCAGCAGCAGAAGCATGCGAATACGGTTTGATAGATAAAGTTGTTACTTCTGCTAACAGCTAAACTGATTTTGGAGTATGAAAAATAATAAGGGGATACTTTTTACACTAATTTCGCTTGGTGCGTTATTCTATTTCTTTGCTAATTTTCAAAGAATAGCGATTCCCGGTGCAATTTTTGATTTGCTTCAACAGGAATTAGCAGTTAGCGCGCCATACATTACGGCGTTTGGTGCGATTTTCATGTACTTGTATGCCGTAAACCAATTGATAATTGGCGTTTTAGTCGACCGATACGGCGGGTTACGTGTGATGTTGACCGGCGGTATTATTTTAGGAATTGGTGCATTATTGTTTCCTATTTCTACAAATTTACCGCTAATGTATTTTTCAAGAGTTCTTGTCGGTGTTGGCGGAAGTTGTTTTTATTTAAGTTTAATAAGAGAACTTCGAGAATATTTTTCAGATAAAAATTTCGGTATAGCAATTTCGGTAATGCTTTGCATCGGATATTGCGGAGGAATTGCAGCAAACGCACCATTTGTATTTATGATGAAATACATGAACTGGCGTACAATTCTTGTAATTCTTGCATTAATTATTTTAGCAGGTGTTTTATTATTTATAATTCTTTCACCTAAAGTTAAGTATCCTGAAATTAATCGTAACGTAAAATTGAGAACCTTACCGTTTCGATTAGTATTGCACAAAAAACATAACAGAAATTTATTCAGTTTCGCATGTTGTAATTTTGGAATTTCCTACGCAATACAGGCGATAATAGGCAAAAAGTTTTTGGAAGACTTTTGTGGTATGCCAACAGCAAAAGCAGCAGTTGTTCTTTCTATTATGGCTATAATTGCGGCAGCTTTTAATATTATTAACGCATCAGTTTGCAAAATGTGTCATAACCATAGAGTTGTATTCTTAAAGAACGCCTCAGTTATTACGTTTTTATCGCTGCTAACAATTTGTACATGTTTAATTTTTAATATAAGAACACCACTAATTGCAATTATATTCTGCGTTTTGGCTGGTAATGCAAGCTTAACATCATTGCTTGTACCAGTTCTACACTTAACCAACCGTAAAATGGTTTCAGGAACAGCAGTTAGCATTATGAATTTTTGTTTCTTTACTATGGTTGGGCTTTTAGGAACTGCAATGGGATTTTTGTTAAATCTTTTTGCGCCTGAAAAAATAGGCGATGTTTTAGTTTATTCAAATAAATCTTATTTAGCAGTTTTCGGTTTATTCTTTTTAATCAGCGTTTTTGAAATGTATAAAGCAATGAAACTTTCAAATAAATATTAATAAAAAATTTTTCTTAAATTTTATTTGTTCTTTTTGCTTTGATTATTTCTTTGCGTTCTAATTTTGAATAAAGTTGCGAATTAATTTCTCCACCGATTAGAATCAAGATAGAAGTATAATACAGCCAAACCATTAACACTGCAAAGCCGCCAATCGTACCATAAACAAAGTTATAAGTATGTAAGTTATTGATATAAATTGAGAATCCCCAAGAACCTAAAAGCCATGAAATACAGAAAAATAAAGTTCCAGGAAGTGCGCTTTTTCGTCTTAATTTTTCCCTTCCACCTAAATCAGGTAAAATATAATAGTGTAAATATGCCATTATATATAGAGCGACAAATGCAATCGGCCAACGCAAAGCTAACATCAAGTTTCCAAAATGAACAGTAACACCAAGATACGCAATTAAGAACTTAATAATTACTTTACCGAATACAATCAAGTTAATACTTAAAAACAGTACAAGCGCATTTACAAAAACCATAATTAATGCGAGTAATCTTGTATAAATAAAAGAACGTGTTTCTTCTACTTTATAAGCTCTGTTCAATCCCTTTAATACAATTGCTAAAGCATTTGTTGAAAGCATTACTGTTACACAAAAACCAAATGTAGCAACAAGTCCGCCTTTTGAAAAGAACCAAACTTCATTTAAAACGGTTTCAATCAAAGAAATTACATCATCCGGCATAACCTGTTGTAAAAATAGAATAAGCGGATTCATAAACGAATGTTTTCCAAGCCAGCCAAAAAGTGCAGTTAAAAACAACATAAACGGAAAAATCCCAATGACAAGCATAAAACCCATTTCTGCTGCCATTCCGAAAAAGTCATTCTCAATAACAGATTTAATTATATTTCGTAGTGTTTTAAATTGAAATTTCACAGTTTAATTTCTTTCAATAATTGTGCAATACTCTCTTTTATATTTGCTTTAATTGTACATCCTGCCGCAAAAGTGTGACCTCCGCCACCGAATTTCATACAAACTTTTGCAACATCAGCTTTTTTACTTCTCATAGAAACTTTTGTTAATTTTGTATCAACTTCTTTTACAACAAAAGAAACTTCTGTTGTATCTATAGCACGAAGAGTTTCCGCAATTCCATCCGTAAAATCATCTCCGGCAGAGAATTTTTCTAAATCTTTTTTATAAACGGTTGTGTAAGCAATTTTATTATCTTCTAAAAATACAGCCTTATTTACACAATAATTTTGAAACATAACAAAGTTTTTAGTTTTTGTTTCGTAGCATTTTTTGTAGATGTAATTAGGATTCGCCCCTGTTTCAACTAAATCTGCTGCGGCTCTAAAAGTATTTGCGGAAGTGTTTTCAAATCTAAAATTGCCTGTATCAGTCATAATTGCAGTATAAAGGCAAATTGCAGCGTCTTCTGTTAATTCCCAATTATTAGCCTTGAAATAATTAAACAAAACTTCTCCGCAAGAACTTGCATTAGGTTCAATAATTTGATAATCACCAAACTTCGGATTTGTTTTGTGGTGGTCAATATTAACCGTACATTTTGCTTTGTCAAAAAGGATTTTTGAATCCATTATTCTATCAATTGCAGCAACATCAAGAGTTATAACTAAATCGTATACAAGCGATTTGTCAAAATAACGTTCTGCCAAATTCACATTTGGTAAAAATTTGTAGTTGTATGGAATGTTAGAAACTACATTCATATCAGCTTTGACTTTAAAACGCTTATAAATCATACTATATAACGCACACATTGAACCTAAAGTATCGCCATCAGGGTTCATATGAGATAACAGTAATATCTTTTTTGAAGATTTAATTATTTCATCTAAATTACAACTCATAAATAAATGATAGCATAAAGATAATTGTTTTTTGGAATTTAATAAAGATATTTTTAGAATTTTATGCTACAATAAACTTCGTAATAACTAATCGTCGAGCAAAAATGAAACAAGTTTTATATACCGATTTTGAAGGAGTGGATAGTGTCATCAGCGCAATGATGGATAATCCTGCGATGAAAAAAGCTATTACAAGAACAAATCTGTACAATTTTTGGGATAAAATCTTGCCACAAAAATTCAAATCAAAATCTCGACCTTTTTCAATGCTTCCGGGTGGTGTTATGGTAATCGCTTGCGAAAACCCTGTTGTAGCTCAAGAATTATCACTTTATAAAATAATTCTGCTCAAAAAATTTGAACCTTATTTGAAAACTTTAAAAATGCGTGTAACAGATTTTAAATTCGACCCTAAGAAGTGGGAAATATAATTTTTTTTATTATCTTTTGAAATTCATCTGGTGTATTTTTTAACAACTCTATTGGATTTTTTACTAATTCTATCCCTTTTAAAGAGTCACAAATGAATTTTGTAAAAGCCTCACTAAAGACTTCTAAATACTGATTTTCAGGATTAGTTGCATACTCACCCAAAATATCAAAAACAATTTCATTTTCTTTAGAAGTTAATGTTTTTGTTTGCAATTTTTTTATAAGTTCAAAGCCTGTAATTCCTTGCACTTTAACAGGATACTGTTTTCTTAAATACTTACAACTTCCACCATAACCAAATTTGTTATAAATAGCATTCAAGTGAAAGCTATGTAGCCATTCATGTATAAAAGGAGCTAAAAAATGAGAAGAACTTGTACGTTTATTTTTATACTGAAAATCAGTAATATTATCAATTTCAGATAAGTCTTTGATATTTTGAAAAAATACAGAACGCCCTGGATATGGGTATTCACCATTTATAACTTCTTTAGTATCAGGTATGCAAAAATCAAATGCAGATTTTTTATCTATTAAACAATTCCTTTCAAAAACAGTAATACAAGGTGGTAAAATAACTCTTTGTCTATAAATTTCTGCAAGTTTTTCTAAAATTTTTACACAAAATTTATTTGCCAAAGCTACTGATTTATTTTGAATAAAATTTGCTTCAACTCCATAGTTATTTGCAAAATCTCTTTCAATGTTTCGCGGAAAAATAAATTTTTCTTTAATTTTAATTTTTGCATTTAATCCGGAACCAAACGATAAATTCTCATTATAATTTATATTCATACTAATTTTAAATAGTTTAAACAATCAAATATTGCAATTTTTTGTAACGTAATGTAACAAAATACTAGCCACATGACTAATATAAATATTGACTTCCTTATTTGCTAGTAATACATTTAAGTTATAGGGACTATGTTTTAAAATGTATATATCACAAATTAACAATAATACTTTTGGTAACACCAAAGGTATGTTTCTCAGAAGAATTAATAATATTTCAGAGAATGTTGTATCTAAAAATAATATTAATCAAATTGGTAAAAATTTAAATGAATCTAAAGCATTAAAATCAAATACAAAGTTCGCAAGATGTTTATTGCAGAAAAAAAGCGAATTATCAAATTTAAAATATTTAGATTGGGATTATGACGATAATCCAATGAGTAAAGAGGAAGAAGCTAAAGGTGTTGTTGTAGGTATGACTATGACAAATGCTTTTATTGGTTTTTTCTCAGCACAATTGCCAGGTTTTGATGAAATTGCTCTTAGTTCTACAGAATTAGCAATGGGATTAAAAATTGTAAAAGTCATTTATGGCTTTAATTTTGGTGATGCTGTTATTAAATCTATAATGTTAACAGTTAAGGCACACTTTGTAGGTAAAGCCGTGTCAAAAACGGTTAGTTGGATTCCTGGAATTGGTAACGCTATAAATGCCGGGATTGCAGGTTACACAACAAAAGCTTTTGGTTATGCTCTTGTCGATGAGTGTGAAAGAATACAAAGAGAACTCGATAGGGGCAAAAAAATAGATGATATATTGAATGGAAAATAATGAAAATTAATAGTATTGGAAAATTAAACAATTTGAATTACAAAAGTTCTTTTGAATATCGTGAAAGACGTGGAAAATATGCAAGTGAAAAATGTGATGAAGAACTTTCAAAATCAGCTATAAATAACTCCTCAGAAGGTTTAGCTCTTCTTGGTTTATTATTACTTTCTCTTGATAAAATCACAACGACATCACTAAACAAATTAAAACTTATAGAAAAAGTCGGTTATGCTGCATTTATGACCGGTGCAATAGTTCAATTTTTGCTTATGTTTAAGCGCAGTAGTTTAGCGTATAAATATATGAAAGAATATGATCAAACTCATCAAAATGATTCAATTTAAAAAAGGATAATAGAATGATAAACAAAATTATGCCAAAAACAATAACAACACAAAACGGTTCTTTTGTTAGAAAAAATATGCAAAAAGCTAGTGAATTAAAGAACCTCAATACTAGATTAATTAGAAATGAAAATTCTGCTCATGATATGGTTATTCCAAATGGTATGACACCTAAAGAAGCATTTGTTTATAAATTAACAGGGAAATTCCCAAAGAGCGTTACGGATAGATGGTATGAAACACATGATTACAACATAAACCAACATTTAAGTGAAAATGACGAAACAGTTAGAGTAACTGCTCAGAACCTTCATGACTATGGATATGTAGATGATAATGGTGGACACTACGGTGGTATTGAAGATGGTGATAGTGAAGGATTTATTAGCAAAATAATAGGCCATTTGTTGGATGATTAGTCCTATACTACCTTTACAAACCGTTACAAACTAGCAAATTTTTGTTAGTTCGTGTTTTTCTATAATTAGAAGTGAAGTTAAATTTGAGGTTTGTAAGCATGATTAGTACAGTAAGTGAAATAAATTGTACACCTATAAAAGGAGCAACATTCAAGCAATATCCACAACAAGCAATGAAAGAAAATGTACAAGCTCCGGTGAGAAACGACCAATTTGTACCTTCTAACAATCAAGCTTTACCACCAGAAATTGGCACTTTTCGTCTTGCTACCGGCTTTTTAACTGATAAACAAGTTAATGATATAAATAAAACAAGACAACTACCCCCTAACGCAAAATTTGTGATGAATGGATACGGTAGTTATTCTATTTCAAACAACTTTTTTGGAATAAGAATCGGAACACAGACTCTACCGGAGGGTTTTGAAGTAAGAAAAAATGTATTCGGTCAAGCTGTTGTTTTACCTAAGGGAAGCGAAGGCTTATTAATTAAGTAATAAAAATTCTTCAAACTTTTTCACGAATTCTTCTTTAGTTAAAGTCGGTAATATTTCATTAACTGTTATTATACCTTTAACCTCTTCATGAAATAGATTCTCCAACAATGATTTATCATATCCGAATAAAATTGAGCCGTGTTGTAAAATATAGCCATTTTTACGACATTGAGCCGAACCTATAATTTTTTGTCCTTTATAACAAACATCTGCGCCGGTTGATAACAACATACAATAATCATAATGCGTAGAAACTCGTTTATTTTCACCAAAATCAAGTTCTACGCCAAGCGTTTTAAAAAAATCAATTAAAATACCTGAAATGTATTTATAAGAATCGACGACACTTTGACCATTTGGAATTGCATCTGCAGGAGCTACACAACAATATGTTATTTCGTCATCATGCAACAAGGCTCTGCCACCGGTAAGCCTTCTTACGGCATCAATTTCACCCGTCAAAAAATCGTCTTTTTGATTACGACCTAGAGAAATACACTTAGGAGACCATCCGTAAAGTCGAAAAAGAATATTTTTTTCGGAATTAGAAATTACATTTTCTAGCATTTGCGCATCAATTTCCATATTTAGAGAGCCGGAATTAACACTAAAACCTAAATATTTCATACTCTTTCACGAGCTTTCTTTAATAAAGCATCATCACTCGTTTTTTCTGCTAATGGCATAGGAATAAACAAATCTTTATAACGCCTGATAGCGTATTGATCTGTCATTCCTGAAATATGGTCTGTCACAATTTGCGGAATCTCATCAGCATCATAATAAGGTTGAAGCATATTTACGTAATATTCAAACAAAGCTCTTATAATATTTTTAGCCTTCTTTTCCTCTGCCTTTGCAATCGGGTCTAAATAAACATTATCAAACATCCACGTTCTGAGTTTTGTTACATAAAACCAACCTTCTTCTGACATAGTAACTTTAGGATTATCCATAGAACTTGTGATAACGTCAGTAATCATTTTACCCAAACGAGCAGATTGATTAGATGTAAAATATTTTACACAATCAGAAGGTAAATCGTCTTCAGAAATTATTCCAGCACGCACAGAGTCTTCTATATCGTGATTGATGTATGCAATTTTATCTGCATATTGAACAACCTGAGCTTCAGGAGTTTTAGGTTTATACCCCCAAGTGTGAGTCAAAATTCCATCAACAGTTTCTTTGCAAAGATTCATATCTTCAAGAACTTCTACAACCCTTACGCTTTGCAAATTATGATGAAATCCGTTTGGCAAAAGCTCGTCCAATGTACTTTCACCACAATGTCCAAAAGCTGTATGACCTAAATCGTGACCGAGAGCAATAGCCTCCACTAAATCTTCATTAAGATTCAATGCTCTTGCCATCGTTCTGCCGATTTGAGCAACTTCAAGGGTGTGCGTCAAACGAGTTCTAAAATGGTCATTAAAAGGTGATAAGAAAACTTGTGTTTTGTGCTTAAGTCTTCTAAAAGATTTTGAATGTAAAATCTTATCTCTATCTCTTTGAAATTCGGTTCTTATTTCAAATTGTTCTTCCCGCTTGCGCTTTCTGCCTTTTGAGTGTAAACACTTTGTTGCGTAAGGACTCAAAATTTCTAATTCTCGTTGTTCTAATTTATCTTTAATCGTCTTAAATTCAGTGTTCATACCTGAATTATACACTAAAGACCTCTAATTACCTACTCTGAGTGGTGTATTTTAGCCTCGTAGACAAAAATAAAACCGCTTACTTTAGATATCCAAAGTAAGCGGTTTGTATGTACACATTAGGTTTGCATTATACTGCTTTTTTTAATTCTTTTTGTTCTGTCATTTTTATTTCTTGTGCATTGTTTTGTTGTTCTTGCGCTAATCTTTTTTCTTCTGCTTTTTTTGCATTAATTTTATCACCAATTTTGTTTGCTATTGGAGTGATAATTACTGGCACGGCATACCTATAAATTAATGTAAATGTCATAAGGTCTGCTAAAATTCTAACACCTTTTTTCTTATTACCCAATTCTTTTGCCATCTTCTTAGCATCTTCTAAACGACCTTCCATTTTAGCAATATCTATGTTACGTTGTTGTCTTCCTGTAAATTTATATTCTTTCTTTTTAACGCTACTATTGATTAACGAGTTTACAGAATAAGCTGCGATAGTTGGAACAATAAAGCCTAATGTTTGGTTAATTGCCAAAGTTCTACGTTTATCCGGATCAAGTTCATCCTTGTTTAATGTTTGATGAACATACATACCGCTTGTTAATGCTGAGCCTAATACGCTCATATGTTGCGTAGTTCTACCCGGAAGTTTTGTCAAATAGCTTGTAACTTTTGCTACTGATGGTGATTCTAGTAAAGGTTTACCATACCATTCTGCAAGTTTTCTTACTATCCAATTCGGCTTATCACCACCTTTACCTTTAAAAGCAACTTGTTTTTCATTTTGCTTATCACTATTATCAGCAATTTTATTTTCTTTAATAGATTCTTGTTGCTTAGGTTCTATTTTTTTAGTTTTTTCTAAACCTAAACAATTTTTCAAAATCCAAGGTATTAATGCAACAGTTGCAGTAGCAATAGGAATTCTAAATAACAAATCAGGTCCCCAAGCTAAAGCTTTGAATAGAACTTCATTATCGTCTTCTGCTTTAATCATATCATCAGAAATTTTAGTTCCTAATTTGTCATCTACGCCATTATCTTGGAACGTTCTGAATTTATATACGCCTTCTTTTTTATCAAATCGTTTTTCACCTGTAATACGAGGTCTATAACTATCTTTAATTTCATAAGGTGAAGCTACGTATGTTTCATCTAAATCCAATTTCCATTGTTTTCCATCTACATCTTTCCATTGTCTGAAATCTACAACTTCACCATCTTTATAAACAGATTTAATATCTAATTTACCCCAATTATTGTTTTTAGAATCTTTTACTAAATTTTCTAGGTATGATTTATCAAGATCTTTGAATAAAATTTGTTCAGCATCGAATCCGTCTTCTTTGACAACCAAGCCTAGTCTTGACATATCAACTTTATCATACAATTTAGAACCATCTTTTAGAACAACATCATTGAAAGATTTTCCTTTTTGAGAAGCCCAATCAGCATCTACTTTAAGAATATTTTTAAAGGTTTGTTCAGAAGATTCTCCTAATAGCTTAAATTGAGGCAACATTGCACAATTTTTAATCTGATCGGAGAATTTTCTACCATCCATGTTTTTCCATTCATCCATTGCTTTTCTAGCATCATCAGAACCTATTGATTTTATATCTAACTGCGGATGTAATCGTTTTAACGTTTCCGCTTTTAAATTTTTTCTAATACTACTCATTACAAAACTTGCGCTATTTTGGAATGGTTTGGTCAATACAAATGCTGTAATAAAACCAATAATACCTGAAGCTAAAGAATGACTCATTGCGTATTTATTATTAGTTCTTGTATTTTCATCTTTTGCTGGAAGAATACCAATTGTACCTGCACGAGCAGTACACGCAACCGCAGCAATAGACGCTGTTGTTAAAGTTTCATTGCCATGAACAAACTTTAAAAAGCCATTAATAAAGGGACGGTCATATATACTGTCCCCTTTTTCTCTCGTGTATTTACTTTCTTTCGGTATTTCACCAACTGCTTTTTTTAAATTATTCACAACTTTCTTTGCATCTTTGGCATTTACACTCTTTTTCCCAAATGACACATTGCCCTCAAACGAGTCAGGCTGGTCATAAAGATTTTGCATTCGTGATTTTGCTAAATAATTTGATCTAATCTCAGGGATAGTAACATTGTCGGTTGATTGTTTTCTCACTTTGGAGATTAGATTTTGCGTTGTATGAATGTTCATCATAGTTTCCAATCTAAATTTACTGTCTACACATTTATCTTAAAACAAATCAAAATTTTTTTTGCTAGTTTATGAATATTTTGTTACAATTGTTTATAATCAAACAAATTTCGGTCATTCCCTCTCTTTTGGAGAGGGTTAGGGTGAGGGTTTTATGAAAAAGATTTTATTGTTACAAATTTTAATTTTGTTTACATCTCAATTTGCATGGGCATTTGACTTGGACATGACAGTCGATGATGACATTAGAAAAAATTACAATTCATCAAAATTAGTAAAAGATACTCACACTGAAGACAATGATGAGACTTTACCAGCTCTTCCTGAAATAAGCAAATACAAAGAGCCCGAACAAACAGTTGTTAAACAAGAAACATACACTCCATCAACTCAATTTTATAATAAAGGCAATAAAAAAATCCATGCAGGAACAACTTTTGATGTGGTAAATTCTGCAAAAATTTCAGATTGGCAAACAAAAGGAGCAACTGTTAAATTTGCAGTTAAAACTCCTATACAAAGAAAGAAATACACGATTCCCGCGGGAACAATATTCACAGGCGAAATTTTGGAATCTCATCAACCACAAATTACTTGTAATGGAGGGTTAGTAGTTATTAGAGTAAGAAGCATGCTCTATAAAGGTCAAACAATTCCTGTGAACGCTTACGTTACAAAAGCAGACTCCAAAAAGATTTTTCTTAATAATATAAAAGGCGACAGAACTTATCTCAAAACTACTTGGAAAAAAGGAAATTGGGGTAGAACAATTTTTAATAAAATGATGACGTTGACGGTTAATCTAGGAGGAGAAGGCTCAACATTAATCCTTTCGCCGTTTCCGTTTGCTTATGGCACAATTTGCCTTGGTTTAAACACCTTAACATCACCTATCTGCGCTTTCTTTCAAAAGGGTGGGCATGTCTCAATTCCGGCAGGAAGCAGATTTACAGTTCGTCTTATAGATGAAATATACATAGATTAATAATCAGAACGAATAGCTTTAACTTACAACTTAGAATAAATTAACTACATTTTGTTCTTCAAACTTAGGGCATGTGTTCCAAACAAGAGTTGGAATTATATCTCCATCAACTCTACCCTGGAACTGGCATTTGCAACACCCCTTAACCATGTTTGTTGAACCATCAATAAGCGGTTGAAAAAATTTGCAACATTGGCAAATCTTTAATGACAAGCCATAATCACTTAATTTTTCTGTTAATTCTCGAATTGCATCCACCATGCGCAAATGGTTGTTCTTTGTTGTATAAGTTTTACCCTTATTAATAAATTTAACTCTGGCTAAACCGTCATCAGAAATCAATTCCAATTGACATTGGAAATCATGACGTCCATCAGTGACAATAACATTAGTAAGCATTTTTTCAACATTGTGTTTACGGCTTCTATTTTTTATAAATCTTCTAGTTCCTCTTATTGGTGGAAAATTTTTAATGACATGCGCAAAAGAATATATTGGATATGCAAATAAATAAATATATTCTTTTGCATAAATTTTTACATTCAACAGACTTACACAAAATGCCAATATTAAAACAATTGAAGTTATTAAAATAGTTGAATACCCCACCAAAAATGGGAATGTATATGCATGCTTTAATAATATTGCATAAGCAAATATAATAAATAATACGTTAGGTTGAACTAATGAACAAATGTATTCTTGTGTCATAAAATTAGGACAATTTGCAATACCTGTTCTAAAAATATTTATACGCTTAGACAAAGATGGTATTCTGTTATCATAATTTTCTACTTCTCTATAAACTTTTAAATCATTAATAGAAGCTACTGCAACTTTTTCTTTAGCTAGTTTAATAGTGTAAATAACTTCTGCAGTTTTATCTTGAAAATCAAAAGAACCTATATTATTTAATAAATCTTTTTTTATAACAAAACTATCGGTATTAATTAAGTTTGTTAATCCCAAACGGGTTCTAGTTGCATAAATGAATTTTGAAACATAGCTTGAGTATGTAACCCTTACGCAATCCCAGAATTTTAAGTCTTTGTATTCACCAATATAGTTGACGCTTGGCATGAAAACATCATACTTACTTAAGTAATAATTAACGTTGCTCAAGTAATCTGAATCTACATAGTTTTTTGCATCTAAAAATACATAAGCATCAAGATTTTCAACTTCTGAAAGTTTTTCTGCCAAAATAGAATAAGCTTGGCTTTTACCTATGGGCTCAAGGTTATTGATGTTTATTATGTTTACATCCAAATCGGTTTGTAAAGTCACATCAGAAAGACTTTCACACTTATCTAAAATCGCATAAATTGTATAACGTGATTTAGGATAGTTTTGGTTTTTAAGTTGTTTCAAAAGATTTTCTAATGTATCAACTTTACCAGAAGCGTATACAACAACGCAAATGTTAGAATCTCTGTTTGTGTATTTATCTCTGATTTTCTTAGTTGATTTAAGACTGGCTAATGCCAAAATAGTATAAAATATTGTAAAGATTGTGATATAAATATAAAGAATTGTCATAGTAACCTCGTAACAAAAGTTTACACTAAAAATAATAAATACTCAACTCAAAGGTTTTCACTTGTTTGAAAATAAAATAAAAAATTAATAAGAAAAAAGACTTGATTTAAAAAAATGTTCATGATAAATTAGAACTTGTCGAGAGTAGTCGAGGGTAAATAGCTGATTATTTGAGATTGAAAATAAAATACGGGCTGCTAGCTCAGGTGGTTAGAGCGCACCCCTGATAAGGGTGAGGTCGGTGGTTCGAGTCCACTGCGGCCCATATAAAAAAGATAGGTATTTGACCTATCTTTTTTATTATGTTGCAGTAGAGGGAGAACCACATTTTTGGTTCGAGTGCGAGGTGGCTGAGGGCGGAGTGCTTTTGCGGTTGTGCTATTAGCACATTAGCAAAACACGTAGCCCTGTTAAACGCCAGCGAGCAAGGCAGTAATAGTGAAAATAAATGGATATAAAAATGGTTACTTATGTTGAAAAAACAGTAAAAAATATTGGATAATAATCCAAATATCGGCATAGTTTACTGCAAAGCCAAAATATCTGACATTCTCAAATCTGAATTTATTCCAAGGTTAAACATCAGTAAATTTCGTTACCTTTAAGGTCTTCTTTAATTAGCTCTCTGTAAGTTTTTGATACATCTCCATTAATTGCGCAACCGTTTCGGATTCGGTAAGCCAAGTGCGTTTGCCATTCTCGTCTTTTTTGTAAAAACCGTAGGCTTCCATAACTGCTTTATCGTTTTCTTGGTGAGCTTTGCGTAGTTCAGGTGGCATAGTCAAATCATCATACAAATCGGCTAAAGAACATTCAGGATACAACTCTCTAGCATCAAGTATCCCTTGAGCCGTTTTTTCGATTTTTGCTTTTTGTTCATCTGTTGGTGTGCACCAAGGGAAGTTGTTGTAAACTGATGGATTATAACGAATAGCCATGGCTAATCGACCACATACAGTTCTTGTCCAAGCATTGTGAACATTAGAGTTCAATACTCCAAAAACAAATAAAGAACCACTTGCCAATATATAGGTAGAATCTCCACATATGATATTTTTATCCATATATGCCATTGGAATATATCGTCTTGAACTTGTTGAATGTCTTGGAATTACAATATAATTTTCGCTTGGTTGTCTTATCTGACAAAATAAATATGGTTCAAAAGCCTTTTTCTGAATACGATCAGCCTTGCTATTTAAGCGTAAATTTTTAATATTTTCAAGACGGATACTAATATCATAAATTTTTACATAATCTGCTGGATTACCATTTTCGAACCAAAGGCAATATTTTGTAATAACATTAGGTTTGTTCTTTATAGCTTCATCACCGCCAACAAACTCCCTAATATATTTACTTAATTTTGGATACTTTTCTTTTAAAGTCTTAGCTTCATCTGGTGATAAAAAAAGATTACCTCCATCAGTTGGCTCACTTCCTTTTGTTATTTTAGGCAAATTTTCATTTTTAAACTTTGTACGACTCTCTATCCAAATGTCTGGAGCAGGATATAAATATGCGTTTATATGTTTTGTTTTTATAAAACGTTTATTATCAAATAAAAATTTTTCAGATTTAATTGAACTTGCTGTAAATCCTACAATTACACAATAAACTCCAGCAGAATTTGTTGATTCACTTTGCCATAAAAAATTTGTATGAGCAAATTGAATTTCGGCTCCATCGTTACATAAATTTTTCCAAAATGTAGGAACACTCTCACCTTGACAAATTGAATTAGTTGAAACAAATGCACTATGAATTTTTGTATTTAATTTCATAATATTCATTGCTTTTTTGTACCAGCATATAACATAAT
Source organism: uncultured bacterium (assembly GCA_900553895.1). GTDB lineage: Bacteria > Cyanobacteriota > Vampirovibrionia > Gastranaerophilales > Gastranaerophilaceae > CAG-196. The sequence goes on along the minus strand of USFB01000006.1, from coordinate 10,771 downwards.
CTAGTTTTGTTTCAGAACTACCTTGTCCAAAAATTCTTACCACATCATCTGATTGCTCGCTAGTTCTCAATGCCTGTCCAACAAACGGCGGATTGCCCATTATATAATTTAATTTTTCTTTCGGAACGACTGTTTCCCAATCGATACGCAAAGCGTTTGCTTCTACGATATTTGCATAAGTTTTTAGCGGCAAGAAATCCAAATTCATGTGAACAATATCTTCGGTTTGTTTCATCATTTGAGATTCTGCAATCCATAGAGCAGTTTTAGCTACAGTTACAGCAAAGTCATTGATTTCTATTCCGTAAAATTGTCGAATAGAAACTTGGATTGGGTTAGTAACAGCCCCAATTTTGATTTGACCTTTTTGAAGTTCAAACAATACTTTGTTTTCTAACTTTCTTAATGAAATATATGTTTCAGTTAAAAAGTTTCCACTACCACAAGCAGGGTCTAAGAATGTTAGATTTGCAATCTTTTCTTGGAATGCTTTTAATTTTGTATCTTTTGTTTTATCAACTTTGATATTACAAATTTCTTGAAATTCTGCATTCAAATCATCCATAAATAATGGGTCAATAACCTTGTGAATATTTTCGATTGAAGTGTAGTGCATTCCACCTTTTCTACGTGTATCAGGGTTTAATGTACTTTCAAAAACTGCACCAAAAATTGTCGGGCTGATTTCTGACCAATCAAAATCTGCACTTGCTTTTTCTAAAATCAAATCTCTAATTTCATCTGTAAAATTAGGAATTTCTATATTCTCATTTGCAAACAAACCACCATTTACGTATGGAAAAGCAGCCAAATCAGGTTCTAAATATGGGTCACGCTCCTCAGCTTTTGTATCTAAAACCCTAAACAAATCAATCAAGGCTTTTCTAAAATGTTTTGCATTAAACTGTTTCATATAGTCAAGAAACATATTGTTTCTGCCAAATATTCCTGCATCTTCTGCGTATAAACAAAATACAAGACGAACGCACAAGATGTTTAAACTTTTCAAGGTTTCTTCGTTTTCGGCATTATAATACTGTTTTAAAAGAGCATCATAAATTACACCAACGATTTCGCCAGCTTTTATTGAAACTTCCATTTCTTTTTTAAGATGTACATTTTCAGTTTTAGTCAAAAATGAAAGTCTATAATACTCTTTTTCTAAATCCTTTAATTTAATAACCTCTGGTTCACCCTTCGGTTGTTCCATATCGTAAACAAAAAATTCTTCAAAATTACAAGTAACAACAAAACGTGGGTGTTTAGATACAGGAAGTTCTGCAATATATCTTTTAGCTTGTTGAAATGGAGTAAGTAACGTTCCATCAGATTGTTTAATTGCTTGGTTCAAGTTTTTGCCAAGGCTCTTTTGTTCAATCATTACACGAGTAGATGGGATATAACCATCAATAAAACTTGTATGGTCAAGGTGTACTTGGTCTTCAAAAGAAATAAAAGATTCAGGGTGTTCAATCCCAAATACATCTCTCAATAATGACAACCAAAAAGCTTGGCTTTGCCCTTTTTCATAACCTTTACCTTGCCAAAATTCAGAAAACTCTTTTGCGGATTTACGTTGATTAAAATCTGCCACTCAACACCTCCAGTTTTGTTGGTTTTATTTTAGCATGAAAGTAAGGTATTGATACAATTTTAAAATATCTTTTAAATTGTTTTGTGCAAACACAGGTTGTATTGATAATAAAATTTGTATTTTTAATAAATAAGCCTTAAACATTTTGTTTAAGGCTTATTTATGTTCTTTAATTATTGAAAATTTTCTATATCATGTACTCTCAAAGCAAAGTAAGGCTTATCTTTTCCTTTTTCTTTTAGGAACAATACAAATGTGTCGTCAAAATTAAAATATCTTGGCTCAAATTGCGGTTCCAAAGACATCTTCATAATTGTCATTGCAGCTTCACTCTTAAGTTTTACGCCGGTATTATCCATCTCAAACTTAATCGTTTCCATTGCCTGATCAATCATTAAATTAGTGCCTTTAATTCTTTTTCCACAGACTTCTTCAAAAGATTTTTCTTCAAAAAACTTCAAATTCGGAACTTTTAACTCATCAGTTTTTCTGAAATCAGTTTCACCTTTAAACGCTTGTTGTTTCTTAACCATATCAGAATAAATATAATTAAAAGCTTTTGTATTTGGTGTCTTATACAAGTAAACTTCATCTTTTCCAACCGTATCAAGAACTACAGCGAAATCAGAAGGTGTGTTGTAGAAAAGAACTTTTACATTTTTATCTAAACCTTCATCAGAACTGTTGTTGATACCGAAGAATTCTGTCTGTTTTCCTCTAAAATCAGCTTGTCCGAGTTTATCAAAAGCTGAAACAAATTGAAAATCCTTCTTTAATATCGCATAAACAATAAATCTATCTTTAGACGGTGTTAAATCCAATTTGTCTAATAAATCGCTAGTTTCATGGAATTTCTTTCTAATTGCTTTTGCAATTGTCTTTTTTGTATTCTTTTGAATTTTTCCAACGTAGCGATAATAGCAATTTTCACTGAGTTCGTTTACAGTGAAATCCTGTCTGTTAAGTTCATTAACGATATCAGGAGTTCCTTCCGGAAATTTAACAATTGTATGGGCGACTTTGTCCATGAAATCGTTCCAAACAATTTGGAAGGTTCCAACCCAAACTCGGTCTTGTACGTTTGTTTTACTCTGCATTGTAGGTAAAACTTCAATGTTTGAGGCATTAGCCTGTTGTCCGAACAACAATAAAGTTGTTAATAAAGTAATAATTAATTTTCTCATAGTGTGATTATTTTAGCAGGAAATTTATATAATTTCAATAAAAAAGATATTCTTCTATTTTTTTATTTTGTTATTTAAATGTGATTTTGCAAATTCGCAACCACAGTAATTTTGCCTATATATACCAAGCTCTTTAGAAAGTTGATTTGTTCTCAAAAATCCGTCTTTTTTCTTAAAATCAATAGCTATAAATTCCAAACCACCAGCAAGTTCTTTGCCAATTTTAGAAATTATTTCAAAATTCTTATGAGGACTTATCTGAAGTGAAGTTGTAAATTTATTTATACCGAGCTCTTTTGCCTTTTCTGCGGTCTGGCGTAAACGCAGGCGAATACATTCTACACAACGTTTGCCTCTTTCCGGTTCATTTTCTAAACCTTTTACAGTTTCTAAATACTCTTCATGTTTATAATCTTCGATGACTAAATCTACCCAATGATACATACAAACGATTTTTTGTGCATCTAACCGTTTGTTAAACTCCTCCTCTGTATCAAGATTAGGGTTGCAAAAATAAACTACAGGCGAATATCCCATTTCTTTCAATAATGAAATAGGATATCCTGAACAAATTCCGCAGCAAGCATGAATTAATATTTTATTTTCTAGGTTTTGCTCCATGTTCTATTAACAAATCCTTTAACTCATAATATGGTTTAATTCCGACAACCTGATCACCGTTAATATAAATAGTCGGTGTGCTGTCAATTCCGAGATTGTTGGCGTTAACCAGTTCGTTTTCAATTTCTTTCGCAGTAGTTTCTGATTCCATATCTTGCACAAATTTATCTTTGTTAAAACCTAGTTGGTCTGCAAGTTTTAGCATGTCTTCCATTCTTGTAGGTTGATTTTCGTATAAAAGTGAACCCATTTCCCAATAATTACCTTGTTTTCCGGCTGCAAGTGCACCTTTTGCCATGAAACAAGCATTTGGGTGCATATTTACGGTGATATAAGGATTACATTCTTTATCAAACGGCAAATTGTGGTGAACAATTTTTATATTAGAAAAATCTTTAACCGCTTCATGCAACATTATATTTTCCATATAACAAATAGGGCAAACATAATCTGAATAAAGCTCTATAACAACATCGGCGTTTTCTGTGCCTAAAGTATTGCCTTTAACTCTATAAGGATTGAATTTCATGTCACGATATTTCAAAATAGCTTTTTGTTTCTTTATATGAGGAACAAAACTATAAGTAACTCCGCTATAAGTTAAAAAAGAAGCCACTATTATTACTAAAACAATAAAAGTTTTAGTATACTGTTTTGCGCCTGCTATAAAATCTAAAAAAGTCGTTTTGAAAGCTTCTACAAGCTTTTTAAATTGTCCTGAAGAGGCAACAAGGGCGATAAATAAATCAATAAAATATGTTACAAAACATAAAATACAAAGTTTGTGTATTTTAAAAATACTTAGTCCTGCAAGTACCATCGAGCACACAAATGCCAAAGTTCCTAAAAAACCAATATAATGCATAGGGTTTTTAAAAACTTCTAAAAACTTAAATATTCTAAATTTTTTAAAATAATCAACAACAGTTAAAAATAAAACAGTTAAATAAAAGAAAATTCCCCAATAAGCAAGCGGAATACCCCAAAATTGCGAAACCGTTGATCTTGCGGCTCCATCACAATCTACGAAGTCATTGATTGAGCAAAAGCTTGAAAGTGCATACTTTTCATAGTTTGCAACATAATATATGCATGCCAGCTTCACAGAAAGTAATAATCCCACGAATGTCAGTATTTGTATAGTAAGTTTCTTTTTATCGATTTTCATAAAACTCAACTCCCGTCTAGTCTACTTATCTAATTCTAATATATAATAATCTTTTTTCAATGATACTAATACCCAATCTAACTAGTAGGAAGGTTTTAGCCCTGTTTGGCTATAATTAAAAGCAGTAAAACTTTTGTTAAGATTTGTTAAGAAAATCATACGTTTTGATGATTTTATTTTAAAAAACTACTGCTAATATATATCTATACTCCTTAAAAAACGACGATACACATATCCCTAATCAACAGCTATGCACGATAAAAAGTTCATAGCTTTTTTTTTATGCAATTTTTATAAAAGAATTCCCCAACAAACTTATTGCACTATAATCGTTAGTGTGGTACAATTTGTTCGTGGGAGTTTGTAAGGCATGTTCTTTAGGCTCCGAAAAATTTAACAAAAGGGGTGACTATGTTAGTTTCTGCAATATCCGTAAATCGCAATAACGGTTACTATATGAGTAGTAATATGCCGTTTTACAATAATCGCAGTAATGAAACTATTGGTGATACATCATTTAATTCTTTAACTCCTTATTCTAACAAAAAAACAGTTAATGCTGAAAAGTTACCTCAAGTTTATGATAATATTAATGAATGGAAGAATTTTTGCCACAATCAAATTTTAGGCAAAAAACTTAATACAATAGTTTAGTTTTATGGGCAATGGTTTAATTCTTGGTTTTTTTGACGGCGTGCATCTTGCACATCAAGAGGTTATTTTTTCCGCTGTTAAATTTTCGTCATGTCCGATTTTAGTTACACTCAAGAATTTTAATAAAACAAAAGAATTGATTTTGGAAAGAAGTGATTCGTTCACTAAAATCAAATCACTTGGTGTTAAAAAAATCGTAGAATTGGATTTTTCTCTAATTTCTAGCATGCAGGCAGATGATTTTTTAGAGTTTCTAAAAAAAGAATATAATCCGATTTCTATATCTACAGGCTTTAACTATACTTTTGGCAAAGACAGATGTGGAAATTCTAAGACTCTCGAAGCCAACCAAAATAAATATGGTTACAAATATTTTTGTATTCCACCGCTCAAGTACAAAGAGGATGTTATAAGTTCAACGTTTATAAAACAAAAACTTATTGCAGGCGATATTCATTTAGCAGATGAACTGTTAGGAAGCAATTTTACAATACAAGGTGTTGTTAAAAAAGGTGCACAAATTGGGCGAATGATAGGTTTTCCTACCGCAAATATTGATTATCCCGAAAGTATAGTTAAAATACCTTATGGCGTATATTATGTAAAAATCGGTGAAAAGCGCGGAATTATGAATTGGGGTATGAAGCCGACCGTGCATAATACACTGAGTCCTGTATCAGAAACTCATATTTTTGATTTTGACGGTGATTTATATGGTCAGGAATTAAGAATTGAAATTCTAAACAGAATTCGCGGTGAAATAAAATTCCAGAACTTAGAAGAATTAAAGAAACAAATTAAGAAGGATATCGAGGCATGCTTAAAGTAGTTATAGTCGGATATGGTGAAATGTTTACTAACCTTATTGCAGGTGCGCTCGATGCCAACTGTGAAATTGTCGGTGTTTTAAGACATGAAACTATCAAATATTCACCGCTTGTGAGGCATTTTAAAGATGTATTTAATTCATCATTTGAGTATAACTATATTAAAAGCTATAATTTGCATGAAATAGAAGTCAAAAGCGTAAACAGTCCGCAATTTAAGAAAATACTCCTAAAGCTCAACCCTGATATTGTGCTTGTCGGTTCTTGGTCGGAAAAATTTGAGAAAGAAATTTATGATATACCGAAGATTGCGACTATTAATGCTCATCCTTCGCTTTTACCGCAATACAGAGGACCGAATCCGTACTTTTGGACTATAAGAAACGGCGAACAAGTGAGCGGTGTGACTTTTCATCTTATGGATAAGGGGTTTGATACGGGTGCAATTATAGCGCAAGAAGAAGTTAAGATTTATCCGTCTGATACAGGAAAATCTTTAAAAGAACGTACGGTTTTGACAGCTCGCGGTGTTGTGTGTGAGTTGTTAAAAGCATTGAGAGAAGATATAATAATTCCGCTTACACAAAGAGAGGATAAAGCAACATATTATTCAACACCGAGCGGTTTAGAGTTAGATTTTACAAAATCCGCAGAAGAGAATTATGCACTGATAAGAGCAATTTATCCTTGGGGGCGTGCATATTTTTATCATAAAAACACTTGCCTTGCGGTTTTACCGTTCGGTACGGAAATTCTTGAGAATAATAGTAATTATAAGACTGCAGGTACGATTTGTGAAATTGAAGGTAGAAAAATCGGAGTTTTGTGCGGAGATAATAAAATTTTAAAAATGCCTGTGATTCTTTATAAAAAGATTGATAGGTTTTTTACAAAGAATTATATTAAGCGTGAAATGAAAAGTGGCGAAGTTTTGTTGTAGATTCGGTTGATATTAAGTTTTCTGTGCAAAATTGCGCTCTATATCCTTAAAAAGGTGGGAATAACTTACACTTTTCCCACTCTACTTACTCTTTGAACGACTTTAGTTCCCTCCCTTGGGGGAGGGTGTCCGGAGGACGGGAGAGGGTGTTATTAACTTTTTCAAAAATGATTTTCCATTTTCAATTTTAAATACCCACCCGCATCTGTAAGGCTCGGCAAAGCCTCGCCAACATCTGCGACCTCCCTAACAAAGGCGGTTTTTTGTAAAATACGTTCAATCTTGACCGCATGAAAATTTTTAAAATGCATGGTGTAAATTTTTGCACCAAAAACATTAAAAAAGGTGGGAATCGCTCACGCTTTTCCCACCCTACCTGCTACAGGCTATTCTGTACGTAATGCTTCTTTTAGCTCGCTAGCTCTATTCCAATATTTACCAAGCAATTCTTTTTGAGTTTCTTGGAATTCACTACCATATCCCGGTTGTCTATAAACACCATCACAATTTTGAATAGCTTCATGTATCATTTGAGGAGAAAGTTTTTCACCTTTTGCAATTCTATTTTCAAGATATTCTACCATTTTTAAAGTAGAAGGTACTAAATCACCATAACTTCCTTGAGTATCTTTTATCATTTGATTGATGACGTCTTCGGTAAAACCAGCCTTATCTAAAGTGGCTTTTGTTTCTGCTTCTTTTGGTGTTAAAGCTTTAGATTTATTATCTGTGTTGGTTTGTTTTGTTTGTTTAATTTTAGGCTCCATTTTAACAATTTTTGCAGAAGGTTTAGAAGTTGTTTCTATATCTTTGTTAATTGTTGATTTGTTAATATTTTGAGGAGTTTCATTTTGTTGTGTGTTTTCGTTGATACTTTCAGATTTTGTGTTTTCATTTTTTTGTTGTACATTTTTCTTTTGAGGTTTTACATTTTTTTCGCCACCTCTTACAGATTTAACTGCACCGCCAACCATAATGCCACCAGTGGTAAATTCTTGACCACCAACTCTTGCCTCTTCTTTTGTTTCAGCATTGTAAATTTTTTCGGAACCATCAATGACTAAACCAGTTCCTTCAAATGCAAAGTATCCTTGTGTTGCTATTGCAAACAGTTTACCAATGCCAGCTGTTACTGCGGCTTCACTTGCAATTGCCAGTGTGCCCATCATTGCAGCACCTTGTGTACCTATAAAACTATCAACCGCATCAGCAGCGCCTTTTGTAGTTTCCCAGGCTCTTTCGCCTAAACTCAAATTGGCATCGTCACCATCATCAACAAATTTGTCGACATAATCAGAAATGAATCTTCCAATTTGTTTATATGGTTCTTTAATATCATTTATACCAATTTTTTCGTCCATGTATGCAAAAACATAACTCATGCCTTGCATTAAGTATTCTTTTGCAGCTTCTTTGTCACCACGTTCTCTTGCCTCATAAGCCTTTTTACCCGTAGTTTCCATTAAGAATTTGATTTTTTCACCTCTATCCATTTTTTGAAATTTCAAATCATTCATCAACTCTGTGTAAGTTTCAGTAGGAGTAGGTAATTTATCAATTCTGGCTTTAAGCTTTTGTTCTTCTGCTGTTTTTTTATAGTTCAAAACTCTTTGGTTTTTGATATAATTATTCATTTCCGCAGCTTTTTTCTTACGTTCTGCAACAGTTTCGTTCAATTTCATTTGATGACCTGAAATTGTATTTTGTCTTTCAATAGGAGTTTTTTGTGAAAAACTGGTCATACTATCCAAATAAGATTCTTGTCCTCCACCATAACCGGCAAAACCCCAAACGCTACCTTGTCTAAGAGCGGTTTTTTGAGCTTGTGTCATTGCTTGAGCATTGAAACCTTCTGACGTGTTCATCCAGTTTGCATATTCGTTTTTGTTAAGTTTGCCGTGTTGAAGCATGTACTGCGCAATATCAAACTTTGTCATTTTGCGTCCTGTCTTTGCTTCTTCTTGCTTCAATGCTTTCAAATTTGCTTGTGCATAAGCATCAATTTTGTGTGAGATTGTGTTGTTACCCATGAGGATACTCTTTCTTTATTTAGAGTTATACGAATTTGCATTTTTTCATCTTACTTACGTTATGTATAACGGCATATTTTTTTAAAACTTTAATAATTTTAATGATATTGTTACAATCTGTTATAATTAGTAAATGAAATCATGAAAATTTACTGTAATAAATTTACATTTTTCATGCTAACTAGCAAAAAATATTTTTAGTGTTTTTAAAATTATTATGAATATTCAAAGCTACAACCCTTCTTTTCAGGCGAATATAAATTCAAGAAAATTAAAATTTGAGCGTAAAGATTTTTATGTTCCAATCTCAGGATATGGAAAAAATAAAAAATGGGCTAATGAAGTGAGAAATACGGCAGATAATGCGGTTGATTTGATAAGAAAAAATACTTTAGCTGAAAGTGTTTTAATATCAATAGTATCCGGTGTAAAAAAAGCAAATGATCTTACAAAAGATATTTTCAAAATTAATCACACTGGTATTTTAAGACAGCCTCGAACTCACTGGCGTTATTTAACGGATTGGGATAAACTAACTTTGACAACAAATTATTCTGAAATAACAAGATATGCAACCTACCAACGAAGATTTGACTTTGTGGCGGTACATCCGCTTAAAAAGCCATATGAAGATATAGACTTAACTGTGCCTATTGTTGGTTCAAATGAAAAATTTTTGTTACATGGAAATCCTAAAAATATAAATAATGCTTTTAAGCATATTTTTTCAGTATACAAAGATTTTCAGAAATCTTTTAATAGCAGGGATGTTAATGAAGCACAATTGCCTGAAATAAATTCTAAGATTGCAGAAATTCGTTGGCTTTTAGCACATGCAACCCCTTGGGCGAGAGGTTCTGACGCTATTTCTAACGTATTAATGCGGGCAATGTATAAATCTTTAGGCATAAAATCTTATCCAATAGCAAAAGGTTTTTCTTTGGACTTGGAAGCGTATTGCACAGAAATGAACGATTATAAAAGAATTTTCGATGGCTATTTTGAAAAGCCACCGAAAATTATTGAATAATTATTTTGTATTATTTACTGCTTACACTGCAAATCTAAAATGAACGATATCACCGTCTTGCATTACATAATCTTTGCCTTCAAGCCTTGTAACGCCTTTGTCTTTGCAAGCTGTGTATGAGCCATTGTCAACAAAATCTTGATATCCTGTAACTTCAGCTCTGATGAAGCCTTTTTCAAAGTCGCTGTGAATTTTTCCCGCCGCCTGAGGAGCTTTCGTTCCCTCCTTAATCGTCCAGGCTCTCGTTTCGTCCTCGCCCGAAGTTAAAAAGCTTATAAGCCCCAAAAGTTTATAGGAAGCTTTGACGAGGCGGTTAAGTCCGCTTTCTTTCAAGCCCAAATCGTCGAGGAAGATAGCCGCTTCGTCGGGCGGAAGCTCGGAAATTTCCTCTTCCGTTCTCGCGCAGATGACGAGCGTTTCGCTGTTTTCCTTTTTGGCGTAATCGGCAACCTGCTTTGCAAGCGGAATATCGGCTATATCCTTGCCCATATCCTCTTCGGAAACGTTAGCCGCGTAAATTACGGGCTTTGCGGAAAGAAGAAAGAGACCGTCGACGTATTTCTGCTCGTCCTCGGAAAGTTCCATTCCCCTTACGGGAAGTTCCTGCTCCAAGCGATCCAAAACCTTTTTTAGTATATCCGATTCGATTTTATATTTCTTGTCGCCCGATTTAATCATTCCGAACGCCTTGTCGTAACGTTTTTGCACCGTTTCGATGTCGGC
>USFB01000005.1 GCA_900553895.1 uncultured bacterium | reverse complement strand
ACTACTACTACTACTACTACTACTACTACTACTACTACGTTTGCGCCAATTGTAACAATTTTTCTAGTTTCTTAACAATTGGATATATATTAAAATATTTGCTTTGCATTTCTTAACAATTTAGCATTGCCTGCCTGTCTGATAGAATTAATATGGAAATTATTAATAATTAAAATATGAAAAAATTTCTTACTTTAATGCTTGGTGCAATATTGGGGATTGCAGGTTTTGTTTTTGTTATACACGGTTTTTATAACATGCATATCACGGCTGTTTTTGAAGACTTGGAACCGTTTCCTAAAAATCTGAATGTCTATTACAAAGGTTTTAAACTTGGGAGAACAGTGAGAGTTCACCCGTCAAAAGATTTTTTGAATACACATGTTGAAATGATATTAAATGCAAAAAATTTGCGTTTGCCTGATAATACAACCGCTAAGATGAAATCAAAAAATAAAAAAGATTATATAGAATTAGAATATCCGAATACGCCTTCTATAACTTTTCTTAAAAATCACTCTATTATAAGAGGAACAAAAGGTTTAAATATCGGGGATTATATAGATAAACAAGCTGAAGCAGGAGGTTTAGACGAAATAAAAGACAATTTAAATGATACTGTAGCATCGGCAGGTGACACCTTGGACGCTCTAACGGAATTATTTGGGACGGCAAATGATATTTTAAAAGATATAAGACCGTCTTTAAAAATTACGGCAGAAAATATGGCTGAAACAAGTAAAAATTTAAAAGAAACTTCTGCAGAAATTAATCAATCACTTAAACCGAAGCGATTAAGCAATTCAGTAGCAAATATTGAACAGACAACTAAAAATATTGAGCGTACGACAAAGAATCTTGAAAATGCCAGTTTAGATATTACCAAAACTACAAAACACATTAATACAGATACAATTAGTATTGTAGACTGCGTAATCGCTAACATAAACACCATTATAGACAATATTAATGTTGTTATAAATAATACTAATGATATTGTAATTGGTTTTCAAAAAACGTTGAACAAACGTTTTGCCGGCATGAAAATAATGTTCGGTCGCCCAATTAGTTAAGGTCTGATTAAAAATTTAATCGCATTACCTTTAATATGTTCTTGCATTGCATATTCCACTTTTTCAAGTGGAAGTTCTGCCGTGATAAGTTTTTCTACCTCAACTTCTCCTGATGCAATTAAATCAAGCGCCTGTCTAAAATATTTTGGAGTATGGTGGAATACACTCATCAAACGAATATCACCATAATGCATTTTCGTTGTATCAAAACTTACTTTAGAACCTGATTTACAACCGCCAAAGAAATGAACCGTTCCGCCGGGACGAACGCAAGAGAACACAAGTTCCCAAATTTCAGGCATTCCGACACATTCAATTGCAACATCCAATCCCTTGCCTTCATCAGAAAAATCTCTAAATATTTTTTCAGGATTTGCGTACTTTTTCAAGTCAACGATATCATCGACATGCGCAAACTCTTCTGCAAGCTTTAGTTTGATTGGATTACGACCTGCAACAATTACACGTGCGCCTTTTAATTTACATAATCTCGCAAACATCAAACCTATTGGGCCTATACCAATTACCCCAACGGTTTGCCCAGGTTTAATACCGGTTCTTTCAACACCGTGAACAACGTTAGCGAGCGGTTCACAAAATGCTGCTTTTTCAAACGGTAAGCTTGGTGGTAAAATAAGCGTATTCTTTTTTACAATTCTTTCAGGTACTACAATATATTCTGCATACGCACCATTTAGCAAGTTCAAGTTTTCGCAAAGATTATATTCTCCACGTTTGCAATAAAAACATTCTCCGCAAGGTGCAGAATTTGCGCAAACAACTCTATCTCCAACTTTTACATTAGTAACATCAGAAGCTACTTTTTCAACAATACCTGAGAATTCATGCCCGAAACCGGAAGGAATTTCTTTGATTAAAACAGGATGTCCGCGACGAAAAGTCTTAACGTCAGTTCCACAAGTCAATGCAGCCTGAATCTTAACAAGAATTTCCCCCTTTTCTAAGGGTTTAACCATAGTTTCTTCATATCTTATATCTTGTGGACCGTAAAAAAGAACTGCTTTCATTTTATTTGATAACCTTCAAGATTGTTGCTGTAATATCATCTCCACCATAAATAACCGCAGATTTCGGAATAACCATTGTATAGCCCATTTCTGTTGCCTTTTTACCGATTTGCGCTGTTATATTCGCATCTGTTGTTTTTAGTTTTGCTGCGTAATCTTTAGCATAAGCTTCCCTTTTTGTAACTAATTGTTTTTCGTATTGAGTAGCTAATGCTTTCTTTTTCTTTTCATCAGTTTGTTTATTAACATCGGCTTGAGCTTTTTTAATAAATTCCGTTAATTCTTTATTTCTGGCTTCTTGACTTGATTTAAGAGCTTTTACCTGAGTAGATGAAGCCACAACTTTTTGTATATCTACTACCGCAATTTTTTGTGGTTCTGGTGCAGCTAAAGCCGTAGTAGCAAACATAATTAAACTTGTAAGTGATAAAGTGATAGTTTGTTTTAGTTTCATAAATCAGCCCTTTCTTTTAATTAATATGAACATTGATACAACAATTATACCAATAGACACACAGATTGCAACAGGCAAGCCAAAAAGGTATTTTACTGAATCAATTCTAACACTTTCTACCAAGATTCTTGCAACAGAATACAATATCAGATAAATCAATGCAATATTGCCTTCCGTTTTAATCGTTTTCATCAATAAAATCAGAATAATAAAAATCAAAACATCCAAAACACTTTCGTACAAAAACGCAGGGTGAAAGTATTCACAATCTTGATAAGGAATTGGTCTGTATTGTGGCGCAATATACAATTTCCAAGGCAAATCCGTCGGACGCCCGAATGCTTCCGAATTAAAAAAGTTTCCCCATCTGCCGATTGCTTGTGCAAGCGGTAAACCTAATGCACAAACATCAGCAAGTTTTAATGCCGAAATTTTATGTCTTAAGCTAAAGAACCACAATCCGAACGCTCCGCCTAAAATAGCCCCATGAATAGAAATGCCGCCATGACGTATTGCAATGATTTCGGTTGGAAATCTTAAATAGAAATCATAGTTAAGCGTGCAATAATAAAGCCTTGCTCCTAAAATTCCAAAAATAATTAAATACGGTGCTAAATCGATTATCGTTTCGCTTTTTAAACCAAAAAACTTTGTTCCAACCCAATCAGAATAAAGCGTTCCAATTGAAATTGCAATTGCCATAATTACGCCGTAATAATATATATTAACACCACAGATGGTGCATAAAATTTGAGAAGGTGAAGCGAACATTATTCAGCATCTTCTTTCGCTGAATTATCATCACCATTAATAAAAGAATTTGATTCTTCTATTAACTCTTCTATCGTTTTCTTATCCTCTGTTGTCGGATTTAATTCTAAGTATTTTGTAAGATTTTCAACTGCAGATTTTTTGAATTCTACTGCTTTTAATTTATCTTCTTCTGTAATTTCTTTTTTATCTTCTGTAACTTCTACAAGTTCATCAGCTAAGTCTGCTTGCGCAACGCCCAATGAATAGTAAAAATCGGCAAAATCAGGTTTTATTTTAATTCCGCCTTCAAAAGCTTCAATTGCTTTTTCATATTTTTTAGCATTAATTGATGCAATACCAAGGTTGTAATATGTTTCATACATTGTAGAATCTAAATCTAAGCTTGCTTGAAGTCTGTTCATCGCTGATTCGTAATCACCTTTTTGCATATATTCTGCCGCTTTATTATTAAGCTCTTGTACTGCAATATTGTTAATACATGCTGTAGAAATAACGGCAACTAACAATACTGATGCAATCATTAAAGCTTTTTTCATCTCAACTAATTCCCTCTTACAAAATAATAATGGTATTTTATTACATTTTTATTAAATAATCAAGTTTGTAAAGTTTCATCCTCTATTTAGTTTAAAATTCTTAATTTATATAATTATAAATTTGTGATAAAATTTTATCTATGGAAAAGGTGTTTTTAGTTTTTAATACGGCTTGTATCGGTGATATGCTTGTTACAAATACACTTGTGCAAAATATCAAAACCTATTATCCCGATTCTAAAGTTGTTTTTATTTGCAATTCTCCGTTTGCTGATGTTGCAAAATATCAAGATGGAGTGGATGATGTAATCGTTTTTGATAAGAAAAAAGATAAATCGCTTGGCGGAGTCTTAAATTTTGTAAAAAGATTTCCATATAAAAAACCGTTTGCATCTTTTGTAACTTATGCAAATGAAAGAAACTTATTGATTTCGAGACTTTTGGGTGCAAAGCATATAATTTCACATAACAAATGCAAACTTTGGAACACAAAAGAACAGTTTGAATTAAAAGAATTTGTCCACATGAAAGATAAATGGGGTGGTTTAATTGAACCTTTAATTGGTGAGCATAAGAATTTGCCGATAAAATATTGTCCACCCGAAACAAATACGCCCGTGGTTAGCATGGTAAAAACTCTTAAGAATCCTGTTGTAGTATGCACAACAAGTAATTTTTACAAAAAAGATATGAAGGTTGCTGATTGTATTGAGTTGATGAAAAAACTTAATGAAGAAGGGTTTACACCGCTTTTAACGGGCGCGGGTAAAACAGCTGAGAATTTTAATTTAGGGCTGAAAAAATTAGGATATTTTAATTATGTTGACTTAATTGATTGTACAACATTTCCTGAATTTGCAAATATTTTGAAAATCTGCAATCGCTGTATTACGGTAGACACAGGAACTTTGCATTTCGCAAATGCTTTAAATGTGCCGGTTGTGGAAGTGTTTTACGCAGGTTGTGCTGAAATGTGGGCATCTGAAGAAACGCTTTATCCTTGTCGCACGCTTGTTGGCGAAAATGTGACTCCGAGTGAAATTATAAATGCTTTTAAGGAATTGAATAATGAAGTTTGTACAATACTTTGATGGACATATTGTTATTAATTTTTTCGGGTTGCTTATAAGGGTAAAGCATAGTTTTAAGTATAATTGTCCGGAAGTTGTGGAATGTGGCATTAAACATTCTCCCTCTCCCACAAGGAGCGAAGGAGAAAAAATAATTGTTTCTCTAACAAGTTTTCCGGCTAGAATTAATATCGTAGTTAAAACTATTAAAACACTTCTTACGCAAACGCTTAAACCTGATGCGGTTATACTTTGGCTTGCGCCTGAACAATTTCCGAATGGTGAAAAAGATTTACCGCAAGAGTTATTGGATTTAAAACAATATGGCTTGACAATTGATTGGTATAAAGATATTCGTTCGTATAAAAAAATTATTCCAACATTAAAAAAGTATCAGAACGCGGTTATTATTACGACTGATGATGATATTTATTATGCGCCTGATACGGTTGAGAGTTTGTATAAATCATATTTGGAACATAAGAATGAGGTGCATGCGCACAGGTGCGATTGGTTGAAGGTGGAAATGGATGTCCAAGAGATAAGCCCCCACCCTAACCCTCCCCCTATAAAGGGAGGGGATGATACTTGCGACGCTCAAACACAGAAAAAAGTTATTAAGTGGGAAAAGACGCGTGAATTATATTTAGACAGACATAGAGGTGTTGCAAGTTTTCATAACAGACTTACAGGCTATGGCGCAGTTTTGTATCCGCCAAATTGTTTTTACAAAGATGTATGTGATGAAAATTTAATTAAGGAATTAATTCCGACACATGATGATATTTGGCTTTGGGCGATGGCAACATTGAACGGATACAAAACCAGATTAGTCAAAGGATATTCTGAATCAATAAATTATGTTGAAAATTCACAACAATACGGGCTTTGTAAAATCAATAAAAAAGGCGTTGGAATGTCTTTGGATGAAGCGTACGAAATTATGCTGAAGAAATATCCACAACTACTTGAAATTTTAGAAAACGAGGAAAATGCCGAATGTTAATAAAATCTTTGTTTTGGCAAATTATAAATTCGATTGTAAAAATTTGTCTTGAAATTTTTGTGTTTGATAGAAAAATCAGAAGAATTTTGAAAGGAAATTGGGCAAAATTTTATTTGAGAAAGTATGTGGTAAAGGGAACAAGTTTTTCACCTTACCCTAGCCCTCCCCCTATAAAGGGAGGGAATGAAGCTTGCGATGTTCAAAAGGATGAACCTCAAATTATTTGGCAATACTGGGAAAGTAAAGACGGCTCAGTTCCGCCGCTTGTTCAAGCTTGCCTAAACAGCGTTGATAAATTTAAGGGCAACCGAAAAAGAATTATCCTAACTTACGACAAACTAAAAGATTATATTGATTTACCGCAAAAAATTTATGAGCTGAAAGAAAACGGCAAAATGAATCTTGCACATTTTGTTGATATTGTAAGAACTGCATTGTTAATTCAGTATGGCGGAGTTTGGATTGACTCAACGGTTTTGTTGACAGAAGAACTACCTGATTTTGTAGATTCGGATTTGTTCTTTTTTCAAAATGATGAAAAAGTTGATTTGGATGGACTTTGTGGAACAAATTATTTTATTGCGGCAAAACCTGATAACAAAATACTTAAACAAACGCTTGCTTCAATGCTTGCTTATTGGAATGAAAATCGTTTTTTGGTAAATTATTTTACGCATATGCATATTATTACAATGGTTGCAAGACGTAATAAAGACGAATGGGCAAAAATTCCATTTTTTAACTTTTATCCTGTTCAAAGACTTCAATCCGAATTGTTGAACCCGTTTGATGAAAAACGTTGGGCACAATTAAAGAAAACAACGCCAATTCACAAATTGACGCATAAGAAAAAAGTTTTATCAAAGAAAAAAGAAATCAAAATCGAAGGGACATTCTTCGAGCATATTTTAGAGGAGTTTAAATAATGAAGATTAGTATTGCTTATGCACCAGATGATAATTATGTTAATCAAACCGTTGTTTCAATGAAAAGCGCATTAGAACATAATGAGCAAGTTGAATTTATAATTATGTATTCAAAACTTTCTGCTGAAAGCATGCAAAAGTTGGGCGCAGTTGGTGGAAGTTTAAGGCTTATAAAAATGGATGAAAGCCAATTTGCGGATTTAACACTTTCAAAATGGGTTACTGTGCAAGCTTGGTTTAGAATTAAACTACCTGATTTATGCAAAGATTTAGATAAAGTTCTTTATCTTGATTGTGATACGCTTATTCGCGGAAATTTAGATGAATTATTTTCACTAGACTTGACTGATAAATATTTGGCAGGGGTTAAAGATGTTTGGGGTGTGTCAAAATACGTTAAAAGGCTAGGAATGAAAAGCGGAGTGTACGTAAATTCCGGCATGCTGTTGTTTAATTGTGATTATTGCAGAAAAGAACATTTTTTTGATAAGGTTGTCGATTTTGCAAAAAATAACGCAAAAATTATTGAATTTTGCGATCAGGATTCAATCAATAAGGTTGTTGATGAATATAAACTTGTAATTTCACCAAAATACAACCTGATGGATACTTGGTGGAGAGGCGGATACTATGAATTTGAAGGAGAAGAAGAAACTGAGTATTTACAAGCAAAAGAAAATCCTGTAATTGTTCATCTTACGGGTTTAAAGCCCGCATTTAAAGGCTGTGGTAACAAATTTAAAGATGAATGGTGGGAAGTTGCAAAAAAAACAAATATTTATGATGAACTATTAAGGGATTATATGGCGTCAAAAGAACCGTCCAATAAAGAACCGCTTTTTAGGCAAATTTTTTCTATAAAAAATGAATACAAAGGAAAAACAAAGACAAAAGTTTTGCGTTTGTTGGGATTAAAAATCAAATTGAAATAATAGAATTACAAAAGGGATTTATATAAACTTCTTGATATATAAATCCCTTTAATGTATTATTGTAAAGCAGTACAGACTAATTATAAGGGGATATATTTATGAGCGGACACTCAAAATGGTCAACGATTAAACATAAAAAAGCTAAAACAGATTCATTAAGAGCTGCAGAATTTCAAAAATTTTCAAGAGAAATTATTGTAGCATCAAAACTTGGCGGTCCTGATCCTGCAGGTAACTTCAGACTTAGAACTGCTATTGAAAAAGCTAAAGCCGCAGGACTTCCAAACGATAATATTAAAAGAGCTATTGAAAAAGGCTCCGGTGCAGGCAACAGTGAAAACTATGATGAAATGGTTTATGAAGGCTATGCAGCAGGCGGTGTTGCAGTTGTAGTAGAAGCTATGACTGACAACAAAAACAGAACAGCCGGCGATGTTAGAAGCTATTTCACAAAATTCAACGGTAACTTAGGTGAAACAGGTTGCGTTGGTTGGATGTTTGATAAGAAAGGTTGTATTACTTTTAATAAAGATGATGTAGATTACGAAAAACTTTTTGAAGCAGCAATTAATCTTGACGCAGATGATATTGTTGAAGAAGAGGATGAATATAAAGTTTACACATCAGTTCCAAACTTGCAACCTGTAACAGAAGGTTTGGAAGCAGAAGGCTTCAAGTCAACATCAGCAGAATTTACAAGAGTTCCACAAAATACAATTGAAGTATCAGATGAAAAAACTGCAATCAGCATCATGAGATTGTTAGGTAAATTAGAAGAGCATGACGATGTTCAGAATGTTTACGCGAACTTCGACATTGATGACGATTTAATGGCAAAAATAGAAGAACAACTTTAGGGAGTACATAGGTAGGAGGAAATCAACTATGATGAACATGATGAATATGATGAAACAAGCTCAAAATATTCAAAAAAGATTAAAAGAAGCTCAAGATGAACTTAACAAAATGGATATTTCAGGCGAAGCTGCAAACGGTTCAGTTAAAGTTATTTGTGACGGTAAAGGTTTATTCAAATCAATTAAACTTTCTGCAGAAGCTATTAATCCGGAAAACCCGTCTTCAGTTTCAGAAGATACTATCGAAATGTTAGAAGATATTATTACTACAGCTATTAGCCAAACAACTGGCAAAGCTCAAAAGGTTATGGAAGAAAAAATGAAATCTGTAACAGGTGGTATTAGTATACCAGGGTTATTTTAATTAAATTAGGTTCAATAGTTTAGAAGTTTAGAGGTTGAGGAGTTTAGAAGAAATTATAAAAATTTAAAGAGATGAACATGATTTATAAAAGTAAATAATCTAAAATTTCTTATAAACTTCTAAACTTATCAACTCCTCTACTTAGGAGAAGTTTTGATTTATCCAAAATCAATAGCAACATTAATAGAACAATTTCAAAAATTTCCGTCCGTTGGTCCAAAGTCTGCACAACGGATGGCTTTTCAGGTGCTTAAAATGCCATTAAGTGAGGTTGAAAAATTTGCCAATGCGATTTTGGAAGCAAAGAAAAGTTCAAAAACTTGTGAAATTTGTTTTAATATTTCAACCCAAAGCCCTTGTGAAATTTGTTCTTCAACAAATCGTAATCGTTCGGTAATTTGTGTGGTTGCTGAAACGAAAGATTTGATTGCGATTGAAAAAACAAATGAATACAGAGGACTTTATCATGTTTTGCAAGGTCTTATTTCTCCAATGGATGGAATAGGTGCAGAGGATATTAGAATAAAAGAATTACTCCAAAGACTTACAAATGAAGAAGTTCAGGAAGTTATTCTTGCTCTTTCACCTTCTGTAGAAGGAGAAGCGACAAGTTTGTATTTAACAAAATTAATCAAACCATTTGGTATAAAAATTTCTCGTATTGCTTTCGGGTTGCCTGTCGGAGCGGATTTGGAATACGCTGATGAAGTAACTTTAGCGCGTGCAATTGAAGGCAGAAGAGAGTTATAAAAAAATAGAACAAATAGCGTATGTTTAAAATTCTAAAAGTGTTATAATTCTAACTATGAGAATAGTTACAAATAAAGAATTGAGTAATTATAAGGTATTGCCTTTTGATTTATACTCAGAAAATAAAGGCAAAATTCTTGAAGCCGGTGAGGTTCTTACTCCGGGCAAACTTATTATGCTAAAGAACCATATTCACGTATATACAGAAGAATATAACAGTGAAACTGAACAAGAAGAAAACTCACAAAAACAAGACGAACACAAAAAGAATGCTAAATTACTCAATTTCTCTTATGATACTATAGATGCAACCGATTTCCAAACCGTTCTTAATAAAGATGCTTATGTAAAAATGGAAACACAAGCTAAAATCAAATATTTTTATAAACGAATATTGAATTTATTTTTAGAAGGATATTACGAAGAAGGTTTATTAAAATTAAATTCTCTTATTGGTGTTTTAAAAACAGAAGTTTATAAACAAATTAATAAATCCAGCAAAGGCTCACGCGTTAGATTCTTTGGAGAATATGAGCTTTGCCATCCATTGAATGTTGCTATTATGTCAGGCTTAATTGCTACAAAATTAGAGTTTTCAACCTCTGCAATTGACCAAGTTATCCTAGCAGCTTTGTTACATGATATTGGAAAAATTAAAATTGATATGCCTGATATGCAGGCTCTTATAACAATGAATGAAGATTCTGTAAAAGCTCATACTATTTTGGGGTATAAGCTTATTAGAGAAGAACTTGAATTGCCGGAAGAAATTGCTCTTGTTGCGCTTGAACACCATGAAAATAACGATGGCTCCGGCTATCCTCAAGGTTTATCAAATGATTTTATTTCGGAATATAGTCAAATAATAAATGTTGCAAACTTTTATGATAATTTGGCATTCAATAGAACTCACACTGTAGTTGCAAACAATAAAGAAGTTCTTCGTAACATGTTAGAAGTAGGTTCTAAAAAGTTTTCTGTAAAAATGCTTTACACATTTATTCATATGTTTAATTATGATGATGCTAAAGACTTTGATGACATGGTAGTTTAATTTCCTCTAAAAGTAGTATTTTTTCGATGTTACTTAAAGTACATGGTTTCTATTGCCGTTTATCATGTTGACTTTGTCAAAAATTTTATTAAATAATAAAACGTAATTAAATAGGAGATTCCGCTATGGGAATGGCAGCTTCACAAGCCAGATACTTGGCACTAACAGCAAGAAAAACCAATACCGAATGGGAAGGTCAGCAAATTAACCAAGCTAGAACCGCACTTGCCAATCAGAGTGCGAACTTATTTAACAGACTTTTAGGCTTGGAAGTTCCTAATGCTCCTAAAACCACTGATTATACAGAGTTGCAATATTCATATTCTGATGGAGATAATGAGTCCGTTTTAGAAAGTTGGCAGCAGTTATCAAGTGCAGATCCTGATTACAACTACATTGTAAACAGTTATTATTATGCAAATGTTTATACGGGTTCTAAGAAACTGCTTGAAAATCCTGAAGTTCAGTCAAAAACACAAGCAAAACAGGAAACTTATGATAATGATGGGCAAGTAAATCCTGTTGTTTCATTTTCTGACGGTATGTATACAATTATAAATAATGATACGGGAGAAACTCTGGCAGGACCTTTCGAAGCTTTAAAGGACAAAGTTGAAACAGATTCGGAACTTGAAGAATCTTTGCGTGATTTTGAAGTTGCAAAAGGTATGGCAACAGCAGATGGAGTTTTAAACACAGATGATGTTTACGGTTATCAAGATGCTTCAGGTACTTGGCACTTTTTTGTGCCTAACGAAAATGAACCAATTTCATATACAACTGAATACAAACCTGCTTATGTAGGAAACTCTAAGCTTACTGAATTAAGTAAATTAACAAAGAATGAAAATATGGATCAAGTCGCAGAGCTTGCTCAAATACTTAAAGACTGTCCTGATTCTTCTATGAAAGATTACCTAAGTTTTGATGAGAACGGTCAACTTGTTTATACCGGCGAAGGTATTTATACTTTTGATTACCAGGGCAAAACTTATTACACTACAGAAAAAGATTTGCAAAACAGTATTCAGTCCCCTAATAGTGCAGATAAACCGATTGAAGTACAAGATAAATTAGCTTATTACAATGCGTCCTATTTAAAAACAAAAATAGAACAAACAAATCACGCTCTTTTAGAAACAGACAATAATGGACGTTTTAAATCGGTAAAATTCGATAATAATAGCGTAGTTTATGATTTAAATGTTGAAACCGTGACAGATGAAGCAGCTTATAAAGATGCTATGAACGAGTATAATTACAAAAAAGAACAGTACGAAAAAACTATCGCAGATATCAATGCTAAAACTTCAATTATCCAACAAGAAGACAGAACACTGGAACTTCGTCTAAAACAATTGGATACAGAACAAAACGCTCTTGCGACCGAAATGGATGCTGTTAAGAAAGTTATTAAAGACAACGTTGAAAAGACATTCAAAACATTTAGCGATTAATCTGTTTTTTTAAGAAATTCTTTTGTTACAATTCTGTATTACATAGCTTGTGCAAATTATGTTTTTTGTGTTAAAATCGGCATAGATATGTATAAGAATAGTGAAAGGAGTTTTTAATGAAAAAACTACAGTTATTAATTTTATCTTTATTGATGGTATCAACAGCAGTTTTTGCTTACAATTTTGATAACACAATTCCTGTTAAGGGTAAATCAATTACGGACTCTCAACTCCAATCACAAATGATTATGCCAATTTATTATTATTCACTAAGAGTAGCGGCTCAAGGTTGTGAAGATTTTGCAATTGTAAACACGGAAATTTCAAAACCTAAAAATAATAACACTTGGAGTGAAATTTGGACAGTAAAAGCTTGCACAAGAACTGCAAGAATTCCTATTAACTTTACGCAAGGTGCAGAAAAAACAGATTATGCAATTGATTATATGAATGTTAAAGTTGCAAAATAGTTTAAATATTTTAAAGGTGCGACAATTTTAGAATTGTCGCACCTTTTTTATGTTAAAATTAACGAAGATGGGAGTATTGCAATGATAAAATTTGGAACTGACGGTTGGAGAGCCGTTTTGGATAGAGATTTTACAGAAGCTAACGTAAAAAGAGTTACTTTGGCTATCGGTAAATACGTAGCTGATAATTTTGGTTTTGAAAAACCGATTTTAATAGGTTATGACCCTAGAAAAATGGCTGATGAGTATTCTCTTCTTTGCGCTGAAATTCTGAAAAATAAAGGTTTTAACGTTTTCTATTCTTCAAGAATTGTTCCAACACCGATTTTGGCTTATAACGCTTTAATCAAAAATGCGTGTGCCATTATGTTTACAGCATCCCACAATCCTCCTGAATACTTGGGGATGAAGTTTATTCCGGATTATGCAGGGCCGGCGACAAGTGAAATTACGGATGAAATTGTTGCAAATTTAGATAAAGAGTACAATAGTTCTGAAAAATCAGGTATATTGCATAAAATTGATTTTGCTCCTAAATATTATGAACATTTGGAAACTCTGATTGATTACAACAAGTTTAAGAATTTAAAAACAAATATCATTTTTGATGGCTTATATTCAGCATCCATTGGATATTTTGATGAAATCTTAAAAAATAAAGGTATTGCATTTGATAGCTTGCACATGTTCCACGATGTAAACTTTGGCGGTGGAATGCCTGACCCAAAACCAAGATTTTTGAAAGAACTTGTAGAAAAAGTTAAATCTACTCCAAATTCTATTGGTTTGGCTAACGATGGTGACGCTGACCGTTTTGGAGTTATAAACGAGAACGGAGAATATGTTTCTCCAAATGAAATTATTGCAATCCTTTTAAAACACTTAAAATCACGTGGTTTTGAAGGAGCTGTGGTTAAAACAGTAGGTTCAAGTTTACTTATAGATTGTGTTGCAAAAAAACTCAATGTAGAAGTTATTGAAACTGCAGTTGGCTTTAAACATGTTGGCGAAGCTATGCGTAAAAACAAAGTTATTATTGGTGGCGAAGAATCAGGCGGCTTGAGTATTTTAGGTCATATTCCCGAAAAAGATGGCTTAGTTGCTAATCTTTTAATACTAGAAACAATGGCTGATACTGGTAAAACGCTTGTTGAATTACAAGAAGAGCTTTACAAATTGGCAGAAGCTAAGTTCTTTACCGACAGAGTTGATTTAAAATTGGATAATCAAGAAGAAATTAAACCAATTTTGGAAAAGGTTAAAGAATTCAAGAATATCGGCGATTATAAAGTTACTTCTATTGATACAAAAGACGGAGTAAAACTTATGCTTGGCGATAAAACAAAAATTTTGGTTCGTCCGAGCGGTACAGAACCTCTTTTAAGAGTTTATTTCGAAACCGATAGCATTGATAAGTTGGAAGAATTGAAAAATAAAATTGAGATATAGTGTAGATTAGGTTCTCGCCACCCAAAAAATAAAAACTCTATATAAATGCGATTTTGTTACCTGCAATGTCTCGCAGGTGGGTGAGTGCCTAAATTAATCCGTTTCCTGCTGGCGATTTTGTATCGGCGGGTATACTTCAATAATTAAAGAGCTTACTCTCCCTATTTATAAAAATGTAGGAACAAAATAAACACTTATATAGAGTAATAATATTATTACATATCAAATTTATAATTTCAAGATTTAGAAAGTAGATAAAGTTAAGTGTGTAATTTTTATGGCTTTAACATTTTCTATAATCATGCCTGTTTAAAGCATAAATAACTTGATTTTTTGCAAATTCTACAAACGAAAACAAAAAATAGCCAAACGGCGGATAGACACTAGCATACACTTTATAAGAAAATTGGATAAGGAAGCAGTGGCTAAAAAGGGAAGTTTTATAAATGGTAGAATTGACAAAACAAGAGCTATGTATTTTAGAACTCGTTGCGCAAGGTCTAATAAATAAAGAAATTGCAGAAAAATTGAATATATCAACAGCAACTACTAAAGCTCATTTGGAATCTATCTATAAAAAATTAAATGCGCACAATAGAGTGCAAGCCGTTGTGAAAGCTATTACCCTTCAACTCATAGATGTTTAATCTTTTTATGCTAAAATTTTTTTGATGAGTGATTTTATTTTAAAAGAAGTTTCAAATATAGAAAACGAATTGGAACAAATCGGTTTTGATTCCAGTTATTTGTTGCAGGCAGAAAACAAGTTCAGATACAAAAATATAAAGGTTTATGGGCTTTCTGTTGCTCAAGCAAATATTCTTAAACAAACTGCGCTAATCTTTGGTGCAGATTGTGCTGTGAATAGAAACGTAATAACAGGGAATATAGCAAAGTCTGATGTAATTTTATGTGGTAGTTATTCTCAGTTAAATAAAATTGCTCAAAAACTTATGTCACAACCTTTTCGCCTTGCTATTCTTGGCAAAAATATATTAGAAATTTTAAAACCGCAAATTAGAAGAACTAAGCTTGTCGGCATTTTGAATGTTACGCCGGATTCGTTTTCTGATGGAGGTAAATTCTTCGATAAAAATTCTGCAGAACAACATTTTATACAGCTACTGGAAGATGGTGCAGATTTAATCGACATTGGCGCAGAAAGTGCCAGACCAGGAGCACAAGCCGTTAGTGCAAAAGAACAAATAGAAAGGCTTACATCTATTATTGAATTTGCAGAAAAAGAAAATCTTACAAATAGAATAAGTGTAGATACAAGATGTGCAGAAGTTGCAGATTTTGTTTTGAACCATGGGGTCAAAATCATTAATGATGTATCCGGTTTCGATTTTGATAAAAAAATGCCTGAAATTATATCTAAGTACAAAGCCGGTGTTATCCTCCAACATTCTACCGAACGTGCTGAAGATTACAAAGAATATAAAAACATCATGGAAACTTTGTTTTTTAGTTTAAAAGATAAAGCCGAATTAGCAAAAGATAATGGCATAGATAATATAATTATAGATCCGGGCATTGGATTTGGGAAAACAAGGAAAGATAATTTTATTATTTTAGATAAAATTGAAGAACTTTTCGGACTTAATTTACCGATTATGGTAGGTGTTTCAAGAAAAAGTTTGCTTGGTGTCGAAACTAAAGATAATGAACTGAAAGATGCACTTTCTGCCTCTATTTCATATCCATTAGTGAAAAAAGGTGTGGATTATTTAAGAGTTCATAACGTAAAATTATCAAAAGCACTAATCAATTTAGTATAATGATTTAAATTGTCAAAAAAATATACCCAACTAGGCAATTTATCAATCGATTAGCTTAGGGTAATATACTATGTACGTTAAATAAATAAAGAAAGAAGGAAAGAAAGAAGTCCAACGTATATGGGTGTTGTTAAGGATTTGGTAATACTTTGCATATTTGTTTTTTCATTGGTTGTTTTGTGTCAAACAACAGATCAGTTGGTTGCACTTTTAAGTGTGATTGTAACCGTTTCTATATACGTAATTAAGCATGTTAAATTGAATATATTTTTGAAAAAAGAACTAAAAAGCAAGGTGCATTTTTTTGAAGCATTGCTTAACTCTTCTCCAGATATAGTAGTTTATCAAAATAAAGATTTAAAGGTTATTGCTTGTAATGAAATTTTATGCAAAACTCATCACAAAACAAAAGAAGAAATTTTAGGTAAAGACTTAGAGTTTTTATTCAAAGATACTCCTGAAAATGCAAAAGTTTGCGCGTTGATGATAGAAAAACTTCAAGAGGTTTTAAGGACAAAACAGTCTGTTAAATTTTTTGCAACAGTTTTTGAAGGAAAAGCAAACTATTATAATATATTAATTTCTCCGACTTTGGATGATAAAGAAAATGTGAATGGAACATTGCTTGTTGCAAGAAATGTGACAACTGAATATTTGGCATCAAAAAAAGTTCAAGAAAAAGAAAAACAACTAAAATGTATTTTAGAAAATGTTCCAATTGGTGCCTTTATGAAGGATAAAAACGATAAGTTTATTGTAGGTAGTACTTCTTTTGAAAAAATCTTACAACTTCAAAAAGATGAAAAAATGCGCCAACTTGTATTGTCTGATATATTCCAACAGGAATATCTTGACTTTGTAAGGAAAGAAGAGGCTGAAATTTATAGGACTAAAAAACCTATGATTACAGAAAGATTAATTGCATTTCCAAACAAAACTTTTTGGGGCAGGGTGTGCAAAGCTCCTATTTTAGATGATGATGGAAATGTGGAATATTTGGTAGTCATGTATGAAAATCTTGAAGCTGAAAAAGAAATAGAACGCCAAAAAGAATATTTTATAGAAACCTTGATTCATGATTTAAAAATCCCAACATTGGCACAACTTAGAGGCTTACAGCTTATTGAAAAAGGGGCTATGGGACCGATTAATAGTGAACAAAAAGAATTGATTTCTAATATTACAGAATCATGCAACTATATACTAACTATGATTTCTATGGTTTTGAATACTTATAGATTTGAAACTAAACAAAACCCTCTTTATTATGAAAAATTCGATTTGTCACAAGTTGTGGTTGAAAGCTTTGAAAAAGCATCAAAAGAGGCAAAAGAAAAGGAAATACAATTTGTTTATAAATCTACAAACGACAATACTTTTTTAGAAGCGGATAGAGAAGAAATCAAAAAAGTTGTTATTAATCTTTTGAATAATGCAATAGTTTATTCTTCCAGAGGTGAAAAAATAGTTGTTTGTGTAGAAAATGAAAATAATAACTTGAAATTTTCTGTAACAAGTCGCGGAATAAGCCTTTCTAATAAGGAATGTCTTAATTTGTTTGAAAGAATTTCTGAAAAGCATCCTAAATTTTCCACTGTTGGTCATGGCATTAGCTTGTATTTATGTAAAAAAATTATAGATGTTCATAATGGTAAAATTTACGCATCAACTGATGGCGACTTGGTGAACACTATTACCTTTGTTGTTCCACAATTTAGACAAAATATTTTGCCAAATCCTGTTGTGCCTTTGTATTTATAAGTTATTATATTAATTCTTGTTTCAAAAAATGCAAGAAATGTAAAGTTTTGTAACAGCAAGAAGATTTTGTGAAATCGGGCTCTCTTTATTTACTTTATATATATGTAAGACGTAATTAATGAGAGTATAAGATGGGCTATTTTACAGACATTAATAATAACGATAGTTTGAGATCCAAAGGAGCACAATATACACCTGTTTCAACTCGTTCTGCTCAAAAAGTTCAGAATGCTCAATATGTTATAAACTCTATAATGGGTTTTGGTTTTAATATTTTGTCTTCTGCAACCGACGGTAAAGGCGGTGCTGACAGCAAACATCTTTCTGTTGATGAACAAAAGAAAACTCTTGAAAAGCAACTTGATAAAGCTTTAAAAGCAGTTGGAGTAGATAATGTTAATTCTATCGATAACGCTTTAACAACTCAAAATACAAAAGTTTCTAATTCTCAAAAAACAAAAGAAGCTTTTTATAATAGTACAGATGAATATTCTATAAAAATTGAAAATATAAGAGGACAAAAAGTTTCAGGAGCAAACTTAACAGAAGAACAAATTTCTAAGAATAATCAGATTGATAAACAAATAAAAGCTTTAGAAAAAGACAAAGAGCAAGCTAAAAAAGCCGCTGAAAAAGCATATACAAAAGAAGTTAAAATTTTTCAAGAAATGTCTGTAAATGCTGATACAGCTAAAAATATCAATATTCAACTTCAAAATTTAAAATCACTTGATGATTCTGAAAAGATAGAACCTAAATATGATGTTAAACAAGAAGTAACTGATTTATCTGATTTTAATAAAGCTCGAGAAAAATTCTTAAAACATCCAAGCAAAGAAACTGCATTAGCTTTGGAAGAAGCTTTTAAATCCGTAGACAGTGAAAAAACAATCAGTGCATATAATAAGTACCTAAAACCTTCTATAGAACGTTGGAAAAGTTTTAGTGATTAATAAAAATTTTTAACCCCATCTTACATCTTACAAAACTTTTAGCTCGCATTTGCGAGCTTTTTTTTATTGTGATAAAAATTTAGTATGGATAATAAAAAAATATTAAGAAAATGGGCTAAAGGTTTCGGCAAACTTAGAGAAGATACAAGTCATGCTTTGGTTCAAAAACTTATAGAAACTGTTGAATATCAAAAAGCACATAATATCATGATTTTTTATCCGATAAAAAATGAAGTAAATTTGCTTGAACTTTTAGATGATAACGCCAAAACGTTTTACTTGCCTAAAATAGATGGTCAAAATCTTTTGTGCTGTGAGTATAAAAATGGCGATTTACTTTGTGAATCCTGTTTTAAGACTCTTGAACCGAATACCAAACCGATAGAAAAAAACAAAATCGATTTAGTCATTGTGCCGGCACTTTGTTGTGACAAAAACAACTTCAGACTAGGTTACGGTGGCGGTTTTTATGACAGATTTTTAACAGATTACAAAGGCAAAACAATTGTTTGTTTGCCAAAAGAATTGATTATAGAATCTGTTTGTCCTGATGAATTTGATATCGCTGTTGATAAAATAGTTTCGTGCTAAATCTGTTTCGTCTTCTTGAGGGAGAAACAATTGAAAGCGCTAAATTAACGTAAATGATAGCTTCGCCCTTGAGGGGAGATGCTGGGCGGAGCCCTGATGAGGGTGGCAAAAAATAATAATTATCCGACAACCGCTGGTATTTCCTGCAATATGAAATCGCAGATTTCGTGTTCCAAATTCGTTTTATACAATCCGTTAATTTCTTTGATAAAATAACATGGACTCGTTACGTTTACTTCAATTATTCGACCGTCGATAACATCTAAACCGGCCATTTGTATCCCCATCGCATTAAGCTTTTCGGCAACTTTTGTAAAGTGTTCAAATTCAACATCTGTCAACTCCGCAGAAGTGATAAAGTTATCATTATGCGTATTGAATTTAAAATCATCGTTAGTCGGTAATTTTTTTATACAGTATTTTAAAACCTTGTTACCAAGAGTTAAAACTCTTTTGTCGCCTTGTTTTACAGCAGGTATAAATTCTTGCACCATAACAAGCGTGGTTTCATTGTTTGTCATTGTGTTTATAATTGTTCTTGTATTAGGATCGCCGTCATAAAGATACATAACGCCTGAGCCAAAACAACGGTTTAATGGCTTTAATACTATTTGCTTATATTTAGCCAAAAACTCTTCTATTTCTTCAAGCGAAGCCGTAACAATATTGTCAGTCATCAGTTCTTTAAAATAAACACTGTGAAGCTTTTCGTTAAAATCTCTGATAGCTTGAGGAGAATTTATAACTCTTGGTTTTGTTACGAAATCAAAAATATAAGTGGCGTTTATATAATCAATATCAACCGGCGGATCAGGTCTGAACATTACTAAATCAAAATCGTTAATTTCTTTTTCAATTTTTATATCTTTATAAAAAATGTTATTTTTATCAGTGAATGTTTCAAAACATTTTGTATATGCAACGTCTTGTTTCAAAGAAAGATTTGAAATTGTTGTTATGAATACTTGATTCCCTCTTTCCAGAAATTCTTTAATCATCCAAAAATTTGTAACTAAATTGTTAAATTCAAAATATTTAAGTTCAATTTTATCAATAATAAAAAGTATTTTTTTCATAACAAAACTCCTCTATAGCTTAGAACTTATCACTAAAAAATTTTACATTCAACTATCCAAGATGGTAGCAAAAAAATAGCTTTTAATAATATCCTCTATTTATTTGATTACAAATCTAACACAATACTTTAAACTATATGTATTGAATGGGGAGAGATATGGCTAAATCGAATTTAAAAGAGAAAAAAGTTGCAAAAAGTTCAGCAGCATTAAAGGTCGTTGAAGATAACGCGGTTAAAACCACTGCTTACAGTGATATAAACCTTAAAAAATGGCGTGAATACGACCATGTTAAAACTGATACTTTGTGGGAATTTCCGACCCGACTAAAAGAAGGCGGACATTCAAACGAATATCATGGTAACTACATTCCGCAAATTGCTCAACAGATTTATGAACGTTATACAAAGAAAAACGATATTGTTCTTGATTTGTTTTTCGGTTCTGGAACATCCGGCATTGAAGCTATAAATATGAATAGACGTTGTATCGGCGTTGAACTTAAAGACGAATTAGCAGAAAAAGTTTCAGAAAAATTCACCCCAAAACAATTGGTAACGGATGTTAATATTATTTGCGCAGATTCAACAAGCGAATTAGCTAAAGAAAAAGTTCAAGCAAGACTTGATATCATGGGAAGAAAACAAGCACAATTATTGATGCTTCATCCGCCTTATGATGATATTATTAAATTTTCTGATAAAAAAGAAGACTTGTCTAACTGTGCAACAACAGAAGAATTTTATGATTTGTTTGAGAAAGTTGCAAAAAACGGTTATGATCTATTAGAAAAAGGACGTTTTGCGTGCTTGATTATCGGTGATAAGTACGCAAATTCTCAACACATCCCTCTTGGTTTTGAATGTATGGCAAGAATGAACAAGTTAGGTTTCATAACTAAAGCTATTATTATTAAAGATATGCAAGGCAACGAAAGAGCCAAAGGAAAAACCGCAAATCTTTGGAGATACAGAGCTTTAGCCGGTGGTTTCTATATTTTTAAACATGAATATGTGATGGTATTCCAAAAAGTATGATAAAAGAAACTTCTGATGGCTTGTTAATTAGGATTAAAATTGTTCCTAATTCATCTAAAAATGATTTGATAATTGAAGATGAGTTTATCAAGGTAAAGGTTACGGCTCAACCGATTGAAAATAAAGCAAATAAAGCTCTTGTTGAATTTTTATCGAAGAGATTTAAAGTTCCTAAAACAAGTATAGAAATTGTTAAAGGTGATACTTCAAAAGAAAAAACTCTTTTATTTTCAATTAAAGATGAAGAAAAGAAACAAAATATTATTTCAGAATTGACAAAATAGTCTAAAAACTATACGATAAAAGAAAAAGGTGTTTGTATGTATAAACGTTGGTATGATGTAGATCCTACAGTTAGCTTAGCAGTTAGTCTTATGCGTAATGCGAATATCATGACGCAGTATAAATGCGCAGATTTAATTGTGAAAAAATCAAAAGATAATGGAATTGATTTGGCGGATAATATATTAACCGATGCTTTTACGTACGTTCTTAGACGTTGGTATGATACTGATCAGAAAATTGCAGAGTCTTTTGAATACCTAAAATCTCTTCCTGATGAATTACAAAAAGAAGTTGCTTTGGATTTAATAAATTTATTGCAGGAAGAAGAAGCAAGATAATGAATACACTTTTACAGCTATGTTTAAATCCCGCTCTTGTTGCTGTAATTTTATTATGTATTTTGTGTATCAGAAAAGTTAATGTTTTACTTGCAATAATTATTTCTACAATTGTTGCAGGACTTGTTTCCGGCATGCATATTCAAAAAATCATGGATGTATTTATTTCAGGCATGGGCGGAAATTCTGAAACAGCTTTGAGTTATATTTTACTCGGTGCTTTTGCTGCAACAATGGCTCATTCGGGTTTTACGGATGTTGTATCAAGAAAAATCACAGAGGTTGTAGCAGGGAAAAAGTTTGTTTTGCTCGGTATTTTGACGCTTATAGCTATGACATCTCAAAACATAGTGCCGATTCATATTGCGTTTATTCCTATAATCATTCCGCCATTATTAAAAATAATGAATAAACTTGAAATTGACAGGCGCGCAGTAGCTTGTGTTTTGGCATTTGGTTTAAAAATGCCTTATATTGCAATACCGGCAGGATTTGGTTTAATTTTCCAAAATCTTATTGCAGATAACATGACTCAAAACGGCGTACAAATTTTAAGAAGCGAAATTTGGAAATCTACTTTTATACTTGGTTTGGGCATGCTCGTCGGGCTTTTAGTCGCTGTTTTTATAACTTATCGTAAACCTAGAATATATGAAGATAAACAAATTGCAAATATGCCTCAAAGCGAAGGTAAATTCCGAAAAAGACACTATGTTGTAATATTAGCGACGATTGCTACTTTTGTTGTTCAGTTGTTAACCCAATCATTACCGCTTGGTGCATTAGTCGGCTTAGGTATAATTTTCTCTTTCGGCGTAATTCCGCAAGACAAAATGGATCATATGATGAACGAAGGTATCTATTTGATGGGTTATATCGCCTTTGTAATGCTTGTTGCAGCAGGATTTGCATCAGTTCTAAAAGAAACAGGTGCGATTGATTCTCTCGTTAATCTTGTTATCGGAATTTTGCCAAACAATGTTATTTTAACATCTTTGATAATTTTAATTATCGGTTTATTTATAACAATTGGGATTGGCACATCTTTTGGTACAATTCCTATATTGGCAGTTCTGTTTATTCCTGTTTGCACGCATTTAGGATTTAATCCGCAACAGATAGTGGTGCTTTTGGCTGCGGCAGCGGCTTTGGGTGATGCAGGTTCTCCTGCTTCTGACACAACATTGGGACCTACAGCGGGTTTGAATGCTGATGGACAGCATAATCATATTTTTGATACATGTATTCCAACATTCCTGCATTACAATATTGCGCTAATTGCATTTGCGTTGATTGGAATTTGGATATTTGGCTAATTAAAAGTTAATGGTGCAAAAAATTGCACCCTACTTTTCCTTAATTAAAAATACATTTAATATCGAACATATTTTTATTTAAAATTGTAGGGTGCAATTTTTTGCACCATTAACTTTTATTGATTATTGTATTTATCTCACCCTCATCAGCCCTCCGAGCAGTTTCTCCCCTCAAGGGCGAAGCGGTTATTTGCGTTAGATTAGCGTATCTCATGGCTTCTCACTCGAGGGGAGAGTGGATTTTCGGTAGAGCGTAAGCTCATAAGAGCAAACAACATGGAAATAACATAAAAAATCCGTTAGGATTTGTTGTTATTGGAATGTTATGCTCGCCCGAATAATCCAAGACAAGCTGGGCGGAGCCCTGATGAGGGTGAGATAGTTATCAAAATATACGTCTAAATAGTTAATACACCCCAAAAAGTAAGAAGAACTTTGTAATAAAAAAATCTTGGTTCTTTTAAGAACCAAGACCTTTTATTATCCGTTCAAACCGTAGTTAAAGTCTTCTTGAATATTGCTTGAAAGCATTGATTTCAATGATTCTAAGTAAGCATTAACTTCTTCTAATTCTGCACTATCAGTTGTTAATTGTGCATCGACTTGAGTTTCCCAAGCAGATAGTTCGTTTAATTGATCTTGATATTGAGCAGTAATTTTATCTACTTCATCTTCAAAATCAGGAATTTCTGTATAATCTTTATAATCATCATATAAATGAGCACCGCCTTCGGCTTGGTCTGCTTCAAAAATACCTTTGAAGTAAGATTTGTTGGCTCTATCTTGAGCCAATTTTAATTCAGTAGCATCAGCTTGTGAATAAGTAGCAAGTGTTTTTTGGTTTTGCAATTGAGTAATTTCAAGGTTAAGAGCATTTCTTCTTAACTTATAACTCATTAATGTTTCGTGTAAATTTGCGATTGCCATCTTGTTTCACCTTACTTTTTAAATCTTACATATATAAAAAGTATTTAAAAAAGTCTCAATTTCAACAAACGATATTTTTGTTACAAAACTTAATATAGCAAAGTAAAGATTTGTAACAATATTTCAAAAAAAGCTAAAGTTTTAAAAAAATCTGCCGATATATATATTAAAACAAGGGAAAATTATAAAGGAAAGCGGACAAATCATGGGAATGGCAGCATCACAAGTTAGATTATTGCAGCTCACCAGCCGAAAAAACACAATCGGCAGGACGCTTGAAGATTTGTCTTTACAAAAAACCTCTCTTTCCAGGGATATGAAGAGAGTTTCGAAGAATTTTCAAGATGCGTTAAGTACAAAAACATTGAAATGGTCAAACAATTCCGGTGTAACTTATGTTGATTTGAGTTACGGCAATTTGATGCGTCCAAATACATATAACAATAATACTCCTTATTTACTTACTAATACTAATGGAAACATTGTATTGGACAGTAAATATGAAAAATATGCAGAAATGCTTGAAGCAAACGGAGGCAAATACGAAGGTGATACCAGAATTGCTATTTTGTCAGGTTTAACAGGTGTTTCAAAAGAAACCTTAAGCAATGCAGCTACTACAAGTGCAGCAGTAGAAAGTTCTGTAGAAAATGCTAATAAATTGCAAGCTGAATTAGAAAAACTTGGAGACAGCGAACCGACTGTTAAAAAAAATACTGAAAAACAATTTGCATCATTAGTTGGAAGTGTTTCATACAACGGTGGAAGTTTAGATATTGGAAAGTTGTGTTCTCAAGCAAATGGCAGCATAACATTAGGAAACTCTAATACTGCAAGTTCAAATTTGAATTCATTATTAAATTCTATATATGACAATGCAAGCAGATACTTAACAGAAGATGATAAAACTAAATTTAAAGCTGCTTGCAAAACTTATCAAGAACAACAAGGTGAAACTTCTTTTACGCTAACAAAAGATCAATTAACAGGCGGTAATGGTTTTACAAAAGATGGTGATAATTATAAGGTTAATGTTGCAACTATGATTAACCAAATTCTCGGTGCTTATTGTAATGCCGGTGGTAGCACAACAGAAGTTAATAATGAAACCAGATATGTAACAAGAGATACTCAAAGCACAGAATGGCAAAATTGGAAAACCAGTTATGATGCAAAGGAAGCTGAATATAAAAAAGCACAAGCAGATAATAAAAGTGCTGTGAATGTTGATAATCAGTCTTTAACAGCTTCTCAAGAAAGTGAAATAAAATTTTATGACCAATTGTTTGCCGCAATGGTAGAAAATGGTTATGAGGTTAATTCCAGTGTTGAAGACAACGATTATTTAAACCAAATGTTGCAGAACAATCAATTTTATATCACTACAATGAAAGAAACTGAAGACGATAATGGCAAAACTAAATATGAATATGATAGCAGCATTGCTTCTAATATTGATAATATTTTTACTGTAAACGACGCAGATGCTCAAAATGAAGCTCAGGTTCAATATGAATATGAAAAAAGCGTGATTAACGAAAAAGAATCAAGAATTGACCAAAGGATGCAAAACTTAGAAACAGAACAATCTGCTATTAATGAAATGATTAAAGGTATCGAATCCGTAAGAGATAAAAACATCGAAACTAATTTTGCAATATTTGGTTAAATTAATATTAAACCTTTTTCCTGCAATAAAACTTAATGATTTGCCATGACTTACTTCAATTTGTTAGCATATTATTGAAGTATAGTCGATTTTTAAAGGAAACATAATGAAGTTATCAGATATAAAGAAGTGGGGAGGGGCATTTGGGCTGTTTTTGTTTTCAATTATGCCGTCAAATGCTGCGATGACATTTCCGAATATAAATATTGGATTAGGTACGGCAAATACTCCGCAAGATTTTACAAATGGTTTGCAAATTCTTATTTGGTTAACTATTTTGACACTTGCACCAAGTATTTTGATTATGACAACGAGCTTTATAAGACTTGTTGTAGTTTTGTCGCTAACAAGACAAGCTATCGGGGCGGGCAACCTTCCTCCTAACCAAGTTATTACAAGTTTAGCGTTAATTTTAACGTTCTTTATAATGGCACCGACTTTTAATGAAATTAATGAGAAAGCTCTACAACCTTATATGAATAATCAAATTACGCAACAGGTTGCGCTTGATAGAGGGATTGAACCTGTTCGTAAATTTATGTTTAAGCAAACGCATGAAAAAGAATTGGCGTTGTTTGTAAGAATGGCGAAAATAGAAAAACCTAAAAATAAGGATGATGTGCCGACTTATGTGCTTTTACCATCATTTATTTTGAGCGAACTTAAAACCGCGTTCACAATAGGTTTTGTTGTTTATCTTCCGTTTCTTGTTATAGATATTGTAGTTTCATCGGTACTGGTATCAATGGGTATGATGTTCTTGCCACCAACCATGATTGCGTTACCGTTTAAACTTATTATGTTTGTAATGGTAGACGGATGGTATTTGGTTGTTAAATCGCTTGTAGAAAGTTTTGTGACATAGTATTAAATTGTGAGGCTTGTGCAGACACCTCACCCTAGTCCTCTCCTGTAAGGAGAGGGAATGACCAACTCTTGTTAGTCAAAAGAATAAGTAGAAAGTAAAACAATGAATCAAGATATAGTAATAACACTTTTACAGAAAATGTTCATATTAACTTTGGAAATCTCAGTTCCGATTCTGCTAGTTGGTGTAGTTTTGGGTCTTTTGGTAAGTATTTTCCAAACAGTAACACAAATTCAAGAATCAACATTAACGTTTGTTCCAAAAATTGTTGGCTGCGTAATTTTATTGATATTCTTGATGCCTTGGATGATGAGTATTTTTATAACAACATTTAATGAATTTATGGATATGATTCCTCAATTGATAGGTGTTATATAATGTTTAACTTGGATGTGTTGTTTTCGGTTAGCAATATAATTCTTTTTATGGCAATCTTCACAAGACTTTCAGGATTGTTTGCTTCCGCTCCGCTTTTTTCAACATATCCGATACCAACTCAAGTAAAAATTTGGCTAGCTGCTTGTATTGCATTTATTTTATTTCCGATAGTTCAATATAATACAAGCTTTGTTGTGCCAAATTCTGTACCTGCTTTAACTTTAATTCTTTTTAAAGAATTTATAATTGGTTTTGCAATGGGATTTTGCGCAAATATTTTGTTTGTGGGAATTGAAATGGGTGTAAATACGTTTGCCGTTCAAATGGGCTTATCTGCAGACCAAGCATTAAACCCGACTTCCGGCGGACAATCTCCAGTTATTACACAAGCTTATACTTATTTGGCATCCATGCTGTTTATAGGTTTAGGTGCACATCAATGGTTGTTTTCTGCGATTTATAACAGCTTTAAATCAATGCCAGTTGGCTATGTATTTACATTCTCTCCTGAACTTGTCGGACAAATTGTACAAATGAGCGGACAAATATTCGGAATCGGTTTAAGCATAGCTCTTCCTATATTCGGTATATTGTTTATTACTGATATTTTATTAGGTTTTACTTCAAAAATGATGCCACAAATGAACATTTTTATGGTTTCAATGCCGTTAAAGATTTATTTAGGTTTGCTTTTATCTTTAATGTTTATGCGTCCGATGGCTGAATATATAAGCGTTTTAATAGAACGTTTTATGACACAGATTGCCGGCATGTTTTAAGGTTTTGTAAAATTTTATTTGTGTTATTGTTGGGCAAGTATGCCCAACCGACATTTTGATCTCCTCGGTGCTCTTGTTTTAAATATTAACAATAATACTTACTCCAAAATGTTAATTAAATCTCCTTCAAGATAAGTCATAATATAAATGAAAAAAGGAGGTATGATATGAAATACATTAAATATTTAGCTTATGTTTTGACACTTATTGGTGCGCTAAATTGGGGGCTTATCGGAATCTTTGGCTTAAATTTGGTAGCACAGATTTTTGGTGATATGACGGTTATGTCAAGAATCGTTTATACTCTTGTTGGGTTAAGTGCTTTTGCATCAGGCTATTTTATGTACAACTGCGACAGACATCAAATTGATAACTGTAAATATGGTCATTGCGGTCTTTAATGATAAGTCCCGAACGAAATTTTTCGTTCGGGACTTAATTTAGCCTGTAATTTATCTTGCGTAACACAACTCAATTTGCTATCATGGAGATAAAGTTTTTAATTTAGAAAGCAGTTTATGCCTAAGAAGAATTTCAAAAAAGTTACGCTGGAAAAATACTTTAACTATTATTATGACGTACCTAATGAAGGTAAAACTTCTGCAGGCAAGCCGTTAAGAAAATTAAAAAATATAACTTGCCCTTATAGAGGGATTAAAATAATTCCGTCTAATACTATAAAACCTTTTGAAAAAGGACTTAATAAATGTATTACAGCAGAGGATGCCGTTGCTCTTTTAAGCAACTATCAAGATTTTATGCTTCCTGTTGAAAAAGCAATGTTTGCAATTTTTAAGGATTTTTCACTATTAAATCCTGATGATAATTTACAAAATTGTTTGCAGATGATAAAAACAAACTGTTTAACAAAATTAAAATTAGAAGAATTAGATGTTTTAGATAACGTAGACTATTTAACGAGAAAACTATCTCCGCAAACAGCTTTAAATATAAGATATAAGACAACAAAATGCAGACAAATAATTTTAACAAATTCAAAACATGATAATTTTAAAAGAAAAACATTCTTAAGTTCATTAGAAGAAATTATTCCAAAATCAAATGAAAAAGAAATTTTCAACAATATAAAAAATAAAGCACTTTTTTTACCAACATCAGAAAGCAGTAGAAATGCTTTTGTTGTTAAATACTCAAAACGTCAACAGGCGGAAATTATACGACGTATATTTATAGCGTCTACCGGAACAATAGAACACATTACTCCGGCTTCTATAGGTGGATTAAATACTATAGGTAATTTTTTATTAACTTCTGCTAGTGGAAATCGTTACCGAGAAAACATGCCGCTATGCGAATATATAAAAAGATTTCCGAATATTCCTAAATTTACTCAAAACTATATTGATGACATTATAAGAGAAATTCATGCCGGAAATTTGCAAGGTAATGAAACATACCCATACAAAATAAAGAAGAAACTTTTCGAAGAATCCGGCGGACGAATAATCTTAAGTTTGGCAAAATATAATTTGTCTGAAGAGCAAGCCTGTTTAAAAGTTCAAGAATACGAAAACCGTTGGAAATAGTTATTTAGCTTTTTTGTAAATATTTTATTTATTGTATAATTGAGTTATGGTTAGATTATTTGACGGCAAAAATATTACAAAGCTTTCGCACCTTGTTTTTCGAGTATTGAAGATACAGGAGCTTTTCACAAGAATTATCGAAGTTAATAATCCGGACAAAATGCCTTGCATATATGCAATGTGGCATGCGCATCAATTTTGTATACACGGCATCAGACACCGTTCAAAACTACATGTACTAATTAGCCGTTCTCGTGACGGTGAAATTATCGCAGATGTTGTTGAACGTTGGGGCTTTAAAACGGTTCGAGGATCTAAAGGCAAAAAAGGTGCTGTTGAAGCTACAATGCAAATGATTTCTATACTAAAATCAGGTGAAAATTGTGCAATGATGGTTGATGGTCCAAAAGGCCCGGCAAAAGTCGTTAAAGACGGCGTAATAAAGATTGCCAAAATGGCAGGTGTTCCAATTGTCCCTGTTTATTGGTATTCAAAGAATTTTACTTTCGCAAAATTCCCTTCTTGGGATGAGATGCGTTCTCCAATTTTTGCAACTAATCTTATAAATCTTTATGGAGAACCAATTTATGTTCCTCAAGATGGGGATGAAAACACAGAAGAGGAAGCAAGACAAAAGTTGCAACAAAGTTTGGAACAATTAGAAAAAGACGCGCCAAAAGCGTTTGATGAGGTATATCAATTCGGATTATGGAAAAAATAAAACTTCTTGCAATTCAAATGGAATCTGCAATCGGGGATGTGGCTTTAAACATAGAAACAGTTAAAAATTTATTAAAAGCAAATTTGGATAAATACGGCAATATTGATTTCGTCTTTTTGCCTGAATTATGGACTGTGGGTTGGGATTGTCCGTCTTTTCCTGCTAGTGCGGAAGTTTTGGAAGAATCTAAAGCCGTTAATATGCTAAAAGAAATCGCAAAAACTTACAATGTAAATGTTATTGGCGGAAGTTTTGTTGAAAAGCAAGCAGACAAGCTTTTTAACACTTGTCCTGTAATAAATCGAAATGGTGAATTAGTTTGCACATACAACAAAAATCATCTTTATTCCTATAACGGCGATACCGAAAATCAATATATAACAGTTGGTTCAAATCCTGTTATGGTGGAACTTGATGACGTAAAAATCGGACTAACAATTTGTTATGACATTCGTTTCCCTGAAATTTACAGAGCATATAGAAAAGCAGGTGCGGATTTGTTGCTAAATATGGCAGCTTGGCCAAAATCAAGAAAAACTCATTGGGATACATTAACGCGAGCAAGAGCGATTGAAAATCAAACATTTATGGTTGCACTTACTCAAACAGGATTATTGGCTGACGGAGTGGAAAATCTTGGACACTCTTTGATTTACGACTTTGAAGGTAAAATTTTGGATGAAATTGAAGAAATAGAAGGTGGAGTTTACGCTGAAATTGATTTAAAAGAAATGTATGATTTTAGAGCAAACTGTCCAAGCATAAACGATATTAAAGACTCGTATGAGGTTATAAAAAAATGAAAAAAATATTTGCGATATTAATGATGTTTGCGCTTACTCTCGGAGCGAACGCTAAAACTGCAGTAAAAAGAGATTTTTCAAGCGTAATTAATGAATCAGGAATTGAAAAAAACGCAATATCAATTTCTATAAAAGATTTGAACAGCGGAAAACCTGTTTACGAATTAAATGAAAAAATGCTTATGCATCCTGCGTCAGTTCAAAAACTTTTGACATTGCCAGCTGCAGTGGACGCTTTAGGTGAAGATTATGAATTTACAACAAAAATTTATAAGAGAAATTCGAACTCTTTTGTTATAAAACTCGGTGCTGACCCGTATTTAACAAATGACGATTTGAAGAAGCTTGTAAATAATGTTAATCTTGAAACTAAAAGAATTTATATTGATGACAGTATTTTAGAGAAAAAAGACTGGGGCGAAGGCTGGCAATGGGATGATGACATGAATGTTTTTATGCCAAGATTTAATTCCTACAATTTGGATAAAAACTTAATCAAAATAACAGTTATGCCGACAGTTGAAGGTCAGGGTGCAACTATTATTAATCCGAGTAAGTATCCGCTAGTTTTCTTTAACCATGTTGTGACAGGTAAAGAAAACAATGTAAAAATTACCAGAGATAATTCCGTTTCAGCGAATACTTTACTTCTTGATGGGACTGTAAATAAACCTGTAACTTTGTACGTTCCGACAAATAATTTAAAAAGATATTTTAATATCAAATTAACCAATGCTTTAGGCGATAAAAAAGTTTATTTGAAAGAAAATTTTATAGTTGATAAAATTTCTGCAAACGATAAAGAATTAGACAAGATTACCCATCCTATTTCCATTGCTATTGATGATGTTCTAAAAAACAGCAACAATATGGTTTCTGAAACCGTAGCGAAAATTGCAGGCGGAAAAGTTTATAAAGACAAAGGGACTGACATTAACGGCATTAAAGTTTTTAACGCATACTGTGAAAAACAAGGTTTGGATACTTCTAAAATTCGTTTGACCGACGCTAGCGGTGTTTCTAAAAATAACTTAGTTACAACAGATTTTATTTCAGAATATTTAGTTAAGAATAAGGATAATGCGGTGTTGGCTCATTTGGCAACTCCGGGGCAAGGAACTTTGACACACAGAATGTTACCTATAAAAGAAAACTTGAAAGCAAAAACGGGAACTTTGTCTGATACAAGTTCTATTGCAGGATTTTTGACAACAAAACTCGGTAACAAATACGCGTTTGCAATAATTATAAATGACACAACTTCAACAATTCCTGATATGAAAACGCTTGAAGATTATTTGATTAGAGAAGCATTTTTGAGGTTGTAAAATCAGATAACATACGTTATACTGTAATTACAATGTATGAACATTGTAGGAGCAAATTATGACACAATCAAATATTAGTATTAGGATAGATAATCAGTTAAAACAACAATTTGATTCATTATGTAATGAGTTAGGTTTGAGTATGAGTTCTGCTTTAAATTTATTTGTAAAAACAGTTGTTAGAGAACAAAGAATTCCTTTTGAAATTGCATTGTATAAACCAAATAAAGAAACTATTAAAGCAATAGAAGATGCTGAAAATGGAATTGGATTATCTAAACGATTTGATAATGCAAGAGATGCTATAAATGCAATGCTAGAGGATTAGTATGTATCAAGTCGTTTTTACCACAGAGATGAAGCGTTCATTAAAATTAATGAAAAAAAGAGGTAAAAATCTCGAAAAACTATATGACGTAGTTGAGTGTTTAGCTTCAGGGAATACATTACCCGATAAGCATAGAGAACATCAGTTAACCGGGAAATATTGTAAATACAAAGAATGTC
Source organism: uncultured bacterium (assembly GCA_900553895.1). Classification (GTDB taxonomy): domain Bacteria; phylum Cyanobacteriota; class Vampirovibrionia; order Gastranaerophilales; family Gastranaerophilaceae; genus CAG-196. The sequence goes on along the minus strand of USFB01000005.1, from coordinate 60,709 downwards.
ATATTGAACCGGATTGGCTTTTAATATACAAAATTGAGTCTGAAATTTTATTATTAACATTTGTTAGAACTGGGTCACATAGTGATTTATTTTAAGATAAAATTATAAATTAGACTTCAGTCTACCAAAATAGAAAAAACATGTACCAAATAATCGGTGAATACTTAGAATATTTAGAATTGGAAAAAGGTCTTTCGCAAAACACGATTGACGCTTATAGACGAGATTTGTCTGATTTTGCACAAAATTTAGAAGATATTCATACGATTAACAGAATGAATATTAATGCTTACGTAAGAACTCTTAGAGAACGCAAATTAGCACCGACCAGTGTAATAAGAAAAGTTGCATCACTTAGAGGCTTTTTTAAATGGGCGACTTCATCAGGAATTTTAGAAAAAAATCCTGCAGCAACTCTTGAACAGCCAAAAACTCCACAAAGACTGCCAAAAGTTGTTTCCGTAAAAGAAATTGATGAGATGCTACATAACAATTTAACACCTTTGGAGCATGTCATGATGGAGCTTCTTTACAGTTGCGGTTTGAGAGTTTCAGAACTTGTGAATTTAAAACTCAATGATATAGATTTGAGTTCTAAATACATTCGTTGTTTTGGTAAAGGTTCTAAAGAGAGAATTATTCCGATTGGTGAGCAGGCAAAAGCAATGCTACAAGAGTATTTCCCGACAAGAAATTTACTTGTAAAAAAATATAACTTAACTACTAAAAATCTTTTGATAAAAGACAACGGACATTTTGTTACAAGACAAGATGTTTACAATTTTATACATGCTCAAGGGAAATTAATTCACAAAAATATTTCGCCACACACATTAAGACATAGTTTCGCAACACACTTATTGGAAAATGGTGCAGATTTAAGAGTTGTTCAAGAGCTCCTTGGACACAGCGATGTATCTACAACTCAACTTTATACGCATATCAGTAAGAAACGTCTGAAAGAAGTTTATTTTGCGATAAACAAATGATTTTAAATTTTTTATTTTTATTTGTAAATTATTGTAACTTTTTTCTAAAAACTAGCAAATAAATTTTTTACAGGACTTAATGTTAGTGTAGAAGAAGAAGGTGAAAATGAACATCAAAATATCAACAAATAATTTTAATATTCCAAAAATTAATTTTAAAAGCGATGATAACAAAAAAAATATGACAGCACCAAAGGAATCTAAGCTGGAAAAGACGCCACAAAATGATACTTTTGAAATGTCTGTTGGTTATGTTAATGATGAACATGGGCAAACCAACAATATGATGAGAATTTTATCCGGTTTGAAAGGTGATTTAAGAGTTTCTGCCGGTGATAATGATATTGGAGATGAGAAAAATAAAGCCGTTCACAGAGCTACAATGAAATTTATGAACCTTGCAAATATTACTGCAACTGCTTTAGGTAACCATGAATTAGACACAACTCAGTCTGATTTATTAGATTCTATTGAGGATTATGATGGCGATATTCTTGCAACAAACATGAATCAAGAAGATGTAGAAGCAGAAGATCCAAAAGATGTAGAAGAGTTAGGAAGAGCACCGTTAGCTAAGTCTTTGAAAAATTCAAAAGTCGTGGAAGTGAAAGGTGAGAAAATCGGATTAGTTGGAGCTTCTCCTATCGATATGTTTGATAGACTAACTCACCCAAATTATCACACAGATTGTTCTATCGACGCATTAGAGGACACAATTGAAGATATTCAAGATGAAGTCGATAGAATGAAAGAACAAGGTATTAATAAAATCTTCTTGCTTTCACACTTAGGACATCAGAAAGATCAAATAGTAGCGCAAAATACAAAAGATATTGACGTTATTATCGGCGGACATACTCATGAATTGGTTAAAGATATAAAAGAAGGTGAAAACCTGTTTTATAACGAAGATGGCGAGCCTGTAGTTCTAACAGAAGCAGGACGTGATGGTGCTTATTTTGGAAAATTAAATTTAACATTTGATAAAAATGGTGTTATTACTAAAGCCCAAAATAATTTGGGTGAAACCAGATTGTTTCACAAAAACATGATTAACCAATACATCTTTGATGAAATATTGGGTAAGCCGGAAAAAGTCGGTTTTATAAGACAAGCACCGCCACCACCAACTACATTAATTGAAGAAAATCCTCATGCAAATTTCGTTTGTGATGCAATGAAAGAGGAAATGGGCGCAGATATTGGCGTTTGGAATAATAGTGGAATTAGAAACTTTTTCCACGAAGGGGTTATAGATTCTCGTGATATAAAAGATATTGCACCATTCTTTGATAGAATGTCATTGGCTGAAGTATCTGAAAAGACTTTGGTTGATATGTTTAAAGCAACGGTGAAGACTACCTATACTAGTCATGGTAACAAACCTGGACTTTTAGCGGTTTCTGGCTTAAATTACACGGTAAGTCCTAAGAAAGGTGAACTTACTGCGATGAATTTTGTAGACAAAAATGGCAATGAAATTCCAATTGATATCAATAATCCTAGTGCTGATAAAATGTATAAGGTTGCAACGGATGAATTTATGATGTCTGCCGGCGCAGATTATGCAGTTCTTGCACCGCACGATAAATGTATAGAAATAAGACCTTATGACAAAGATGTTATAACATGCGAATATATAAAACATTTAGATAGACCTATTGATATTAATCAAACGGGTCGTATCAAATTTGAAGACTAATATTGCAAAAATTGATAACTATTGCATTTATGACTCGTTTTCTGATATCATATAGAGTATGAAAGATTTAGAATCTATAAACAGAAATCGAGAAGAGCGTGCTAATCTTTCTCAGTATAAAGAATTAGTCGAGACAATATCTAAGGTTGAATTCAAAAAGTTTTCTAACCTTGGTCTTATTGAGCTTTCAGAAGTAATCAGCCTTGCTAATTACACTGTTTATTATTTGGTTAATAATTCTAAGAACAAAAATCTTTACACAACGGCATACCTTACAAAAGCGATTAAATGGGCTATCAGAAACGAAATGCGCCGCCGTTATAAGTGGTATGTTATGAAAAATCAAGAATCTTCTGAACAGGAAAAAATCAAAGATGCTGTCTACAAGACAATTCTTTCTATTGATGAAATGGCTGATGCAGAAAATCCTACAATAATTAAAGACAATCACAGAACCCCTGAAGAGAAAGCCGAAATTGTTGAACTTAAATACAGGATTTGTGAAGCCATGAAAAAGCTTTCACAAAGAGAACAAGATTTGATTGAAGCTAAGTATTTTTATGATAAAAAACTTAAAGATATCTCTGTTGAGTTTAATATTTCTCAGTCGAGAATCTCGAGAATTATACAAAATGCTTTAGAAAAAATAAAGAAAGAATTATTGAAACAGGAAGATTTGAGTGATGAAAACAATATTTGAAAAATCTAATGGGGTAGAGGGTATCGGATTCGGCAGTAATGCCGTTTTAGGAGATTATCTTCCGCAAGAAATGTTGAGAGAAGGCGAAATAGGACTTCCACAGCTTAGTGAATTGGAAGTTATGCGCCATTATAAAGAACTTAGTGATCGCAATTTCTGTATAGAAAAGGGTTTTTATCCGCTTGGTTCTTGTACGATGAAATATAACCCGAAGGTTAATGAATTTTTGGCTTCTTTGGAAGGTTTTACTAATCTGCATCCAATGCAAAGCGATGAGGATTCGCAAGGTGCGTTGGAGCTTATGTACAAACTCCAAGAAGCTTTGAAGAAGATTACGGGCATGGATGCAATTACTTTGCAACCCGCAGCAGGTGCGCACGGCGAATTAACCGGCATGATGATTGTTAAAAAGTATTTTGAAACAAAGGGTGAGTTTAATCGAAAAAAAGTTCTTGTTCCTGATTCTGCGCATGGTACAAACCCTGCTAGTGCAAAAATGTGCGGATTTGAAATTGTTCAAGTTAAGTCAAACAATAAAGGTCAAGTTGATGTAGAAAACTTAAAAGAGCTTTTGGATGCTGATGTTGCTGCAATTATGATGACAAACCCTAATACATTGGGTATTTTTGAAGAAAATGTTTTAGAAATTTCTAAACTGATGCATGACAACGGCTCACTTCTTTATTATGACGGAGCGAATTTTAATGCAATTATGGGGTGGACGAATCCGGCATTAATGGGTTTTGATGTTGTGCATTTGAATTTGCATAAAACTTTTGCAACACCTCATGGTGGTGGAGGTCCGGGTGCAGGTCCTGTAGGAGTTGTTGAAAAGTTAAAAGAATTTTTGCCAAGTCCGATTGTCGAGTGTGTAAACGGTAAATATGTGAGAAACTACAATATAAAGAATTCTATTGGCAAAGTAAGAAGTTTTTATGGTAACTTTGGAATTCTTGTTAGAGCTTATGCTTATATTTTAATGATGGGCAATAATTTGAAACAAGCGAGTGCGGATGCGGTTTTAAATGCCAATTATTTGAAAGAAAAGTTGAAAGGCACATACGATTTACCTTATGACGAACCTTGTATGCATGAGTTTGTTCTGTCAGGAGAAAAACAACATCAACAAGGTGTTTCTACTTTAGGCATTGCAAAACGCCTGATGGATTCTAATTGTCATCCGCCAACGGTCTATTTTCCATTGATTGTGCATGAAGCTATCATGATTGAACCTACCGAATCCGAATCAAAACAAGTTCTGGATGAGTTCGTAGATACCATGCTGAAGATTGCACATGAGATTGAGGAAAATCCTGAAGAAGTTTTAAAATCACCACAAAAAACGCCTATAAAGAAAGTTGATGAAACGCTTGCAGCACGTCATCCTGATTTAACTTTCAAAAATTAAAAAAAAACGCCTGTTGGCGTTATAAATTTGGTTAATTAATAAGGTATTTGGTTGTTTGTAGGTTATTTTTTCCAAAACTTTAATTTAGAGAGAAAGCTTTCTTGTTGAACTTTAGTGGGAGCTTTCTTTCCTTTTTTAAGACAAAATAATGTTGTACCGACTATAATTCCGCCTGCAACTAAGCCTTTGATTGCGTTAGGTGTATTAGAAATTGCCTGACCGAGCTTTCCAAAACCGCCACCAAATCCGTTTATTCCTGCTGAAGAATTATTTGTTAAAATATTTCCATTAACTCCGCCTAATCCGTTCAAACCGGCTTGCGGATTGTTAAAGCCAATACTTCCGTTTACTCCGCCAAAACCGTTTAAACCTGCTTTTGAATTGTAAAAACTACTATCCATACCAATATATCCTGTATTAGCATGTCCTGCAGTTCCATTTTGAAAACCTAGATTTGCATCGCTATAAGAAAAACTATCAGGAGTCATTCCTGCTGTTTGATAAAGATTGCCTTGAGCAGCTAAGTTTAAATATGGATTTTGCATGCCGGCTAATGAAGAAACATTAGGACCGCTAGCCAATTCTGTTGGCACATAATCCAAAATTCCCTGATTATATAAATTTTGTAGAGAATATAGACTAACCACTTCGAAACAACCTTTTTAATTAACTACACATTTATATAAAGTATTTTTTATCTGAAAAATTGCTTTATTTGTTACGCTTTGTTAAGATAAATTTATGAAGGTTTTGAAAAACAATTGGCAATTTATTCTATTTAATATAATTATTCTTTTAACTTTTATCATCGGTTACGGACATTTTGGCGATATTATGGTGGATTCTTTTAGAGAAGCTTATATTCCATCAGAAGTTGTAAAGGGACAAGTTTTATATAAAAATATTTTTACGATATACGCTCCTTTTGCATATTTATTTAATGCTCTGTTGTTTAAAATCTTTGGAGTTCGACTCGGAGTTTTATACGGAGCGGGTTTGTTAGCAACTTATTTAATTCTGAATATAGTGTTCGCAATTGCAAACAGATTTATGAATAAAACGTATTCTTTAAGTATAGTTTTATTTATAATTTCAGTTTCTGTACTATCACCAAATGTTTTTAATTTTTATTTTCCATACTCTTACGGAATCCTTTATGGTGTTTTGTTTGTGTTGGCTTCAATTTATTTTGCCCTAAAAGATAAAAATCAACTTTCATATCTAATGTATTCGTTTGCGATTTGTTCAAAGTATGAGTTTATTTTTCTGTTACCTTTACTTTTTTATGTAACAAGAACAAGAGACTTGTGGAAAAATATTTTAGCTCTATTAATTCCGTTTATAATTACTTATACTCCATTATTTCTTATGGGGGTAAGATTAAATGATATTATAACATCGCTACAATTAATTTTAGCGATGTCTTCTACTAAAACAATTTATTGGTTTTATTCGGTTATGGGTTTGACGTTCAGAATAGAACTTATTCCAATATATATAATAAATTTTTTGAAAGTTTTTATTCCGCTGTTATTTATGTATTATTTTAGAAGCTGGTGGTTGATTGTGCTAACAATGATTTATTTCTATTTTATTGTTTCGCCAGAACTTTTTATCTATATATTCCCACTAGTTTTGATTTTACTTGTTCGTAAATTTTTTACATTAAGTGCTGAAAAGTTATTTTTTGTATTGGCATCACTTCTTGTTTCTATGAAAATCTTTTTTGCAGAAACGTTCATGTCTTATGGTGTCTATTTTATTCCATTTGCACTAATATCAATATTTATTTTAATTCCACCCAGATATAAAAAACCTTTGTTTATCATTCTTTTGATTTGTGCACTGAATTTCGGTATAAAAAACTCTATATCATTGGCTTCTAAAAATATTAAAATTAAGACGGAAAGAGGTGTTGTGTACACATCGGAACCTTCTGTAAAAGAAACTATTGATTATGTAAACGATAATACTGCGCTGACAGATAGAGTTGTTGTTTATCCGGAATGTTTAGCAGTTAATTTTATGACAGGGAGAGTTTCTGATAATAAATTTTATTCATTAATTCCTTTGTATGTTGAAACTTTTGGTGAAAATTTAATAACAAAGCGTCTAAATCTTATAAAGCCAGAACATGTAATAATAAGCAACTATAATACATCAAACTATTATTTTAGCTTTTTCGGACAAGATTATGCGGGCTTAATTTATGATTACGTGCGAAAAAATTATTCACAGGAACATGAATTTGGCAAAAAACTAATGTTTATTATTTATAAGAGGATTTGATTTATTGTTGGGCAGAAAGCCCAACCTTGCTTATTACTTTTTTACCTATAAAAAATTGACCATTTTTGTTATAATAAATCTAAAACTAAATAATGGGAGCAACTTGTGACAAAGCAAAATAAAACACCCTTAGGAATATTTGCAGAATCTATCGGACTATATTTTTCAAATTTTGACAAATTCATACAGTATATGTCTTTTCCTGTATTAGGACAAATTGCAGGTCTTGGATTGGTGCTGTTAATAACCCTTTTTTATACGCAAAATCTGCCAAATCTAATTGAAAAATATCCGACTCTTAATGATTTTAATGTGTTAATTTTGCTATCAATTGTTATTACGCTTCCAGGATTGGCAATTTTTACTAAAGCATTTTGGGATTATTTAGTTGCTTATGGTGCAATAAATTCAATGCTTGATAATATGTTGAAGAGTGGACGTGTGTATGATTTTGACGCACATACAGAATTAATAAAACGCAGAAGTGTTTCTTTTGTGGGGCTTTGGTTCTTATTTGGAATTTTTTCAATATTTGCAATATGTCCTTTGTTCTGGATAATTTGCGGACTCCTTGCTGTTTATTTTGTGCTTGTATTTCAAGTATTTACGTTTGAATCGGAACTTTCTCCGATAGGATGTGTTAAGCGAAGCCTTAATCTTATAAAAGGACATTTTGCATCAACTTTTATGTTAATGACACTTGTCGGCTTGTTGACATATCTTTTTATTCCGCAAATAGTAATAAAAATTTTTGATATTGCAGGTATAAACAACTTTTTTGCAAACTTGATTATGCCAATTGCAACTCAATTACCTGATTTAAACTTGCAGGTGTACGGTATTCCCGAAATATCAAAGGAAAGTATTACTCTATTTACGGTCCAAACTATTTTTGCTCAAATTTTAATTCAATATACATTGCCATTGCGCTCTATACTTTGGTCTATGTGGTATAGAGAGTTGACAAAGTCTGATTTTAAACCAAAAGAAAACAAAAAAAGAAAAGCTAAACGTCCTAGTGAAAAATTGATGGAAGCTTCTCATAAAAAATATGGTAAGAAAAAACTGGATTCTAATATTCTAAAACGCGCAGCGGAAAAAGATGAAGAATAAAATTCCATTCACTTTCTAGGAAGAAAAGTCAATTATTGAAAAATTTTTTCATGGAAATCCGTTCCACCTGTTTTTATTAATTGCGGATATTTTTCTGCAATCCTTCTAACATCTTTTGAAGAATGAAATTTTACTATCCGTCTAAATCTTGGATAAGGGTAATAAACTTCTATTCCATCCAGACCATAAGACATTAACTTTTTAACCAGTCCTTCCAGGCTTATAGCCCAATAGCATGCCGGATGTGCAAGCACTGCAATACCGCCGGATTTATGAATTGCTTCAATAAGCTTTGGCACATTACGTTTTGAAAACAAGCGTATAAAATCGCCCTCTGTTTCAGCCTTGGTTTTAGCTAAAAACGGTTTTAGGTATTCCGATTCCACATCAATCCCATAAGCCAATAAGTGGATAAAAACATATCCGCACCAGCAGTCAAATTCTACACCTGTTAAAAGAATTTCATCCTTAAACTTTTTGTGCCCTTCAACAGTATTATGATCAGTAATCGCAATCATCTCATATCCGTTTGCCTTTGCATTATTAAGAACGTCTTCAAAATCAGCCTTACCATCAGAAAAAGTTGTATGAATATGTAAATTTATTTTTTTGAAATCTTTTTCTTTTAAATCTCTTAAATCTCTCATAGGTTACATTTTAATATATAAATTTGTGAGGGCAACATGAAGTGGTTTGTTTCGTATTTACAAATTTTGAAAAAAACAATGAAGACACTTCACAAAACCATAAGAATATGATATTATAAGTATATAAGTTTTATTATAACGATATTGAAATAGGAGATTTAATATGCAAAAACGAGGATTCACATTAGCGGAAGTATTGATTACGTTAGGTATTATAGGTGTTGTATCTGCATTGACAGCTCCGGCTTTGTCAACAAATACTCAAAAAGCTAAGATTGGTCCTGCGTTAGCGAGATTTTCAAGCATTTTAGGTAGTGCAGTACAAGAATATATGGTAAATGAAGAATTAACAGATTTAGCCGGAGTGACTGACGCTACTCTTTATACAGGTTTGAAGAGGTTTATGATGGGTGATAATATAGATGGTTATTATACTTTGAATGATGGAACTAGAATTGTTTCTTTTTCAAAAAGTGCTGTTGTCATAGATATTAATGGTGCAAAAAATCCAAATCAACCTGCAAAAGATAGATTCAAATTTACAGTAAGCGATAATGGTCGTGTATATGCTTATGGTTCTAAAGCTAGCGGACAAAAAACTTGTAATGCAAGTGGTAATGAAGATCAAAAATATGCTTGTACAGGTGCTGTTGCTGATAATGGTTGGAAAGCGGAGTATTAATTTGAAATTTACAAATAATATTTTAAACAATAAGAAATCAGGATTTACTCTAGCAGAAGTCCTGATTACTTTATCTGTGATAGGTGTTGTTGCAGTTGTAACAATGCCTGCTATGTATGTTGATATGCAAAATAGAGTGAATGGAGCAAAATTAGCATCAACTGTTTCGGAAGTAGAAAACGCATTTAAGAATGTTATAATTGAAAATCGTGCCGATAATTTGTACGAAACAGAGTTATGGGACAAGAGCCTTTTTGTGTCCTCTAGCCTAACTGCAAAAGATGGAAACAAAAAAGCATTTGCAACTCGATTAGCGAAATATTTACCAATATATGGTGAACCAGTAAGCGATGACAGTTATTATGGAGCAGAATCTGTTTGTGCGATGAGTGAAAGTGGTAAAAAAGGTACAGGTAATGCTTGCAAAAAAACAGGACAACGCATAGCAGGTCATGGACAACTTTTTGCAATGGAATTAGAAAAAGGTGGGGTTTTGCTATTTAGAGGTTATAACCATGAAAATGAACTGCAGGCTAGTAAAATCAATGCTGCTAAATCCGGTTCTTCTTATTATACAAACGCAGCAGATATTATAATAGATGTAAATGGAAAGAAAAAGCCTAACACATTTGGACGTGATATTTTTTGGTTTCAAATGGGTGAAAACGGAACTTTGTATCCTGAAGGCAGTAGAGAAGTTGCATTGTTAGATAATTGGATTGATGTGGAAACACAGTCTTCTACGTCAAACGGTAATTGGAATACTACAAAAGATATTTCATCTTGTACTGACAAATTTAAAGGAACGGATGAAACACTAAGAGGTATGGGATGTGCTGCTCGTGTTGTTGCAGAGGGATTTAAGATAAAATATTAATACATACATTTTACACCCACACATGTCTTCGACACCTTCTCAATGAAGATATCACAGTTCCTCTTAATGACTGGACGTTAGAATTCTAAATGTGTTGTCTTTACAAGGACGATTAGCACGAAGCAACCTGGTAACTTTATTTATCTAAATACACCCTTCAAGCGTTCTTTAACGGATTCTTTTTCTTTTGCTTTACGTCCGGCTTGGATTTCATAAAGCTTTTGATAAAGTGCTTTTTCTTCATTTGAAATATGTGTCGGAGTTTTTATCCCAACCACAACTACATGTTCACCACGTACAGAAGGTTTAGATAAATTAGGAACTCCTGCGCCTCTTAATTTTACAACTTCACCATGTTGAATTCCTGCAGGAATCGTAACTTGACGCTCACCATCCAACGTTTTTATAGTAACTGTATCACCCAAAACTGCTTGAGCAGGTGTTATATCCAATTTAGTAAACACATTTGCGCCATCACGTTTATAATATGTTGAAGGTTTTACATGAATAACAACATATAAATCGCCTGCAATTCCACCGTTAATACCTGCATCACCTTCGTGAGAAAGTCGCATTTTTGAGCCGTTATCAACGCCCGCAGGAATTTTTAATTCAATTTTCTTTTCTACTGTTTTTCTGCCTTCTCCATGACAATCAGGACAAGGATCCGAAATCACTGTACCTTTACCGTGGCAATGAGGACAAGTTACGACTTGTGTAAAATGACCAAGTACTGTTCTTGTTGTTTGTTGAACTCTGCCAGAACCTCCGCAAGTAGAACAAGTTGTCGGCTTAGCACCTTCTTTTGCACCTGTTCCGTTGCAAGTTTTACAGGTTTCTAAGTGATCGATTTTGATTTCTTTATTTAAGCCAAAAACAGCTTCTTCAAATTCTAATTCAATATCAAGTCTTAAATCATCGCCGCGCTGTGGTGCGTTAGGGTCTTGACGTCTTCCGCCACCAAAACCGAATCCGCCGCCAAAGAAAGAATTAAATACTTCGTCCAAATCTCCAAAACCACCTGCAAACGGACCTTGAGAATTGAAACCTGCGCTTTTTAAACCATCTTCACCAAATCTATCATAAGTTGCACGCTTCTCGTCATCCATAAGAGTTGCATAAGCTTTTCCCAACTCTTTGAACTTTGCTTCTGCTTCAGGAGCTTTATTAACATCAGGATGCCACTTGCGTGCCATTTTCCTAAATGCTGATTTAATTTCGTCTTTGCTAGCGTTTTTTTCTACGCCTAATATCTCATAGTAATCACTCATAGCTATTTTTATATTCCCTTTTTGTTATTTTTTCTCGCATCCTGCGCTTCGCCCTTGAGGGGAGAAGCGGTCCGGAGGGCTGATGAGGGTGATTTTATTTGCAGAGCATGTACCCCTCACCCGAAAATCTAAGCTTCGCAAAGCTCAGCTTGATTTTCTTCCCTCTCCCGCAAGGGGCGAGGGAGAGAAATAATTTATCCTTCTGTTGCAACATTAACCAATGTTGGTCTAAGGACTTTATCACCCAATTTATATCCTTTTTGTAATTCTGCAATTATTGTGTGTTCAGGATGTTCAGTGCTTGGAGTTTGCATTACTGCTTCATGGAAATTAGGGTCAAAAGTTTCACCTTCAGCCTTAATTGCTTCCAAGCCCGCTTTTGTTAAAACATCTTTAAAGTTTTTGTATGCTAAATTATAACATTCTTTAACCTTTTCACAATCTTCAACCGTTTCTATCGCTTTTAATCCGCGTTCAAAATTATCAAGAACCTCAATCATTTTTTTCAAAGTACTTTCTGCACCATATTTCAAAAGAGCTTCTTTTTCTTGTTCTTGACGTTTTCTATAATTATCAAAATCAGCAGCCAATCTTATGTACTGATTATTTAATGTATCGTATTTTTCTTGAAGAGGATTAACTTCCTCTTTTGTTACTTCTTCTGCATTTTCAGAGTTTTCTATTTTTTCTTCTGTTTCTGCATTTTCTTCTGCAGTTTTTTCTTCATTAATTTTAACTTCTTCTTTTAAATTTTCTTCATTCTTATCAGAACTAAATGGATTTTTCATAATGATATTCTCCCCTACAATTATTATATACGATAATTATAAGGTATCAAATTGGTTTATAGGATAAAGTTTATTATTTTTTAATATTTTGATTTAGATTTAACTTATTTGTTTACTTTATAAATCTTTACATTAATTATGTAAATTTATATTAAGCTTCTAGCAAAACATTTTTTTAGAGGTTTTACAATACTAAGAATTAAGGAGAAATACAGTGTTAAAAATTAGTCCAATCAACGGTTTAAATCATTTTAGTGTTAAACAACATGTACGTAAAAATAACGAATCAACAAATCCGATTACTACTAGTAGTAATACACCGGATGTATTTACATCCGGTGTACCAAGAGGCTATGTGAATTTTAGAGGAAAAATTGAAAACGATTTTAGGTTTTCTGATGATGCAAAGCCTCTTTTAGAAAGAGCTAAAAAGTTAGCGATTGATATGGGGCACAAAGAAATTACGCCGTATCACATTATTGAAGCATCTGTACAAGAAACAGAAGATAATTTAAAGACTATTAATCCGGAATTTATAAAAATGGGATTAGTAGAATCCGCTTCGACATTAAACAAATTGGCAAATAATTATGCTGAGCAAAATATGGTTGGCAATGAATTAAATAAGGATTACTTTTTAGATTCTGTTAATGATTTAAGAGCACAAAATAATGAGTATTTAAATAATCTGCCAGTGGATGAAGCATTGAAAGGCAAAGAAAGAGATATTGAGTTCTCTAAAGAGTTTAAGGACGAACTTAAAAAAACTCATGATAAACTAAAAGTGCTAGATGCATATATGCTTTTAGGAACTGCTTTTAATGTAAATAGTCTTAATCAAATAGAATACACAACGGATTTTTTAAATAATTTCAAAAGTTTAACTTTTTATAAAGATAGTGCACAAATAATGAGCCAACATATAAAGCATTATGATTCAAAAGCAATTGATGTTTGGAATAAGTTAGCTCTCGGTTCTGATATAATCGTAACATATAATGACCCAAAAGAGGTTGACAGACTTCAAGCAAGTTTAGTTAATACAATAGATGCTAAAAAACATGGTGATTTTTCTTCTGCAAATACTTTGACATACGTTATGTCAGATGCTTTATCTCCACAAGATTTAGTTAATGAAGTTGAAAGTATTCAAGAAGCTGAAACGAACAAACAAAAAATCTTTATGGTAAACCTTGATGATATAATTTTAAACAGTCCACAAACTAAAGATGGTGCCACCATTTTCCCATTAGAAGTTATTGCCCTGCCAAAAGCAGTAAAAGATAACGTTCGTTTTATTTTCTTCCAAGATAAAGACGCTTATTATCAGCATACAAAAATAGCTTCAGTTAAAAAAGGTTATGCAGATTATATTAATTATCAAATTCCACCAATGCATTCTTTTGAAGCACAAAAGGTTTTAGCAACAGAAACGGAACTTACAAAAGATATTAAAACTCCTTTTACAAAAGAAGCAAGAAATAAAGCAGTTTTATATGCAGATAAAATTGAAGGAGCTTATCCTGATAAAGCTGTAGATTTGATGAAAAGAATTTCTACATATTATGGAGATAAAAAACGCATAAATCTTAAAAATGTTGATGAATTCGCGTCTGTTGCAAAAGAGTTATTCAATAAAGAAGATGATAACAGCAGTATTATTTATGATACAGGAAAAAATTTACAGTCTTTATACGGAAAAGAAACTGTTAAAAAGGATTTGGAGGCAATTGTCAGACAAATTAAAACAGGCAAAATCGGTACGCGCGGATATGTTATGTATTCTCAAGACGAAGAAGCCGGTTCAGGAAGAAGATTTACCGCTCAAGCACTTGCTGGTGAAGCGAAAGTTCCTTATATGGAAATAGCATCAGCTGATTTTGCGGTAAGCTTTGAGGATGAAGACGGCGTAAAAAATCTTCCAGGCATGGAAATGCATAGAATCTTCTCAGAAATCAAGAAAGCTGCCGAACAAAATGAAAACAAAACAGCAATTCTATTGGTAAATAATTTTGAAGATTTCGCCTTTTCAGGTATTTATCACGCGGGCTATAAACAAGCAATGGCACAAATGGAAAAAGAAATGTCAAAAGCGGAAGCGGAACATCTTAACATTTTGGTTATAGGTTCAACCGATGAATACTATGCAGATGCAATTCCTACTGTTGTTAGAGGTTTTAACCAAAATATTTCAATAGACTCTCCTGCTTATAACAAATCATCCAGAAAAGAAATTATCGTAAACAGATTAAAAGATAGTGAAATTCCACTGGATGTAAAAGAGCAAAGTGAAAGAGAACGATTTATTAAAAAGCTAGTAAAAATTACGGCGTATATGTCTTTTGTTGAAATAAAGGCAATGATGGAAAAAGCAAAACAAATTATGGCTGAAAGGGGCAAAACCAAAGCTACAATGGGCGACTTTATAGAAGCGTATTTGCAAATTTCTACAGGAAGAACTTCTCATCCGGAAATGCCTGATTATAACAAACAAGCAACAACATCTCATGAGTGCGGTCATGCCGTGAACTTAGAGGTTATGGCTGATATTTTAAAAGAAAAAGGTCAACCTTGGCATCAGTCACACGAAGTTAATTTTATTACGCTAGATCCGAGAGGAAACTTCTTAGGTGCAGTATTTGAAGGAAGAAAAGATAATACAGATAACCCGTTTGAAGCTTTGTTTACGGGTATTGTATGTGCTTATGGCGGCTATTCTTGCGAAAAAATGTTTTTCGATATGGACGGTTCAAGTGGTATAAGCCAAGATTTGGCTCAAGCATCATCTGCTGCTAAATACGGAGTTGAATATTATGGTTTCGGTCATAATACAGGTAAAATCTCCAATGCTGCAAATATTAAATCAGGTAAATATTTTGAAAATGTTTACAAGGATATGGAAGTTATTCTTAAGAATGCTCAAACTGCATCAGATTTAATCACAGATACTTATAAAGGCTTTAACAAGTGGTTTACCGACAAGTATTCTAAACTAATCGGTACTGATGATTGCATGATTGATGGTGATGATTTCAGAGCATCTCTTGCATTGTGGAAAGCTTCACAGCCGGAAAGCAAACGTGAAGAATTTAATATTTTGAGTGATATGATTATGGATATCATAAAGGCTACAAAAAATGGAAAACTTTACGGAAAAATTAAATAAAATTTGATATAAACTGTATAAAATAATTAATGCGCCTCTTACTGCAAGTGAGAGGCGCGTTAATTATTCTTGATAACCTGATAAGAAGAATGATTTGTGAATGGTGTAGAATTACTATATTTGTATCTTTATTTTGAATTTATCCTTGTTATTTTGTAAAATTTTGTAAAGCTTTATTTTTGCTATAGCAAATTTTTTTTGTTACGTGTTTTGATAGAGTAGAAGTGTAGATGTTGAAAGGATGTAATATATGGTTCAATCAATGGATAATAATATTAATAAACAAAATTATAGTGCAGTTAAGATTAACATACAAAAACCGCAAGTAAATGGAAATGCAAATCTTAATAACTTGCAAAATGATAATAATGGAAATTATAGTGCTGTTAGTATTAACATTGATAATCCGACAGTAAACATGCCGGAACATCGAATTTATGATTATCCAGAAGCTCAAATGCCAATAACTTATGATATGGCAAATATTAATCAGATTCCGCTTCCACAGGGTTTTCATGTTGCATATCAAACAACTAATTTGATTTTGCCTAAGATGGAAAATGAATTGGAAATTGAAGCAGATAAAAATGCTCCTAAAGAATTAGAAGATAAAGCTCCGGTAGAAGATGTTAAAGAATCTGAAAAAGAAGAAGTTGTATCAGAAACTCAAGTAGAAGCCCCTGATGCAGATGAAGAAAATGCAAAAGTAGAAGATAAAAAAGTTGAAGTTCCTAAACCTAATTTTACAACAGTAGAGGCTGAAAAAGGTGAAGAAAAGGTTGATAATATTGATGACGAAGTGGAAGTAATGGAAGCTGAAACAAAGGATATCAAAAAGCCTGAAATTATTCCTGGAGAAGAAATTAAACCTGATGTTGATATTCCGCTGGTTATTTCTAATTTAACAAGCGAAGATTTTGATGTTCAAGCTCAACAAATGGAAGAAATCGCGAGAGTTGCTTTAGACAATTCGAATAACGCTATTCCATATATTGTAAGAGATGTATTTTCAAGCTTGATTGATATTACTAAAAAAGATTCTGCAGAGCTTCCGGCACCAACAGACGAGCAAATCCAAGCAAGAAGAAAAGTGATTGCTAACTTTGTAAGTATGGAAAATGGCAAGGCGAATAATCAACCTATAAAACTTCCTTATACAATAACAGAAAAAGACGCGGCTTTAGCTGATTCAATTTCTCCAATGGAGCAAGCAGAACGAAATAAAGAATATGCTTTGTATACAATGGCAATTTTAGCAAAGGTTTATACGGATGAAGTAGAGAAACAAACAGGAAATATTGTTCCTATGACAGATATTCCTGGTACATCAGCAATAGTTGATTCGTTAAGATATAATCCAAATTCAGGTGTAAAAATAGCTTCAATTGATGCACTAAGACATATTTACAGACCTGAATACAAAGAAGAAATGTCAACATTATTTACTCTAGCACAAGCAGATACAAATCCTGAAGTTGCAATTGCTGCAACAAGAGCATTAGATAAAATTAATAACCAATAATTTTTCATAACACATTCATTACACTACACAAAAGGCAGGCTGACAAATAGTCAGTCTGTTCTTATGATGAAGTATAAAAAATAAAAAAAGGTTTCTCAAAGCATTAAGAAACCTTTTTAACCCAATAATCTCCTACCCCAAATTTAAAGCTTTCCTCAAATCTCTCCTCAAAGATTTGTTAATAAAAATGATTTGTGATTAAAAAAATAATGTTAAAATTTGCTATTTTGATTTGTGATTAATTCCTTTTTAAAGGTAAATGTTTTGTAAAATTTTTAAATCTTTTTTCTATTTCTGACTCCCCCCGAGCCCTGCAGCCATCACTCCTTTCAGGTATGTATATATAGTATAATTTTCGTATCTTTTTATCAAGTAAATAATTTAATTAAAAGTTTTACAATAGACCATGCTCCCCAAGTTTATTAGAGAAAATCCAACTTTACAAAACTTTACATTTACATGTGCATAAAATCATATTGACAAAGATAATTTTGTGAGAAAATATCAAATTGGCTAAATTTCTCGGTATTAATCATGCCAAGAGGTTTATCTTTTAGAAAAGAATACACAGTTATTAATAAATTTGGATTGCTTCGTCCCCAGTTATAATCGTTGCTCCTCGCAATGACTTGGCGTCATACTTTTTAGCGTGTCGTCATTGCGAAGGCGATTAGCCTGAAGCAATCTAGCTTCTTATTAACTATTATTTTTTAGTCTGTTCAATAAAAAATTCATTGAATCTCTTGTTCTGACTGAAAATTTAGAAGTTTCAAATAAATTTATCTCGGACAGTATTGAATGGGAAGGTGGTATCAATTTAAGCTGTAATTATTATTTGCTACCCCAATCAAATACAGAACTGATTGCATCATCAATTAATGATTGAATTGATTGAATTTCAGTATTGATGGATTCAAGCTCTGTTGATAAATTATCCATATCAATATCCAAGTAGTCTTCTTTTTCGGAAATTCTTGCTTTTTCAGCTTCATACCAAGCAGTAACTTCTTCTCTTACTTCAGAGTTGTTATTTTGTGCAACAAGACCGCTTGTAACATAATATGTCAATGATGTATCAGGTTCATAATTACCTTCATCGTTGACAGTTGCAAGTTGAAAAGTTCCACTTGATAATGCGTCACTTACATAGTCATCATTTGTACCCATGTCGTTATTGTATTCTGTTGTCCAACCGTTTGCAGCAGCAGCTTGGAAAATTGGATAATAGAAATCAACTATAGATTGAATTTTAGATGTTGCAGTTTTAGTATTATCAACTGTAACTTTGTTGCCGGTGTCTTCACCTGTAATTGTTTGTTTTCCGTTCGCATCATAGCTTGTGCTGTCTTGTGATTTGCCGTCAATAGCATTTTTAAACTGAGCTTCTGTAAATCCGGGAAGAAGTTTTGCTAAAATAGCAGGTATTTGATCGGTAGAGAATGTTCCGCCTCTACCTTGAGTATTCATAGCAGACGAGCCAAGCACACTTGTGATTGCGTTGGCATAAGCTTTACTCATAACTACTTGGCCTTTAAAGTCTGTCAAAATCATTGAATTTTGACTTTTTAATGGCTGAGTTCCTCCGGTTACTGCACTATAATTATTACCATATCCCATTAAATAGCTATAATTAATCTTGTTATACTTACCGTTTGCATAATAAGAAATCTGCTTAGCCTTTAATTTACTGTTATATTCTTGCGACAATTGGGTTTGCTCTCTTGATAATGCCATTTTTTGCATTGAATCAATAGAGATGCCATACTCGCAATCGGCTTTGCGGGCTGTCAATGTTAAAAGTCTTATGTTAGAGCAGGCTAATCCCATTTTTCGCTTCCTTTATTTTGTCCCTTTTACATGTTTATCGGCATTTTTTTCAAAAACTTTAGTTTTTATGGAGAAAGTTTTACAAATCTTTACAATTAAGCAATTTTTTTAAACTTTTTGTTTTATACATGTTAGAAGTAATTAGTGCAGGAGTTCGTATGACTACGATTGATTCAATTGGAAATATTCCAACTATTCAAAATGGCAATGTCGTAAATAATCAACCAAAAGTAAACTTTAGAGCATCAGCGCAGATGGACAATCCAGTTGATAGCTTTATTAGCGAGCAAGAAAAAGCAAAGAAAAAAGCAAAAAAACAACAAAATTTGAACGCAGCTGTACAAGTAGCACTTCTTGGTCTGTTTGGTGTAATTACTGCTGTAACGGTTAAACAGGCGAAGATGCAAGGTGTATTCAAAAAAGCAGAAAAACAACTTAGTTTTAAAGATTTGTCAAAAGAATTGAGTCTAAGTGAAATGGCACTTCCAGAAAGTCAGAAGAAAGCTGCAGAAAGAGTTGCAAATAGAATTGAACACTACGATGAAATCATCAAAAAAGGCGGCAAAAAGGGTACGGCTATTTTATTCTACGGACCTCCCGGAACTGGTAAAAATACTTTTGCTTATGCGATAACCAAGAAATTTCCTAATGCAAAATTTTTAGATATGGATATTTCTAAAATGAATTCAAAATGGCATGGTGAATCAGAACAAAATATATTAGGAACAATGGAAGCTACTATTAAATATGCAAAAGAACATCCAAGTGAAAAAGTATTTGTATTCTTGGATGAAATTGATTCAGTAATGATGCAAGATAGAAGCAGCGGCGCAAAACTTTCACAAGATATTTTAAATGCATTCAAAAAAGGTTTTAATAGCTTAACAGGTGAAAAAAATATTATTGTAATGGGTGCAACAAATTTAAAACTTGATCCTAAAAAGGCTATGATGGAAGGAAAAATTTTAGATACAGCGATGGTTGATAGATTTGCGCAAAAAGTTCTTGTAGATTTGCCAACAAAAGATCAAATTAAAGAAGGTATTCAAAAATTCTATCAAAATTCTGAAAGAACAATGGTTGATGATGCAATGAAAGATATTAATAATCCAAAATGGGATAAAATCGCAGACTTTTTATCAAAAGATGAACGTCAAACTTCATTCAGAAAGCTAACAGATATTTTAGGAACTGCTGCAGAAAGTTCTGAGGTCGGTAAAAATGTCACATTTGATGATGTAATTAGAGCAATTAAAACAAATCAAAATACTTTGTATGCAACAGACGCAGAAATGCAGGCATTTTTGAACTCAGTAAAATAAAAGGAATTATAAAATGACTCAAATTAATACACAAACCCCAATCAGGTTTAAAGCAAACGGTTATCAGGTAAATTATAATAATCGTTATACTCCGCCAATGCCTGAAGATTCTCCAATGGATGATGTCTTCATGATGCAGGCGATGGAACAACAAAAGGCTGCTAAAAAAGAAAAAAGTAAAGAAAACTGGAATAAAGCAGGAATTATGGCTCAAATTGGGCTCGCTACCGCATTTTTAGGAATACTTGGCGTACAACTGTATAGTTTAAAAAAGGGTAGCGGTAGTGGTGCCATTAAAGCAAACAAACTAGAGTGGAAAAACATTGCAAAAGATACAAAATTCCCGAAACTGGAAGATGATTGTGTAAATCCTAAAGTTAGAGAATTTATTAAAACTATGAAAAAATCTGCAGGACTTTCTGAAAAAGCTGCAAAAATGGCTGGTGTAAAACGTCCTGAACAGTGTATTTTAATGTATGGTCCGTCCGGTACGGGTAAAACTTTTTCTGCGAAAATGCTTGCTAAGGAATTAGGTGCTGAATATGCAGAAGTTCAATTTGCAGATGTTTCATCACCATATATCGGTCAAACTTCTGTTGAAATTCAAAATGTATTTAAACAATTAAAAAAACAAGCAGAAAAACATCCTGACAAAAAATTCTTAGTTGGGTTTAATGAAATCGATGCTTTGCTTGTGCCAAGAGAAAAATGCGGTTCAAATAACCTGCATTTAGCTGAAAATAGAACTGCATTTTTAAACGGTTTGGATGACATTGCAAATCTAAAAAATCTTAAAATTGTAGGAACAACAAACGTATATCCTGAATCAGGAAACTTGGATAAAGCTTCATTAAGCAGATTTAAAAATATGATTGAAGTTCAACTTCCAACCGAAAAAGAACTTAAAGCATCTTTGAAATTCCATTTGAATGATAGCGAAAGTATTACAAAACAAAAATTCTTTGAAAACAATGATAGTGCAATTGATAAATTTGTATCAAAACTTCGTGAAAATAAATATTCACAAAGAGATGTTGAAGATTTGGCAGATAAGGCTCGTAATGAGTTTGCAAATGTTTTAGAAAGTTCTAAAAATATTGATGCTGAGAAGTTTGAACTTAAATATTTAGATAAAGCTTTTGATTTAAAAGGTCCTACAACAGGTTCTATTTCTACAGAGTCTGCTCAACCGGCATGGGGAAATATTCCAATGCCAACACAAAAAATGGGATTATGGCAAAGAATAAAAGGTTTATTTGGCCAGTCATAAATAATTTCAAATAATTAATATGTTACAAAACGTCTTGCATTACATTAAATATCTATGTAATACATTCTTTGTATATACGATTTTAAAACTTCGTTACATTGCATTAAAAAAAGGCAATTTTTAAAAATAAAAATACTTTATATAAATGTAAGTAATGATTAAAACAAAGGAAACGAAATAATATAAACAATATAAACAATATAAAATGGCTGAATAGTTAAAATTTAAAACTAATAGCCAGATGTAAGATTTCTTTTTATACTCTCTCTTAATATCCTCGTGTTTATTTAATGTTTGCCATTTTCAAAACGGCAAACTTTTTTTGTTGAGCGGATTTGCAGATTAGAATATAGCAAAGATTTAATTTTAGTTGTTATCACTTGCGACACTTTCGCGACACTCTTCGGTAAAAAAGAGTAATAAAAGAAAAAACTTTTATTACTCTTTAATTATTTTTATATACTTTTAAATAATAACATTAATATGATTATAACAAAAAAAATCCTTATTATAAATTTTCTCAAAATAATATAATAAAGATTTTTATACAATAAAAAAAACTCCTACCAAACGGCAGGAGCCTTCACGAGAGAAAAAAAAAGAAACTAAAAATTTTTATAAACCAAATTTCCGTTTTTGTCCTTATACCTAATCAACACCTGTTTCCTATTATTTCCATGTCTATATCCCAAATGCACGCAATTGGAATCTTGTTCCCAAATAATCTGGTCAAATTCAACAATCTTTTTTGCTCGAACCAACTCAACAATTTTGTTGAATAATTTTTCTTGAGTCAAACCTTTTACCATAATATCCGCACAATAACCTTGCGGATGTCCAGTAGAAGCTCCGTTAAAAATTACATTTAACGCATGACATCGATACGCACAAACAACTATTATAGGAACACCCAGCAACACTCTAAGCGGATTAAGCAAATACCAAATGAGATTTAATAAATTTGTTAATATCTGCGGATTACTTGTCGTGTTATCAATTCCACGAGCCTTTGCAGTCGAAGAATTGAACATATCATTTACAAAATCAAAATACAGTTTTTCTGCCATCTAACTCAACCTTTCCAAATCTTCAATTCTATGATTTTCAACTTTCACCTGTTCCTTGAGAACAGAAATATCACGCTCGTTTTTGTACGTTTTTTCAATGACGCCGTTATATTTATCCTGTTTCTTTTCTAACAGGACAAAATGTCCTTTGAAATCGTTGGTTAAATTTTCTAAAGTTTTTTCAAAATTTTCTTTCAGATTTTTCAGATTCTCTTTAAAATCGTCTTTCAAATTATGCATTGCTATTTTTTGATTTTCTTGATTTGCTTTCAGAATTCCGGCAAAATAAGCAATGGTTGCAATATTTACAACAACTGTAATAAACAAAGCTAAACCGGCAATAACCAATTCCCATTTCATTCAGCACCAACTTCCTTTATCCCTTTTATATCAAAGTAGTTTTGAAAATGTGCCGGAGTTATGCAATATTCAGGTAGATTGTAATATTTGCAGATTTTTGAATAACAATGAGCAACGTATTCAGAGCAAATAAACCCTTTGCCATCTTTCTGCTCACCATTATTTTTATGAATAGAAGCGTGTAACAAATTCTTGATATCGCCCATTCCGTAAGGTAAACCGATATATTCTTCCAGCTTTTTACGGTTTACATTTTGTTCAAACGCTTTAAAATTCTTTTGTGTGCCTTTTTCGATTTGTTGCCAGATATCTACTTTGTAACGTCTGACACCTTTTGGAACTCCTAAATCTGTATAGCCTTTGGCGTGCGCTTCATACACCCACCAAGAGCCGTAACGGTAACGCAAGACAAAAATATGCGTGGGAATATCTTTGGAATTTGGTGCGTAACACTTAGAAAACTTCCTTATCTGATTTGCAATAAAACTTGTTCCATACTCCAAACCTATGTATGTTTTCTTTTTATCAAGAGTTTCAAAATCAATCATTCAAACTTTCCTTTCTTGCTCTGTACCTTTTAGATTTTTTCTTTAGTTGTTTTTGTAAAAGCCTGTTACCTTTGCCTAAAGCTTTTACACTCAAATTAGCAATTTGTTCTTCAACTTCATCCGGAAGTGTTGGCACTCCGTATGTTACAAGATACATATTTGCCGACTTTATCCCAACCAAAATCGCTTGCTTTTCAAGCTCGTCAATCTTCTTGCACTCGTCAATTTTTCCCAAAATCTCATTTGCAATAAAATCTTCTAACTTCTCTTCCCTAAAATCATCTATCCTTAAAATAATGCTCTTAGCTTTTCTTAAAAAATATTCTTTACTCATGATTAATACTTTATATTACCTTTCCTGAAGTATTGTTATCGCCTGTATCTTCATCCAAAACTACCTCTAAAACTTCATTTTTCACCATCTCAATATCGCCTTCTTGAGTCACATAACTACCACACTCTATCTTGTAATGAGCTACATCACCGTAAGGATAACTTCCGTCCCCTGTTACTGTAGCTTCTGCAGGCGTTGCATTTATTGTGAGCTTGCAAGTAGTTAGATAGTGATAGTCTTTTGTGTCAAAAAAACTATCCAACATAGCCCCTCTAATTCCTAGAGCTTCACCAAGCATATCGAAAATCGGATATCCTCTGTAAAATTCTAACGCCTCATCAAATCTATTGAGGTACAAAGCTTTAGTTACAGTATCAAGTTCAGCTTGTTCTATCATTGCACGTATTTGAGCCTTGCCTAAGCCTTTAGCCAAAATAAGAGCTTCAAATACATCACCTCTTGTCATAGAAAGGTTGTTAAGACGTTCACGTTCTTTTTCTTTTTGGATAGCTTCATAATTAGGATTAACAATAATTTCGTTATTATCATTCCATATTTTTTTGCCATCTTGAAGTTCCCGGTAAACATCGTCAGTACATTCAGTTAAGTAAATTTTGTTAAATTTAACAATAGTTTCTTTTTGGGTATAAGCTTGTCTTTCAGTATCAAAATAAATCATTAATTCGCTCCTTTCAACGGTATAAATTGAAGTTTACCTGCAACCAATGTATGGTCTGTTGTTTCATAATAAATATCTCCACCTGTGCTACAAGTAGCTTTTGCCGAATAATCTTTAAGCAATTTAATATTCACCGCATATTGATTAACGTCACTCCCTGAATATCCGTACGGAATTGTATTTATAATCTGCCCATCGGTATTATAAATATCGATAAAAGAGTTTCCAGTGTTTCTTCCTGTGCTGATACAACCCATAAGAATCCCATCACAGGGAGCTGTAAATATCGTATTGATAGTTGCTTGATATAAATAAGCTTTCTCATAATTAGGAACACTAGCACTAGCCGCCTGCTTGGCGTTGGTTTTATTCCCCAACTCTTCCCCAATCCGACCAGCGTCAATAAGGTTAGAATTCTGTACGGTTTCGCCTACGTAGTAATATAAATTCCAACCTTCAGGCACTGTAGTATCTACTACTATACCTGATTTGGTTGGGTCGGTAGAAACGCCAAATGTACCCACTACACCATCAGTTTTTTCAGTTGCTGAAATGTTTGCTCCGTATGCGCTATGACTTATGATAGTGCCTGATGTAGAATTACTTGCCAGCCCTGCAAGCACTGCACCATTAGTTAAACCCAAAGCAAGACCATTACCTTTACCTCTACTAGCAAACACACCTTCCATACCATTCTTTAATGGCAGTCTGAATTTTTCATCCGTAGTATTAATTCTGAAATCAAAATCTGTGGCACTCTCGTCAGTTGATAGTTTGACACTTAACCCACGCTTAGTATACTTAGTACCACTAGGTAAATCTACCGTTGTACCAACAGCGATATCCGTGTTGTTTTCGACTACAAGAGCTTCATAAGCTTTAATGCACCTAGATTTTGGATAATATTCCCCTTCTGATTTTAACCAACTAATGTTATATAGTGGAGTTTCAGAATATTCGCTTTTGAATAACACGTATGGATTATTTAGTTCAATATCATTTACAATATTATTTTCTGTTTCAGAACCTGTTGCAACCTGAATGTAGTAGTAAAGTTTAAGTTTAGTGTTTTTTAATTTTAAGCTTGAAAGGTCGGCTTGAGCGTCAACATAATAAACAGAGCCATTACCAATTCCACGAACAGACACATTACCAGAACCATCTTGAGCGAACAAATTGCAGTGCTGATATTTTCCATTAGAAGTTAATGCATAGTTACCATCCCAATTTGGATTTAAATTAGCATTAGGAAGTAGGACAATTCCAGAAGCAACTTTTGATTGTACGAATCCTGATACAGGTGCTGTTGTTATGCTACTGCCTGCACTAACTTCCACATAATCAGGGTATTTAGGCAACCTTACGCTTGTCACATTTGTGCCAGTGCTATCATAATTCAAAACAAATTTATAAACGCAACCATCAACATTTAATGTAGCTTCGCTCTGCCAAGTTTCTTCATTTGTAAAATAATCAGGATTAGTAGTTTTGATTTCTAATAATCTAGTTAGGAAAGCTTGTGTATTAGCATTTATATCAAGTATAGAGCCGTTCAATCTACGTCTTAGACCTTTAGTCTCATCAACAAATAAAGCTGTGCCGATGTCACAAAGCTCAAGACCGCCACCGGCTTTAAACTCTTTTGTTTCACCATTAGAATTAATATAATAGAGTTTATCATTTTGCATATAGAAGCCAGTTTGTTTGATTTTATTAATTTCTTCTTGTGTTTTAGACTCAATATTAGCTAATGATTTTTCTGCAATATCTGTTATTTCATGAGCCTTTTTGGTAGCTAAACTTGCTTGTTCTGTAGCTTTATTGGCTTCTGCAGACGCGCTGTCAGCTTTAGAAGTAGCTGTGTTTGCAGCATTAACAGCAGTATTAACAGCTTCTTCTAATTCATTAATCTTCTCAGCTGCATCTGAAACTTGTTGAATTTTTGTATTTACTTTGTCTTCAAAATCAGATTGAATACCGAGAAATTCTTGTTTGTTGGATTCAATTTGGTTTTCAACATCATCCCTATAAACTTCTATTTTTGTATTAATTTTATTAGAAAAAGTTTCTTTAAAATTCTCAATATTATAATCCATATCTTGTAAATTAATTGAAACGTTATCAAAAGCTTTTTCAATTTCGGAAGCTTGGAACCCTCCGGAAGTAGAAAAACTTTTATCTTGATACGTTGATGCTTTACGAGCAATTATAATACTGTTTCCGAGTGCGTAAGTTGTTTTTGTTTTTACATTACCGCCTACTTCATCGAAATCAATATTATAATCTTCACCCAATGCCAGTATTGTTTCTAGCCCTTTACCAATTAAAGTTACAACAACAGATTCTTTTTCTAAAATTTTCCATGAAAATGGAAAATCAACAGTTGCACCGTTGCAAGCATAAGTGATCGGTGCGTAATCTTGTTTGTTTGTCATTTATCACTCCTTTAAATTTATTAGCATGACTTGACAAACACAGGAAAATAATAAATAATAAGCATGTAGGGAGAACCCTAAGAAAGGGCTAGTTTCTTAGAGTTCTACTTCACACCTACAATGTTAGAAGTGCTAAAATTAATTTAGCTAAAAGCTCTAGTATAACTAGGGCTTTTATTATTGTTTCCAATAATAACTTCATGGCTTACCTCCTTTCCAACCATTTTCTTCACTATTCGTGTGTTGGAGGGTAGTAAGTTGTAGGATATTTACCCACAGCAGAAAATATCTGCGATTTTATCATATTATAATTTTCAATGTTTGTCTATGATTTTTTCTTTTTCTTTTCATTCCCTACAATATGTTTTGCCCGATAATCTGTATAGCCGTACAATTTCAAAGCACCTTGTCCGACTTCACCGGTTACAATATCGCCAATGCCTGAAGCCATACTTCCAATAGCTTTTGTGTTATATCCGACACCAATTTGTAGAGTAAGATAAGCCAATGTACTTAAGTAATCCGTAATGGTTACATCCTCTTTAGAAATTTTTGCAATTTCTTTTTGGATATCTCCTAAAAGTGGAGTTGTCTGAACCATACTTTTTTCTTTATAAACAAGCTTATCAAGAGCAAATCTGTATATATCACCCACAAGTGGCAATGCGCTTGAATTCAAGTTAAAAATACTGATAGATAAATCTTTCATCAAATCGTCATCATCACCGGTAAATAACATTCTCAAGATAGAGCCTGATGTTGCAACGGCATAAAGAAACGGTTGTAAATAAGCAAATTGAAATAACATCTTTGCACATTGCCCTTTTGTCATATCACCGTTTGTCGCAGAAATTAACGCATCAGCGCACATCCTCATATATTGTAACGGCGAGTTTTTATAAGCAATAAGCAATTTCCCAAACGGACTTCTTGTCATATTCACTTGTAAATTAGACAAAGAAGAAACCGCACTTGATTGTTGAGAACGGTTTGTAGAAATAACAAACTTTTTGATGCCTTCCGCTTCGCTCAATCCTTCTTCTTTTATCAAATAATCAATGTAAGGTTTGCCACCAAAAATAATTGCACCAATATCTCCCATCTTGATAAATGTTCCGCATAGGTCCTTAAGCTTTTTAGAAGTTGCAAAAGCGGAATTTTCAATAGTTTGTTTCAAAAATTCATTTGTTAAAGCACCTTCATATCTCGCTTTCAGATATGGAATTTTCATCATGTAGTCAATTGTTTCTTTTGGATTTGCGAGTGCTTTTAAAAATCCGGCTTGCCACGTCATATACGGCATATCAACCGCATAGTTGTTAGCTGAAAGCAATTGTTTCAAACCAACAATCGGTTTTACTGCAACGTTTGCTTGTATCCAATTTCCAATCATGTTATCCATAACTTTATTCATACCGCTAAATACGGTAGCTTCTTTTTTGTAGGTAACATTCATCAGAATTTGTTCAAGTGTCCTGTATGCGTCTTCACCATACTTATTAACAATTACTCTTTTTAAATCAGCATCTTTGAACCTTAAATTTACTTTATCAAGGATGTCTGACATAAAGGCAAATTTTGCAACACCATCAATATGGCTATACAAAGTTGTAACGGGATTATGGAAATCCATTGGCAAAATCTCTGATTGTGCTCTTGACTTTGTAAAACCATTTCCCAAGGATTTACTGGAATAATCATTGTATAAATCAACTTCTGAACCACGTTCCGGAGTTGAAGGGAAGTAGCAGGAAACTTTTGGCAAATCTAAACCATACTTGTTAATAAATGCCTTATTTACAAGTGGATAAAAAGATTGTGCCGTATTCATCATAAGGTTAGCAAGCATTTTATCTTCATTAGATAAAAGTTCAAACATACTATACAAAGTATCTTCGCCAAACTGATTTTTTAAACGTTTCTCCAATATTTCGTTTTTGGACCAAATGTAAGCTTGAATAATATCCATCTCGGTAAGCTCTCTTTCAACTTCCCGAGTTTTTATTATTTCGCCTTTTTCGTTATACTTTCTTCGGAATTCTATAAACTTATGCTTTTTGCTCAAATGGTCTAAAATCTTTTTATCCCAACACCATTGCGGTAAATTATAAATCTTCGCAACTTCTTTTTCGAATTTCTGCTTTTGTTCATGTTGCCAAGCTTGAGATTGCGTTTCCGCGTAGAGAACTTCTGCTCCATATCTTTCTTGAATATCTTTATTAAAAATTGCATTTAATGTTGATTCAAGGTTTGCGATTCCATTAATGTAAGATTTTACAGCAAAATTTGCGTTCTTCTTATTCTGAACTATATTAATTAATTCCTCAATGTCTTTTGTTTCATCGAGTTTTTCCATTAAATCTAATTCAGATTTAGCAGTTTTCCCTGCAAGCTTAATTTTTAGAATTCCGTCATAAAGCTCTTTCATTAAGTCCGTATTTGCAAATGTTCTACCACCTGCTTTATAAGACAAAAATTTGTTTATCAAACGTTCTTTTGCTGACATTCCTTTTTCTTCTTTGTCTGCAAATCGTTTATTCTCAAGACGTTCTTCTTGAGCTTGTTCAGGGCTTAATCGGTCTAATCTTCTTAATTCTTCAAATAATTTATTTGATTTATAGTCATATTTTCCAACAGTACGACCATTCTTTTTAACATTCTTTGTTTGTTGTAATTCTTTGTGAATTTCTCGTTCAAGATTTCTTCTGAAATTAACATCTTCCATTGTTTTTGCAATATCCAAAATATTATCTATAGAAGACATCAAGAAACTTGTAGAAGGTACATCAAGAATATTTGTTGTCAATTTTGCTTTATCTGAAGGTTGCAAAAAGTTCAAATTCTTCATAATTTCAACAACCAAATTTTTATATGATTCGTTTTTATCTAATCTCGTATCATTTTGTAATTCCATTGCTTTTGATAAAATTTGTCTTTTTACTTTATCAAACTTATCAACATTTTCGTTACGTTCGATAATTCCGGAATCAAAAACAAATTTATTTTCATAATCTTCTTTAATACCATCCGGCAATTTATCTAACCATTCATACATTGCAGAT
The DNA here is from genome assembly GCA_900553895.1 of uncultured bacterium. Taxonomy (GTDB): domain Bacteria; phylum Cyanobacteriota; class Vampirovibrionia; order Gastranaerophilales; family Gastranaerophilaceae; genus CAG-196. The sequence continues at coordinate 30,651 of USFB01000005.1, read as the reverse complement.
AAAGCAACATTTCTATTTTCATTCTTAAAGCTTTTGATTAAAGCTTTGTATTCTCTTTCTGCATCATTAATAGCTTTTTCATAAAACTCTGCTTCGTCCTGTAAACGATTTTCTATTTTTAATTCAGGGTCAAAATAAGCCTTATTGATAACTACATCAAGAGCTTTTTCTGCTAACTTAAAATCACCGTCTATTTCGTCATTCTCATAACTTACACCAGTATCGTTATAAAACTCTTTCCAATTTTCACGCATACCGCCACTGGATGTAATTCTATCCTCTGCATTTTCTAGCAACTCTTCTACTACTTCACGTCTTCTTGCATAACCGTTTTTGTTAGAGCTTGTTTCAAAAATTCTTTTGAGATAATTAATATCTTTACCTGTTGCAACTGATAAAATCTCATAAGAAACTTGCTTACATCTTTGTTGTGTTTCAGATAAAGTTTTATTATCTCTTTCCGGAATTTTTTCCAATTTTGTTCTTCTTGAAATGTTTTTAACTTTTTTAAGCAATTCGTTTGCTTGTTTTCTTTCTTGATAGTATTCATCTCCGGAAAACATATTATCAAACATTTCTTGAACTTCGTCTGATATATCAGCACCTTTATTGGTCAAGTCTGATATTTGATGATAAACAGATTTTAACCATTCTTTAAAATTTTCAAATACTTGTCTTAAATTGTTGTTAGGAGCTTTACCTTTGTATAAATACGCTTCAAAACTTCTTGCAAATTTTTCTTGTTGTGCGACTGTATATTCACCACTAAATCCCAACCACTTATTAACTGCGTCAAGTTGCTTTTGTGCTTCATCATTTGCTTTAGCCAACTCATTTAAGCCATTCAAGAATAAGTGACCGAGTTCGTGCAAAGCAGTAGAACTATTATGATTAGCCATAATAGTTATGATATTTTTATTTTGACCTTCGATAAAATAACCGTAATATTTTGCTTCTGCTTCTTCTTTTTTTCTATCTCTTATTTCTTTTAAATCATCAAATGTTCTCTTTGAAATTGCTTCTGCTTCAATGTAATCTTTAGGGATTTCTTGATTATTCATAATGTAATAAGCATTAAGCATTGTTTCAGTTCGTTTCTCATCATTGCTGAATTTTTCAGGATGTTCAGAAATCTCAAAAGCATCTTCTAAAATATGTTTTTGTGTAATTAAAGTTTCTTCATCATTTTTACTTAAATCCTCGCTTGATAACTTTTCATAAATATCAGTTAATTTTTCCATTACTTCTGAATAAGAAAAACCTGCAATCATTTTTTCTTCATCAGTATTTTCTTCTTGATAAAAAGTTTTCGGACTTTTTATTTCCTTAATATTATATAAATGTACCGTTTTAGGGTTGATATTTTCAGCATTATCACTTATACTATTAATATCAGCTTTCGCTCCATTTAAGTTACGTTTAGCGTATCCCAGCGGAAGCTGATTTTTATATTCTTCTGTATCACTCTTGAATTCATTAGCATTATCGTTTATACTATTAGTATCAACTTCGGTTTTATTTAAGTTACGTTTAGCGTATCTGACCGAAGTTGATTTTTTATTGTCATTTTTATATTCTTCCGTATCAAAAATCAACTGATATGTTTTGTTTCCAATTTTTACATCAGTTTTAAAATAATGATATTTTTCTACATTAGGCTTTTTATCTTTTTTTGTATTATCTTTTTCGCCGGTATATTCTGCATTTGCAAGTAATTTTTCTAAAGACATAATGTATTTATTATGCCTGTTCTTTTGAGAAATATTTAATTTTTTATAATTTCCGGCATTAAGAATTTTTTTAGTAGTTCTTTTCCCACCTTTAATATCTACAAACCAATTTGGCGATAATGTTGCAAACTTTGTCCCATTTTCAATAATTTCATTGATGTAATTTTTCACTTCATCAATAGTTGGAGTTTTTTCAAACTCATTTGTCAAATCAACAACATTCTCAGAATTAACAACTTCATCATTTTCTGACTGAAAATAAGTATTTCCAATCACCTTAGTCTTGAAATTTGGCTGAACATCTTTTATAATATTATTGAGGGTAATGTTCAAGAAAGAGGTCTTAGTACCGCTTGAAACACCCTCATTTTTTATCCAGTTATCAATATTTTTTTCAGTATCAATAAATGCAGTAGAAATCAAAGGGTTATTTTTCTTGAAAGTTTCTAAAACAACCCCATAGACTTTGTTATCTGCTTTTATTTTCAATAAAATAGACTTGCCGTCATAACTTGATTTTTGCTTACTTATATCAGCACTGGATATATTATCAATATTTTCCAAAAGCGTGTTCCACTCATCAGATGTAAGCTTGTGTTTCTTTTGTTCGTGATTAACAGTGTCGTGCGGTATTCTTATATTTAACCCTTCTTTTGATAAATAATTAAATTGTTTTTTCTCTTTTGCTTGCTTATTTGCTAAAACATCATTATAAAAATCATCGAAAGAATTAAACTCACTCTTTTTCATTGCACTCTGATATTGTGCAACACCTTGCTCTGCAGGCGCATTGTATTGCACATCAAATTTATTATACCAATCATCAAATGCTTTTTTATTATCTGCGCCAAATTTTCTAAAGAATTGCTTAAACAATGTAGCATTAGCAAACGCTACATCTTGACTTACTCCACCTTGCAAAAATTTCTGATATGTTTTATCTTTAATTTCTTCCGCTTGTAAATCTTTTTCAAACTCTTTTGTGTCAAATTCTTTCTTCGTATCAAATTCGGTTTTAGCATCTTTCAAGAATTGGACTTTATCATCACGACTTGAAAAGTGAAGAGCATTGTCTATTTCATCATCTTTCTTACCTTTTTCTTTCAAAGTTTCTCTTACTTTTTTATCTAAATATGAATCATATCCTTGTATTCTAAAAATTCCTGCATCCAAAAGAAAACCATCTTTTGTGTATTTATCACCAATTTTAGGAATTGCACGCAAAGTATTGTGTACCGAATTCAGACCCATACCGGCAATACCAAAAGAAAGAGCTTCTTGCCCTAACTGTTCAAGTGATGGAAACATAGCATCTAATAATTGTTCAAAGGACCAACCATCCTCACCATCCAAATTAAAAGCAAATTGTAAAAGGTCGCCTACTCGTTCTTCACCCATTTCTTCTAAAATACCATTCCAACCCAAAGTATCAACGGCTTTTGCAAACGGCAACTTTGTAACATTTTCTGCTAACTTTACGAACTCATCTGCAAAACCTTTTGGTAACATTTTTAAAACAGGTTGTGCTATTACTTTACCCAGTTTTGCACCTGCTTGCATAAATGGTCTTACAAGAATTTCACCGCTCATTTCAGACCCTACTTCAATATTTGTGAGTGCAAGAGCTTTAAGAAATGCGGTAGCAGGAGTTGTTTCACTTTCTTTTAAAATAGCTTGTCCTTCAGGAGAAATCGCAAGCGAATCTGAAAGCATAATATCACCCATTCTTGCTCTTACCTGTTGCGGTAATCTTGTTGCTGTAAAAGCTAAAGTTTTTGGATTGATTGTTGCATTATATGCTGTTTTTGCGATACCTTCACCAATTTGTTTTGCTAACCCTTTTTTAACAAATTCAGTACTTAATCTAGATGTTGTAGCACCAAAGGAAGATGTTCCGCCTGTTGTTAATAACCCCAGTGCAAATTCTGCCATGAATGGAATTGTTTCTAATCCGATATTCATAGCACCACCGCCGAATGAGTAACCACGTGTTTGTATTTCGGCTAAATCTAATACAAAATCTTCAAATTGTTTTCTTTCTTCTGGAGTTACAACTTGCCCTGTTTGAAGCTTATCTGAAATGTTTTTTATATTAAAACTTTTGCTACCTTGCGCCCACGTTCCCATATAAGGCATAAGTTCATTTTTATTTTTCTTATGCCAAACTTGAAGTGCGGTCATTGAGCCTTGTTTTTTCCACTCGTTGATTTTATCAGGTGAAACAATATTATTCACCCAATTGCTTTCTTCATCAATTCTTTTTTGTCTTACTGTCTGACGTTCTTTTATAATGTCGTCATAACCTAAATTTGAAAAAATATCAGGTTCCTTTTTTTCTGAATGTTGATTATTAAATTCTTCTTGTGTTATTTCTTCATCTTGAAATAATGCCATTTCATTTTCCTTTATTTTCTCTTTTTAGCTTCCTGCAATGCTTTTGCGTGTTCTGCTTGTTGCAGTGCGTAATAATAACCTGCCATAGAGTTGTTATTTCCAATTACTGTATTATGAGCATTAATTAAAGCCTGCTTAACAGTTGCAGGTTTCATAACGTCTAAGAAACCTCTTGCCCTTGCGTCCTTCATAAATTGTTCTGGAGTAACACCTAATGCTTTTACCCTCTTATAAAATTCATTTATATTTTTCGGTGCAGGGTTTGAGATGTACATTTCCGTGTCTTTCAAATCAAGAGTATTGCTTGCTTTTAATCTGTTTCTTTTTGCTTGATTATTGATTTCAGTAATCATTTTATTTTTTGCGAAATCTTGTAAATCAAGTGTGGATTTTCCGTCTGCGTCTTCAAAGGCTCTTTTATATGTTGCTTCCGCAACAGTCCTTGTAACTGCTAATGCGTCTTGCTTATTGAAAAACGCATAAGGTTGTGAATAAATTGTCGGGTATTCTTTTGCAAAAAAATATTCAGGTTTATCAGTCCATCTTTTAGCACGTTTAAGAGCATTATCACTTGCGACTTTATATATTTCTTGTTGCTGTCTTGATGGCAACGATTCAATATCATAAATACTTTTCAGATTTGGAGTTTTAGATACTACTTTGTTTAATTCATCAAGGTAATAATTTTGTGCAAAAAGTTTTTGCCTTTGCATAGTTTTTAAGCTTTCGCCTGTTAAACCTTCTGTATTAAAACGTTTTGCAATTTTGTCATAGCCGAGCTTTGTTCCAATTCCTTTCCAAGTCCCTTCATCCAATTGCTTAAGATTAGATTCAAGATAATCTGTAACAGGAGCAATGTATCTGTCTGTGTAATTATTTCTCTGTGTTTTATCAATTACTCCGGCTCTATATGCAGAATCAATTGCACCTTGCATAGATGCAATACGTTTCATATAACCAACTGAAAAAGACGAAGCATCTTTTTGCGTTCCATTCTTTTTGATGTTCTTTACATTCATTTCTGGCGAATTTAGATTTTCAGTAGAAAAACATATCAAATCATGCAATTCAGCTTCCAAACTTTCACCGCAAAGTTGTTTTTCTAACGCACTCATCTTGGCAACAGGAACTTTTGAACTGCGCCCTTTCGTTCCCCCAAAAGGTTCTTTAGTAATTTTCTTTTTATCTCTATCATAGTAATATTCAGTTTTTGATTTTATACCGTAAATATCTAGAATTAAATCTTTGCTACCTTCCGGTAATTTTTTATTTTGTTCAATAAACTTAGTAACCTGATTCAGACTTGCTCTGCCTTCAAGAATATTTTTAGCATCATTGCTGTTCATATTTCTTAAAGTGTTACCGATTTCTTGAACTGCAACTTGTTTATTTTGATTCATCAAAGATTTTGTAATATATTGATTTAATTTATCAATTGTTTCAGCTTGCCCGATATCATTCAAAACACCATTATCTTTCATTTGCCTTTGAGCTTCAAGCGGATTATTCATAGCTAAAGAGCTAATATAAGTTGTCACACAATCATGGTCTACACCTTTCAAAGCTTGTTTAACTTTTTCTGGGCCAAGAACGGCACTAGTTCCATTGCTCAAACCTTGAATACCGTTTTTATAAACTAATCTAACTTCATCAATTCCTGCACCGTTCAAACCGAGCATAGAAACTTGATTTATTAAATTTTCATAACCGTTTTTTAAATCATTTGTAGCATTTGTTTGTTGTTGTTTTATTTGCCACTGAACATTGTATTGTTTAAAGTTGTTGTAAACATTATTTTTAATTTGTGACCATTGCGCTTTACAAAGAGGATTGATTTCATATTTGTTCGCTAAATCATCAAAAGCTTCTGATAATTCTTTTTCTCTTTCGGGATTTGTCGGGTCGCCCTGATACTTTGTATTAATTTCAGTATTCTTTTTAAAGAATTCTGTTGATAAATCAACTTGATTATTTGCTAACTTTGCTTCATTTGCTTTATTAACAATGTCTTGTGCACCGTTAAAAGTATTTGCAAACGTTTCACCAACCTGTTTAATTCCTTCTGAAATTTCATTACCGGAAAGTTGATTAGAAAAATATTCTCTTTGATTTCCTCTTCCAATATGTGCCATTTTGTTAATCCTTATTATTTACCTATTGCACCTTTTTGTTGAAAAACACTACCCAGCGCGCTTGTTCCACTGCTTCCCAATGGGTTTGCCAAATAGTTCCAAAAAGCGGTTTTTCCGCTTCTGATTAAACGGTTTTGTGCAATTGTTGAATCAAGATTCATTGCTTGCAAATCTTTTTGGTATGTATCATAAGTTTCATTGATTACTTCATTTGCAGAACCTGTATCAAAATAAACGCCACCTTTTAAGAAAGATGTTTTTTGTTGCGACATCAAAGCTTTTGCTTCTCTTGCTCTGGCGTCCGCTTTTTCCTGATATTGCTGTGCAATTTCTTTAGCCTGTTTTTTGTTTTCTTTTATATTTTGGTAAGTTGAAACAGTATTGCCTACTAATGAAGCAATCGCAGAAGCTATAGCTAACCACATATTTTTTCCCTTTCCTAATCTCTAACAATGTGTGTATACTTTGGTACAATCATTGCGATTGTAAACGGTAACGGTTCATCTTGAACGACAAAGTAATGTTTTTCTTTTTCTGACTTACCATTACACAAAATTTCTTTGTCACTATCCATAGGAAGTGGTGGAGTATCAAATAAACCTTCGGGGTTAAAATCTTGTACGGTTTCTAAATTATACAAACTATCTCCGACTTTACCGCCCGCAGAAAAACTTAATTTCAAAATTATTGAATATATATTTTTCATACTTGTGTAAGTTTGATTTGTTTGAAGTGCCATACCAAGGTTAGGACTTTTTAAAACCCCTTTGTATCTTAAACCGATAACAGCAGAACCAACTTTGTTAGTGTTTGCAGAAGCAATATCAACACAGCCATCTTTAACTTTAAAATCCCCGATGTAACCGCCGTTACCGACGACCGCAACAGTTTCACCTTCTAAGTGTTCTAAACCCGAAAAAGTAGTTGCAGATAAATACCATTCAGAAGCTGAATTGCTTGAAGGTTCAAGCAACTTTTGCACACCAACTTCTTTTGCTGAAACAAATTTTGTAATATCAAAAATCCCGTATTCTCTACCGGTTATAGATTTAAACCAAATACGTCTTCCAATATCTTCATCCCTAAAAATGTCATTTTCAGCTATAATTGAACCTTTTTCCGCATCATATATAATTGTATTTTTTTGTAATCCTGAATATTCAGCTGAACAATCTAAATGATTACATTTTCTTAGAGTTTCTGCTACCGCTCTATTAAAAGCATATTCATCATTCTTTTTTAAATTAAGAAGTTCAACATCATCTACATTATCAGGAATTTCTGATACAAAATCTTCAAAACGTGGGAATTCAACAATGTCGGTTAATAATTCAAGATAGTATCTTGTTATACCGTTTATTTCACGTCTGATTTTTGCAAACAAATCTTGATTACCGTCAGGGCGTGTTACGGCACATATATCTTGAATTTTTCCTTTTGTTTTTAGAACTGACCAAGCATTAACTGATTCATCATTTGAAAAACAAATTTGTAAAAGGTTTCCATTACAAACTGCATACATAAAATCGAATTGGTCGTTTTTATAAACAATTTTTGTAATTCCACCTTTTGTAATTTCATAATTACCTTTGGAAAGATTTGTTGCCTTGAATTGTTCTAACAAAACATCATATTCAAACATGAACAATTTTCTGCCATTTGCAGAAACATAGAACACAAAATTATCTTTTCTTACAGGTTGAACAGCTCCGCAACCATCACGACAAGAAAGTTTTGCAGATATATCTTCCGGAGTGATTGCTGTTGTAACACTACCGCCGTTTACTGTTAATACACCCTCAGCTGTTCCGACAAGCAAACTGTTTGCTCCTGAAATCAACCACAAAGCTTTTGAGTTGGATTCCGCAAGGTCAAATTGAAAACCGTCATTTGTGTTTGTACCAACAGTAATATTATTGTAATCTGCACCTTTTGAACCATAAAGATAAGTATAGTATTTTGATGAAGAACACCTGTCAAGCCTGTTTTCATAAAACGAACAAGTGCAAGGGCAACCGTGATTTGTATTAGGGTTGTTTGATAGGCTTGCAGTTCCGGTGTTTGTAAATTTTGTTTCTTCTAAAACAAATTTGTTAGACGCTTTCCTTTTTAACTGCATTTCAGGATAATTGCCGTACAAGTGTGTTATATACATAACATCACAATTTTGCGCCATGCAAAGATTTTTAACTTCTGTACCATAAGGGTGCGTAACTTGAAGCGGTGTCCCATCGTCATTTAAAACTTGTACAAATTCGCCATCAATATTATATGACCAAAACTCAATATATTTAATTCGGAAAACAAGAAGATATGATTGCTCTTGATTAAACTTAAATTCATAAAGTGAAGCGTCACCAATCTCACTAATAAATTTAAACCCGGTTCTATAAAAAACATCTCCTTTTATTGTTTCGCAAAAGTTTTCAGAGATTTCATGTCCGTGTTGATACAATGGAATATCAACGCGACCTTTTAAAGCTCTATCAATTTGCCCTGACGAAAAATTATTAAACGGTAAAGAAGTTCTCATTATTAAATTACCTCAACTGATAATTACTATTTAATATTTCAGGGAAAACTTTTGCTTCCCTGTAACGTGGTTTATTAATAACAGTAATCCTGTTATCTCTGCCATACTTCGTAGAACATTCAATATATTTTTCTTTTTTAAGTTGACGCAACATATTTCTTTTTTCTAAATCTTCTGTAAGAGGTACACATATTGCTTCAGCTAACGCAAGAGCTAACAGTTCAATAAATTCCGCATCAAATTTTGTTACATCTTTAACATCTTTTATATATCGGATTTTTACATTTTCGACTTTTTTATCACAATAAAAATAATTCTCTTCGATTTGATAAAGTTCATCATCTAAAGGACTTCCGAGATTTAAAATCTGCAAACAATCTTTAGGAATGGCAAAGGCTTTTTCATAACCGTAAATCGGAACAAAATCTTTTATTTCCGGTAATACTGCACGAGCAATAGAAAAGCTTGCATTAAGATTCATCAACAAAGATTTTCTTGTCAAATCATACCATTGCTTGCACTTTTTAGAAGCTTTTGTATTTTCATCTAATGATGTAATACTTTGTTGATTAAGATGGTCTAGTGCCAAATTACATATATTAACATCTGATTCAATCATAATTATACTCACTCTTAATTTTCATAAAAAAGAGGAATACGGTTTTCCAATATTCCTCTTTTTTCTATATCCGTTAGATTGTAGATTTCAAGATAATAACTCTTGCACCTTCTGTTCTAACCGCCTTAACCCACATATCAATAGTAATTTCCCAAGAATTTACTTTTGTAGGAGAAGGTTCACAAGCAAGCTTACCAATTTCAACTGCAAAAGCAATTGCATTAGGAGCTAGTAATAAGTTAGAACGTGTGCCTGTATTTTCAGGTAAAACAGGATTATTTATAGTTTTACCGCCATTTACAGAACCTGCGAAAGTAACAACATTAAAACCTGATGCGTTTGTAATTTTTCCTGTATCAACTGTATGTTGAGAAGAATAGAAAGCATTCATATACTTGTCATCATCTCTTAAGCATTGATTTTCAACACCTGACAAAGCAAGTGTAACACCGGCTGAACAATCAATATAATTGTTAGTAAATGTTGTAATTGCAGGTGAAATAACCGTTGCATAATCAAATTTGCTGGTACCGTCAATTGTTTCAACACCATCTTCTGCAGCTGTTTTAACGGTTCCTGCTACGTCAGGAGCACCAATAGTTACGGAAGCAATTGCAGAATCACAAATACATTTATCAGTCATTCTGTTTTTTGCATCTTTCAAGTTTTCGAACAAATCGGATGTCGGGTCGGTGATTAACTGAACGGCTTTGTCATAAGAATCAACAAGATAAGTTCTTGTAAATCTTCTTGCAACAGAACGTCTGTTATCGTTATCAATATCCGCATACTTTTTGTCCGGATTGCGACCTTCTGATGTTACTTCAATAAGGTCGTTACCTTTCATTCTGGACATGTTAGAAATACCCTTGATATCCATGTGTTTGATAGCAGGAGTATTGAGCAACTTAGTATCCTTTTGAGTTGCTACTCTGTAAAAGTTTTTTTCAAAAAGTAGCAATTTCGCTTGGTCTAAGTTGGCATTTGTCAAATCTGCCATTGTGTTAGCCATTTGCGTTTTCCTTTCTTTTTTTGTGTGTTACTGCTACTTTCCTTAAAAATTGCCCCACTTACGCAGGATTTATAATGAAAGTTTTTGTTTAGATTTTGTGGTTTTCAGAGCCGTTCTCGGTTATTCCTACTCCCCACCCAAAAGGTCATTGCCTGATGGGAATTCATTACCGCTTTTGCCCTCGTCAGAACTTCCTTCACCTACGGTATCAACAGTTGGATTTCCTGTCATATTCAAAATTCCATTGGCAACATTTAAACCTGCCTGCTTGATAAAATAACCAATATCTTTTTTCTTTACGACACCTTGTTTTTTCTCAATCAAACTATCGTAGATTTTGATTGGCAAGTTTAAACCTTCCGGTTTAAATTTATATGTTCCGTCTTCGTCTTTTTCAAAGAAGTCTAAAGCATCTTTTTCTTTTGTAGTTTTCATTGGAACTTTTAATACGTGTTCCAAATAAGCTAGCATTGCTTTTTCTCTAAGTTCCGGTAACGGACAAACTCCGTGTAGCGGAATTTCATACAAATCATATAGACAAGCTAAATCTTGGATTTCCCAGTCACTTAATTCTGCAATATTTTTTCCTTCCAAATAACATTCTTCATCAAGAGTTTTTATGTTACTGATGTTCAAAGATTTAATTCTTGAAAATAATATATTTGAGTTCTTTTTATCTTTTTGAATTAAATAAGGTGCGTGTCTTCTTAAAGCGTGTGTAAATAAACCTTTTGGATTAATTCTTGCAGTTTTGTAAGTGTATTCAAAAGGTTTAAATTTTTTCTGACCTGAACCAACGTCTGATTCATAAATTCCTTCAATTTTTACTTCTAACATTATTACTCCTTTTAACTAAAAATCTTTTGTAACTGATTAACTAAAGCTTGTTTTTCTTCGGCTTTGTGTGGTCTATGACTTAATTCTTCAAGTTCTTTTGAAATTCTGTCATATTCTGCGTTCTTTTGAGCGTCGGTCATTTTCATACTTGAATTATTCAAATTTGCAGAACCTTCCTTGTAATCGTACTTATCAAGCAAACCTTTTGCGACCTTGTAGAACATTTCTACTACAGCATTTGGCATTGTGTCTTGAATAAATTTTTGGTCTTCTTGCGGTAGAAATTCCTTTATCAGAGTTTCGCACTGTCCTCTTTGCTCTGCGTTCCCTTTAAACATTGCGTTTATGTTGTTTTCCAACTCATCTGCATCAGTATATTTTTGGAATTCTTGAACCTGATAATCAACATAGGCTTTCATAACACCTTGTCCTTGTTCCTTTGAAATACCTAAGTTTTTAAAAGTATCTTGAAAACTATCTATACCATTTTGTGCATAGTTAATATCGTCACCCAATGCATCTTTAATTACATCGCCTAATCCATAATCACTTGCATTTTCTGGAACTTGCAACTCTGGCACAAGCTGATTTGATAAATTCTTTTTGATTTCTTCATAATTGCTTAATTGTTTCAAATCAGTTGTTGCAAGGTAATCTTCTACTTTTTTCCCGATTAAACTTTGTGAATTATCATAACTTTTAAATAATTCAGCTTTTAAATCCTCACCCGTTTTACCTTCAAAACATCTAGCCCAACCACGGTCTTTGTATTCATCCGGCACTGAAAAATCTGTTTCGGTTTGCAAATTGCCACCATCATTATTTACACCGGTATCACTCCCACCTTCTGTTGAACTATTTTGGAAATTTTCGTCTTCCATAATTCTCCTTTCTTTTATGATTACATTCTATATTTGTTATAAATTTCAATTTGTGCTAGTACATCTTTTGGTACATAATTTCTTAAGATAAGCCACATATCACGTCTACCACGTTGATATTGAAGGATTCCGACATCTATATTTTCTTCAACTTTGTCCCAAAGCGATAAATCTTTAATCATTTGGAGTAAGAGCTTAAAACCTTCTTTTTCGCAAGCATCAATAAAAAATTGTTTAATTTTTTTATCCTCAATTTCTTGCTGTTCTTTTTGTCTTGCAAATTCTTGTTGCATAAATTCAGCATTAGTTATTGAATTATAATTCATACGGATTTACTCCATTTCTTTTTTCTTCTGCGTCTGCGGATTGTTTATCGGCATTTGCTATTTGTCCTAAGTATTGGGCTTGTGCTAATTGTTGTTGTGCTTCCGCTTGTGCTTGTTGTGCTTCCTGAATTTGTTTGATTATCTCGTTATATTGAGTTTTAGATTTAATCAATTTGTTATTCGCAAGATTTGAAACTTCTTGAATTAAACTGATGATGTCATAATCATTCAGAGCGTTTACAAGTTCAGGCTTAATTTGAAGAATAGCTTGCAAATATTGTAAAAATCTTCCAAAAGCTTCATAGATTTCAGCGTTACAAAGTCTTTCAAGTTCGCCGTTGAATTTTATGTTATACCATCTTTTTCCGTCATCAATACACTTTACGATTTCTTGCGGAATAAACTCATTGGCTTCAAACACTCTTTGTTTTTCTGCAATTTGTTCTTCCGTCATTTCAGGCATTTTGTTTAAATCTTTACCATACAATCCGCAATCTTGTATTATGGAAATAGACCTAAATACAAGCGGTTCAATACATTCGGCTTTTTGTTGCGATAGAATACCATTTATAGATTTTCCTCTAATAGACATTCTGTAACTTGATTCTGTTGCAGTCATTTGAGTTGCCGTGTTAAAATCCAGTAATTGGTCAATTTTAAAAATATTTGTAATATCTTTTTTAAGTTCAGGAAGCAGAAAATTAACTACCGCAGAAATATCCCCTGCTTGTGAGATTGGGAAAATTGGACTTTGTCCACTGTTACTTGCTTGTGGGTTAAATACTGTTACAGAACCGGCAGAACGATTAATAACATTTCCTGCAACTAGTGCGCCTGAAACAACACCAAGCGGAGCGTCCGTTATTTTTTCTATGTTGTCGATAGTGTCACCTTTAAGGTGGTTCAATAACTTAATAGAAGATATTGCCAAACTACCTGATGATTCACCATAAATTTGATTATTTGCACGAATAAATCTGCATACTGCAACAGGCATTTCCTTAAAATAATCAATTTTGAAAATAGTTTTAGATGATTCAATAAACCAGTAACCTTTAAACTTTGCACCTGCTTTACCACGTTTAGACATACGGTAAAAATTGTTTGGCATAATTCCGTAAACAATTTTAAATTTTGTATTTAGTCGTCCTGCACTATAGGCATTTCTAAAATCATCCGGTAAAGCTTTAAAATTTTCCTCGTTAAATTCACCATCAACTAAACAAAATTCTTCAATAATTTTATTCAGTGTCCAATTATAAACGGTGTAAATGACATTTATTTTTGAGTTTGCACCTTCATCAATACATGAATTATAAACACCATAAGGCTTATAAGTTAAACAACAATCAGTTTGTTGTTCTTCAAAACCTTTGTTCTTAAAAGTTCCGATACCTGATGTACCGTAAGAAAATTGTTCATAGGCATAAGATTTCAGAATTGAGTTAAGCCCTGCATCAGTAGAATTCATTTGGTCCAGTGTAATTTTTGTTGCTTTTTTGAAGAATTCTGAAAAATCAGCACCTTTTGCGATTTGCTTTAAGTATTCAGAAGGCTCAAGCGTAATTGCATTAAGCCCCCATAAAATACCTGCGAGATAGTCGCCTGCTTGGTTAGTACAAATAAACCCCGTTGGGTCATTAATGAAAACATCTTTTTGTTTGTTTTTGTTTTCATTATCTTCAAATTCAGAATTAACTTCATTAGTAATAGCGACAAAGTTTTGAATATCTTTCCAACGAGCAATATATTTTTGTCTTTCGGTTTTAAGTTGTGAAAATTTTTCTAAAACAAGTGTTTCTTCTTTTTCTGTGATGTCAATTGTTCTATCAATATTCATTTTCTTAATCCTTGTAAACTAAAATACATTCGTTTATCGTCATATTCTTTCAGACTAAATCCTAAGATTTTTAACCATCTCAAAGCTTTTGTGTTGTGTTTATACACAAGATTTTCTATCCTGTAATATTTTTTACGCCATTTGTTTATTTGTTCTTTTGCTTGAATCAGAAAATCTTTTAGATGAAATTTGAAATCATCTGTTACTAATAAACAAACTTCGGCAATTCCTAAACCACTGCTAATTTCTCTGATTCCAAATAAACCAATCGGGAAACCGTCTTTATCTAACATTATTTTTACATTCGGACTTAAACATATATTCATAAGCGGAGTGAAATAATTTTCGCCAAACTCACAAATCATCTCCAGTTCATCATCTTTTCTAAGCCTGCAAATAACGTATTCAAGATACTCTTGTGTAACATCTACAACTGTAATCATCTTTTTAATTTCCGAAAATTTTTCTGACTGATTGTCCTTGATTGGTTTGAAGTTGCGCACCTTTATTTTCGCCATTTGTATCAAGTAATCTTGCTTTTTTCTTAGCTTCTTCTTTTTCTTGCGTTACTGCTGTTGTATCAGGTGTAGACTGAACAACTTGTTTTTTAGAACCAAATATGCACATTTTATAATCCTTTCTTATTCGTTTCCAAATAAAGTTCTTTTCTTTTGAGTTTGTCCGTTGAACAAAGTATTTCCGTTTGTGGAATCGTTAGTGTAATAATTGTAGACGTTTTGTGCTTTTGATTGAGAGTTACTGTCCGTTGTTGCTGTTGTGTCAGCAGTTGTGGCAGTAGTAGTATTTTTATTCTTTTTAGACTGCGCATATTTATACCCTGCAAAAGCAGAAAGAGCTAAACCTAATAAACCTAATGGAAACATTTTTATCCTCCTATAATCGTTGTTGCCAATTCTTATTTACAGTTTGAATTTGTACAGGATTTTCAAAATCGTAAGATACCGCTTGAACAGGACTTGCGAAAGTTAAAGCAAGTGAATCTGCAAAGTCGGTAGAATGAATTTCTGTACCTTTTACAATGTTTTCTTTTTTCTCTAAAGAAAATCTTCCAGTTGAATCAGATACTTTCAAATCAGGGATTATTGAAATATCACGCACAAATTCTTCTATGTATTCATGGTCCTGAATTTGTACACCACCATCTTGTATGTACCAAGACCGCATTTTGTCATACATTTCCGCACGGCGGTTGGCATACTTTTTGTTATCATAAGCACTTGAACCAAATTGTACTAATTCGATAACACTACCTGCACCTTGACTTACAAGAATATCATAGGCTCCTGTTCCGTGTCCGTAGTCTATAAAAACTCTTGCAGGCTTAATAGCTTGTATCAAACGTAGAATTATCCCTGCTAATCTTACGTTATCCATTTTTTCAAACTTGTAAAATTTCTTGATTACACGTCCTTGCCTTATCGTAATAATTGTTCTATCAGAACTGCGTGCAGGGTCAACACCAATTACAACAGGCATACCTGCAGAACTTATTCCGCGATTTTTTCTTGAAAGCTCGATAAAGTTCAAAGGTATTAATGCGTTAGAAGTTGTAACAAAAGCTTCTTGAATTGATGAAGGATATTCTTGCTTAAAGAGATATTCACGTCCTTTGAAATCGCCTTCCAGCTTTGCTCTTCGCCAAGCTAATTGTTCATCATCAAGGTTGTAAATTCTTTTTAGAAATAATTCCTCTTCATTCCACTTAATCGGTTCAATTATTTTACGCCTGTATTCGTTCTGCTGATACCACGCATAGAATAAGGTCAGATAATCAGAATTCTTTTCTAAGCCTGACTGTACAAGGTTGTAAAAATAAGCCCCATCACCGCTCGTTCCGTTTGCGGTTGATTCAAGAATAAGCTCTGATTCAGGATTATCAGGAATTGTTTGAAGCATACCTGAAACAATTTCATTTGCATTAGACCAAAACGCAACTTCTGAACCGTGAAAGTAGTTAATGGTCATACTTCTACCAACTGATTTACTGCCTGCAGTACCAACTCTAAAACTTGAATCAGTTTGTAGTGCAAGTTCTTCCGTGCTGTCCTTGATTAGCGGAATTTTCAAACCATCAGGCAAATTGTCATAATATCTTTTGGTCATTGCAAAAATGTTTTTAGCTGAATCAGATTTATCAGCTAAAACGAAAGCATTTTTTGCTTTTCTGAATAAAATATTTGAGAAAAATCGTGCTTCAGTTAGAGTTGACATACCGACTTGACGAGATTTCAGAAAAACAATTTTGCAGGGTTTGCCTAATCTTTTTCGTTCTTGAATTTTTGAATGTGCATCAAATTGAATATTTGTAAAATTGAAATAAATTAAACCTTGGTTTTTTGTTTTAATTTTCAAAAGTTTAGAAGCAAAATACGGCAAATTATCTTTTAACTTTTGCAATTTTTGTATATCAATATTTTCATTCATAACCTTATTTCAATTGGTCTAATACATCCGCAAGCCCACCGCCTGTAATATGTTGCCTGTCGACAAAATGACCTGCTAATTTTCCTTTCAGCTCAATTGCTTTAATTTCTTGTGAATAATTTCCGGCGTTTCGTTTGGCTCTAGCTTGAACCTCTGCTAATTCATCAAAACAATCTTTTGCAGAATATTTAATTTCATCCTCAAATACTTGCTGTATATTCTTTTCAGCTTGCTTTATCCATAGGGAAACATTAGGGTTTTTCAACAATTTACTGGCTTCAACGTTGATTGAAGAATCTTTCATCCCTTCACAGTTGTAGCTTTTCTTGTAAGCTTCGGTTGCATTACCACCATTGATGTTGTAATACAAAACGAATTGTTGTTGTTTTCCTGTTAATTTGGGTAATTCAGTCATATTGTACCTTTTTTTAAAGAGAGAGGCGAGGGTAGTACACCTCGCCAAGCCTAAATCAAATGTGTGTTTATTTGACTCTTGGAGTTTATTAAATGTTTGGGAAAATTAGAGTTTTAATAAGTGTTTTCTTTCCTGTTTTGTAATCAGAAGCATACTGTCTTATTTGTGTAACTTCGCCTTTCTTATTGCGAATTTCTTTATTTTTGCCGTAAACAAAACCGTTGTACTTATGGTTTAAGTTTTTGTTTTTCAAACGTTTTCTTTCACGTTTTATTACGTTTGTTGCTTCAATTCCTGCGAATGAATCAATAAAAACTTTTTTATCCGAATTTCTTATTTCAACGAGTGAAACAAGTTTGCTGTTACAACCTCTGCAAACACCTATTATCAATAATCTTTCAGAAAAATTTGCGATATCTTCCAGCTCTTGAATTTCAATCACTTCATTTTTAACATTACATTTTACACACTTGATTAACACTTTTGCCTTCTCTCTTTTTTTCTCTCTTTTTCAAGTGATTAGGGCAAAAGCCCTAACCACTATCAACCACTATTTAATAAGAGAGTTGTAAACGCAGTTCACCTGTGTTCACCGGTTATTACTCATTGATTTGCATAGCTCCCGCCTTCTCATTTGAGAAACAAATCACATTTCGTAACCTATTTTGAACTTTAAAACATTTTTTATCAAAAGTCATTATTAAATAAATAATTAAATAATTTTCAAACAAACTCAAATCCGCATTATTCCTAAAAGTTTAATCTTTACATTTGTTTACAAATGCAACAAAAAAAGAGAAAGAATTTTTAAAATTTTCTTTCCCTTTTAAAAGAAAAATATACTTTTAGTATATTTTTAATTTTCTTTAATTTAATTTTATTTTATTTAATGGCATTGCGACGCATAATTTTTCGCAATGCACTTGCATTGTAAACGCATTACAAAGATTTATGCACCGCATATTTATTTTTTATGCACACGCATTGCGTTTGCATTGCGAACGCATAAACTAATAATTGAACATTCTTTGATTATTTTGTCTATATCTGTTATTCATTTCTTGTTGACGTCTATAATACTCTTGGTTCGCTTGTTCCTGCTGTATTCTACGCATTTGTTCTTGTTGTTCCATTTGCTGTTGATAAGAATAATTTGACCTGTAATTATTATTTCCATAATCAGCATATCTACCATTTGAATAGTAATCGTATGCAAAAACAGAACCTGTAGACACTAGTAAAATAATTGCGATTAAAATTTTTCTCATATTTACTCCTTATATTTATCAACAATTTTTTTATATTTTCTTTTCGATAACATTATATCAAATTTCAATTTTTCTTTATTATATCTTTCTAGCTTTCTATCATTATCTTCTTCGCAATTGCAAAATAAAGCACTCTCCATTATGTCATTAACGTATTCTGTTAAAAAGTATGGAATTTTTAATTTTCCGCATTCACATTTTTGGCAAATATTCAAACACTCGTCACAAATGTTAAAACCTCCTGAAAGAAATACTTTACTCCCATTGATGTTTTTAAAGCCTGATGTTGGGTAATAATGTATGTTTTCAGTAGAATTGCAGATATCACAATGTTTTGTTATGCTACATTCATTCTCATTGTCATCTGTTTGCTCTGTTTCCAGATTGTCGCAAACGTTTATCTTGTTGATTGCATTAAATTTTGTTAATAAATTCTGATACTTATCTTTGATTTCATTATAAGAAGTGTAATATTCTTTAGCTTGCGTTTTATAATGTAACATCATAGTTACAAAAAATAAAATTGGTAGTATACAAAAATAAAAAATTTCACTTGCATGTAAAAACATTATGCGACTCCAGACTACACACTTTACCTATATATACTATCACAGACCAAAATATTTTACAAACCCCTAAATAATTCTTCAAGCGGATAATTTAGAACAATTGATATTTGTTTTATTGCATCTAACGTAGCTTTTCTTTCGCCACGTTCAATTTTCCCTATGTAATTTCGGCTCAAACCTGCTAACTCAGCCAATTTTTCTTGGCTGAGTTTTCGATTTATTCTTTTTTGAGCTATTCTTAATCCAATATTTTTATAAAAAAAATCATTCATAGTACATGGTAGTATGCAGTCAGAATAAATCTACACCCTCGTAGTATGTAGACATAAAAGACTATTTTATGATTCACTTTTTAAATATAACAAAAGGAGCCGGTATGATAAATTTAATAATTAAACTTCACACTGAACTTTCAAGACTAATGGAAGATAAAATAAACATTGTAATCCTACTATTAGTAGTCAATTTGATTTTTACAAATTATGCTTATACAAGAATTAAAAAGAAAATCGACCACCGATATTTTAACAATGTAAATACTATCCAACAAATTTACGATGTAAAAATTGACACACTAAACGGTGATTTAAAGGATAAAGTTATCCTTCACACTATGAACCGATAAGTTTTTTTAACTTCAAAATTTCTTCTTGAGTAAACACTTGTGGATTATTTCCCTGTTGTTTGACACTTTCACCATACAACAACTCATCAATGCTGATATCCGCTTTTGATTTTATCGCATTCAATTCTGCTATAGTTGGTTCCGCAGAATTGATAATAAAATCATCCATCCTACTTGCACTTATACCGGCAAGCTTTGCAAAACTTTTTGGTGTAATGTTGTTTTCTGCAAAAAGATTACATAACCTTTCACCCCAATTTTTAAAATTAGAAGCACATTTGGGATTATCAACCAATGCATGCGTATTCTCGCATTCATTAATAAACATCTCACCTTTACCTGCAATTAAATAATTCAGATTCACATCAAAGTCAATCAATAACGATACTAATTTTTCATTGTTTAAAATATTTCTATCAGCTTCTAAATTAGAAATATACTGTTTGGAAACTCCTATTTTCTTACCAAAATCATCACCGGACAGACCTAAAGCTAACCTAATTTTTTTTAATCGCTTACCCTGAGTTGTCATTTTTCTACTCCAAAAGTATGAAGTTTTGTAACTTAGTTTTAAAACTGCTTGACTTAGTTTTAAAATAAGTGTACAATTCTTCTTGTACTTAATTAATTATTTATTTAATTACTATATCATAAAAAACACGAAAATGGCAAAAATTGCCTTATTTCTCGTGCTATTTTTTGGTGACGTAAAGAAAGGAAAAAATGGCAGAACTTTTAAAAAACAGGATTCCTGTAAGTGTAAGTATACCGTACGATTTACTGCAGGAAATTGACGAACTGGCAAATGCTGAAAAATTATCAAGAAGTAATTTCATTGTAAAAATTTTACAGCAGAATCTAAAGCAAAACTAACTACCAACAGAAAGAGAGAAAAATGCGAAACCTAAAACAATTCATCAAGTGTTTACTAACACCCGAGAAACAAAAAAAAGAAACCTTATACAAAAAAATCTATGGTTACTATTACACAAACTATATGGCACAAATTAATAACCACAACAATGGCATAATAATACCCGATTTTTTGGTAGAAGGTAGAATTTCAACTCTTGCAATGCAAAGAGCTAAAAAAGATTTAGAGAATGTAATCAATGAATGTAACCTTAACAAATACTATCTTAAGGCAATTGAGGGATAAAGGAAATTTGTTCTATGCCAAAAACTACCGAATACAGCGAACTATATTTTCAACATGACCTTAATGCCAGAACGGATGAAAAAATTGTTAAGATGTTTTTTGAATTCAGAAAAAGCAGAAACAATTTTACGGAAGATGAAGCAAAAAAGCTTTTACCATTCGCTTCTTACGGTGTTTATTGGGCAGTCGTTGAATATATGCACAAAAACAGCTTAGAAGTTGCTGATATTGAAATGCTTGCAGATGAACTCCGAGTAGATTCTTCTTTTTTAAAATCAATTCTTACTGAATTCAAGTTGTTCAGACAAGAAGACGGTGTATTTATTAACGATAGAATTATCAGAAATATCGAAAGACAGGAAGAAAAAGCAAATAAGAATAAGAAAAGCGCAAATATCAGATGGTTGCTTAGTGCCTACACAAAAGCTTATAAAGATGAATTTGGTATATCACCTGTTCTTGATGATGATGAGAAAAAGAAACTTATTGAATATTCTAACAAAATTGAAGATTTCAAAACATTATTACCTGATATTTTATACACACTTCATAGTATCAAATTCGATAATGACATCAATTACAAACCTGCATCTAATTGGTTACTAAAAGGTAATAATCTTGCACAAATTCTAAACGGTCAGTGGGGCAAATTGAAACATAAAAAAACACCTTCTGAACTCCGAGCAGAAAAACAAAAAGATAGTACGAAAGAAGAAGAACAGTCTGAAACGGTACAAAAAGCAAATTCCATTTGCAATAAGGTTGATGCATTGGAACTTATTGCAAAACACTCCAAAGTTTACCAAGGTCGTTTGATGGTTTTACCAACTTTAACTGAACTAAAAAAGAAATTTGATATTACAGACAAAGAGCTTAAGGAATATTTGAAGGAGTCTTGTGATGACTAAAAAAAGAAGACGATTTGTGAAAAACAATTTTACACCAGAGTGGGGTGATTCAATTGTAGATGTAACTGTATGCAAAATTGATTTTTTAAACAAATGGTATGGAGAAAGGCTTAAAAGCGTTTTTTATTGCCCGAGTTACGAAAAGCCGGAAGGCAGGATGTGCGTTTATTGGCAAGGACGTTGCACGGTTGAAGTTGGCGATTATGTACGAATGAAAGGCAAATTTTCTGACGGCATTTTTTTAGTTAGCTCTTACCAAATAATCAAAAGACCTCATTAATCACAAAAGAAAGGAACCAAAATGTTACAAATTTTATTTATTCTGGCACTCGCATTTTTATTTTATGAGTTTACGCATGACGATGAGGACCAATATTAGAACTATATGCAAGAAGCTGTTTTTAAAAATTGGCGAGAATTTAATAAAAAATTCCCAAGCAAAATTTATATTTGCTCGAATTGCAATTCATTAACGGAAGACAAATTCACTTGCAAAATTTGCGGTTGGCGAGCAGACGGACTTTTAAAAACGTGGGACAAAGGTTTTAAATACACCATACTTGAAACCAACGAAACAAATGAAATATTTAGACCAATAGAACTATTAAAACAATAAAAAGAAAGGAATACCATGGCAGACAATATCACGAGAGAATCACTGGAAGAACGTAAATCCGAACTACAAGAAGAATGTGAAAAACTCAACAAAATTATTTCTGCGAGTGACACATCAACATTTGAAATAATGATTGAAGATATCAAAAAAGAAATGATGAAAAATATTGCAGAAGAGAATTGGAAGATTTTAAAGCAGAATAAAAACAAAGTTGAAAAATTCCGAGATATTGTAAAAATTATTCAAAACCAAGACGAACTTTTACAATCCAAACAAGATGAAATAGAAGAAATTCAGTGGAAACTTGACCATTGGCAATTAAACATCTTTGAATGTGAAGAAAAACCGATTGCGCCTGAAAGTGTTGATACCGGTTACTTAATTCGTGAAGGCGAACACTTGCATGTTGGAGATGTTTATCGCGACGAAAAACCGAATACAGATGGAGTAACAAACGTTTATTCAATAATCCATTCTAACGATTTATCAGATAGCTTTGCAATTATATCTACGGCTTTTGATGGCGAACGTTTATTGCAATATCCAAGCAATCAGAAAATTTTAAACAATGGACAAGTTTATATCGGCAATATTTATGTGCAAGATGACGACCAAAACAATGCCGTAACAGCTTTTGAACTAATTACACAAAACCCAAACGGAAGCGACTAAGCTTCTTCCCTTTTTCAGTATGAGAGGATTCGCGACTCAATCCTCTCATTTCTTTCAAGATATATAAGGAGCAAAAAAATGTTCAAAGATAAATTTAATACTCTAACAGAGCAAGAAAAAGCAATATGCAAAAAACTTTTACAGCTTAAGACAAAATATGAAATCGCAGATGAATTATTTATATCATTAACAACTGTTATCACTCATTTTACAAATATTTATTCTAAACTGGGAATTTTTGGAAAAAACCGTAACGCACAACTTGTAGAAATGTACTATAGGGAACAGTTGTGGAATTATCAAGTCGCACTTCAATCTTTAGAAGAATCTTTAACCGTATTCAAAGCTTTGACAAAAAGTCGCCTAACATTTTCTAATTTGGAAACAAAATATTTAGAAAATATCGAATCTGCAATAAATGACACCCAAAAAACACCATTTTTTGCAAATTCTTAATCCGGCAATCCCCATTGTTTTACTGTTTTTCTGAGGTGATTTCAAAATGCAAGAAGAAACGGCGGAAGCAACAACCGAAAGCGAACGACCGAGCAAGCGGTCAGAACCCAACCGAGAAATAAATGCGAAAACACTACTCGTAAAAAGTGTTTAGGCGCAGTCGCCGGAGAGGATTTATTTCCTCTCCGTGGCAGGACGGCAGTAGATAACGAAAGGAGAATTAAAATGAAATTCAAAAAGAAACCTGTAACAATTGATGCTATCCAATGGAACGGCAAAAACACAGAAGAAGTATTAAAGTTTTTGGGTGAATCACTAACTATTAATATTAATGCTGATGATGATTTTAAAATCAACACACTAGAAGGAACAATGACAGCAAGTGTTGGCGACTTTATTATAAAAGGTATTAAGGGGGAATTTTATCCTTGTAAGCCGGATATTTTTGAACAGACTTATGATGCCGCACAAGAATGTGAAAAAATCTTATGCGTTTATGTAGATAAAAATACCCAGAAATACACCCGCTATGAGGTTTATCCGCTAAGCGATACTATAACAAAAGAAAAGCTAATGGAATCTGTTAATACGCACAATTCTAACGAAGAAAAAACTACGACAATAAAAGTTTATGAAGATGATTTGTTGGTTGATTTTGTAGACGATACTAATTACTCTGTGAGAATTGATAATTTAAGAAGTGATTTGCGTGCTATCTGTCGTGATATAGAAAGTAGCGTCTGTTCATTAGAAAGCTGGACCGAAGATATTGAAGATTTTTTAAAAGATAAGGACGGCGAATAATGCAAGATAGATTTAAGTTCAGAGTATGGTGCAAAACAAACCAAGAGTGGGAAAAAGGCGAAATTTGCATAACTAATAAAGAACGATACATTATAACCAATCCTAAGTTCACAAGAGTTACCAATATTGACCCACAATACCACGAAATAAATTTTTGTTCAGGCTTAAAAGATAAAAACGGCAAACTGATTTATGAGAGTGACATTTTAAAATTTCGTTTTGGTAATTCTTATAGAATTGGCATTGTTAAATGTGTTTCTACAATATGGGACGTTTCGAACGCTCAAATTGTACAAGGAGCCTTTGTTGGTGGTGCTTTAATTAATTGTCACAAAAACTCTGAAGTAATCGGCAACATCTACGAAAACCCTGAACTATTAAAGGATAATGAATAATGAACAAAGAACGGAAAAATATAATATTTGGAATTGTAATAGGCATATTGCTTAACGGATTAATAGCATTTGCAAGTGAAAAGGTTATTATTAATCCTTGCACATATATTGACAACGGTATAGCAACGACAAAGGTGACAACAACAGAAGGAACATATAGGTTATTTATATTTGAACATGGATATAAAGGTGGTATAACTGCGGTGAGGATAAATTAATGGCAGAAGAAATAATTATTGACGGTGTGAATGTTTATAAATGCGGAAATGCAAAACGCAGTATTTTTGGTATTGATATGGAATGTAGATTAGGATGCGATTGTTCACAAAGACCGAACTGCTACTTCAAACAACTCAAACGCAAAGAGCAAGAGTGTCAACAATTAAAAGCAGCTCTACAAGCAAGCGATTTCGCAAAAGCAGTCATATCAAGTGCTGAAATAAAATTCCCTATTATTGAAAAATTAAGTACCGTACTTGATGAGATTGAAAATTACGTACGAGATAATAGCGATTTTGATAAAAGTGATAAACTCACTTCTAATACAGGTGCTTACGATATTTTAGAAATTATCAACAAAGCAAAGGACAGTCATCATTATGACTTGTGAATTTGCTAAAAAAATAAACGGTGTAATACGTTGTATGTGCAACAACCTTGCACATGGACTTATAGATGGCAAACCGGTTAATGTTGCAAGTTCATATTGTAGCGAGAATCCGAACTGTTATTACAAAAAGTGGAAAAGAGAATTGAACAAATCAAAAGAAAGGTAAATGATGTTAAAGAAATCAAAGAATGTAAATAATCAAGTACAAACAATAAAAATCGATATTACCGGATTGGAAACTTTATCTGAACAGATTGTCGAATTGGTAGAAGTAACTAAATTGACAGAAGAAGAAATTTTGCAAAAATACAAGTATATTACTTGGAGAGAATTAAGTTCTATGTTGACAAAGTATTTTGAGAAAAGATTCCGCCTTGCGGTCGGCTCTAAGTTTACCGTTGGCATTTTTGGTGGATGGACTTTTTACTCACTTGATGAACCAATAGGAAAAGCTTTGGAGCAAAGCTTACTAATGAAACGTTGCAGACAATATGCACAAGAGCAATAGGAGTTTTTAAACAATGCAATTAGATAAAGAAGAAATACAAGAAGCAATTGAGAATAAAATCAAAGAAGGAACAAAAAAATTTGGTAAAGATTTCAAATATTTCATATTAGAAATCTTGAGTTTAGAAAAAATGCTTACACCCGCAGTAAAAGAAAGCAGACTTATTCCACTTGCAAAATGGAATGATTACCACGATTATCCAAAAGTTAGTAGTTTAAGACAGTTACATTTTCACAACACAGATGATTTTAATAAATGTGTTGTTCAGAACGGCAAAAGAATTCTACTTGATGAGAATGAGGTTTTGAATTGGTTGAGAAACCGAAATATGCAGACAGCTTAATATTTATCCATAATGGAAGATAACAATTCTTCTGTATGTTTTATAGTTAGATGCGAATACCTACGAGCTACAGTAAGTGATTTCTGCCCTAAAATTTCAGCAATTTCTAATAAACTTGCACCATTGCGAGCGAGGATTGAAGCCGTTGTGTGCCGTATATCATGAATATGAAAATCCTGTATTCCTGCTTTTCTTATTGCCTGCTCCATAATTCCTTTCATATCACAGAGTTCAACTCCTCTTTTGATAGAAGAAAATATGTAACCATCATTGATATTATTCTTTTCAAGATATTCAGATAATAGAGCGAGAGTGTTTTTATCAACATGTACCCCTCTATGCGTTTTGTTTTTTGTGTCTATAAAATAAACTTTGTTATTGGAGTAATCAACATCTTTAATTTCTAAATGCCGAACTTCATTAAACCTGCCACCTGTTTTCAGAAGTAATAAAAAGAACAGGTGTAACATATCTGAATGTTCTTTGCATACAGCTTTTAATTTCTCTATTTCAGCATCAGACAAAAAGCGAGTTCTACCGGTCGGTTTTTGCATGAGCTTTATTTTGGACATAGGATTAACATTTATTAGCTCCAACTCTTTAACTGCATAGGTTAAGATAGCAGAGATGCACATTAGGTATTTGTTTATCGTGTTATTTCCACGCACAACTTCTTTACCCTTTTTTGTAATTTTTTCAGTTGCTAGAATTTGTTTACAGGAAGAAAGCATTGATGCAGAAAGTTCACGCACTTTTATTGAACCGATTTTATCAATCCACCATTCAAACATGACATCGTATTTTTCAGGTGAAGAATACCTTTCTTGAGCAATATTTTCTTTAAAATAGGTTATCAAGTCAGACATAAGGACTATATTCTGCCTAAAATCATTGGTATCAATAACAATAGTGTTTTCAATGTACGTACCTTTTTTCATAGCTTGTTCTATTGGTTCAGCCCAATTTTGAGCATCAGATTTTTTCTTAAAGGTTTTTCTTAAAATATTATAACCTTTAATTCTTATAGTTGCTTGATAGCAGGTACCGTTTTTATTTTCTCTTTTGTAATAATTTACCATATATTTTTTTTGCGACACTTTTGCGACACTGATTTTATAAAATTATATAAAACCAACAAAAATAATATAAAACACAATAGCCCTATAAGTCAAGCAAATACTATTATTTCTTATTATTTATTTTTATATACATTTAACAAAAACATCAAATCTTAAAACTTAATATCCTCGTGTTTATTTAATGTTTGCCATTTTCAAAACGGCAAACTTTTTTTTAGCTATTTTTTGTTTGGCGTTTTTGTTTGTTTTTAAGCAATAGTATAATCAAAATTGCGCTTAAAGATAAAAGTGCCATTAATGTGAAAATATCAAAGAATGCACCAAGTCGAGCTTGTGCTAAAAGTTGCTTATACAACAAGCCGTTTGCTTTCTTTGAAGCTACAACCGCCGGATAATAAGTCATCATTTTGTGCTTAAAAGCATTGAATTTTATTAAGAACAAAGGATTATGCGGTGCTAGATTTGCAACATAATAATTTTGATACACCTGCGAAACTCTTGCGATAAACGTTGAGGAAGCTGATGTTGAAACTGCTGTCAAAATATTCTTAAATAAAGCGTGCAAGGACGCAGCGTCCGCGTTTTTGCTTGCAGGCAGAGTTTGAAATGATAAGGCTGTTATTGGCACAAACGCAATAGGAACACCAATACAAAGTAAAATATTCGGCAAAATTATACTTTCCATTGAAGATGTCGGATTCATTTGCGTGAGCATCAAAAGTGCACAAGCCATTACTATAAACCCAATAGAAGACAATAGTTTTTGGTTGACATATTTTGAAACTTCACCAACCACTATTAAACCTATCAAACAAACAACTGCTCTTGGAAACATAGTTAAACCCGACATTGAAGGACTGTAACCAATTAAGCTTTGTACAAACATCGGAACTAGTAACAATGTTGAATACAAAATTATGTTAATAAACGAGCTTGCAATCGTTCCAAATAAAAAATTTCGGTCTTTAAAGACTCGAATATCAATTACTGGATACTTGTATTCAAGTTCCCATACGTAAAAGAATACAAACGAGAATATACAAACCCCTGTTGTCCAACAAATCCAAGTTTCGTCAAACCAATTGTATTGTTGGCCTTTATCCAAAACAACTTGCATGCATCCCATTGCGATTACAATTGAAGTATACCCGACAATATCAAATTTTTTATTATATTTTTGTTTAACAGGAGTTTCATCTGCTACAAAAAGTTTTATTAAAAGCAAAGATAATAAAGAAAGCGGAATATTAATTATAAAAATCCATTGCCAAGAATAATTATCCGTTAAATAACCTCCGACAAACGGGCCTGCTAGCGGTGAAAACATAGCAGCAACTCCAAATAATGCCATTGCGACACCTCTTTGTTCAGGAGGGAAAACTTCCAACAAAACAGCTTGGCAAAGTGGCAGAATTGCACCGCTTCCTATACCTTGAACAATTCTTGCTAAGATTAAGGCTTGCAAATTCGGTGCAAGAATACACAACAAACAGCCCAGTGCAAAAATTATAATACTGTAATAAAAAAGTAATTTTTTCCCGATTAACCGAACCAAATACCCTGTAACAGGCAACATCAAACCGCCTGAAATTATATAACAAGTAATAACGGTATTTGCTTCATATTGTGTTGCACCGAAAAAACCGGCAATGTGCGGTTGACTTACATTTGTTCCTGATGAAGCTGCCAAAGCTAAAAACGATGGTAACAATACCGCAAATGCAACTATAAAAGGATTAATTGTCTTTTTGTTTTCCATCTTTAATTCTAACCTTTGGAACTACTGACATACCAGGAACAATGTTATAGTGAGAGATATCTTCGTCAAACACAATTTTTACAGGTACTCTTTGAACGATTTTAACGTAACTGCCGACAGCGTTTTCAGGAGGGAACAAGCTGGATTTTGCACCTGTTGCTCTTTGAATACTGTCTACATGTGCCTTAAACCTCTTATTCGGATAAGTATCAACCTTTACTTTTACAGGTTGTCCTGCGTGCATGTGTGTAATTTGCATTTCCTTAAAATTTGCAACAACCCAAACTTGCTCAGGGACAATGTTCATAAGCGGTTGACCGACATTTACATAATTACCTTTTTCAACGCTTCTTGCAGCAACCATACCGTCTTGAGGTGCATAAATTTTTGTATATTTTAAATTCAATTTTGCTTGCTCAACTTCGGCCTCCAATTTTTCAATAGTCGCTTCATCCGCTTTTGCTTTAGCTTTTCCGGATTCCAATGCGTGTTTTGCAGCGTCGGCTTGTTCCTGAGCAGAATTATAATCAGCTTTTGCAACATCTAAAGCTGTTTTAGCTTTCTCATAAGCTTGTTTAGAAACAATTCCATCTTTGTATAAATCTTTGTATCTTGCAAAATCTTTTTGGGCAAAATCCAACCTTGATTCTGCAGAAGAAATATCTTCAAACGATTTATTTACCTTAGAGGCACTTTCATCAACTTTTTTAGTTGACATATTAAAAGCAGCCTTTGCTTCTTCAAGTTTAGCATTTGCTTGATTTAAAGCAACTTCAAAATCTTTTGGGTCTAATTCAACAAGCAAAGTTCCTGCTTTTACGTTTTGGTTATCATCAACTAATAAATTTACAACAGGTGCTGCAACACGCGGTGCGACAGAAACAAGACGACCTTCAACAAACGCATCGTCTGTTGATTGATAAAAAGTTGCGTGTATAGCTGCTGTAATACCAAGTATTATAAGAACTTCGGCTAAAGTAAAAGCGAATTGCCTTTCTACAAATTTCATACTGGAAACCTTCCCTATATTTTCGTCAAATTGTAAACCGGAGTTGCGCCGTTCAAGTCAATGTATCTAAATACATTCAACACAATTCCTGGAGCAAAGAAATAATTATTACTTGTTGGAGTTATTCTAAGCATTGATTTGCTGGAATCAACTTTTACAACACTTGCCAAATATTGACGTCCCACAGCTGTAAACAATATATACCCCGTTTTTGACTGAATTTCATCTATCGTAAACCGGTTTGCATTTATACTCGCAATTGCCATATAAAATAATTTTTCCGGTGTTAGAATATAATTTCTTGTACACAAGTTATAATCAACATTTTGAGGGGTTACCATTGTGCTTAAAGACATTGATTCTTCCGCCCAAACATTCG
The DNA here is from genome assembly GCA_900553895.1 of uncultured bacterium. GTDB lineage: Bacteria > Cyanobacteriota > Vampirovibrionia > Gastranaerophilales > Gastranaerophilaceae > CAG-196. The sequence goes on along the minus strand of USFB01000005.1, from coordinate 328 downwards.
ATGCACCTAACATCAAAACTAATAAAGTTGTAAATAATAATTTTATTGTTCTTTCCATGATTCACCTGTATTAACATCTACAACAAGAGGTACCGACAATGGCTGATTTAATTCCATTGCCTCTTTTACCAAGTTTACAACCTCTTCTAATTCTGTTTTCAAAACCTCAACAACAAGTTCATCGTGAACCTGTATTATCATTTTTGATTTCAAATTATGTTCTTTTAATTTTTTTGAGAAGTCTATCATTGCAATTTTCATCAAATCAGCCGCTGTTCCTTGCATTGGTTGGTTGATTGCCGCTCGTTTTCCAAATTCTCTTATCATC
>USFB01000004.1 GCA_900553895.1 uncultured bacterium | reverse complement strand
ATCGGTATACGTGCACGTTTGAGGGGCGTGTGGAGCAATCCTTGCGGGTTCAAGTCCCGCCTACGACATTCTTTTTTTACAGAGCCGTCTAAATGAGGCTCTATTTTAGTAGTTAGAAGCTTTTTGCTGGTTTCATGGTCTTCCAATTCATTAACATCAGAATACTCATTATTATTCTGTGGTAGAATAGAACCATGATTAAATCTTTTAAATGTAAAGAAACAGAGAAAATCTGGAATGAAGTGTTTTCAAAGAAGCTACCACATGATATTCAGAAACGTGCATTGCAAAAGTTGAGAATGTTACATGTTGCTTCTGCTCTCGATGATTTAAAAATACCTCCAAGTAACCGTTTAGAAACATTGACAGGAGACAGACAAGGACAACACTCTATCCGCATTAACGACCAGTTTAGGATTTGTTTTCGTTGGTTAGATAATCATTCTTTTGATGTTGAAATCATAGACTATCACGGTTAATTTAACTTATTTTTACAAAATGTTTTTGTAGGGTTGAAATTACGTGGTACGTACTGTATAATATAAGTAGATGACAAACATATATGGAGATATTGCAATGACTGAATATATTGAACTTACAACTGTTGGTGAAATGCTCAAAGAAGAATTTATTGAGCCATTTAACCTTACACAAAACGCTTTAGCTAATGCAATATTTGTTCCTCCAAATAGAATTCATCAAATTATAAAAGGACAAAGAAGAATTACTGCGGATACAGACCTTAGACTGACTACATATTTTGGTCTTTCTCAAGGTTATTTCTTACGTTATCAAGAAGATTACGAACTAAGAGTTGCTAGACGTGAAATTGCTGATGATATAAATAGAATACAACCAATTAAATCTATGTGTTAATCAAATATGCCACGAGAGGTCGCTCACGCCACTTTTAGCTAGTTTGATGAAAGTGAAAGAATTTATCCCGCAAAACAATTGATAAGGTTTATAGAGTTGGGTGAGGACCGGTATGAATGATATTGTGTTATGGAATATTGAATAACAAATAATGTGTATAACATTTTTTTTGTAGCAAAAAATTTTTTTAGATGTTTTAATTTAAAAAAAGGTATAAAGAAATGAAAATATTACCGATAAATACAAGATTTGAAACACAAACAAAAATAAAATTCGATAATCAAAATAAAAATCAAGCAGAAGTTGGCTTACAAGTAAATAAGAGTAATTTTAATTATGGCTATAATGATATAGCTTTCGGCTCAAACTTGCAAACTTTAGAAAAAATGAGTAAATTGACAGCTTCTAAAAATTATAAATTTGAAGATTTGCATAAACTGTTTAAAGAAATGGATGATAAAGCTCAAGAGCACGTGCAAAGCATGATTACTCGTTTTAGCAAAGAAGGTTTGACATTAGAAAACTATTTGCCGGCATGTGTAAAACAATCTAATTTATTCCGATACAATTCTGAAACCGTTGAAAAAAATGTTCGAGGTTTAGTTGAAAGATTTAAAAACGAAGGGTTGGATGTGAATACTTATATTCAGTCGTGTATCGCACAACCTTCTTTGTTTTGTTCTAAGCCGGAATCAATAGAAGGAAATATTCGCAATGTTGTAAAATCATTTTCTAACGAGGGTTTAAATACAAGAGATTATTTGAGGGCATGTATTAAACAGCCGCAACAATTCACAATGAGTCCTGAAACTATAAGTTCTAACGTTCGCGATTTAGTGAAAAAATTCGAACAAGATGGTTTAGATTCGAAAAAATATCTTAAATCTTGTTTACGCATGCCATCACTCTTCACAATAAAGCCCGAAGCTATCGAAAATAATATACGTACTGTAGTTAAAAATTTTGAAACAGAAGGTCTTAGCGTAAAAGATTATGTACAGGCATGTATTAAAAGTCCATCGTTGTTTTATGCAAATCCTGAGACGATTACTCAAAACGTAAAGAATTTTGTAAATCGTTTTAAAGAAGAAGGTATTACAACAAAAGATTTTTTGAATATCGGCAAAAAATGTCCGCAATTACTTTACCAAAAATCAGAAACTCTTGAACGTAATATTTTAGAAACCGTTAAACAATTTGAAAGCGAAGGATTGAATGTAAAAGATTACCTTAAAGCTTGCTCTAAACAAGCAAATTTACTGACATTCTCTGCTGACAGAATTAAATCTAACGTTTACGGCTTCGTAGAAAGATTTAAGCAGGAAGGTATAACTCCGCAAATTTACTTTAAAGCCTGTTTAAAAACACCTTCTCTATTTTGTAATAAGCCTGAAACTATAGAAAACAATGTAAGAGATGTTGCAAAGAGGTTTGAAAAAGAAGGTTTAACAACAAAGGATTATGTTATAGCTTGCACAAAAGCACCTGCTTTATTTTACTTGTCACCGGCTACAATTGAAAATGATGTAAGAGAATTAGTTAAAAACTTTGCAGATGAGGGTTTGACCGTAAAAGATTATATAAACGGTTGCCTGCTTAAAACACCTGCACTATTTTATGCATCTCCGGAAAGAATTGCCGAACATATTAGAGCATTTAAGTATGTCGAACAAAACAAAGGCAAACAAGCGGTTGTACAAGATTTGATAAAAAAATCTCTTTCACATTCAACTTCATTAATTTATTTGCAAGGCATTGTTCGGCCGCAAATTATGAAACAATCAACGGAGCTTGCCCATATCAGCTCTACGGGACTTAAACCAAAATTGGTTGAATATTTCAAAGAAAATCCGAATACGCAATTCAAAATAAAAGTTCTTGATAATGAAATGAGCGGAAATTTTGTCAAAACAATGCAAGAATTTTCTGAAAATGAACTAGGCAGAACAGACTCTTTTGTTTATGAATTTGTTAAATAAAATTAATATCCGTTTGTAATAAATTCTCTATTTCTGAATTTTGCACCAAGCGATGTTGCAATTTTTTCACAGGCATCAGCATCAACAATATGGATTTTATCAAATCCTGTAACTACACTTGCTGAAACATCCATGCCAGCTTCAACACAAGTTTTGATGAACTTTTGTACTTCTTCATAAGCATTTTTGATTTTTGGTTTGCAAATTTCATCATACTGTTCTTCGTTTGATGCATTCAAGCTGACTGAAACAGCATCTATCAAACCTTTAAATTCTTCTGCTACATTTGTTTTGTAAATTGCATTAGCGTGTCCGTTAGTATTAACACGAATTTTTATATATGGATAATTTTTCCTTAAATATTTGCAAAATTCTTTCATCATTTCACGTCTTAAAAAAGGTTCTCCATAGCCACAAAAAACAACTTCTTTCGGACGTTCAAATTTTTGGAATTGTTCTATAATATCTTCTAAAGAGTAATTATCATCATGCCACATTTCAGCACCGCAAACATCATCCTTCTGTTCTCTTAAACAAAATATGCAAGAGTTTGTGCAAGAGTTTGTTAGATTTACATAAACTACTTCTGGCGATTTTTCATTATTTATTGAATAAACTAGTGTGTACATGATTTTTTCTCCCTATATCGACATTATACTACAAATCTAAGGAGTCTAACTCACGATTTTTACACCTGAGCTTGTGCCAAGTCTTACTGCGCCTGCTTCAATCATTGTCAAAGCAGCTTCTTTATCTCTAATTCCACCTGATGCTTTAACTTGCATGCCTGCATCTTTAACTGTATTAAACATCAAAGCTACATCTTCTGCTTTTGCACCAACTCCGTTTTTCACAAATCCTGTAGAAGTTTTAACTAAATCTGCCTTAGCTTCTATACACAATTCACAAGCTTTTTTAATTTCATTTTGAGTAAGCAAGTCGGTTTCTAAAATAACTTTCAAATTATGTCCTTGACAAGCCCCTTTGATTGCAGAAATTTCATCAACAATCGCATCATAAGCTTTATCTTTTAACAATCCTACATTAATCACCATATCGATTTCATCAGCACCATTTTTAATTGCATCAATTGTTTCCAAAATTTTAACTTCTTTTGTGTTTTGTCCTAAAGGAAAACCAATTACTGTAACAACCTTAACAGCACTGTTTTTTAAGTATTCTTTTGCGTATTTTACGTTGCAAGGATTTACGCAAACTCCAAGAAAATCATATTGAATAGCTTCGTCTAACAGTTTTGTAATTTCTGCTTTTGTTGCGTCTTGTTTTAGTAATGTATGTTCGATGTATTTGTTTAAATTCATTATATGCCTTTCTTTTTAATGTTTATAATACTTGTGCGTCTTTAGTTCCCTCCCTTGGGGGAGGGGAAGGGGAGAGGGTATTATTAATTAATACTAAAAAATACCGCTGTCACAACGCCCATAATTAAGCAATAATAACCAAATATCGCTAATGAGAATTTAGAAACAAATTTCAAGAAATACTTGATACATAAATAACCGACAATTCCTGAAACAATTGTTCCTGCTATTATTGCTGTCCAATTATATGTAACAACTTCTGCAAAATCTAATTTTACCAGCGGATAAACCATAGATGCGCCTAAAATTATTGGAATACTTAATAAGAATGAATATCTTGCTGAGGTAGTTCTATCTGAACCACTCAAAAGCCCTGTTGCAATCGTTAAACCTGAACGAGAAAAACCAGGAAGTGCTGCAAGCCCTTGTGCAATTGCCATCAATATAGAACTTTTTAGGGTAATATCTTTTTTGTCAGGATGTCTTTTTGCCCAAGCTTCGCTAAATAAAAGCAAAACCCCTGTCCCGATTAACAAACCGCCGACAATCGCAGGGTTGAATACTAAGAATTCTGCAACTTCGTTCAATGGAAATGCAATCAAAACGGTAATTATTGTACCTAAAAATATATAAACGCCTGTTTTAAAATCTTTTGAAGAATAATCCTTGTTTTTTAGCCCAAAATAAAGTGCTTTTAATATAGCCCAAATTTCTTTTCTAAAGAATATTAATACGGCAATTAATGTCCCTAAATGGAGCATTATATCAAGAAAAACTTCCTGATTAGATTCTTGCACAATTTCTATTCCTTTAAAAACTTTATAGAAATTAGAAGTAAATACAAGATGTGCAGAGCTTGAAATTGGTAAAAATTCGCTCAAACCTTGTACAATTCCCATTAATATTGATTGTATTAAATCCATTTTATCCTCTATCCTTCCAGACTACTTACGGGACGCACACTGTAGAATTGGCTCAAAACCGTGAATTTACCTGAATGAACAGGTTCTTTTATAACTCTTGCAGATGAATTTGTAAGCACTATTTGGTTCTGCGTACATTCAAATTTATGCTCTAAGAAAAGTTTTTCATCTTTTTCGCCAGGTTGCGTGTATTTTTTTGTTTTTATGTATAAATTAAAATCTTTTTTGCGTTTTTTTAATTGCGCTTGCGCAAAACTTATAATAGAAAAAATATCCAATTCTACCCACGAAGAATGAACAATATCTAAAATAAAGTTTTCATTATCGGCACTTTTTATTGAAATATAGCACGAAATATTTTTGCTTTTTTTATCTTCTACTACATATTTGTATTCACTAAAATACGAAAGTCCTTTGAATAAGATTTCTTTAAATTCCTTCGCATCACGACTCAAAAGCGGACGGAAATGCGGGAGTAAAGATTCGTTGTACAAATTTGCTACTGTAGGCGAATCTGAATTTCTAAATTCACGAAAATCTTTTTTATTAAATTCTGATTCAATATTATTAACTTTCCATAATTTTTCATAAGAAATTTGTGTGAAATTGCATTTTGCAACAAAAAGTCGAACAAGTTCAGGTAAAAAGTCGTCAATTTTAACTACAAAAGACGATGCACCCATTGCCTTATATTTAGAAACAACATATTGAATAAGTTCTCCTGCATCATCATAACAATTTTCTTCAAAAAACAATCTTTGAATTTCCATTTTTCTGAGTGGACATCTTGATGGCGCAACAGTAATTAGACCTTTAATTTCTTTTTTGTCTTTTAAAACGTATGTTTCAGGTAAAAATTTAAACCTCAAAGGAAGTAAATGATGTAGTGGAATAAGCGGATTAAACATTATATGGTTAATGTACTTATCTCTATTATTAAGAAATGAAATCATTTCTTGCATTCTTTTTTTGTCGAAATAATAAAGCTTTCTAATCTTCCTCATAAGAAAATTATAGCATATAAAAAATTTCGCATTGTCATTTTATTTGTCTTTATTGTATAATCACCTTATACTTTTATTAGGAGAATAGTTGAAAAATGAAAGTTAGCGTAAAAGTACCTGCAACATCTGCAAACATTGGCCCCGGTTTTGACTGTTTAGGACTGGCATTGCCAATTTATAATACGGTTACTATAGAAGAAACCGTTTTGCCCGGGACAGGTATTGAAATAAATATGATGACTGAGGATGAAGCATCTATTGATGAAATGATATTTGATGATATTCCTCGTGATGAAAATAATATTGTTTATAAAGCTGTTGAAATGCTTTATAATTCTATAGGTCAAGAACCTTCTGAATTAAAAATTAATATTCAATCGCAAATTCCTATTACAAGAGGTTTGGGAAGTTCTGCAGCTGTTATCGTTGGAGGCTTAATTGCCGCTAACAAATTATTGGGTTCTCCTGCCGATGAAACCGCACTTCTTTCTATTGCTACAGAAGTTGAAGGACATCCTGACAATGTTGCGCCGGCAATTTTAGGAGGCTTTGTATTGGCTTCTCAAGAAGATGACGGTTCTATCGTTTATAGAAAACTTAATTGGCCTAATGAATGGGATATAACCGTTTGTATTCCTGATTTTGAACTATCTACTAATATTGCTCGTTCAGTATTACCGGAAAGTGTTCCGATGCAAGATGCAATCTTTAATACAAAGCACCTTGCCATGCTTATTGATGCTGTTAATACCAAAGATGAAAAACTTATGAAGGTTGCTTTACATGACAAACTTCATCAACCGTATAGAGAAAAATTAGTTCCAGGCATGAAGGAAATAATGGAAGCCTTTAAACATGAAGATGGCGTTCTTGGTTGCGTTCTATCAGGTGCCGGACCTACAATGCTGATTATTTCTCACAAATATGATTTGGATAAGATTAAATCAACTGTTAAAGAAATTTGGGAACCTCAAAGCGTTAAGGTTGATATAAGAACTTTGAAGGTTGAACAAAACGGTGCAGAGATTATAGAATAAAAAATAAAATTATCGGTTATTGTTGGGCAGGTACGCCCAACCGACCCTACCTTATTGTTTTAGGTAGGCTGAACTCTGTAGGTCGCGTTCAATATTTTCATTAAATACGACAATAATGGTTTTTTATGTTACTTTTTAGCAGTTTTTCTTTGACCGCGTTCAATAATTCTTGCGATATTATTATAGTCATAGTCTAAAGAAGAAATTCCGTATTTCAACTCAATATCACTTGGGAATAATTGATATTGAATTGGTAAGAATTGTTCTTTGCGTTTTGCAGTCTTCTTAGAATATGGCATATCAGCTTTCTTTCTTTGGAATAAGAACATTTCTCTTCTGTACTTGTTGAATGTATCTTTTGCAGTCTTAGCAAGTTCTTTTGCCCTATCTTCTGTTTCATGCTTAAAGAACTTCGGATTTGTAATCGGTTCAAATAAGTTGTTAAATTCTTCTGGGCAATTTGCAGGACTCTTACCGTCTAATTTTTTATAAACTAAATCGTCTATCTGTTTTGCAATATCAGTATTGTGTCCCATTATTTGAAATTCAAATGTACCGTTTGGAACTCCTGGAAGACGTAACAACAAGTGAATTGCACAATAATTTGCAGGCGTGAATTCGTCTGTTAAATGCGCAGCAACTTTTTCTTTACTACCAGCTTTTTTCCAAGTTGTATTTTGTATTTCTGTCAATTTTTTCAACATATTAATAGAAGCATAATCATATTGTGAAGCTTCTGTTTCCGGCAAACCTTTAACAACCTTTGGACGTTTATTTTCAATTTCCAATAATTCTACCGAATTTGATTTTATAGCCGGAATTAGACGGTCTAAAACTCCGTCTACAGTTTTCTTATCTGTATCTCTTAAAACGATTTTGCCACCGTTTAAGTCAGTCATGCCGCCAAAGATTTCCTCAATATTTTTCCATTCACGGCTACCGCTTTTTTCTTGAATAGAATTAGTAGATTTAGGTCTGCAGCATAACTTAAGAATTGGGTTATCAGGATGTTTTGTATCCGCTACCAAATCTCCAAAAGTATTGTTTAAAAATGCGTCAACTTTTTTTATAGAAATTAACACTTTGTTATGAATTGCCATAGCAGTTGTTCTGTTAATTTCTTTTGATTTTTCAGCAACTTTGTTAGAAATGCCGTCATTTTCTTTGGTTGCGACTTCGGTTGTTTCCATAGCATTTTTTAACAACCTTACACCTCTTTTAGTGGCTTTACTAACTTTTGAACTTTTAAATGATAAAGTGTCCTGCTGAATCGGTTCATCCATTTTCAAACCGTAGTTAGTATAACCAAAATTGTTTTTCACATTAGAAGTTATACCTGCAAATTTGGGCATCATGTTTGTAATTGATGGAATATTCATACGCTACTTACCTTTCGTCTAAAGATACAAAACATGTAAATCAAAAAAATTGCTATAATTTGAAGTTTTATTACAAAATATTAAAAAATAAAAATTGAGTCAATTGGTCAAATCGGCATATAATGGCTAAATATTGTCAACCAAACTTTCTTCAATTTTGTTTTCAAAGCCCGTAAAATCGCAGATTTGTCTTGCCCATTCTCTCAAAATTTCATTTTCATCAAGAGTATGAGAAATAGGTTTGCCGATTTTTACAGTCACATGTTTTTCAAAAAGTTTTTTAGCGTATCCGTCAAAACCGCAAATGCCAACAGGCACAATATCCGCTTTAAATTTTTTTGCAAACATAATAAAACCTTTATGGATGTTGCTGATTTCAGGTTCTTTAACGATTTTTCCCTGAGGGAAAATACCCAACGCCCAATCAGTATTGAATACGGATTTTACGGTTTTAAAAGTTGCAATTTCAGGCTTTTCACGATTTACTGCAAACGCACCAAGAGTGTGCACTAAAAATTTAAGCAACTTGTTATCATCCTTGAAAAGCTCTTGTTTTGCCATATAAGCGATTGTTTTCCAAGCTGCAAGTGCGATTAGAGGTGGGTCAATATAAGAAACGTGATTACCTGCATAAATTACGTGTGAATCTTTTGGCAAGTTTTCGCGTCCTTCAATTTTTAGATTATACATAAATTTTGTAACAGGCAAAACTACCAACATTACAAATGCCATGTAATACAGGGTTCTAAAAAAATTGTAATCTTTCTCTGTTCGTCTGTTATAATTTTTTTCAGTCATCTTTTTCCAATCCACTCTTAACTCTAAAATCTTTTATTATACTTTTGCGTGTTCTCTATTGTATTTGAACCCTGTTAATTCTTGAATGGCATATCCCCATTGGTCAACCATTGTGTTTACATCATCTGAATAAGGAATTAATTTGCCAATTTTAACCACGATTTTTCCTGTAAAAGGAAATCTTTTTACTTCTTGTGTGCCGGTAATTCCTATAGGCAAAATTCCACACTTTGTGCTTTTTGCAAGTGATGCAAAACCCTTTGTAATATTACTTATTTCACCAGGTTCTTGACGTGTGCCTTGTGGAAATATTCCCAAAACCCAGCCTGTTTTTTTGATAGTCATAACAGTTTTAATGGTTGAAACGCCGAGTTTTTCTCTATCAACCGCAAATGCTCCCAACCAATCAAGCCACCAACGCAAAAACGGATTTTCGAAAAGTTCTTTTTTCGCCATATAAGCAACACCACGATTCATAACCCCGCAAACAAGCGGAGGATCAAGCGTTGAAAGGTGATTTGCAGCTATGATATAACTGTTATCTTTCGGTATATTTTCTTTCCCTTGAACTTCAAGACGATAAACGAGTTTGAAGCGTATCATGTAAAAAATATGTGTCACGAGAAACAGAAACATTTTTCTCCATCTGTTATAAAACTCTGGAGTCCTCAAAGAATACTTGTTACAGTTTGTTTTTTTTGTATCGTGTGACATAATAAATCCCCTCGTCAATACTGATATTATATCATAAAGCTTTTTAAATAAATATCATTCTATTTGGGAATTGTTTTTCTTATTAGCCTTCTTCTTTGTTAATATTACTCAAAGAATTTAATCTCTTTGCAGGGTCAGTAATATGTGTAATTCTTAAACCAAAATTATCTTCAATAACTACAACTTCGCCATAAGCAATCAATTTGCCGTTAGCATACAATTCAACAGGTTCGCCTGCTGCTTTATTAAGAGTTACAATAGAACCTTTTGTTAATTCCAAAACTTTCTTAATCGGTAATTCTGTTTTTCCAAGTTCCACCGTTAGTTGTAATTTTACATCCAACAAAATATTGAGGTTCTGATTTGCAGGTCCTTGAACTTGATCCAAATCTTCAAATGACGCAAATTGCACAGGCTGAACCGTTACAGTTTTATCGTCAGCTCCTGTGTTTTGTTCGAAAATTTCCTCGTTTTCAGAAATATCATTATCTTCAGTGTTTTCTTCCGGGATTGAAGATGTTAAATCTTCCATTTCATCATTATTAACATCTTTATCGTCATCTATCATTTACAAAACCTCTCTAAAAATAATTTCTTAATAATTCGTGCATTTCATCATAGACATCTGTTATTTTAACACAAATTTGATCTTTCATTGTACCCGGACGCGCAAAAAATTTCTTTTCGCCATTAACCTTAACTATCAAATCATCTTGTACTTTGTTATCAAGCTTAATAATATCACCTTCGGAAAGCTGTAAAAAGTCATCCAAAGTAATACTGCATTGACCAAATTGAACTCGAATGTCCACATTTGATGTATTAAGTTTGGAAATCATCTTTAATCTTTCGTCATTTGATGCAACCAAGCCTTTTGTTTGGAAAATATGTTGAGTGCTTAAGTGACCCAAAACTGTTTCTAATACCGGATATGGGAAACACAAGCTGAACAAACCGAAATGCTTGCCTTGAATTTGAACTTCAAATGTCAATAGCGCAACAATTTCGCCTGCCGTTGCAACCTGGATTGACTGATAATTATCATCAAGACTAATAAATTTCCCTGAAACAGGAATAATCGCGTTCCAAGAATCTTCAAGTGATTTAATGATGATATTGATAACTTTTTTAGCTAAAGCTTTTTCTATATCCGTAAGTTCTCTAGTTTGTGCATCAATAGAACCCACACCACCAAGCATACGGTTGACAATACAAGAAATAACTTCAAAACTTATGCCTAACAGAATTTGTCCTGAAAGAGGCTCGAATTCAAACACGCCGACGCTTATAGGTGATGGCATAGAACGAACAAATTCTTCATAAGTTAATTGGTCAACAGAAACAATTTCAATTTCGACTCTCATACGCAAATAACCGCTCAAAACAAGCGAAACTGCCTTAGAGAATTCTCTATGAATATCTCTTAAGGCTCTCAGATTGTCTTTAGAGAATTTGTCAGGTCTGCGGAAGTTATAAAGTTTATAACTTTTGTGTTCTGCGTCTGATAAATCATCTTCAAACCCATGCGTATCTATTAAGTCGTTTTTATTAGCTTCTATCATTTTGTCCTACTGAATAATGAATTGTCCAAAACTTACTCTGATAACTTCTCTTTCGCCACCTAAAATAGAGTTAATATCATTTGTAATTTGTTCTTTTGCAAGTTCTTTACCTGCAGCGGTTGCAAGTTCAGAAGAAGTTTTGCTTGAAAGATTTGTAATTACGGCATCTCTAATAGCAGGCTTAAACTGGTTCATTTCTTTTTGAATAGCTTCCATTGGGTCTGCAGGAGCTGCTGCTTCGCCGTGACCACCATGCCCGCCGCCTTTAGCCTCAGTTTGTTCAGGGAAATCCGTATCTTTTTTTGTAACTTCTAACGCTACATTAACTTTTAAATATTTCTTTTGACTTTCATCGCAAAGATTTAAAATGAAATCGCCTAAGTCTACAATAATACCTTTTTGAACTTCGTCTTCATCACCGCTATCATCTGCAAGTTCTTCTTGTGAAGCCGGAAGCGCGCTAATTTTTTGGCTAATTAAATTTTCCATAATAACATAATTCACGCCCGCAAATACAATGAACATAATTACGATTGAAGCAAGAGTCATTATTAAAAACTTGGTTAATTCTTTTGATTGTCCGCCTTCAGCTTTTTCGTTATCAGCCATACTATTCTCCACTTATACTACGTAGTATTATTATATCAGCTTCAAAACAATATTTACCACCATTATTTGATGTATTATTTTGCCAAAATCCATATAACTTCATTTTTATTATAGCAGGATTATTAATTTTTGCCAAAATTAAACTTATTACTATGTTCCGCTTTTTCTGTAATGAAGGTAGATATGAACGGTATTAAAGCATAGTAAATACCCGCCATAATTAGCATTGGCTTGGCAATTTTTATTCCCTCTACCTGTTTTTCCACGTTTGGAAGTTCTTTATTTGCTTTTCTAAAATTTTCAATAAACTTTTCTGTCGGTTTTTCTAATAATTTATCTATGACATAACTGCTTAAAATGCTCAAACCGGTTGAAATTGTAGCGTTATAAACAAGTGTTTTTTTGCGTGTTTCTTCTATTTTTTTACTTCGATTTGTTTCGTGAATAAATGTTGCAGTTGTCAACAAGTCTGTTAGTGCCACAATATGCATTGGAAAGTTAGAATCTTTATGCTTCTTAGAAAAATTTTGCACACCTTCTTTTTCTATCGTTTTTGCAATGCTCTTGGCTATTTTATCATTTTTGCCTTTAAAATTTATGTTTTGTTGCTTTTCTTCTTGTTTTTTAGGAAAAGTTTTTTTTATAACTACAGGCAGACCGGCTACGGTCAAAAGTGCCTTTGGAATAGCTGATACAACACCTACGCCGAGTTTAAACATCTGAGTTGCAAAAGAGTAAGCTTTTGAATTCTGCAAAGTTGCACCTTCTTCTTTTAAATTTTGGATAGTTTTAGCACTTAAATATTTTTGCGGATTTTTGTCTATCTTTTTAATTGAGTTTGCAACAGGTTTTGAAATTCCAAACATCATAACATAACCTGCAAAACTTGAGGTTATAGATTTTGCGCACAGAGCTTTTTTGCTTTCTTTATCCACATGCGGTGTCATCCAAATTGATAACGGACGCACACCCAGAGAACAAGCGAGCATCGTTGCTGCTGAAAATAGAGTTCCGTTTTCGGCTGCAAATTCCAAGCCTTTTTTGAAGGTTTTATTTGTATACAATCCCTGAAATGTGATATTTGAATTTACTTTCATCTTTTTTTATTAGATAACATAAATATGAAAATTATTAAACAGTTTAAAAAGAGCGAACTTTTTGCAACTGCTTGCATATATTTAATTCTGCTTCTGAATGTCTTTGTGTTCAAAGATTCACCAATAGCTTTTATTTCCGCATTTTTTGGCATAACTTATACTATACTTGCCGGAAAAGGTACGCCGATATGTTACATTTTCGGAGTTATGGGTTCAAGTTTTTACGGCTATTTAGCTTTTCACAACGCACTTTGGGGAAACCTGCTTTTGTATATGGGATACTATGTTCCAATGCAAATTTTAGGATATTTCAGATGGCAAAATTATTTAAAATCGAATTCTTACGAAATTGTTAAAACATCACTAAATAAAAAAGAAATATCATGGTTGATAATTATATCGTTTTTAGCTTGTCTAATTGTTGCTTATATTTTAACCGTATCTAAAGACAAAAGCCCTATAATTGATTCAATTACGACAGTTTTATCAATTGCCGGCATGTATTTGACTGTAAGGCGTGCAATAGAACAATGGTGGTTTTGGATGATTGTAAATGGCTTATCTGCCTTTATGTGGACTAAAATTGCACTCTCCGGCGAAAAAGTTTATTCTACGGTTATCATGTGGAGTGTTTACTTTTTATTGGCAATTTATTTTTATGCAACTTGGCGACGAGAAATTCACGCCAAATAAAAATTTAAAGGTAGACTTTAGTCTTCCCTATGGCTGATTCGCAACTTGTCTTGCAGTACCTTGTGTAAATTTTTGTAAAAAAATTCTCCTCAACTAGCAAAAAAAAATATTTACACGTTTTAGAACAAATGGATGGTTGATAAATTTTAAAATATGATATAATTGAATAAATAAAGCGAGGTATAGAACATGAGTGAAATTAATGGTCCAAAATTTAGTGTTAATCAAATGAATTTTAGTGGAATTCAAAAACCTCAAGTTGACGTTCCACAACAAGCACCAGTTGAAGCAGATGCTCCTAAAATCAACGATTTTTCTGATCCAAAAGCAGAAGCATTAGGTCGTTCAATGTTATTCAAAGGTGCAGATGATACTCAACACGACTTAAAAGTTTTATTAGACAATCCTCAAATCGCTGAAAATTCTGATGAAGCGTTTGAAACAGCTTTGAAAGCGGCTCAAGATGCAGGCATAGCAAATCCTTATGAAGAAGCAGCAAGCTTTGCTACAACTTCTTTGAGTTAGTTAAGTTAATGGTGCAAAAAATTGCACCCTACCTTTTTCTTAATAAAATACGTTTTATCTTGAACATATTTTTGATTAGCAATTGTAGGGTGCAATTTTTTGCACCATTAACTTTTATTATCACTTTTGCTCAAAACTAAATTATATGTTATTATAATTTAAAAAACTTAGGAAGAGGGGATTATGGAAAATAATAATAAACCGGTTGTTAATTTGATTTCTAAACCGGCGAATATGTTAAAAACAATTTATACAGCTGCAAGAACTTGTTATAGCGCAGATACACCGTTTAATATTTATAACAGCACTGATGATGAAGAAAAAATGCTTAAATTGATTGAGCGTGTTATTTCTTCGGGTCATTATTCCGTAATCGAACATATTCAAGTAACTTTTGCAATTTCTAACGTATCAAGAGCTTGCACGCACCAACTTGTGCGTCATCGTCACATGTCTTTTTCTCAAAAATCTCAAAGATATGTTAAAGAAAAGGGGCAGTTTGACTATTTGATTCCTCCTACAATTGCTAAAGATGAAAATTTGAAAGCGAAATTTGTAGAATTTATGGATGAAATTTCTAAAAAATATTTAGAATTTACAGAAGCCGGAATACCTGCAGAAGACGCACGAGCGGTTCTTCCAAACGCGGCTTCAACTTCTATAGTTGCAAGTTTAAATTTAAGAGAAATGATTCACTTAGCTAATCTAAGACTTTGCACACGTGCACAATATGAAATTCGTTCAATGGTTAAAATGATGTGCGATGAATTGATAAAAGAAGAACCTTGGCTTAAACCTTATTTAGTTCCTAAATGTGAACGTCTTGGCTTTTGTGATGAGGATAAATCTTGTGGAAGGATGCCTAAATTAGCTTTATGAAAAAATTAGCAATTATACTGACTTTAATATTTTTAGCCTTAGTTGCTATCTATTTCTTTATTTTTGTTCCCGAAAAATATGAAGAAAACGATTTGTATGATGAAATTTTACATCGCGGAAAACTTAGAGTTGGTATAAATACAGATTCTAAACCTTTTGGGTTTATGGATAAAGAATGGAAAATTGTCGGCTATGATGCTGATTTGGCGCATTATATGGCACAATATATCCTTAAAAACCCTGATGCTGTAGAATTTTTCCCTGTAACACCTGCTAATAGAATGTTAAAAGTTTCAACTGGTGAGTTGGATATGGTAATTGCAACGGTTACAATTACTCCTCAACGAGAAGAAATTATTAATTTTTCAGTACCTTACGATTATGCAGGACAAGCATTATTAGTACGCTCTAATAGTAAGATTAAATCAATAGCGGATTTATCAGGACAAAATGTCGGTGTTGTTTTCGGAACGACAGCAGAAAAAAACATGCTTGCCTTAGCGCCTGACGCTACAATAATTGGATTTAGAAATTATAGAGTGGCGTACGAAGCTCTTAAAGCTGGAAAAATTGATGCTTTGACTTCTGATGATACAATTTTAAGCACTTTTGCGTTTGAAGATAAATCCGTAAAACTTTTGCCTAAAAGATATACAAGAGAACCTTATGGAATTGCAATAAGAAAAGGCAAAGGAACTCAAAGATTAAAAGAAAACATTGATTTTGCAATTGGCGATATGAAACAAAAAAACGTAATTAATCGTATGCGCCGTAAATGGGGATTGTGATTGTATGTTAAGACACATTTCTCCGATTGTACTTTTGTTGATTTCAAACATTTTCATGACATTTGCTTGGTATGGACACTTAAAATTTAGAAGTCTACCGCTTTTAATAGTTATTCTTGCAAGTTGGGGAATTGCTTTTTTTGAATACTGTTTTCAAGTACCGGCAAATAGAATCGGTTATAGTTGCTACAATGCAGTTCAACTCAAAACTATTCAAGAAGTAATAACACTAACAGTTTTTTCGTTTTTTTCAGTTTTATATTTAAAAGAACAATTCAGGTGGAATTATTTAGTTGGATTTATTTTTATTATTCTTGCAGTATTTTTTATTTTCAAAAAATAATTAAAATACGTCTGCTATATAATCATCTATAATGCTTGTAGCCCTGTTGACATTTACTTTTGAATCAATTTTACGGACATTGTCAGAAAAAGATGCTAACATTTTGTAACCTTTTGCATCATCACAATCTACAAAACCTTTATTAAAAGCATCGATGCTATTATTGATACATTTTGTAAATTGTTTAACAGTCTTAAAATTATATTCGTTCATTG
The DNA here is from genome assembly GCA_900553895.1 of uncultured bacterium. Classification (GTDB taxonomy): domain Bacteria; phylum Cyanobacteriota; class Vampirovibrionia; order Gastranaerophilales; family Gastranaerophilaceae; genus CAG-196. Next base: position 80,590 of record USFB01000004.1, on the reverse strand, counting down.
TGTCAATAAGAGCTTGTTTACCTACCTTGATTTCTTGTGGTGTTAATTTCATTTCAGAAGCTATTTTTGAAATATTATTTAATTCTTTTGCGGAGAGTGATTTAATATTACCTTGGAAATTAACCTGTGAACGTCCTACAGTTTCCATTGGAGTATCAAGCGTTTTTATTGTTGCATCAGCAGAGTTTTCAGTTTGTGCTTCTGCTGCTTGTTTAGCTTTAAAGTTCATCGGCATATTTACGCTACTGATAGTTTGAAAATTAATCATCTGTTTATCTCCATTTTATTTATTCTTACATTTACGTTAAAACTTGTAAAAAATAAATTTGCTACTTTTTCAATTTATTTTTATATAAATTTTGTCATTTATGCTAAAATATCCTTGTAATAGTTAGAGGGATCCACCTCGGGGTAAATGAAAAAGCTCGCAGATGTCACTGCTTGCTAAGAAGTAATTTATTTCCCAAAGGATAGAAAGAAAAAGAATGGAAAAAAACAACGAAACACTAAGAGTTTTAAGACACTCTTGCTCACACATCATGGCTCAAGCCGTTCAAAAGCTGTTCCCACAAGCAAAGTTAGCTATTGGGCCGGCAACTGATGAAGGTTTCTATTATGACTTCGATTTGATTGATGGTCATGCTTTCACAGAAGAAGATTTGGCTAAAATCGAAGAAGAAATGAAAAACATTATCAAACAAAACTTGACGTTTGAAAAATATGTTATTCCTGATGTAGAGAAACAAATCGCTGAATTCAAAGCTGAAGGTGAGATTTACAAAGCAGAATTATTAGAAGAACACAAAAATGATAATCCGACTTTGTATTTGACAAAAGATAAAGATGGAAATGTATTATTTAATGATTTATGTGCAGGACCTCACATTCCTAACACATCTTATATAAAAGGTAACGCAATAAAACTTCTTAAAGTTGCAGGTGCTTATTGGAGAGGCAACGAAAAAAACAAAATGCTTCAAAGAATCTATGCTACTGCATATTGGAATAAGGAAGATTTACAAGCTTATTTAACATTCTTGGAAGAAGCTGCAAAACGCGATCACAGAAAACTTGGTACTCAATTAGATTTATTCTCAGTTAGAGAAGAAATTGGTGGTGGTTTAGTTTTATGGCACCCAAATCTTTATACAGTAAGAGAACAAATTGAAAACTATTGGAGAGAAGAACACAGAAAACGTGGTTATGTGATTGTTCAAACTCCTCAAATCGCAAAATCTAAATTGTGGGAAATTTCAGGTCACATGGATCACTACAAAGAAAACATGTTCTTTATTCAAAAAGATGAAGATTCAGATGAACAATATGTAGTAAAACCAATGAACTGTCCATTCCACATCTTGATTTATCAAGCAAACAGACATTCATACCGTTCATTACCATTAAGAATGGCTGAATTGGGTACAGTTTACAGAAAAGAAAAATCAGGTGCTTTGTCAGGTTTAACTCGTGTTCAAGGCTTTACTCAAGATGATGCTCACATTTTCTGTACACCTGAACAGTTGGTTGATGAAATTAACCAAATTATAGACTTTGTTGCTGATACAATGAAAATTTTCAAAATGGGTTTTGAAGTTGAACTTTCTACTCGTCCCGAAAGCTACGTTGGCGACTTGAAAAACTGGGAATTAGCTGAAGCAGGTTTAAAAGAAGCTATGGATAAACGTGGAATGAAGTACGATATCAACGAAGGTGATGGCGCATTCTATGGCCCTAAAATTGACTTTAAGGTTAAAGATGCTCTTGGCAGAACTTGGCAATGTGCTACTATTCAGCTTGACTTCAACCTTCCTGAAAGATTTGATATCAAGTATCAAGATAAAGATGGTAGCATGAAAACTCCTGTAATGCTTCACAGAGTTATCTTCGGTTCTATGGAAAGATTCCACGGCATTTTGATTGAACACTATGCAGGCGCTTTCCCAACTTGGTTAGCACCAACTCAAGTTGTAATTGTTCCTATTTCAAACGAAAAACACGCAGACTTTGCAGAACAAGTTTACAAGAAAATGCGTGACGTAGGAATAAGAGTAAAACTTGACGACAGATCTGAATCAATGAACTACAAAATCAGAGAATCGTTACAAGACAAGAAAATTCCTTACGTTTGTGTAATCGGAGATAAGGAAATTGAAGCAAACGCAGTTGCTGTAAGAAAACGTGGCGTAGGTCAAGTTGGTACGGTAAGCGTTGATGAATTTATTGCTAATATCGAAAAAGAAATTAAAGATAGAGCATAGATATATAATTCAAATGAAAAAGCAAGCGTGATTTATTAATCATGCTTGCTTTTTGTTTTAGCTTCTTCACCAATATATTTTTTTGCACTATTTACTTTTTATTGTTTTGTTTATTATTAAAAAAAGTCGAAGACAGTTTTACTGTCTTCGACTTTTAAGCTTACAAAATTAAATTAAACTAATTCAACAACATATTGAGCGTTGCGTTCAGCAATTTCAACCAAGCTTCTTGATACAGCTAACATAGAGATTTCTGAATCAAGTTTGTTTACGCAAGAGCCACAACCGATAGCAGAAGCACCTGCTGCGAATGCCAAAGCTGCAGTTGTAGGGTTGATGCCTGTTGCTGTCATGATTGGCAATTCAATGTTTCTTGAAAGTTCAATTGTGTTAGAAATTGTCAATTCAGCTCTTTCTACCAAACCTCTTACGCCATTTGAAGGAGCTTCGTTAGAGAAATGACCTTCTGTTTGAATTAGGTCAACGCCTAAGTTTTCCAAATCACGAGCTAAGTCGATTTGTTCGCTGATTTCCAATTCACCAGGGATTGTAACGCAGAAGAATACGTCATCGCCAACTAATTCTCTTGTTCTTCTAGCAAGACTTAAAACTTGAGAAGCTGTGAAAGTTTGACCTTTTTTGTATAAAGCATCGAAGTTACCAAGCTCAACAGCATCAGCGCCTAAAGCTACTGCATGAGCCAATTCTTGTGGTTCAACTGAAGAAACGAATAAAGGTAATTCAGTCATACTTCTTGCCATTGCAATAATATCAGGGTTAGCACAAATATCAATGGCGCTTGCGCCTGAATTAGAAGCTGATTTAACAACTTTTTTTACGCTTTCAACGTCAAAATTATCAATACCTGCAATAATTTTTACTGCTCTTTTTTCAGCTAAAGCTCTTTTAAAACTTTCAATTCTTGACATATTTTTCTCCTTTTGTGTCGATTGTGATATAACATCGAGTCTATTATACATTAAAATTTGAAAGCTGGCAATACATATCCTTTGAAATCAAGCAAGGCTAATTGTTTTGAGAGATTAAATTTGTCAAAATTTTAATAAACAAGGAGGCGTTATGACCAATAAAATAATTCCTGCAATTTTGCTTATATTCATATCTTTGCCTGCTTTTTCGTTTGGAAGAGTTGAGAAAAATCCTGTGACAATATACGAAAAAATTAATCCTGCTATTGTAACCGTGGATTCTCAAATTCAAGACGGCTTGTCATGCGGAACAGGCTGCATTATAGATAAATCGGGCGTAATTTTAACAAGCGCGCATGTAATTGATATTGGAAACACGGTCGTAGTAACTATGAGCAACGGTCAAAATTATGACGCAAAAGTTTTAAAACATCTTGGTGATAATAAAGATATCGCACTCCTTAAAATTGATGCAAAAAAAGATTTAAAAACAGTAAAACTCGGAGATTCTGCCAAAGTTAAAGTCGGTCAAAAAGTATTAGCAATTGGCAATCCATTCGGATTTAACGGAACTTTAACTCAGGGTATAGTTTCAAGAATAGATTATGCGAAAAATCGAATTCAAACCGATGCTGCGATTAATCCCGGCTCTTCAGGAGGCCCTCTTTTGAATACGAGCGGAGAAATTATAGGAATAAATCAAGCAATTTATAATCCGGATAATAATATTTCTAATATTGGAATTGGGTTTGCAACTCCAATCAATCTTGTAAAAGAGTATTTAGAAGAAAATAATACATCATTCTAAGTATTTGACTTTTCTATAAAAATAATTAATCATACAAATAGATGTATTCAAAAAAACAAAACTCTGCCACAATACATGTGTGAGAATATATTATGCCCTTTAGATACCGTTTAGAAAATATCCTAAAAATGAGAATCCGTAAAAAGGAAGCTCAAGAAACAGTTGTTCAAAAGGCACAGCACGAAGTATTTCTTGCAGAAGAAAGGATTAGACAAAACCAAACAGAAATCCAACAAACAGTAATTAACAGAAAATCCGCTGACTTTAGGATGATGGAATACTATGATAACTATCTTCACCACCTTTGGGACAAAGCGGAAGTTCTCGAGCAAGAAAGACAGAAAGTCCAAGCTATCTTAGAAGAAGAACAGCAAAAACTTGTGAAATGCGAACAAGAAGTAAAAGTTCTTGAAAAGCACAAGGAAAAACAAAAAGAAGCATATATAGAAGCTGAAAAGGCAGAAGAGCTTAAACAATTCTCCGAAATCGGTGTTCAAAGATTTTTTATAAGGTCAAGAGAAGAAGCCGAAGAACAGGAACTCGAAGAACAATTAAGAAAAGCGCAAATGGAAGAAAACAATGAATATTGATACCCAAGCTAAAATTACATCCGTAAATACAAGCAGTACAACATCATCTAAAACTCAAAAAGAAAGTGATGTTAAATTTTCTGACGAGCTAAATCAAATTTCTAAATCAGAAAAAGAAGAAAATATCATTGATTCTAAAACAGATGAGCCTAAAAAAGAAGACGTAAAAGTTGAACAAAAGGGCGTAAATGAAGAAAAAAAATCTGAAATTAAAAAAGAGGATGATATTGAGAATATTATTGGTGGGTTGCAACAAACAGTACAAGAACTCAACAAACTAAATCAAAAGAATGATAAAATAAACATTTCATTAAAGGATGAAATTTTTTCTGACGATAAAGAAAAAGAGGATAATAATTTGATTGATAATAATATAAATATTCAAGAAAAAAAAGAGCAACAGCTTCCGCAAATGAACGCTAACATGAACTTTAATAGCAATGGTCAGCCTTTTGCAGCATTTGTTCAGAATAACAATGATAATAACCAACTTTCAGCTTCTGAAAGTGATTTAGCAGAAGAAAATGCAATTCTTTCAACAATGAGTGAAAATATGGCGATTGCTCAAAAGAATATGCTTCTGAAAAAAGATAAGCAAAACGAGGTTGCGCAACCGGTTGAATTAGAAAATGTACAACCGCAAAAACAGTCAGAAAATAATGTAGAAACACCGAAAACAAAAACTGTGACAAATGAACAAGGTATCAAAAAAGTTGATGCAAAAACAAATATTACAACGGACACAGTTGTTAAGTTTGATGATATAGCAATGAATAAAAATGACGTGGAATTTTTTGCTAATCTTGTAGAAAACGGTTCTGTTGATATGAATTCCGTTACGAATTCACAAAAATCATCGCAAATTTCAAAAACTTTAGCAGACATGCTTGCTAAATCAATGGAAGATAATAAACCAATAAGAATAAATTTTGACAACGACATTTCTGTCATTATAAAAATTAATAAGAACGGAAAAATTTCAGCAGACTTTTTGCCAAGTTCTCAAGTTGCAGAAGCTTATCTGAAAGAAAATCTTCCAATCTTAAAACAAAGGTTTGACGATAATAATATTGATTACGAAGAGTTAAATCACCGAAAACAAGAACAACAAGACGATAGAAACAACAGAAAGAAGGGGCGCAAAGATGAATGATTTATACACGACTGCGATAAACACCCAAAAAGCTACCGTTCAATGGATGGACGTTTTGGCAGATAACCTGACAAACGTATACACTCCAGGGTTTAGAGAAAACAAAATCACCTTCAAAACATTCCTCGGCGGTGCTGTAATAGATAATAACGTTAAAAACCAAGGGCAAGGCAAATCTATCCCGGGAACATCAAACGAAAACCTTTTCTTTGAAGGAAGCGGTTTCTTTATGCTTCGCACTCCTGATGGCAATGTTTCATACACCCGTCTTGGCGAATTTACATTTGATTCAGAAGGAGTATACAAAGCAAAAAACGGTGCAACTGTTCAAGGTTACATTCTAAACGACAAAGGTGAAATCATGTCAGGTACAAAATCAATAAGTGATGATTTGTATCAAGAAACAGCTCTTAAAGGCGGTGCATTAAGTATTCCAACTACAAATATCAAGCTTTGGATTGATCCGAACAACGGTAAATTTCTCGGAAAATACGACGAATACGAAATCAAAAATGACGGTACAATCTACGGAAAAGCCGATGGCGGAAATCGTTCCGTGCCGTTATACAAAATAGCAACTGCTAATTTCCACAATCCAAACGGGTTATACGAAGTAAAAGATGGTTTATTTGTAGAAACACCCGAATCAGGCAAGCCTGTCGTGGGTCGTGGTGAAATCCGTTCAGGATTACTAGAACAAGCAAATACAGATTTTAAAGCTAATATGTCTGATTATCAACAAGCAAAAGTTCAAATGGAACTTGTTAATGCCTTGATTAAGTCAAACAAAGACCTGCTACAATCAGCAATGGAAATGGCAACCCAATAGTGCTACGCACGTAGATAAATGGTCGGATGACATTAGTTAGATTACAAGTTTGAATTGGTACTACAAGTCATCCTCTATGGTGTGGTTACAGGTAGGGCGTTATTTGCGGAACTACGCACGTAGACAAATGGTCGGATGACATTGGTTAAGTTACAAGTTTTTTTAATTGAAAATTGAAAATGGAGAATGGAAAATTATTTAAAACTATTTTTCACTTCTAATTTTAAATTGAAGAAAGCACTATTAACTTTATTCTACTAAATCGCCATGCTTGTGATGTCAGTGTAAGCAGAAATCAATCTGTTACGAACTTGAATTGCCATTTGCATACTTAGAGATGCTTTTTCAGCAGCTATCATTGCATCATGGATGCTTGTTGAACCACCCATTGCAATATCTTCTTGCATTCTGTCAGCTGAAATTTTAGCATCATTAACCGCATTTAAGCTGTTTGAGAATGTATTTCCCATTTGTGAAGCAAAATTACCTAACCCTGTTTTATCACCTTTATCTTTAACGGGATAATTTTTCGCTGCTTTTTCCAAAGCTTCTTCAAACTCGTTGTTTTTAACATCAAACGACGCATGACCTTGCAAAAATTGGTTATAGTCATTGATGGCGTTTAAGTTGTATTCAGTTATGTTCGGTGTGAAATTCATTATAAGCCTCGCTTTAGTTTATAAGTTTAGGAGTTTAGTAGTTTAGAAGAAATTTTAGCTATTATTTTTTATCGAACTTGTTTATTTAGTGAAAATTTATAACTTCTTCTCAACTCATAAACTTATAAACTTCTCCTCATTCTTAAATATTCATCGCGCTTTGCATCATCGTCTTAACGTTTTCTGCAACTGTTGCGTTTGCTTCATAAGCCTTTGATGCGGATATCATGCCAACCATTTCTTCTACAAGGTTGATGTTTGGCAAATCTACGTACCCTTCTTCATCCGCGTCAGGATGCGATGGGTCGTAAACAGTTTTTACTCCATCCTCTGCTTCATAAATTTCGTCAACTTGAACCCCACCTGTAATCATGCCGTTATTAAGTGCAACATTAGCATTTATAAGCATGTTACCTGTTCTTGGGTCAAATTGAGCATCAGGACTGTTCGATGAAAAATTTGAATAACCTTTATTCAAATTATCTTCATAAATTGTTCTAAAAGATACGTCTTTTTTTACATAAACACCTTTTGAACCGTCAGCTTGGCGCGTTGTGTTTATATTTGCAATATTACTTGCAACTGTATCCATTTTAACTCTTTGAGCTGTCATGCCTGAACCGGCTATATCGAATATGTTAAAACTCATAAGAACCTCTTTTTTTAGTTTAGAAGTTTAGAAGTTGAGGAGTTTAGAAGAAGTTTTAATTATCATTTTTATAGAACTCGTTTGATTATAACAATATTTATAACAAACTTTTCAACCTTTTAGCCATTCAACTTTTCAACTCTTTTTATAACTCCTTCTCAACCTCTCAACTTATAAACTCCTAAACTTTAATTACTACTGTCCTCTAATCGCCTCTGAAACCAGTGTAAACTGCCTACGTTCCAGATTTGATAATACTGTATATTTTGTACCTGTTTTTGATAAATCCATCATTTCACGTTCCAATTCAACATTGTTACCTGAAGAATTTGTTCCGCTATAAATATCTGTTACAACTTGTGGCTTGAACTGGTCAAACGTATTGGATTGCAAATACGCTTTTTCTTGTTGTGTCGGAGTTCTATAAGTGTGAATATCGCCAGTAAATACATCCACCATTGGCGGTTTGTATTCAATACTGTTTTGACCTTTGATATAATCTTTTAAGTCTTCTTTCTCAATGATTTCCGCAAGCTGACTTTCAAACGCAACTTCTTTCCTTTGAAACCCCGGTGTCATAACGTTCGCGATATTAGAAGATACAGCATGTTGTCTTTCCATCAAGCCGTCCATACCAAGTTTTGTAATATCAATAGTTCTGTTTGTAATCAAATCCATATCTACACCAATCCTATCTTAATCACAAATTCCGTGTAATCATCGCCTGAATGTGCAAGTTTTAATAAACCGGCTTGCTCTTCAATTGATTTTTTACAAATACTTAACCCCAAGCCTGAGCCTGTTTTCTTTGTTGTAAATCCTTCTTCAAAAATCATATCAGGCTGAGTAATTCGTTCTGCATTGTTCCTAATTCTGATTATTGCAGATTCTCCATCCTCTTCTGTTTTAATTTTAATATACTTACCATCTCCGACATTCTCACCGAACGCTTCTACTGCATTTTTAACTAAATTGATTAGCACTGCAATAAAATTATTTTCGTCAACCAAAATTTCTTTGTCTACGTTATTTTCGATATTATACTCAATATTTTTACATTCAAAGTAAACTTTCGTCAAATCAACAGCATTATCAATAATTGATTTTAAGTTATGCGGTTTTAAATTCAATCCGTCAGTAGCTTTTAATGCTACTAAAGAATTGCTCGCCATCTTCACTGCGCGATTTAGGCAATTAAGTGCGTTTTCAATCGTATCTGCTTCAATATCGTTTTTCTTACAGTATTTTCTAATGATTTCTGTATACAAATCACAAATTGAAAGCTGATTTTTTATTTCATGCGCAACTGCTCTTGCTGAGTCTGTTTTTTCAGGTTTGTAAGTTTGAATTTCTGCATACTTCAAAACCGCATCTTTGGATGATTCATCCATGTTTTCTACAAGACGTCTGATTGATGAGTTCAAGAGTATGTTATCACGTCTGTCCGGTTTAAAGCTCTCTTGGTATTGTCTTAAATCAAAAATTGAATTTCTATTAATTATATCAAGTGCTTCGTTTTGAAGTTTTGAATTGTAAATTGAATAATATCTTACAGTGTGTTCACTTTCAGTTTTGTTATCCCAAATCAAAATGGCAACAAATCTATGAGTCAAAACACATAAGAATTCTGTTCCTGCCCAAACTTTTTCTCTCAAGTTTTCGCTTTCGTCAGAATAATCAATATCTTCAATTTCAGAAAATTCAAGCCTTTTAAGCAGTCCTAAGATTCCTGCTTTATCAATGATTCTATGTAAAACAACAGCTTCTTCCGGCTTGTCAAGCAATGGTTCTAAAACTCCACGAATTACACATCGTAGTGCTTGTTTTGAAAGAAAATGATTTTCCTGTGAGTTAATCAGTTCTTTTAAATAGTTTTGTTGTCTTACAATTTTTTTCATTTTTGCCTTTGAATATTTTTTGTTTTTGTTGGGCAGAAATGCCCACCTACATTCTGCACACTCTCTCCCTCGCCCCTTGTGGGAGAGGGTAGAAAATCAAGTTGAGAACCATTTATGGTACGAAACTTAGATTTTCGGGTGAGGGGTGAATTCTCCCTTACGCTGAAATCTTAACCTTCTTGCTCAAAAATCCGTTGTTAATCGCATACAAAACAGCTTGTGTTCTGTCATTAACTTGCAATTTTTGGAAAATATTATTTACGTGTGTTTTAACAGTTGTTTCAGAAATGAACAATTTGTTTGCAACACCTTTATAAGTAATACCTTGAGTCAAAAGTTCTAAAACTTCTTCTTCTCTTTGAGTCAGTTCATTAAGCAAGTTTTCTTCTTTTTCAATTTCTGCTTTTGCGTTTTCGTTTTTGAATGTTTGTTGAAAATATTCAAAGAATCTTGAAGTTAAAGCGTTTGGTAAATAAATTTTACCGTTTAAAACTTCTTCGATTGCATAAATAAGTTGAGCTGATGCCATAGTTTTTAGAACATAGCCTTTTGCACCAATCTTCATTGCTCTAAAGATTAAATCAGCATCATCATATCCTGAAAGTGCTAAAATCTTTGTATCTAAACCAAGTTTTCCGATATCAATAATACCTTGCAAACCATCTCTTTCAGGCATATTCATATCAAGCAAAACGATATCCGGTTGATATTTCTTGATTAAATTCAAACCAACAGTAACATTTGTTGCGATACCAACAACGTCAAAAGTTCCTTCAAGATTCAAAAGTTCTCTGATACCGGCTAAATGTTCGTAGTTGTCATCAATAAGAAGCACTCTCGATTTCTTCTTAAACTCACGTCTCATACTCTCTTCCTCTCCCTCATCGTAAATTGTTTCTTTTCTACACTATTCATATTACCCCCTTATAGAGGATTTTTTCATCAATAGAATGATTAATTTTAAAGCATTTGAGGTAGATTGAAGGATATAGACCGAATGGTCTATAAGATGGATAAAAAACAATGTTTAAAGTAGTTTAGGCGGTTATTATTTGAAATCGTCGATTTATATGAGGGTACTATAATCAGACTAGTATAAAGAATGTACTCTCGAAAAATCCTACTTGACACAGGTTTTGCTGATTCTAATTACTTTACTGATAATAACACCCTCTCCCAATGGAGGAACTAAAGTTGTTAAGCTATTGTAAAACTTATTACGTTTAATAAGCACAATCTACTCCCTCCCTTGGGGGAGGGTGCCGAAGGCGGGAGAGGGTGTTATTAACTTTTTTCTTTTGGTACTTTTTTCTTTTATCGCAAAAAAAGAAGAAAGAGTAAGAATTATTTCTCCACCATTTAACCGAACACAAAAAACAACTTTTGATTATAATAAATATAGGATATAATTTTATTGGGGTATAAAATGAAAAGAATTTTATTATCAATATTAGTTGGTTTTTTATTGTTATCAGCAATTTCATTGGATGTATCAGCTGCAAAGAAATCTTCAAAACTTTCTAAAGAAGCGATTACTGAAATGTCCGATAATATTGATAAACTTACGGAAAAAATATACGGTCGCGCTTTGTTGTCACCTCAAGACAATGAAACTCTTATCGGTATAAAAATTAAACTTGATAATCAAATGCTTGTAGCAACATCTACTGAACTTGCTCCTTTGTATTATAAAGCAGGTAATATTTATAAACTTCGTGAGATGAAACCTGAAGCTATTGAATGTTATCAAACAATTTTAGAAAATTTTTCTGATACAGCTTTAGCACCAAAAGCTCGTGCAGCTTTAGAATCAATGGGTGTGAAAGTTGCAGCACCTGTTACAAGTGAAGAAGATTCTTCTTCTGACGAAGGAATTTAAGAAATTTGATACAATAAAAAAGCACTCATTCTTGAGTGCTTTTTTATTGTTCATAATAAATATTTTTTATTTTGTAGTTTGGATAAACAAACTAATCAAATCATTTAAAGCAGAATATTGTTTTTGGTAGCTTTGAGATTGCTTTTCAAGAGTCAAAATTTGTTTTTTGTATTCTTGAATAGAAGCTTGACATTCTCTAGCTGAAACTTTTAAATTTTCTTGAACTTGTTGTGCGTCTTGCAAAACACTCTTCATAGAAATTCCTAATGCTTCCATTGTTTGCTTAATGATTTGTGCGCCAGTGTGTCTTGAAACACCACTTGGTAACTGTGATATAAGTTTTTTTAGAACTGTAATGTTTGCAGGCATTTCAAACTGTTCTGCAACAGGTTCTGAAATTGGTGCAGACATTGTTTTTGGTTCTGCAAAGAACGGATCTTTTTCTTCTTCAATGTCATCAAAAAAGTTAGTTGATTTAGCAGGCTTTGCAGGTTCTGCGAAGAAATCATCTTCTACTTTATTAGGAGCTGAAGAAGCAAAAATATCATCTGAAGTTGATGAAAAATCATTCATTTGTTCTTCTTGTATGTCCATATTTTCAGCTTGTTTTTTCAAAGCTTCTACAATCTTTTTTCCAACACTTTCATTATTCGGCATAATTTTTACTCCCTCATAGGTTTACTTCAACATAATTATATTTGAAACATGCTCAAAGTCCAATGGTTTGTTATGTTTTGTTAATAGGAAATTCGGATAATTATAAGAACTGATATTTAGGTTATAATATAAATGTTTTCGAGCGATTATAAACGGAGGTTTTATGAATAAAAAATTCTGGAAAAGAGCAGGAATTGCAGTGAGTGCAACAGTTTTAAGCGCGTATTCATTATTTTTATTAGCACCTTTAGCACTGAATCCTGTTATAAATAATTATTCAGGAGAAATCTCTAAAATAATCAAAGAATCATGTGGCTTGAATTCATCAATTAACAATATTAAATTTGTTACTACGCCAAAACTAACAGCGGGTATTAAAATTAAGAATTTCAAGCTTTTAACTCCTAAAGACGAAGAAATTTTAAACGCTGATGATTTTCAGGTAAAGATGTCACTTTTGCCACTTTTTGCACGACAAATCAGAATTGACGCCGTTCAACTAAAATCAGCCAACGCTAATATCAAAATGGATCATAAAGGTCATTTTGATGTAGAAAAATATTTACCGCAACAAGAAGAAGATGAAAACACAGAAATTCAAACAGAACCTGTTGTTTTGCCGTTCGGTTTAAAACTATCAAACCATTTGCCTGATATAAGGGTTGGTAATTACAACGTAGTTATGACTGATGGAATTAATAACTATGTTGTATCGGGCGACAAAGCCGAAATAACAGATTTTATTTTGAATAAACATGTAAAAATTGCAACAAACGGTAAAATGACTTTGCGTGGTAGAGAACAATTTAATTACAATATAAAAGTATTCAACAAAATCATGCCAAATTTAGAATTAAACGATTTGGTTTGTAATCCTCAACCAATAGAAGAAAAGAAGGAAGAAACTCCGCCAATTGATATAATAGGAATATTGGACGGAATCTATCAATACAAGCTCACAGCTAATGCTGATGCGGATTTAACAATTGCACAAGATGATATTAAAGGTCAAGTAAATGTTTCAAATGTTTCATTAATCAATCTTCCTGCAAGCAATGCAAATTTAAAATTCAAAGGCAATAATATTGATATTTTATCTGATATTTACACTGCAGAAAACGAAGTTTCACATATAAACGGCGTTATTAAAACAGGCAGTAAACCAAAAATTGATATGAATTTCAAATCAGGTGCAGAAATTACAAATATTTTAAATATAGTTAAAAATATTGCATTGATATTTAATATAAAAGATTTGCAAACTTTGAGTGCAAACGGAAAATTAGACGCTGATTTTAACATTAAATCAGACTTGAAAACTGTAAACTCAAGCGGTTATTTGAAAATTCCAACTGCAAATCTTTATTACGGTTTGTACAAAATCGGCGTAGATAGTATTAATGCTGATATTCGACTTGATAACAATAATATAAATATTAAAAATATCGGTTTTTCGATACTTAATCAACCTTTAAAATTTTACGGTACAATTAGCGAAGACGCAGTGAGTGACTTGCATTTAACTGCTCATAAATTGAGCTTAAAAGGTTTGATTGTTGCGCTTGGTCAAGCATCACTATTAAAAGATAACAACGTAAATTCAGGCACAATTTCAATGAATGTGGATATTAAAGGCAAGTTGGATAAGATTAACCCACTAGTAAAAATTAATCTTGAAAATCTGAATATCAAAAACGTTCCTGCGAATACAACGCTTAAAGCACCTTTAACTGTCATAAATATCACATCTGACGGGAAAACTTTTTCAGGAAATGCAAAAAGTACAAATCTTTTAGCTATAAATCCTGCTGCAAAGGTTTCGATTCCAAATGTAGCTATGAATATTAGAGAAGAGGAGTTAGAAATTACTCAAACTCCTGTGATGATTGATAAAATCAAGATAAATGTTTCAGGTAAAATCAAAAATTATTTGAAAGACAAGATGACACTTGATTTTGTTACAACTGGCGATATTAAATCTGATTTAATCGGCGATATTAATATGGCGAAACAAACGTTGGGCTTAAATTACGCAACAACCGCGCCTTCTACAATAATTGTTCCAATGTTTGACAAATCTAAAATGACATTTTCAGGAAATATCGGAATTACAGGTAACATGGCTAATCCTATCTTAAAAGGACAAGTAAACGTGCCAAGTTTAAATATTCCTGAAATTCCTGTAAGTATGACAAATATGGCAATCAAGCTAAACGGTGCAATTTTAAACGGAAGTGCAACTGTTGAGAAATTCACATCCGGAGGAATTGAGGCCGAAGCTTTAACAAGTGATTTCTCAATGAAAGGCGAAAATTTTTATCTTAATAATTTAAAGGGCATAGCATTTAATGGAAAAATCAACGGTAATATTATTTATAATTTGAATAACGCAAAAACAACCGTCGATTTCAAAGGTACAGGACTAAACGCCGAAAAAGCAATTTACGGTGGAACAGGCATTAAAAATGCGTTAACAGGGACTTTGGGCTTCGATACAAAATTGACACTGACGGTTGCGGATTATAATGATATGATGAAATCAATGCACGGTAATTTAAATTTTGAAATTAAAAATGGTGCATTTGGTGCAATAGGACGTTTAGAAAATTACTTGCAAGCTGATAATATTGTTAGCAGCGCTATACTTAAATCAACAGTCGCAACGATTTCAAAAGCAATAGGTATTGCAGACACAGCAACATTTAATTCTTTAAATGGTAAATTAACCTTTGCTAACGGCTGGGCAGAACTTAATCCGGTAAAAAGCTCAGGCCCACTACTTTCTTATTATGTAAAAGGGAAATATAATCTTTTAAGTGGAAATGCAATTTTAGTTATTTTAGGACGTTTAGATGGTACCGTAGTGGCAAAAATGGGACCAATCGGTCAATTATCAGCAACAAAACTTTTAAGTTATATTCCTGTTTTAGGCACATCAACTGCGAACTTTGTTAATTCACTTACTGCAAGTCCTAAAAACGAAGCTACAAGCCAAATTCCTAATTTGACAAACGGAAGTACTACATATAAAGACTTTAAAGTTATTCATAGCGGAATTGCAGGAAAAGCTTCTTCAATCAAATCTTTTAAATGGTTGACAGAAGTTGACACAAGTGCGATAGAAACAAAAACGATGAAAGAAACAATAAACGACATAAAAACATCTGTTGGCACAGACGTTACAAACACAATTCAAAGCGTAACCGATGCGGTTACAACATCAAAAGAACAATGGAATACTACAAAAGACCAATTAAAGAATAGCGCAGAAGAATTGAAGAATTTGTTTAAATTTTAAGATGTTATTATCGGGCAGGTATGCCCGACCGACATTTTTATTTCCATTGCAGATTTAGGAGAAATGTTTCATTAAAGTTTCTACAATAATCCAATCTGTTTCTTCATCGATTTCATAAGAAGTATAGGATGGAAGTTCATAGAAAGTAATTTTACCTGAAAGCCTGCATTTGTTGCGCAAAATGTTTTGGACGGAATTAATATAGCAAGCACCGTTTTCTACAACCAAGCCTTTAAATTCTTGACGTCTTGGACGTCTGCGGTAGTCATAATTTACGGGCTCTACAAAATTTTGATTGGTAAATTCCCAGTGGAATTGTTTTTCTATAATCCCTGAAAAAATCGAATCTGCACCACTTTTTGTAAAATAATCAAACATGCCATCAATATGCTCAGCTTTAAGCATTGGCGAAGTCGCTTGAATTAAGAAGAATTTGTCCTCGTCTTGTAGATTAGATTTGTTGAGGTATTCAAGCATTACACTTTCGGTTGATGCAGTATCTGTTGCGTTTTCAGCATCTCTATCGTAGATTTCAACTTTTGGAAAATCAAAACTTTTTACAGCAGATTTAATTTCTGGGCTATCAGTTGCAATAATAACCTTATCAATGCATTTCGCGTCGTTTGCAGCTTTTGCAGTCCAATAAACAAGTGGTTTACCATTAATTTCTTTAATGTTTTTGAGCGGAATTGATTTGCTACCAGCCCTTACTGGAATAAATACTATGTTCATTTTTCCTCCACAATTTTAATTAAATCATACAAAACTTGATTGTACGGAGTTGGAAGATTAATTTTTTTACCTAGTCTAATTATTTCGCCAGCAAAAATTTCAACCTCTGTTTTTCTGCCAGCTAATATATCTTGCAACATAGATGTTTTACCTTCGTCACACATTTTATTCAAAAATGCGAGTGCATCATTTTCTAGGTTTTCAAGATTTTTAACTCCTTTTGCTTGCGCAATTGTTTTCACCTCTGCAATAATTTTTTTTGCAAATTTTAAGAAGGCTTGATTGCGTTTAAGCTCACCAAAATTCATATTTAAAATGGCTGAAACTTGATTAGAAAAAAGGTTCATTGTGTATTTTAGCCACATGGAATAATTTATATCTTCTGGAATTTGATAATTGATTTTAAACTCGTTAAAAATTTCTTTTATTTTAGAATTATTTTCTATAAAAATTTCACCAACTCCATCTTGCGTAACAGAGTTACCTACTCTTACTGCACTATGTCCGATAAAATAAGATTTTAGAACTGTTGTATTAGGATAAGTTTCTTGTATTTTTTCTTCTGACGATATTCCATTTAACAAAGAAATAATAACTACTTTTTCGTGAACAAAGTTTTTTATATTTTTAATTGCGCTTTCTAAACCTTGTGATTTTGTTGCAATTATTATTAAATCAGGCTGAAAGAATTTGTTATCCGGCAAAATATATTCAAAATTTTGTACTATGCCGTTAAAAATGGGTTTATTTTGTGTATAACGTTTCAAACGTTCTTTATCCACCAAAATTTTTAATTCAGAATTAGCTTTAAATTTGACTGCATAGGTCAAACCAACTGCTCCAAGACCACAAATAAGAATTTTTCTCATGTGCTTATTATACCTTAAAATAAGATTGATAGCATATTTTTTTCATGTTAATCTTATTTCCATAAAGGATAAATAGATGAAAATAAGTGGATATGGGATAAAAAACAACAACAAGAACACGCCAAGAACGAGTTTTAGACAAACAGCTTTTGAAATTTCAGCTCAACAAAAGTTTATTGATTTAATGACTTCCGATAAAAAAATGTTTAAATCTTGGCAAACTTTACACTCAGATAAGATTGAGATTTATGCCAAAGATATTGCTCTAAATTCTGTACCAACAAATGCAATAAATAACGCTTTCGGTAATGCTGATTTATTAAACCTTGTAAAATATCCAATCGAAAATTTATTACAAGCAACAAAAAACTTTATATCCTTCAAATATAATACTCTTGAAAAAATCTATAATAATCAAACGATTATGCAGAATCGTGATACTAGAGAAACTTTCATTGGTTTGTTGGGTAAAGTTTTTGCAAATGTTAATACAGAATTTTTACCAGAGCAACAAGAAATAATGAATAAATTTCTTGATAACGAACGTCTTTATGGGTGTAAAGATTATTTTAAATATACAAAAAACACATATAACATCAATGATATTTTTGGACGACTATTCCGTGTAAAATCAGATTATAGGGACCGAGAAAGAGCAAAACTTTCAAATGAAATTCTTCAAAAAATATTGGATAATAAAAATCTAAACGAAAATCAAATTACAGAAATCCTGAAAATAATGTCCCATTCAAATACAATAGATAATAAAGAATTAAAAGTGGCTAAGATTTTGGTTGAAGAAGAATTACTACCTCCAAAAAATTTTTCTATTGAAGATAATTGGTATAAATTAAAAAATTTTTTAGCAAAACGCATGACAAAATGGGACGCAAATGAATTCATAAAAGATTTTAAAAATGATGCAAGTATTAAAAACAACAAACCATTTCAAGATATATTAAGCCTTGTTTATAAAGAATACATTGCTGATAGTAAATGGTAAAGTGATATAATAATAAAACAAAAGTGCAACGATTTTTTAGTCGTTGCACTTTTGCTAATTCTATAAAAACTAATTCTTAGTAAAGAATAGTTAATACTTCATCAGGTCGGTTGGGCATACCTGCCCAACAATAACCACAAATAAGAATTTTTCTCATGTGCTTATTATTCCTTAAAATAAGATTGATAGCATATTCTTTTCATGTTAATCTTATTTCCATAAAGGACAAATAGATGAAAATAAGCGGATATGGTATCAAAAACAATAAGTACACATCGAACACCAATTTTAAACAATTGTTTCCTAAAACACCTGCGCAACAGAAGTTCATTGATTTGATGAAATCTGATAGAGAAATGTTCAAATCTTGGGAATATCTACATGGTGATACAATTGAAAACTATGCGCAAGATGTTACTCCGAATACCCTACCAGCGAAAGCATTATGCACTGGTAGTGAATGGTTGAAAATGGCAAAATATCCAATAGAAAACTTGTTAAAGGCAGTGGAAGGTTTTAAAACGTTTAAGTATAAGACGTTAGAGAAAATCTATAATAATCCTGCAATTATGCAAGATTGTGATACAAGAGAAACTTTCATTGGTTTGTTGGGTAAAGCTTTTGCACATATTGATACAGAATTTTTGCCAGAACAACAAGAAATTATGAACAAATTCCTTGATAATGAGCGTCTTTACGGTTGCAAAGAGTATTTTAAATACACAAAAAATTCATATAATATAAGTGATATATTCGGACGACTTTTTCGTGTAAAGTCCAATAATAGGGACAAAGAAAGGGCGCAACTTTCTAATGAAATTCTTCAAGGTATTTTGGACAATAAAAACTTGAATGAAAACCAAGTTACAGAGATTTTGAGAATCATGTCACATGCGAGAACAAAAGATAATCAGGAATTGAAAATTGCAAAAGCTTTAGTAGAAGATGATTTATTGCCAAAAGAGCGACTTAGGACTGATGACAAGTGGTTTGACTTAAAATGGTTTTTAGCAAGAACAACTATGAAGTGGTGGCAAGCAGACGAACTTGTTAAGAAGTTTAGAAGCGATGAAAAAGTTTGTGACAACAAGCCTTTTCAAGACGCTTTGAGTGTCGTTAATGATGTATATTTTAAAGAACATAAATGTTAAAAACTTTTTAGTCGGTTGGGCATACATGCCCAACAATAACTTTTAGTTTTTTTATAAATAAGAGTCGTGGACTGAAAGTCCACGACTCTTATTATTGTATACAAACTAATTCTTAGTAAAGAATAGTCAATACTTCATCAGGATTCAAGCTGGAATCGTTAGTTGTGTTAGGTACGAAAATGTACTTAGCTTCATCAACGAATTCGTAGCAAACACCAAATACACCTGAAGCAGCAAGCTTAGTGATGTTGTAAACACCTTTACCAACTGTGATAAAGCTACTTCCTACGCTTTTAAGACCTTTAGCAGGGTGTAATGAAGCAGTATCAGCAAATGCGTCTGACCAGTTGTCACCGTATTCTTCAACGCCATTTGCAACTA
Source organism: uncultured bacterium (assembly GCA_900553895.1). Lineage (GTDB taxonomy): Bacteria > Cyanobacteriota > Vampirovibrionia > Gastranaerophilales > Gastranaerophilaceae > CAG-196. The sequence continues at coordinate 60,847 of USFB01000004.1, read as the reverse complement.
CTTCTGCAGCAGAAGAAGCTGTTCTTCCTGCTACACCTGCAACTCTACCAACCATAGAGAATGGTGCGCCAAGAACTCTTGAAACTACGTTAGGGTTCTTAGTTACGTTTACTTCTGCAGATGAAAGTTGTTTAGGGAATTCGGCACAATTGTCACCATTTTTGATGTTTTCGAATTGAACTTCAATATAACCGGGTTTTTTAACTCCAGGTCTTGCAACGCTAGTTACTTTACCTTTTACAGTTGAGCCTGCAGGGTAAGTTACGCCTGCGATTTTTGTATCTTCAACAGTTTTAGCAGTGAAAGTATCGCCTACGTTTGAAGTTCTTGCGCTAATTCTTTCGCTTAACTTAATTTTAACCGCGATTGGTTCATATTTTGTAGCACAACCTGCAATACCTTTAGATGTATCAATTCTGAAGTTTGCTTTTAATGCGCCTAACATATAAGCAACTTGTTCTTTTGATAAATATTCATCGTTGACTATTTTATCTTTATCAGGAATTTTGTTTAAGATGTTTGAAGCGATAACTTCATCTGTTGCACCTACTGCCCAGTTAGGGATATATTTAACAGTTTGACCTTCAAATGTTGGAGTAGCAGTTCTATCAACATCTAAATCCATCATTTTAGCGAAAGTAGCAAATACTTCTGCTTTTGTAATTGGTTGATCCGGTTTGAATGTTGAATCTGGATAACCAATCATAACATCAGCTGTTAAAGCTCTGTCGATCTGAGATTTAGCCCAGTAATCAGCTGCAACGTCAGTATATTTGTTGTCTTTAACTTCTGTTAAGTTTAGACCGTCAGCAATAATAAATGCTAATTCTGAACGTAATACAGGCATTTTAGGGTCATATAAACCAGCTCTTCTTGAGTCCATTTGACCTTTCATGTTGCTAAGCATTTGTTTTGCAAAACGAGCAACAACTACGTTTTGTTTACCTTCAATTGTTTTAACATTGCATGGTTTGTAAATTTTTCCACCAACGATAACGTCGTTTTCAGAAGTTACCATTGCATGGCTTTGAGAACCGAACAATGTAGGATGAGCGTAAGCTTGTAAATCTGCAGGTTCACCTGCCATTGCTACGCAAGAAGTTACACAAGCAACACTTAAAGCTGCCATAAATTTTGTAGATAATTTCATACTTCTCCTTTTCTTTTTACTCTCGCTTTTCTTTTTTGTTTTTATTATAACACTATTTTTTCATTAGGTAAGCTTGAGGATAACAAAAATCTTCTCTGAAACCGATTCTTCTATACATTTTTAATGCTTTATAGTTGTTTGTTTCAGTTGTTACGTTTACTTCACTAAAAACTCTTTTTCCTAATTTTGTCCAATCAACAATCGTTTTGATTGAACGGTTTAAAAGATGTTCTGAAAATCCGTGTCCTCTATGTTCTTTTTCGATTGCAACCAAAGGCAAGTTTGCAATTTTACCGCCCGTAACGTTTGCGAATGCGAAACCTACCGGCTTATCATTATACAAAAGTACAGAAGTAACTTCCGGTAAAAATTCGCCATAAATATTATCAACAACTTTATTGATAATATCTTCTGTACCTTCCACCGTCTTAAATCTTGTGTCGTACACCGCATCTTGAGTATCTCTGAATGATTCATGAATAATTCTTATAGCGTCTTCTCTATAAGATGGGTCATAACTTACAAGCTTGTATTCAGACGGTCTTTCGCTTAATTTCATATTTTCCAAAATTCTTTCGGAAGAAGCGTTACCCATCATAAATCTTAAAACGGCTAGTCCGATGTATTTGAAACCATATTTTGAAATATCAGCTGTAAACACTGATTGGTGACCAATCATAGGGTAAGAAACAACTTTAGTTTGGCGTTCAACTTCTGTTAATTCCAAGAATTTTTCGATAAGAAGCCTGATTTTTGTTAGTTCGTCTTCTGTTCCAAGACAATGAATTAAGTTAAGTTCAATGGATTCGGAAATAGAAGTTGTATAAACCAAAAACGCAGTCGGGATTTCATTTTCTTTCAAAACTATACATTTCATATAGTCTTTTTCAACGGCATCAATAAATTCTTCATAAGGAAGCGGTTCAAGTTCAAATTTGTATTCGCTAACGGCCTTTGCTTTGAAGTCGTTGTAGACTCCTGCAAAAAATTTGTATATGTTGCTGTTTAGTAATTCCACTTCGTATGATGTATCTGCCATAAAATATCCTCTTGTTGCACTCTGAATTACATAATATGGTGCATTTTTTCGCGTTTCGTGTTTATGTATCTTTCGTTGTATTTATTAACTTCTGATTTCAAGTTAATATTTTCGTGTATTGTTAAACCATACCCTTTCAATCCAACGATTTTTTTAGGGTTGTTTGTAATTAAATTAAAGTTGTTGAAGCCTAAATCTAAAATAATTTGCGCCCCAACTCCGTAGTTTCTCAAATCAGGTGCAAAACCTAGTGAAACATTGGCTTCCACCGTATCTTGACCTTCTTCTTGAAGTTTGTATGTTTTAAGCTTGTTAATAAGTCCGATTCCGCGTCCTTCGTGGTCGCGAATATAAATTACAGCACCTTTGCCGTAATCATTAATCATTTTTAAAGCTGTATGTAATTGCCAATTGCAATCGCATTTTAAACTGTGGAAAATGTCGCCAGTCAAACATTCGCTGTGAACTCTAATCAAAGGGATTTTGTCAGAGCCGTCATCTTTAACGAGTGCAACGTGTTCGCAACCAGTAATTGTGTCGAGATATCCGACAATATTAAAATCACCGAATTGTGTTGGCAAAAACACTTCAACTTCACGTTTTACAAATTTTTCTTTTTCTAGCCTGTATGCGATTAAATCAGAAACAGTAATAAATTTGATATTGTGCTTTTCGGCAAATTTATGCAAATCATCACGTCTTGCCATTTCACCATTTTCTTTCATTATTTCGCACATAATTCCGGCTTCTCTATGTCCGCAAAGTCTTGCCAAATCAACAACTGCTTCTGTATGACCGCATCTTTTTAATACTCCGCCTTTTCTTGCGACACAAGGAAATAAATGCCCAGGTCTGCGTAAATCAGAAGGTTGCGCGTCAGGCGCAATCGCTACTTCAATTGTCTTTGCTCTATCAAAAGCTGAAACGCCGGTTGTAACACCATATTTTGGGTGCGCATCAATACTTAGAGAAAATGCTGTTTGCATACTTTCTGTATTTTTTTCTACCATTTGAGGAAGGTCAAGTTGTTTTGCAATGCTGTCAGAAATCGCTAAACACACGATTCCGCGACATTCTTTAGTAATAAAGTTTACAAGTTCAGGCGTTACAAATTGAGCAGAACAAATTAAATCGCCTTCATTTTCCCTGTCCTCGTCATCTGCAACAATTAAGGGTTTACCTGCTTTGAAATCCTCTAAAGCTTCTTGAATTGTGTTAAATTTGCCTGTCATATTAACAAAAACCATTCCTTTGTAGAAAATCTATATCTATTCTTGACCTATTATCACTCGTTGATAAAAATTTTTCAATATATTTAGCTGGGATATCGACCTCTATATTCACCAAATCGCTAGCTTTAGTCTTTTCTAAATTCTCGTGACATTCAATAACTGTTTTGTTACTTGTGATAGTTTGGACTTTTTCTGTTTCTTCTACGATTCCAGTAAACATAGAACAATTCTAGCACATTTTTGAGTAAATGTACAGGATAAAGAAAACAAACTAGGTTAAATGCGTTGTTCAAAATTCGTTATACTACGATTGACAAAGGTGGTTAAATCGTTTATACTGTAAGTATCCATTTGGTAATGGCTACAGGTGGTCATAGGATTATTTCCTACAGAAGCTGTGGAGGAACTACCAAATGGATTTTTATATTTTAGAGCTTCTGAATACATATCATAAATTGCAAATTCATCAATAGTGATATCATCATGGTCAATACGTTCCTTAACTGTAATCATTACTAAAAATAGTACACCACCAATTTTTAATGGCAATGCAAAACGATGAATGTATTGATAATCATACAAGATTTCAGATTTTAATTCTGGATGTTTTAATATTGGGATTGCATTGTAGAAAATTGTATCTACGTTAGAAATTATTTCTTTTTTTAAATATGAATATCTACTCTCAATATCTCGCCTAAAAACTGTTGATATAATTTTAGTTAAATGCTTTCTTGGTAATAATGCTGTAATATTGGATATCTTATTTTGAAGATACAATTTTTCATCACTTTTAAATACAACATCTCGTATTAAAGATTTTTTGATATCTTTAGTTTTCATACCTTCAAATTTGAGTTTTTTGATATCCAAAATCTCAACATTATCAATACCAACATTGTTGTAGAATATTACATCTACAACTTTCCCATCTTTTCTAGTTAGTTTTAATGGTTTTAAAATGTGGCTCATTGGTTTATTGTAACACGAATGAGTTTTACAATTTTACGTTCTCTTTCGCTTTTCTGATAGCATCTTCTACCGTGCCTGTGTGCTTTGTATAACTTGCTAAAAATTCAGAATTGAATTTTTGATTATTGGCGATTGTTTCGTTGGAAGTAAAATCGCTAATTAATTGTCCGTATATTTCAAACGGTTTTAAAGAAGAATCATTCTTGCACAAGTTTGCCATTGTTCTTAGTGCCAACATTTCAGCGGTAGCTTCCTCTTCTTTTGTGGCTTCCTTAGTGTGTTTACCATTTTTATCGAGGTATAAGTGGTAAGCTTCGTGGATTAATAATTTAACCATTCTTGCTTGCGTTGTTCCTTCTTCTGTCCATTCTGATATATCTGTATCATTCGTTTCAATCGCTAAGATACCGTCTTCAACCCTGCCTGCCCCCTTGCTTTCAATATCAAGTGTAATGTTATTTAAACATTCCATAAACAATTTTTCGTCAACTTGTTTATCTAAACCGGAAACTTTAAAGTTTGATTTTATGTAGTTTCTGGCTTCATCAATCGCCTGTTGATGTTGTTCTGCTCTATTTTTAACTTCACTGAATTTTGTACCTCTTAATGTCATATCATCGTCATACATATTCATAACATTATTAACTGCTGTTTGGCGTAAAGTTATTTCTGATTTTATTTTTCTATCTTCTTTAGCTCCATTCATGCCCAAAATATCGCTTAAAATTGCAACTGCAATATCAGCCTTAGATGGATTTTCATCAAGTTTTAAGCCAAATCTATCATGTCCGCTAAGGTTTTGAATATTTTCCGGATTATAGTTTTTTAGTTTGTTTAAAACTTCTTGTTTATCTACTTCTTTAGGGAAAGTCATTTTGCCAGAATTGTTGATTAATTCACTAATTGCATCTTTTGCAACTTGGGTAAATTTCTCTGTATCAATAGGAACATACCTATTTGTTAATTCATCAATTTTTTCCGGATTTTCAATAATGTCTTTACAAGAAATATGTGCAATATTTGCCCCTTCAATGTCTTTATAATGTTGTGCAACTTCTATTAACGCATTTTTAACTCCTTCTTTTTTATTGTTTGGCATTAATTCGTTAAAAACTTCCATCAACATACTCATTGCAAAATCTGCCGAATTACAAATATTTTCGGGCAAACTGTTTAATGTTCCTTGTCGTGCTTGTTTTAACGATTTGGTAAATTTGTTTTCATCAAGTTTGTATTTCTGAACAAACAAACCCGTCATTGATTTTAATTCATTGTATGCGTTTTCAATATTTTGTTTATTTGTTGTTGCAGTATCGTTATTGTTTTTAGGAGATGTATTAGCCGTTTCTTCTACATTTTCAGCTTCTTCTATTTGAATATTTTTATGCAGAGTTTTATTGACTAAATCCACAATTCTTTTCCAACAATCTTTAGAAAATTGTACAATAGCATCCTTGTGAACTTCATAATTATTGCTTTTATTTGGTGCTTCATTTTTGTTGTTTGAAACTTGCATGTTATTTGAGTCATCAAACTCGTTTATTATTTGAGTCCACACACTTCCTAATTGCTTGCACTCTTGACTACTCAAGCCTAATTCCTTTTGAATGCCTTGAGTTATACCACCTTTATCTGTTCTAAAATGTCCATCTATTCTACCGTCGACCATAATTGCCTTTAATTTTATTCTTATTTTATATATCGGCAATTTTTTAGAAAACTTTAGGGCATTAGGGAAAAATGTTACAATTCGTTATAAAAACTAGCAAAAATATTTTTAGATGTGTTAATAATAGATATAAAGGAAGGATATAGTGTATGAGAATAAGCGCAATTAGCAACAATCAAATTAGAGTAGCTAACAATAATAAACAGAAAAAGAATGATGTTTCATTTAATGGAGTAAAAGAATTTTTAAATACAGATATGACAAAAGTTCTGAATCAAAAGATTAGTGGAACAACTGCAGCAGGGATTGTAGCTCTTGGTGTTGTATCAACTGGATTCCTTGTAAATAGAATGACTCGTATAGAAAAAAATAGAGATATTAATAAGATTGGCAATTTTATAAATGATAAAAATTTCAATAAAAATTCTTTGAAAGTACAAGATTACACTAATGATGGGATTGTAGATTTTGAACTTACAGATAAAAACGGCAAAAAAGTTGTGTATGACGCTGTAAATAATAGATTTTTAGAACCTGCGACAACATTGAAAGAAAAGCATTAAATATATAATTGAAATGAAAAAGCATAAAAACAGATTAAAATTTGTTATTTGAAAAAATAATCTATGTTCGTTGGAAAGGAATATTCATTTAATTAGTGTATGACATTATTTGAAATTAGCATAAATAACAGTAACGATTTTATAAGTTTTATATCTCCAGTAATAGGGATTATAATATCTGCTTTCATTGCATGGCACACCTATCGTAAGCAAGCTGTGGAAAATGAAGTCAAAGCAAATATAGCAACTTTTTCCTATCTACTCTCACTAATTTTTAAAAATTTTGAAGAACTTACTAATATTAAAGAGCAAATATCAACACCGGCATTAGAAGAAATTAATAATTTTTTAGACACTTTAGATGAAATCGAAAAACGTATTGACTGGGCATTAGGAGTTGGGGAAGCTCCAATATGTATAGAAGTTCCAGATAAAATGTCTTATGCAATGGAAGAAGTTGCTAGATTATCAAAAAAACTAATATTATCAGTTGCTACAATTCAACATTTTACATATATTGACACAACTAGCTTTAAAAAAGAAGCAGTGTTATTATCACATTTTGGAGATTTAAATTTTGGAGCTGTTTGTAACAGACTAGACACACAGTATAATATAATTACAAGTATTCAAGAAACAATAAAACAATACAATGAGGAAAATTTAAACAAACCAAGAACCAAATTTCACAATTTTAAAATCATTAGTAATGATAAAGACTATAAAGAAAATTTAAAGAAAGCTAGAGGGCAGATGTTGTATAGAAAATCTTTGTTTGTTGCTTATGATACAACAGTTACTAGATGTTTAGTAATGAGTTATAATGCAGCTTGTCATTTAGAAGCATTTTTCTATCATTACTTAAAAAAATATTGCGTTGTTGCAAATAGATTAGGCACTCCTTTTAAAACATTGCAACTTAAAGATGAAACTTTTTTTAATAACGACATTCAGTTTCAATTATATTTAAATTCTATTTTGCCTAATGAATACCAAATTTTTTCGATTCCATTATATACAAATTTAAAAAGAAATTTTTGGGATAAATTTAGTGATTTTATTTTTTATTTAAAATGGGAATAATTAAAGCCTATATAAGAGTAAGTCGTAGGTCGTGTTGGACAATTTTCATCCAACACGACAAATACTTTGCTAGAAAATTTAATGTCGTGTTTAATGAAAATTGTTAAACACGACCTACCTACTAATTTCCCACTCTACGTTCTAAAGCTTTTTGAATAGCGTTAAATCGATCTGTTATATTAACAAAAACCATTCCTTTGCAAAAAATCAATATCTATTTTTGACCTATCATCATTCTTTGATAAAAATTTTTCAATATATTTAGCTAGGATGTCGACTTCTATATTCACCAAATCACCCATCTTTAAGCTTTTTAAACAAGTGTTTTCGTATGTGTGGGGGATTATTGCGATGTTTATTAAATTATCCTTAACGCTTGCAATAGTTAAGCTTATACCGTTTATCGTAATCGAGCCTTTTCTTATTACGTATTTAGCTTCTTCATTCGCTAATTTTAGTTGCAAATCGTAAAATTCGCCATTGTTTTTTAAACCAACGATTGTGGCAACGCCGTCAACGTGACCACTCACAATATGTCCGCCAAATCGTCCGTTCGCACTCATTGCGCGTTCTAAATTTACTATATCACCGAGCTTTAACTTGCAAGAAACTTTGAATGTTTCAGGGGAGATGTCGGCAGAAAAACTGTTTTTGCCAATTTCTGTAACGGTTAAACAAACTCCGTTCACAGCAATGCTATCACCAATTTTAGTATTTTCTAAAACCTCGTGACATTCAATAACAATTTTTCTATCTGTGACAGTTTGGACTTTTCCTGTTTCTTCTACGATTCCGGTAAACATAGAGCAATTTTAGCACATTTTTTAGTAAATGTACAGAACAAAAGAAATAAAATGGCATCAGATGAGTTGTACAAATTTTGTTATGATACAATTGTCCAAGTTAATTTAATTATTTATATTGAAAGTTGTCAGTGCCCGTTAGCGATTATTTTACTTTCTCGTAGCTCTAATCCAATTATTAATATTTGCAACATCTTTTTGTGTATAAGTTGGATACATTGCTTTGTATTCTGAACTTTCTTGTTCTGCGATATAATCAAAAATAATATCGCGGTGTTTTTCGAAATCATCTAAGGCTCTGTTTTTTTGATTCATATAAAATTCACACATTCCTCTTTTAAAATAAACATCTGTAAATTTATATTTATTGTGTTTTTCGATGTAGCTAAGAGCAGAAATTGCTTTGTTGTATTCTTTAAGTTGCATATAGCAGTTAGCCAAAGTGTCATACAAACCGATATCATCTTTTATAAACTTATAATTTTTGACTTTGAAGTATACAGAGTTTTTATCGATGTATTGAATTCCCTTTTCTGCTTCTTGTATAGCTTTGTCATACTTTCCTTCATGTTCGAAAACCAATGCTCTATAATAGTATAGAACGTGATCTTCGTTGTTAATGTCAAGAGCTTTATCGTATTCAATAAGAGCCCTACTATACATATTATTTTGAAAATACGTGTAGCCATTTTCAACAATGGAAGCATATTCCTTTTCATCAGTGTTTGAAAAATTTGGAGTTATCATGTAAATTCCAAAAACAAACATAATAGCCGCAAATCCCAACAAGCCTTTTACCATATAATTCGTAATTTTTATTGAGAATGGCGTTTTGTATCCATTTCTAATGATTTTATTTATATTTTTAGTTAATTTTTCTTTTGTTTGTTCTCCATTTCCTGAAAATTCGTATTCAAAATTTTTCATGAATTGTGAATAATAAACAAGTTTGTATAAATTGTTTATATTTACGGGTGAATAATAAATGGAATATTCTTTGTTTTCAATGTCGCATAAGGATAAGGATGCGCCAAAAATGCATGAATAAGAACCATATTTATTATAAGAAATTCCGGTTTTTACAGTCAGTTTAAAATTTGTAATATTTTTGTATGTTATTTTTTTATCAAACAATTGTGGATTTTTGTATCTGATACAAATACCTTCTTTTTCGAAAATAATATCCTTGATTGTATGCGTATGATTGTTTGCTTTTTTTGCATCAATGGTTCGTTCTTTTATATTTACGATTAACAAAACGAGCCAAAGTAAAGGGGCAAAAATTATATATAGAATAATTAATTTAAGTTCAAATTCACCATTGATGAAATTATCCGCTACCCATTCCCAAAATTCAGCAAAAGTCATACCAGAATTTATTGAAATAATAAAAATTCCGACTGCAAGTAAAAGATGTATTATAAACAATGCCAAAAGACATATAATACCTTCTAGTGACGCTTGTGAAATTTGGTTTTTTAGTTTCATGATTAATCCAATCTTATTTCTGTATTTTCTGTAATTTCGTTTTCTGTTTCATAATATTCTTGAGAAAGCTGAGTATCTGTGATTTTTACATCAACAAGCTTTTTCAATACGTCAATATAATCCAAACACTTTTTACCTTTTACGCCTTGTGTTTCCATTTGAATTTCGCCGTTTGGCATCAATTTTATTTTTAATTTTTTCCCGCTCATAAAAACTCCTTATTCAAGATTAATTGTTAATACAATTGTGTTATCATCCATAACTTCTTCATCTTCAATTTCCATATTATTGGCTTTTAGTTTTTCAACAATGTTCAAATACGCATCCTCCTGAACGTTGAGCGCATATTCAGAACTCAAATCGCCGATTTTTTCTTCCGCATTATCTGTTTCAGGACAAGAAATACTCAGAGTATATGGTTTATCAGCTTCTTGCTTTTCGAAATTCAAACTGTAACTATCAACTTTTCCTACAATTCTGCCAAATACATTTTCTTGAATATTAGTTACGCCATGTTCTTCTAATGTTTTTATCAAAAGGTCTTTATCAACAAATGGTGTTTCAAAAGTTTTTTCGATAAAGTGTTGTTCGTCTATTACGTTCACATCTTCGCAATTGTTGTTAAGACGTCCGTATTCTTCGATTATTCTATCCGTATCGTAAGTACTTGTGTAATTATTTTCATTATTATGAGCGGATATTGCTCCTGTTATAATTGTTCCAACCACCCATGCCAGTGCATAAGGTAGTGCAAAAACTGTACATGACATATATTTCTCCTATTATTTTCTTTCTCTTTTGCTGTCAGCCGACCAAGTGTCTACGTGCGTAGCCCTGCAAGCCACTTTTTACTTGTATTTTACTATCGAGGCTGACTTGTAGTCTTATTTCCAATTAGTAATCTCACAATTGTCAGCCGACCAAGTGTCTACGTGCGTAGCCCTGAAAGCCACTTTTTACTTGTGTTTTCACTATCGAGGCTGACTTGTAGTCTTATTTCCAATTAGTAACCTCACAATTGTCAGCCGACCAAGTGTCTACGTGCGTAGCACCTAGAAGTCGAGTGTGCGTCCGCCACGACTTGCAGAGATATTGTTTTCGTTAATATCTTTTGCGTATTCCTTCAGATTCGAGGTTTTTGTAGCGGAAACGGCTCTAACGTTTGCCCAAGCTCTTAGAGATAGAATTTGTTCTCTTTGAGTTGTTGATAACGGTACTGTATTTGCGATGTTTTTTGATAAATCATCAAAACTCAACGCTCGATTTTCAAAAAACGCATCGCATAGTGATGAAATAACAACCTGTTCGATTTCTGAGCCGATGAAACCTTCGGTCATTTTTGCAAGCTCTGAACACAGATTTTTTATACCTACGACTTTACTTGCTACTTCTTTGTTTTTTAGACGTCTTTCCAAATGTAGCTTGAAAATTTCTTTTCGTTCTTCAAATGTTGGTAAGTCTACGAAAAATATTTCGTCAAAACGTCCTTTTCTTAATAGTTCAGGTGGTAGAGAATTTATGTTATTTGCAGTCGCGATTACAAAGACCGGTGATTCTTTTTCTTGCATCCAAGTTAAAAATTGACCGAAGATTCTTGAAGAAACTCCGCTGTCACCATTTGAGCCTAAACCGCTTAATCCTTTTTCGATTTCATCAATCCAAAGAATTGATGGTGCAACGGCTTCAGCAGTTGCTAATGCTCGCCGCATATTTTCTTCGGAACTTCCTACTAAACCTGAAAATACTTTCCCGAAATCAAGCTTTAGTAAAGGGAGTTGCCAAATTGTACTCATGGCTTTTGCTGTTAAACTTTTACCGCAACCCGGAACACCTGTTACGAGAACACCTTTCGGAGCGGGAATACAATATTTTTTAGCTTGTTCTGACCAAGAGTTGTTTCGTTTTAATAACCAGTTTTTTAGGTTATCAAGTCCGCCTATGTCTTTCATTGAATATTCTGATTTTATGAATTCAAGAATCCCTGTTTTTTTAATAACTTGAACTTTTTCTTCCAAGATTATTGGCAAATCTTGCATGTCGATTTTGCCGTCATTTACCATCGCAAGAGCAAATGCGCTTTCTGCTTCTTGAAGTGTTAAACCGAGCGCAGCTTTGCAAAGCTTGTCTTTTTCTTCTTCATTTAGTTCTGTCTTAACGCTTGTATTTTGGTTTAACATGTTGTCAAACTTTGCTCGGATTTCGGCTAAAGTCGGAAGCGGAAAATCATAGATAGTAATTTCTTTTTGCAAAGACTCAGGTATTAGTAATTCAGGTGCTACGAAGAACAAAGTTTTTCTAACGGTTCCTAATTTCAAATCCGGCACAATATCACGAATTTTTCTTATTACGTTATAATCAGGCGTTCTGTTTTTAGGTCCGAAATTAACGTGGAAATCGTAAATAATAAAAACGGCATCTTTGTCGTATTTGCGAACATATTCCAGCATTTTACAAGGACAACTTGTGTCTGGGACAGCTTTTTTTAGTGTGTCATTATAAAGCCCGGCAGTTTGTGTCCAAGTGAAAACTTCGCGTTCATACTTAACTTGTTTAACATCTGTTACAACTGATTTAATGTATTTTGTAACGCGGTCTTCTTCGAATGTTGTGATGTAAATCATCGGAAATCTTGCGCGTATAAGATTAGAAAGTTTGTATGTGCTCATATAAAATCCTCATTTTTTTAATAATACCATTTAAGATACATTTCAAAATCAGTCTTTTATATGAGTTTGGCTTATTTTCCTATACAAAAATGCTCAAATACATTGTCTAAAATATTATCCGTGACAAGTTCTCCGGTTAGTTCGTCAAGAGCAAGAAGTGCAGATTTTACATCAATTGAAATCAAGTCTTGTAATTCGTTTAATTTTGAAGCCAAAAGTGCTTGTTCAATCGCTGTTTTAGCTTTCTCTAAACAAGTTTGTTGACGAGCGTTTGTCACAAATTCCAAACCTTCAGGCTGAATATCGCAAACTTTTTGTTTCAGAAGTTCTTTTAGTTCGCTTACTCCTTCTCCTGTAAGTGCAGAAATACAAAGCGCATCCTCTGTTTTAGCTAAATCAGCCTTATTAGCTATTAGAATATAATTTTTGTCTTTTAAAAGTTCCAAAACTTCTTTATCTTCATTGTCTAAACCTTTTGATGCATCATAAATAAACAAAACCAAATCTGCTTCATCTAAAGATTGTTTAGAATATTCAATACCGATTTTTTCAACTTTTGAAACCTCGTCATCTTCTCTAATTCCGGCTGTATCAATAAGTGTCACAGGGATTCCTAAATCTAAAGTTTCGCGCAAAACATCACGAGTTGTACCGGCTATATCAGTAACAATTGCTCTATCAAGACTCAAAAGAGCATTAAACAGAGATGATTTGCCAACATTAGGTTTGCCGACAATTGCAACCGATGCGCCTTGCCTAAAGATATTAGAAGTTTTTGCACCTGCTAAAACATGATTGATTTTTGATAAAATATTTTCAAAACTTTCGGTCAAATATGAGTATTCAGGTTCTCTAACGTCTTCAGGGAAATCAATCCCCGCCATAATTTTAGATAAAACTTCAAAAATATCGTTTCTTATTTCACCGATTTTTTCTTTTAAAACACCTGAAAGATTTTTCATTGAAACAGTTGCAAAATCAGAAGTTTTAGCATGAATAATATCCGCTACTGATTCTGCTTGAGATAAATCCATTCTTTTATTCAAAAATGCACGTTTCGTAAACTCGCCTTTTTCAGCCATTCTTGCACCATTTTTCAAAACAAGATTAAGAATATTTTTTACAACGTTAATTCCGCCATGGCATTGAATTTCGATTACATCTTCGCCGGTGTAACTATTTGGCGCAAAAAACGGAAGTACGATTACTTCGTCTATTTTTGTATCACCATCTTTTATCCAGCCGTGATTAAATGTTCTCGGTTTAAAATTTGTGTTTGTAAAAATTTTATTTATGATTTCAAAAGCTTTATCGCCTGAAATTCTGATTACACCAACTCCACCCATTCCAAGTGGGGTTGCAGGTGCAGTAATTGTATCAAATTCTTCTATTATGTTCATAAAACAATTGTACCTCAAAAATATTCGACTTATAATTAGAATGGTTGGAGAGAATGTTAATAATATCTTCTCTCGCCTTCGGCACACTTCCTTGGGAGAGGTGAGAGGGAATTATTAACAAAAAAGAGAGTAAACATGAAAATCAAAGAACTAATTGAAGCAACAAATGCAAAAGTAATTAAACCGCTTGACGAAAATTTAGACGTCAAGATTTCCACTGACACAAGAACAATTAAAGATGGTGATTTTTATTTACCTTTAAAAGGCGCGTCTTTTGATGGCGAAAAGTTTATTGACCAAGCACTGGAAAAAGGTGCCGTTGGTGCGTTTTGTACAAAAGATGGCGGTAATTTGCAGGTTACTGATACTTTGACGGCTTATTTAGAACTCGCTAATTACAGACGCAAAAAACTTAATTTTAAAGTCGTTGCTATTACGGGAAGTTCAGGAAAAACTACCACAAAAGAACTTGTTGCTTCTACTTTGAGTGAAAAATTTAAAACGTTTAAAACTCCGTTAAACCACAATAACGAAATAGGTTTTTGTCAAACAATTTTTGAAACACCTGATGACACAGAGGTTTTGGTTTTGGAAATGGGTATGCGTGGTTTGGGCGAAATAGAGCTTTTATCTAAATATTCTGAACCTGATATAACAATAATTTCAAACGTAGGCACTGCGCACATTGGACGTTTAGGTTCAAGAGATAATATTGCAAAAGCTAAATGCGAAATTGTTAAATATCAACGAGGAAATGTATTTATTGCGCACGATGACGAACTTATTAAAAAAACAGTTGAATTTAACGGTGAAAAAATTTTTTATTCTATAAAAGATGTAGACATTTTGGAAAAATCAGCACATTATTCAAAATTCAAATACAAAAATGAAATTTTTGAACTTAATGTAGGTGGTGATTATAATATTGAAAACGCTCTTGCAGCAATCAATGCAGGTTTAAAACTTGGAATGGATTTTGAAGAAATCAAAAACGGCTTGAAAAAATACGCTCCTATTGAAAAACGTTGGGAAGCCACTCAAGCTGGCGGATATGAAATCATCAACGATAGCTATAACGCTAACCCTGAATCAATGCGAGCTTTTGTAGATACAATCTTTGAACTTTATGACAAGTATGCGCTTGTTCTTGGTGATATGGGTGAATTAGGTGAGGATGAAGTTCGCTACCATAGAGAATTGGGCGAATATATTAACAAGCATAAAAAGCTTGCGCCTGATACAACTGTTATTACAATTGGTGAATTATCAAAAAATATTTCGGACGCTATAACAAATTGCGAAGTAATACATTTTGATAATCTTGAAGGTGCGGCTACGTTTATTAAAAACAACATCAAACCTGAATATAAGCTGTTTTTAAAGGCTTCAAGAAGCATGAAGTTTGAACGTATAATTGATATGTTGAAGAAATAGTGTATTGCGAAAAATACTCTATTTCATAAACATTCATCTGAATTTTTAAATTTTGCCCAACTCAGCTTGAAATATTACCTTTATAAAAGATAGGGTGTGTTTGGTATAATCTAGTTTATCCACTTGAAGCTTGTAACATAATTATCGCCGTTAATGTTACCTTTGATTTCGGCAACAAATTTTCGGTAAGCTTTGTCGGATAATTCAATTCCCGGAATTCTATTTATATGTTCTAATACTTTAGTTTCTTTTGTTAAATCAACACCTGGAATAACGTTAAATAAAGTGTTTAATGATACATTTCCAATCGGGCCGAACATTGTTGATATTTTTTTAGACAAAAGTCCTAAAACTTCCATTTCAGCATTAGAGTTTGAGAAATTATATTTTCCGCTAATAAACAAGCTTAAATCTTTACCTCTGGTTGTTATTTCAATATCATTTGCAATACCGTCTTTAATTGTAATATCCCCGATTATATCCGAGAAGTCACCAGTTTTTAGCGGTGTGATAATATCAATTACGCTGTTAATAGAAATGCCTGTTAAACCGCCTTTTACCAAGTTCCCTGCTTTAAGCAAGTATTCCAAAGAACCCAGTTTGGGCATCCTACCGTTTGCAACGCTGAAGGTTGTGTTGCCGTTAAGGGTTTTCATACATTGGTCGAAATCAGTACCATTACAAGATAAAGCTATGTCACCTGTTAAATCGCCGTAAATTTGGTTTCTCAAATCAAATAATGCGATAGATAAATCGTTTGCATCAATGTCACGAGCTTTAAGCTTTAATCCTGTATTGTTGTTTTTTAAGTTATAATTAAAGCTTCCGCCCAAGTTGCCGTTTGCAATATCAAATTTGAAATTATGTACATTGAAAACTTGTTTTTCATTCAAAGTCGCAGTAGCTTCAAAGTTTTCTGCTATGATGTTTCTAAGATGAATACTGTCAGCGTTCATTTTCATGTTTTTGATAACTATAGACGCTAAATCAAATTCTTCAAGCGAATCAAAATTTTGTGAATTATCAACTTGAGAAAGTTTTATTAAATTTGTAATGTGGTTTAAGTCTAAGAGTTTTGTGTTAAGAACAGCTTTTTCAACATAATACGGTGGAGTTAATTTGTTTTTCAATACAGCTTGAATCTTAACGTCATTACCTAAAACTTCACCGATAGAATAAATGTCAATTGTTTTATCTTTGAACAAAAATGTAATATTTTTCATCGTAGTATCTAAAAACGGAATGTTTGTTTCAAAGATGTGGAAGTTTCCTAAAAGCTTTGGTGCGGTAGCTTTACCGTTGATTTTTAAATCAGAAGTGAATTGACCTTGTTTAATATTAGGTTTTCTGAATATAATGTTAAAAATTCTTGCATCGGTAGGGTTGTGGGTTTTTATTATTAAATCTTTAAACCCTAAATCGTCTTTTAAAATATCTATTTCACCACGAGATTTAAGCATGTTTAATCTTGTTTCACGACCGCTTTGTGAAGAAATGATTTTATCATAAGAAAATTCTCTGATTTTTAAGATTTTTTGGTTTTGAACTTTTGTATCCAAATTTAAAACAATTGCGTTTTCAATATCACCGACAGTCGCACCGAGGTGATAAATGCTAGAATCTTTCGCCATGTTAATATTCGTTTTTAAGTCAAAATCTTTTAAAACGCCTTTTGCTCTTGCAGAATAAACAATGTCACCTTTTACTTTTACAGGATAAATTTGATTTTTGTTAATGTATTTATCTATAAAATCTTGGCGTGGTTTAGAATTAAAGTATAAATTAAAATTTTGTTTGTTAAACAAATCATAAACTTCGCCATCAACAAGAATTGGCATATTATCAGTAAGAAGATTAATTTTATTTAATCTTAATCCATTATTGCGCATGATAAGGCTACCATTGATTATTTTTACAGGAAGCTCAAGTGGCGTGTACACAAAAGACAATCCGCCCAAATCAGTATACGCGTTGATTCGGTTATGGTTGATTTTGGCATTAAGATTGATTTTTTTGCCTTCATTAAATTTAACTTTGTTTAAAGTAGCTTTTATATCTTTTGGAATAATTGAATATTCCGAAAGTGTATTAATACAAGATAAATCAAACGATTTTAATCCGATTATTCCGTTTACGTGAGGTTTACCTGTTACATTTCCTATATCAAGATTTACATTGAATTGGCTGTCAGCAAGGCTGCCGTTGATGTTTGAAATTTTCAGTTTGTTATTATTCAGATTTACAACGCCGTTTGAAACTTTGAGTTTGTTATTTGGCGCAACACCAAGAATTTTTGCAACAAAACTGACTTTGTCTAATTCAATCGGGTCAAGCTTGCCTTTATATTTGGCTACAACATTTACAAAAATATTCCCGATATCATTTTGCAAATCACTTTTTTTAGGTGTTAAATCGTTAAGATTTAATTTTGGAATACTAATATTAGCATCAACAAAATTGTTTTTAACAGAGGCTTTCGCGCTCAATGCAGATTCGCCGATAAATGAACTTACATCAGCAGAAGCGTTTTGTCCGTCAAAATTCAAAACACCTTTTGTATTTCTAACTTCTATTCCTTGAACGGCAAACTTATTGCCAAGTAATTTTATTTGACCTTTTGTAAAGAAATTTTTGTTAAATGCCAAGTCTTCAATATCTTTAACAGCACCATAAACTTTTAACTGTAAATCAATCAAACCATCCATTGCATCAAGTTTCGGTAACATTGCTTTAACATCGTCAATCATCGTTGCTGTTTGGATTGCATTAAATAAATACGCGATTTCCTGATTTTTTGTATTAACATCAAAATCAAATTTACCGTACAAGTTGCAAGTTCCGTTTATAGAAATATCTTTGCCGTTCACCAACCCTTTTTTAGTGACGAATGTTGCATTTTCGTCATCAAATTTCAAAGTAGCTTCTGCGTCAGTCAACACAAGATTAGGAATTTCATTGAAGAAAGTTTTTACGTTTCTAAAATTCAAATCTCCCCAAACGTGCGGGTTTTTACGGTTTCCTTTTACAATAATATCAATATTTCCAAGACCTTTTACATCCATAATAGGAACAGGACCGATTATGAAGTTTAAAATTTCGTGTATTGGAAGAATTTTTTCTTCTGCGGTTGCTAAATTAACATTTTTCGTACTCCAAATGTGCATGTCGGCGTATTTTACATTATATAATTCAACACCGCCTTTTACCCAAACTCTTTCTGCGCCGCCTGCCGGAACAAAAACATCAAAATTGATATATCTGCCTGTAAATTCAAGTTTTACTGTAGCACCTTTAGCGTTAGGAATAGGTTTTGTTAATATTCCGTTATCGATAAATATATCACCGATTATATCAGGTTCAAATATGTCACCTTTAATTGAAAAATTTCCGATAACGTCACCAAAAAATTTGTATTTTTTTAGTTTGTAAACATTAAATTCTTCAACAATAATTGGAGGAAGAAGGTTTACAATATCTTCTACTTTGGATTTATCAAGCTGTACATTTAAATTTATTGCGGATAAAGATTTATCCAAATAATTTGAAAATGAACCGTTTAAAATTGCGTGAATATTTTTAGAATTAATATTAACAGTGTTGAAATTAATAATTTTACTTGTTATGTTAAAATCGGCATCAATGTTTAATAATTCAGGATAAATCATTGATTTTGCACTATCTTTCATAACGATTGCACAATTTTTAAGCTCTGCATTTAGTTTATGTTTATCAACAAAAATGTTAATAATACCCTTTGTTTCAATTAAATCGTTAGGTAAATATTGTCTTAAAAAATCGCCAATTGGTTCTAAATCAAGGTTTTGAATTTTTATATCAACAATACTTTTGTTAATATCATTATTTTTAGGCAAATACAGGTTGATATCAGCGTTAGAAATTTTATCGTTAATATTAAATTTAGTATCCGCATTAACTTTTAAATAACGGCGATTTTTCTTGAAGAAAACACCATTTCCGCTGTAAACAATAGGCTTTTGGGTTCCCTTATGCGCAAGAATAACAGAAAACTCATTGATTTTTAAAATATTGCATTTGATTTTAGATTTGTCTAAATTTTTAAAAAAATCTTTGTCAAGTTCAATATCTTTATCAATATTGACTTTTAGAAATAAATTGTCTGCGCTAATGCTGTTAATATGCACTCGGCCACTCAAAAGCGGCAAAAGTCTTAAATCAATTTTAAAGTTATCAATTGTTGAAATATTTTGAGTACTTTTATCTTCAATCGAAATTCTTTGTGCGTTGAATTGTGCTTTTGGTAAAATATTTAATCTTAATTTAGGGTTAAGAATTTCTACGTTATAGTTGCTGTTTATGCTAATGTTTTCGCACACAACAGGGAGTGCCTTCGTAAAAATTACGGGAACTCCTCCTATCCAAAAAGCGTAGACTCCGAGAATCAGTATTATATATTTATTAAAAATTTGTTTCATTTGAATTAAGAATATAATAGCAATAAATTAAGGAGTTTACAACAGTATAGTTGGTTGATTATAATGAAAAATTTTTGGCTTTTTGCTATCATTATTTTATGAAAATAGATAGTTTTAAAATTGAAGAATGGATGAATAAGTATGAAGCGTCTGCAAAATATGACCTTACGACAACTTGTATTGCACCACTTTCTATAAATCAACTACCGTTTAATTCTGATGAAATTTTTAATGTTAAATTAGGTTATGGTGACATTGTAGGCTCTAAACGTTTAAAAACTGCAATTCAATCGCTTTATACAAATCAAGGTTTAGAAAATATAACTGTTACGCATGGTGCAATTGGTGCAAATCAGCTTGTGTTTTTATCTTTATTGGAAAAAGGCGATGAAGTTGTTTCAATTGTTCCAACGTATCAGCAACATTATTCAATCCCAAAATCTTTAGGTTGTGATGTTAAACTTTTATTTTTGAGGGAAGAAAATAATTGGTTACCTGATTTAGAAGAATTAGAAAAAATAGTAACTTCAAAAACAAAACTTTTGTGTTTAAATAATCCAAACAATCCGACAGGCTCAGTAATTCCAAATTGGATGTTGGAAAAAATTGTCGAAATAGCTAAGAAAAATAATGTTTGGATTTTGTCTGACGAAGTTTATAGAGGTTTGAATTTATATGGAAATCCTTATTCGGTTTCTATTGCTGATATTTATGAAAAAGGTATTTCTGTCGGAAGTATGTCTAAAACGTATTCACTTCCGGGGCTTAGAGTAGGTTGGGTTGTTGGGAGAGTTGATTTAATTAACGAAATAAATCATCAAAGACAATATAATACAATCAGTGTTAGCATTTTAGATGATTATTTTGCATCTGTTGCGATAGAAAGTCGAGAAGCTATTGCTGAGCGTAACTTTAAAATAATGAAAAATGGGCTTGAAATTTTGAAAAAATGGCTTAGTGGAAATCCAGATATAGACTGTGTTTTACCGACAGGCGGAACGACAGTTTTAATCAAATATAATTTGAATATTCCTTCTCGTACTTTCTGTAAAGAATTGCAAAAAACAACAGGAGTTGCACTGCTTCCTGGTGAAACATTAGAAATGGAAGGTTATGCAAGGCTTGGATTTTGTGCCGAGAATTTAGAGCCTGCTTTGGATAAAATTTCGGAATACATAAAGAGTTTAAAACAATGACAGATATTGATAAAATAGTTTCTTTATTGAAAAATGCCAAGCAACCGCAAAGTGAGTTTGTAAAACTTATGGATTCCTTTAAAAATCCGTATTTAGTTCTTATTGCTTGTATTTTGAGCCTTAGAACAAACGATAAAACGACTTATCCTGCGACTTTAAGGATGTTAGAGCTTGCAAAAACACCAAAAGAAATGAAAAATGTCAGTGTTGAAGATTTATCAAAAGCGATTTATCCTGTCGGTTTTTATGAAAATAAAGCAAGACAAATTATAGAACTTTCAAAAACAATTGATGAGGAATTAAATGGTCAAGTGCCTGACGAAATTGAGGATTTAATTAAATTTAAAGGTGTTGGTAGAAAAACTGCGAATTTGGTCTTGTCACTAGGTTTTAATAAACCCGCAATTTGTGTGGATGTGCATGTTCATAGAATTTTTAACAGATTGGGATATATTAAAACTAAAACTCCTGAGGAAACGGAGTTTGCTTTAAGAGAAAAACTACCGCAAAAATATTGGATTGATATAAATACGCTTCTTGTAACACATGGTCAAAATGTCTGTAAGCCAATTAAACCGAAGTGCTCAGAATGTCCGATTGCGAGGTACTGTGCAAAAATTATATAGTATGTTATAATTTTAGTGCAGAGAGAGGTTTTATGACTGAACAAATTAATTGTCCGTTTTGCGGAAATCTTATTGCGAGCGATGCTCTAAAATGTGAAAAATGTGATGCTTTGTTTAAAGAACCAGAGCTTCCAAATCTTAAGTTTAAAGAACTTGCGCCTTTTTTGGCGATAGATGTTCTGACTCTTGGTTTCTTTTCTACAATTTGGTTTTTCATTAACGCAAAAGCCATCAATGATTTAACTTCAAAACCAAAAGACGGCATTAAACTCAATTGGCTAGTTATGTTGCTGGCATTAAACGGCGGATTTTATTTGTTTATGTTTTATAAACACCCTGCATATTTATTGATATTCTCTGTGTTGCAATGTTTGCTTTATATAGCTTTATCTTATAGAGTGTTGAGAATTATTCAAAAATATACGCAAAAAACTTACGATGTAGCATTAAGATTTAACCCGTACTACATGGTATTATTCAATGTTTTGTATTTGGTTCATGTTGCTGAAACATATTCAGACAGAGTTTTCCATACGCATGAATACTTTGATTGGAAATCTCCGCAAGCTATTATGCTAATCATCTTGCTTTTGATAATTCTATTTATTATGCGTTTCTATAATGAAGTTTATTTTTTAATTCATTAAACTGCAACTTCAAATGTAGATTGAGCAACTTTGTAATTTGCTTCATAAGCAGCTTTTGCTTGCTGAATGTTTACTGCATCTTGTACGGTATAGCCGTTTTCTAATGCTGCAACCATAGCGTTATTTAAGTCGTTAGCCGCTTTTGAAACATTTTCAGAAGCGGTTTGGATGATGTCACCTGATGGAGCAGGTACATTTTCATAATAACCGTTTAAATCAATACTTTGCGTTGGTTCGTTTGGCGCAATTAACGCTCCACGTTCAGCACCTCTGTCTGTCGGCGCATTGTAGTTTTTAGCAATTTGTACGCTATCGAGTAAATGTGAGTAATCCGATGTATTGATATGTGATATTGCGCTCATTTGTTTAACCTCTACTATCAGTTTAACTCTTTTTCTTACTTATACAACCCTTATATAAAAAATATGTTACAATGTTAAGCATTTTTTATTTAGAAAAGTAACAGTAATACTTTTAGAATAAGGAAATAGTTATAAAAACTTTTGCATAGCTTATAAAAGAAAAACATACTCAAACCCCTTTTCTGATTATTCAGAAAAGGGGTAGTTTTTACTTCCATAGGGGATTTAATGTATTATGGAATGTAATTTTAGCTTATCTTTCTTACTGTTAAGGTGTGAGAAAGAGGGATACCGCCTTGTATAGCGGGTTTATTGACAACTTGTCCTTTGACAAACATAACCGTTGAACCGCCGCCATCTAAGTTCATTGCATTTACACAACCGAGTTCTTTCATCAAATTAGCGAGTTCTACAAGCGTTAAGCCTATTGATGAACCTTCCCTGCCGTCGGCTGTCAACATAATTAGATGGTTATCTCTTGTGTATCCTATTGCAGTTCTTGGGTTTCTGCCACCGATTGAGCCGAGTTTTTGCGCGGTCATATCAACATAGATATCACCATTTTTTATCAAATACGGTCCGCCACTTATGATATGATTAACGTCTTTCCACTCAGGGTTAATTTTAATGTTCAGTTTGTATCTTTTTGCATCTTTGATACTGTTTAAGTTTTTTTCTGCACCAACAATAACAAATCCGTTTTGAGGTATTCTATTTGCTCCGTAAGAAATTCTCGTTGCTTTGCCATTTTCGACAACTATCTGAAGCCCATACTTTGGACAAGGCGGAGAATACTCGCCCCAATCCGGCGTATAAACGATTGTATGAGTTGACAACATTCTAGGCTGATTGATATTATCAATTTTTAACCCTCCTTTGTTTGTTTCTACTTGAGCTCTAAGTTGAACTCTAGCCATATCAAATCCGTTATCGAAAATTCCCATAGCCACTCTGTCATAAATTGGACCGGTGTAAACTTTTTTGTTTATCATTAAAGTTCCTAATGGAACGCCTGTTTGAGGTTTGAAGTATCCACCATTGATTGCAACTATTGCGTTTTCTCTATTTGCTATATTTGAAATTTTTGTCCTTGAGGCTAAAGTTTCTGATGCAATCGCCGGTTCTACTACTAAATCCTCATTTACACCCTTTGATAATTCGACTATATTAATTCGGACGGGTTTATTATTATAAAATCTTATCATTCTGACATGTTTAACGCCTTTCTCAACACTAACTACTTTTGAATTTCTATATTTTTTTGAAATTTCTTGTTCAAATGCAATTTCTTGTTCTTGCTGTCTTTCTTGAATATAATTTAAACTTGGTGAAATACCAGTTAAGTTTTCTACATGAATGTCTTTGGCAGATATCAGTAAATTCTGAGAGAGCATCAAGCATATCGCAATACCGATTCCTGCTGCACTCGTTGCAGTTTTTTCTAATTGGGGTCTTTGTAATCTGTTTACTAATATCGTATCCATCGCTTTCACCATTTGCTTTTAAGTTACAGGATACCTTTTTTATTTGAGAGTGGTGTGGGGCTATAACACTCTTTCGGGGGTAAATTTCATTACTTGCAGAAAACTTTTTTAATTTACCGTTCCTTTCTCTGTTTTTTAACAGTATTCAAAAGATAGTTACTCTTTCTACTTTTATTATAACATACACTTAATATTTTCTCAATGGTTTGTAAGCAAATAATACTAATACTTTTGGATGATTTAAGAAGAGTATAAAATACACTTAATTAAAATTTGGTTAAAGCTTTTCATCAACATTCTGAATTTTTTACTTTTACCACTTGCAAAAATCTTTAAATTCTATTAAGATATATGTATAAATATTAAGAATTTCAAATTTTTGTAAATACAAGTTTAAAGGTGGTAGCATGGCAGAAAATGAAGAATTGCAAGAAGAGATGAGCGAAGGAGAAACTCGTCAAAAGATATTGGTAGCTGATGATGAAGCAAGTATCAGAAGAATCCTGGAAACTCGTCTTAAAATGGTTGGCTATGATGTTGTAACTGCTGAAGACGGTGAAGAAGCTGTTGAAGTGTTCAACAAAACTAACCCTGATTTAGTTGTATTAGATGTCATGATGCCAAAAATGGACGGTTACGGTGTAACCAGAGAAATCAGAAGAACTTCTGATGTTCCGATTATTATTTTAACAGCATTGGGTGACGTTTCAGAAAGAATCACCGGCTTAGAATTGGGTGCAGATGATTATGTAATTAAACCGTTCAGCCCTAAAGAATTGGAAGCTCGTGTAAAGGCAGTATTAAGAAGAACTATTAGCAAAGATGTTATTATCCCGGCTTCTTCAGCTGGTGCTCCTGCTTCAGGTTCAGGCTCATCTAAGGGTAATAAAAATATTATTACAACTGGTGCTATTAAAATTGATACTGCAAGAAGACAGGTTTATAGAAAGAACGAGAGAATAAGACTTACTGGCATGGAATTCAGTTTATTGGAATTACTTGTGAACAATTCTGGTCAAGCATATTCAAGAAACGAAATCTTGCAACATGTATGGTCTTATCCTGCAGATCACAGAATTGATACTCGTGTTGTTGACGTTCACATTTCAAGATTGCGTTCTAAATTGGAAACGGACCCAACTAATCCTGAACTTATCTTAACTGCTCGTGGTATTGGTTATATGTTCCAAAGAATAAATTAGTTTTAATATGAATAAAGAAAAAACTTTCTGTAATTTTACAGAAAGTTTTTTTATGCATTATTTGTAAAGTTAGCGTATTTTATTGCTAGATTTTAGTCTACCATTAATTTTTATAAAAATTTCGTATAGTGAAAACAATAAGGGGCAAAAGAAAACAGGTCGGTTAAATATCCTTCCTGTTAAGATTTTACACTAGCCGAAATATAAATAGCAATATTATTGTACACTAAAATTAAGAAAAATACAAATGGTAGTAGTAATAAGTTTACACTTTTGATAAGGTATTGAGCCTTCTGATGTAGCTATAAACTGCTCGTAGAGTGACTTCTGGTGATTGTGTCAAATTGTTAAGCTATGTAACAAATATATACGAATTATATATAAAAATGTCAATTTTCTTTACATTTATGTTTTTATATATGTAAGAGGACTAGAGAATGAGCTATAAATTTGATTCCATAGTTAGTAAAAGCGAAGCATCTGCTCTTAAAGAGATGATTTTTAAACGTGCGCAAGAAAGGGCGCAAGCTTATAGTGATAATACGCAAGAAGATGTTATGGATATGGCTAGAGAATCATTTGTAAGCAAAGATAATCCGTTTTCAAAGATTGTAGAAAATTCTTATACAGCAACTACAGAAAAAAAGACTGAAACAGAAAAAATTGATACTCCGCAAGATACGACACCAAAGGACGATATTGGTTTTCCTGTAGCAAAAGAACTTAAGTTGCAAAATAGCAGGGTTATAAATAATCAATTAGCAGCTTCTACTATACAAAATAATATGGCAGAGGCAAGAGAAGCTTTGAGTAGTAAAAAAAGCTTTATGGGTGCTTTGAATTTTCTTAATTCTCAAGCTGCAGTTTCTCTTATGCGAACTCGGGCAGACAAATTTGAAGTGGTTGTTTAAATTTATTTGATATTAGGGAACGCATAAATTACGCCTTCGTCGCTTCTCCATCTCAAATAACCTGTTTTAGGGGTTTTATCTATGTCAAATACTGACACTAACGCCCAGTTCCCTCTTATGGCGGTTAATTTGATTTGTTTAACATAATTTAGTTTGTCGACATTTTGTGATGTTTCTTCGCTTTTTGCGCGCAAAACTTCAATTTTATCTGGAGTGTCTTTAAATAGTCTTAAACCGTATTTTCTGCCATACATATTATAAAAGCTTAACCAAGGCAAGAATTGGAATTTGTCTTCAGTCAAAACCCAACCTCTTGCGCCGGTGTGTCTGTCATAAATAACTTCAACCCAACCATCATCACCGATATCTGAAACATACAAAAAACCAAGTTTTTTTTCGTTTAATAATACAGCAAACATTCCATCAGGCATTGTTTCCGGTTTGTAAGAAAATTCTACATTTTTAATTGCTTTTGAATTAGCTTCCGGCTCAGAATAAATTGTTATATTTTCTCCAGTTTGATACATACCAATTGCATCTTTTGGAATGGAATTAACATAAAAAGGCATTACATCTGCAAAAACAGGAAGCATAAACATCATGCAAATTATCAATAACAATTTTTTCATAAATTAAGCCCTCAAAAACTTATTATAAATATGGTGGCGCAAATTAATTGCACCACCAATAATAAAATTCTAACCTCTGAATGATAATTCAGGCAAGTTCTTTTGAAGAACTGCTCTTACGTTTGCCATTTGAGTTTCAATCATTTCATCAGTCATTGTAGAATTAGCGTCTTGCATTCTGATTCTGAACGCAACAGACTTAAATCCTTCCTGAACGTGTTCGCCTTGGTATACGTCAAAGACTTCGCAACCTGCAAAAATCTTATTATCTACACCTTTTTTAACAACTTTTTCTAATTCTTCCCAAGTAGTTTTAGCAGGAATTATAACCGCCAAATCTCTTTGAACTTCTGGGAATTGAGAAAGTTTTTTATATCTTACAACAGATTCATTCACGCCTGAAATCAACATATCTAAATCTAACTTGAACAAGAACGCGTTTTGATTTAATTTCAGTTTGTTCTTAAGCTCAGGATGAAGTTCACCATAATATCCGATAACTTCAGGTTTTTTGCCCAGCATAGTTAAAACAGCTGTTTTGTATGGATGCAAGCATTTATGAGTATCAGCAAGCGGAGAATCTGCTAATAATGAGAATTTAATACGTCTTGTCAACCCGAATTCTTCCAAAACCTTGTCTACAATACCTTTAACCGTGTAAAAGTCAACTTCACCTGTTGATTGCCACAAAGAGTTTTGAACATTACCCGTAATAATACCTGCTAACGTTTGAGTTTCTTTAATCCCCGTTTCTTTTTCGGTTGTTTCACCAACCTTCAAGTAACTGCGTCCGATTTCGTAACCCCAAAAATCTTTTTGTCCGTTATCGTAGTTGTATTTCATACAATTTAGAAGACTTGCTATAAGAGTTTGTCTAAGCATTGCAAAATCTTCTGACGCAGGATTTTCAACAAAAATGGCGTTTTCTTTGTCGTAAGACATATTGAATTGTTTAAGCAAAGGTTCACCAATAAGAGAACAAGTTTGCATTTCGTTAAGTCCTGCTGCTCTCATTAAATCGTGAACTTTATTGATAACTCTTTCAGCGAGGCTAATTTCAGGAGTGCCGGCTCTATTTGGAAGAGTCGGTGTGATTTTGTCGTAACCGTTTATTCTTGCAATTTCTTCAATTAAATCACATTCTCTTGTAACATCACCAGCGCGGAAAGAAGGAACTTGAACTTTGCAAGCCATTTCGTTTTTGCCTAAAATTATGAAACCAAGTTTTTCTAAAATTGCTAAGCATTTAGAAGCTTCAATTTCACAGCCCAACATTCTTTTAATTTGCGGATATCTTAGAGTGATTTCGATTGGCTCAAGTTTGTTTTCACCGGCTTCTGCTAGACCTTCAAACTTAGCATCAGCGTATTTTTCTAATAACTCAACGGCTCTTAATAAACCTGATTTAACAGCCTCAATATCAACTCCTCTTTCAAATCTTGAGCAAGCGTCTGATTTATACCCTACGCTACGAGAACTTTTTCTGTTAGCTTGAGGAGTGAAATATGCAGCTTCTAAAGCCAAGTTTTTAGAATTATCATCAATTTCAGAATTAGCACCGCCAAATACACCGCCTAAGCAAACGGGTTGTTCCTTTGTTGCGATAACAACTGTATCGTGGTGAAGTTGTCTTTCTACTTCGTCAAGAGTTACAAGCTTTTCGCCTTCTTCTGCGCGTCTTACGCACAAATAACCGTTCAATTTATCCAAATCAAAAGCGTGAAGCGGAGTGCCGTATTCTAACATAACGTAGTTTGTAATATCTACAACGTTATTGATTGCTCTGATGCCTGAAGAAACAAGTCTTTTTTGCATCCAATCAGGAGAAGGTTTTATTGTAATATCTTTTAAAACACCGATTGAATAATATTTACAAACATCGTTATCTTTAATTTCAACTTCAAAATCCGCAGTTTTTGCATTTCTTGCTGCATAGTCAAAGTTCAAAGGTCTGTCGAATAGTGCAGAAAGCTCTCTTGCAATACCGATTACAGACATTTGATCGCCTCTGTTTGCAGTTGGTGCAGTATGTAAAACATAGTCTTTTTCAAAACCTAAAACATTTTCTACATCCAAACCCAAACCAACATTAGGGAAAATTCTGTTTAAAACAAGAATACCATCTTCTTCTTGATAATTTCTGTCAGAAACACCAAGTTCATCGTCTGAACATAGCATACCTTGAGATTCGACACCTCTGATTGTTGCAGGAGTAAGCTCAAATTGTTCGCCTGATTTACGGTCTAGCACTTTGCTTCCAACAGATGCGTAAGGAATTACTTGTCCTACTTGAATATTTTGCGCGCCACAAACTACTGTTTTTAGACCAGAGCCTGTATTTACCGTTACAAGGTGCAAGTGGTCAGAATTTGGGTGATTGTCTATTTTTTCAATTCTTGCTGTAATTATATTTGTAAATTTTGGTCTTAATTCTTCAATTTCTTCAACTTCTAAACCACTCATAGTAAGTTCATGAGCAATTTGTTTAACGTCAATATCTTTAAGGTCTACTAATTCATTTAACCAATTTAGTGAAACTTCCATTATATTCCTACCTCTCTATTTTTCTTTATTATACAACAAAAATTTGTAGTCGTTATAAATTGTGTAAAGCTTCAAAAAGAACGACTCTCGTGCCACGAGAGTCGTTCTGAATTATCTTGTATAGTAGCACCCTGTGAGGGGGCATACCCAATTATGCCCGGCTTTAAAGTATTAAGAGAACAATTTTTCAAATCGCATCATTGCTTCAATAGTATTTTCATAAGAACCGAATGAAGTTAATCTAAAATAACCTTCTCCGTTGCGTCCGAAACCTGCGCCGGGAGTGCCGACAACTTGAGCATTTTCTAACAAATAGTCAAAGAATTCCCAAGATTTCATATTGTTAGGACATTTTAACCAAATATAAGGTGAGTGCTTTCCGCCAACATGCCAGATACTGCATTTCTTTAATGTTTCAGAAATTATTTTAGCGTTTTCCTTGTAATATCCAATATTTTCCTTGATTTCTTTTTGACCTTCTTCAGTAAATACAGCCTCAGCGGCTCTTTGTACGATATAAGGAACACCGTTAAATTTTGTAGTTTGACGTCTTAACCACATTTTATTTAGTTTCCCTAAATTCTTAGGAACTATTGTATAACCGCATCTTGTGCCTGTAAAACCTGCTGTTTTTGAAAGTGAACAAAATTCAATTGCACAATCTTTTGCACCATCTATTTCATAAATACTTCTTGGCAAGTTTTCATCAGAAATAAAACATTCATAAGCAGAATCAAAAAGAATAATTGCATCCATTGATTTTGCATAATCGACCCACGCTTTTAATTGTTCTTTGTTATAAACCGCGCCGGTCGGATTGTTTGGCGAACAGATATAAATAATATCTGCTTTCACATTTTTATTCGGTAATGGCAAAAATTCATTTTCACCGTTTGCGTTCACATAAACAACTTTTCTGCCTGCCATTACATTTGTATCAACATAAACAGGATAAACAGGGTCAGGAACCAACACAGTATTGTCTTTTGCAAATAAATCCAAAATGTTTCCTAAATCACTCTTTGCACCATCGGAAATAAAAATTTCATCTAAATCTAATGCAACATTATGAGATTTATAGTACTTTTGAACAGCTTCTCTTAAGAAATCATAGCCCTGTTCAGGTCCATAACCTCTAAAGCTTGCTTGAACTCCCATTTCATTAACAGCTTTATGAAGAGCTTCAACAACAGCTTTACATAAAGGCAAAGTAACATCGCCAATTCCAAGTCTGATTACTTTTTTATCAGGATTTTTAGCTGTAAATTCATTAACTTTTTTTGCTACCGTTGAAAATAGATAGCTTTGTTCCAGATTGTCAAAATTCGTGTTTATATTCATACTGTCCTCTTGGTTTTGATTTTTCGTTGGGTTCTTTGCTAAGGTTGGGCTGAAAGCCCAACCTACTTATCATAAAAATATGCCTATTGATCGTTTTCTTTATGTTTACCTTCCATCAATTTTTCAAAATCAGAAGGTTTTATATTTTGAATAAAGTCTTTAAATTCTTGCGCTTCCTCTTCATCTTTTGCTGTATCTGTTGATACAGAACCGTTCAGAAGTACGTTTGCTGTCACAAAAATAGGAGCTTCTGCTCTCATTGCAACCGCTATAGCATCTGATGGACGAGCATCAATTTCTAACGTTTCATCACCTTTTGACAAGAATAATGTTGCATAATAAGTTTCTTCTTCAACATCATTAATTTCGATTTTATCAAGCTTGTAACCTGTTTTTTCAATAATATTTGCAACTAAATCGTGTGTCATTGGACGAGCTACAACAAGCCCTTCAATACATCTGATAATTGCACTTGCTTCTGCCGAACCAATCCAAATTGGAAGTGCTTTTCTGTTATCTAAATCGTGAAGTACGACGATTGGCGAATTTGTTCTTACGTCAAGCGCAATACCCATAACTTTCATTTCTATCATAATAACCTCATTTCTATATGATTATAACACAAGCCTGATTTATATGTTATAATTCGGCTATGAGAATTAATGTAGTCTTTAATAAACAAATTTTAGGATATCAAAATGCGCTTGAAGCTTTAGAAAAGGCTTTAATCGCAAATAAAGTCGAATTCAAGTCTTTTGATATAGATTTTCTTGAGCCGTTTGGCGATTTTACGTTCGTAATCGGCGGTGATGGAACTCTTCTTAAATGCGCAAGATTTTACGCAGGCTCTCCTGTTCTAGGGATAAATCTCGGGCGTTTAGGTTTTTTGGCACAAGCAGGTGTTGAAGAAATAGAAAAGGCTGTAAAAGCAGTTATTGATGGTAAATATTCAACCGAAGAACGTTTGATGCTCGAATCAGACAATGCAATTGCTTTAAACGATTTTGTAATCAAAGGCAGAATGACTTCTCGTACTTCAAAATTTTATCTGGAAATTAATGATAAATTTGTCTGTGACTATATAGCAGACGGTTTAATCATTTCAACTCCAACCGGTTCTACTGCTTATGGACTTTCTGCCGGAGGTCCTGTATTATATCCGACATTAAATGCGCTTGTTATTGTACCAATTTGCCCGCATACACTAAATGTTCGCCCGCTTGTTGTTCCTATTGGTGAAACCATAAAAGTCAAAACTAGCGACAAATTACTTTCCGTCGCGATTGATGGTTTTGATACTACAGCTTATGTAAAAGAAATTTCTATAAAAACATCTCATAAAAAAGCTGTATTGGCATTTTTGAATGACGACGGATTTTATTCTGTTCTAAGAAACAAATTGCATTGGGGAATTTCACCTACCAACTAAGCTTCTACAGCTTCATTGAGTTCTACATCTTCCGTAACTGGAGCTTTATTATCTTTGTATTTCCAATATAAAAACATATCTATTAATAAGAAAATTGTATTTAGGATATACAGCCAAAAAACCCAGTCCATATCGTCTAACACTTTGTGTGTTATACCACAAATATAGCCTAATAATATTAACATTGAAAAATGAATACTTTTTCCGTGTACACATTTGCATTTATATGTTTTTAGTGCTGCAACCGGCCAACTTATTCCAAAACATACCATCATTCCGGCTTCAAATACGCTCATAACATCTTCCTTTCTTAAAACTTTATATTTACTTCAAAAATATAATACTTCATTAAT
Source organism: uncultured bacterium (assembly GCA_900553895.1). Lineage (GTDB taxonomy): Bacteria > Cyanobacteriota > Vampirovibrionia > Gastranaerophilales > Gastranaerophilaceae > CAG-196. Next base: position 28,170 of record USFB01000004.1, on the reverse strand, counting down.
GCTTGAAGTAAATATATAAACAAAAATCTTGATAATTTCTTAATCTCAAAAAATGTGCTAGAATTGTTTCTATGCTTAAAGATTTGTGTTATAAAATTTCTCAAAACAAAAATTTGTTAATGTTTTTAACTGTAAGTGTTTATATTTTAGCTTTATTTGCTACGCTCAGCGGATTGAGTCAGATTTTTGCAATCATTTTTACGACACTTCTTTTGACTGCTCTTTTTACGGATTTATTTCCTGCTAAATATATTTTAGTTTGGGCGTTTATTTTTTATTTAGGGATTTTTAACACCTCTTCAAGGCTTAAAAACACGGACGATTTATTAAACATAGCACCTCAAAATTCTACTATCTATGGCAAAGTTTTGAGTATTCCGGAAAATAAAGGCGAAGACAAAACAAAATTCTTTTTTAGAGTGGATAAAATTGAATACGACAATGAAATTCAGGAATTTAAAGATGAAAAGACTTTAGTAACTCTTAATTCTTTAGACAAATTAAAACTTTACGACAATTATAAAATTACAGGGCGTTTATCAACTCCTTTTAAAGCCGGCAATCCTTCTCAATTTGATTACAGCAATTATTTGAGAAATTTTGACACGTATTCCGTATTTTACGGAAAAACGTATGAAAAATTTGATGGCGAAATAACGGCAAAAGAAAAACTTTTGCAAAAAATAAATGAACATCGAGAAAAAATTATTGCTTTACATTCAAACTTTTTAACATCGCCAAATTTAGAAATCTTGGGCGGAATTGTGTTCGGTGACGATGCGGTTTCTCCGCCGGAAAACATCAAGAAATCTTTTATTAATTCGGGATTACTTCACATTTTGGCAGCTTCGGGTATGAATGTTGCGTTTATTTTCGCGTTCTTTTATTTCTTTTTATCATTATTTAGGATAAATTATAAAGCCAATATATTATTTTGTATGTTAATGGTGCTTGTTTATTCACTTATGACAGGATTAGGCCCATCTGTTATAAGAGCAACTTTTATGCTTGTATTTGTACTTTTAGGTAAACTTATTGATAGAGATGCACATTCAGTGTCACTGTTAGCGTTTGTAGCGTTTTTGATGCTCTTATATAACCCAATGTATATAAATGATGTTGGTTTTCAGCTTTCATTTGTTGTAACCTTCGGGCTTTTAGTTACAACTCCGTTTATAGTAAGATGCAAGAATCGTTTTCTTAATTGGATATTTGGAACAATTGCAATTCCTATTATTGCACAACTTTGGGTAATTCCTATTCAGATTTTTTATTTCAACAACATAAGTTTGTATTCTGTTTTTGCAAACATAATGAGCGTGCCAATTCTTTCTTTAATAAGTTTTGGCGGTTTTGTAAGCTCTCTTGTTGCGCCGATTACGCCGATTTTTGTATGCAAATTATTTGATATTGTTTTAAATCCGCTTTTAACCTTCTTAGTTTGGATTTCAGACTTTTGGGGAAGTTTGCCTCACGCGGCTTGTCAAACAACGTATCCGTCAATATTTCAAATTCTTGTTTATTATTTAATTTTACTTCTGCTTACAGCACTTCTGAATAAAGAAATCAGAGAAAAATATTCAAGAATATTAAAAATCGCGTTAGCTTCATTTGTACTAATTTTACTTGTTTCAGTAATTCCAATTAAAAACCATAATCTTGAAATTATGGCATTTGATGTTGGAAATGCAGATTCTTTTTTAATCAAAACTCCAGAAAATAAATATATAATGATTGATACTGCAAAAAGCGGTTATAATGGCGGAAAATCGCAGGCTGAAATGCTAATTTTAAAGTATATGCTTGATAGAGGAATAAAAGAGCTTGATACGCTCATTGTTACTCACTTTGATAATGATCATTGCGGTGGTGCAGTTGATTTAATGAACGAATTACGTGTAAAGAATTTGTATGTAAATTCTATTAATCACCCATCAGTGGCTGCAAAAGAAATTTATGAAACGGCAGATGTTCGTGGTGTGAACTTGATTTTGGCAGAAAATAATAAAACAATTTATGAGTCAAACGGTTTGGAATTAAAGAATTTTATTTCTCCTAGCAGTTTAGAAATCGGAGATAACGAGGCTTCGATTTTGACTCTTCTCAGCTACAAAAATTTTTCAATGTTGTTTACAGGCGATGCCGGAATTGAAACATTTAACCGATTGAAACAATATTTGCCAAAGGATATTACAGTATTGAAAGTAGGACACCATGGCGCATTAGGCGTTGTGAATAAAGAGATGATAAATTATCTTAATCCGAAAATTTCTTTGATTTCAGTTGGTGAAAATAAATTCGGGCATCCGTCTGTTTTCACACTTAATGTATTAAAAAATACGAAAGTTTTTAGAACCGATATAAATAATTCAATCAAACTTGTCGTAAATAAAAATGGGCTTTCAGTTTATGCTTTTAATTGTCGTAATAAAAAATATAAGAAAGTGCACTAGCTTGTCGGTTGGCATACTTGTCCAACAAACACTCAAACTACATTTTTTTGTTTGTGTTTTGTCATTGAAATATTTAATTTCGGTAACAAAATTCCAAGCATTAAAGCGGAATACGCAAGCCCTGAAATATGCGCGACATTTAGTTTGCGCAAATTCTTTTTGATGTCTTTTCCGCCCTGTGCTGCGATTTCGGAATGTGTTTTCAAAGAAACATCATTTAGCCAATGTTTTACGCCTTTACCTTCTTTAGAGGTGTTGAACAAAGCTTTTCGGTCTTTGTCAAGTAAATTGCCAACACCTTTTGCAACAAAACTGCCTAATACAAGCCAGTTCAAAAAGCCCAAATAATCTCTTACAACAGTTTCTCTAAGTTCTGTATTATCTTTTGATGCGAAAAATCTTCCCAAAATCAATGCTCCATAAACTGTTTTAATAGCATTTCCGCTTGTTGTAGGTCCTGTGAATTCGAGTTTTTTAAAGAAGTCTTTTGTGTTTTTTATATTCATAACTTTTGCAAGCATTGCTACAAAACCTGCGCTTGCTAAAACTTTGTTGAAATTAAGATTTTTCTTTTTATCAGTTTGGCTGTTATTGCCTATGTGACTTTCGTAGTTCATATTGCCCACAAACTCTTTACTTCCTGTTCGTTTTTGGGTTATATAGCGATTTATCGCTTGATTAGTAAGAGCTAAGACTATCGAAAGAGTAAGTGCACCAAGAGTTTTTACTTTGTTCAACTTTTTAAGTTTTACAATCGTTTTTTCTGATTCTTTTGCAGAAAAAACATTTTTTCCCATATCAATTGAATCTCTTAAAATATTTTGCACCGTTGATGTTATAGATTTGTCACCACTTTTAAGAGTTATATTACTTTCAGCCCCAACAGCATTAATAACTCTTTCGGTCAAAATGTTTTGCAAATTCTTTGAATCATTTTTTGAAAGTTTTTCGTCAGAAATTAATTTGTCAAAAGTTTCAATAATTGATTTTTCTGATTTGATTTTATTGTGAACCCCCTCAAATTCTTTGTTATCCCATTTCAAATTATTCCAAGCTTCTTTATCATACCATTCGATTTTGTCCCAATTAATTTTATTCCAAGCCTGTTCTTCGTTTTTGTTTAAACCTGAAAGAGAATTAAAAAGATTTTTTGAATAATTTTTGCCTGATTTATTAATTTGATTCAAAACATCAATTGTATTATTTGAAGCCCAAGAATTTTCGTTTACTTTAATTTCAGGCTGTATTCGCTTTGACATAGTTTTATTAATCATTTGACCAAATAAGCCTGCCGAAAAGCAAGCGATGAAAGTTCCGGTAAATTCTCGGAAGGCCATCTCAAAACCTGCGTATTTGTTGCGTTCTTTATATTCAACTATCGTTCTTGGTAAACCCATTGCAAAAACATCTACTAAAGATGCGTTTAACATCGGATTTGTACTTAAAGCAGCAAGACCTTGAGTCAGTGTAGCATCTATCGGTCCACGGAAGTTTGGCGTTCTAAATTGTGTTTGGGGTGTATTATTATAAACTTTCATTTTTAATCCTTTCAAATCTGCGCATGAAAAAAGTCCTTAATTTGCATAAATCAAGGACTCATCAAACTATTTATTTCTACAAAATTGTTACATCACAAAAGACAAGTCCTGTTCGAACTTGCAACAACAATTTTGAGTTTTAATATTTCGTCTAGCCATAACTAGATAATTATACAAATATTTTTTATTGTCAATAGCCTAAGTGGCTTTTGTGAAGATATGTTATGGTATGCAATAACATTTTTTAAGAAGTATTCTTTTGGTAATCTGTAAAAAAACTATTTTTATACTATCATATACTTTGGAGGTTGTTTTTTACAACTTAGAAAGGACGAGATATGTTATTAGGTGTAAATATAGATCACGTTGCGACTTTAAGAAATGCAAGAGGTGGAATTGATCCTGATCCGATTACTGCTGCAAGAATTTGTAAAGAATGTGGAGTAGCTTCTATTACTACTCATTTGAGAGAAGACAGACGTCACATCAAAGATGCGGATGTAGAAGCAATTAGAATGCTTCCTCGAGTTCGTTTGAATTTAGAAATGGCAATGACAAAGGAAATGCAAGAAATAGCATTGAGACTAAGACCCCATGCGGTTTGTATTGTTCCTGAAAAAAGACAAGAACTTACAACAGAAGGCGGTTTGGATGTTGCAGGTCAACTTAATTGGGCAATAGAATTTACAAAACCGCTTTTAGAAAAAAATATTGAAGTAAGTTTCTTTATTGATCCTGATGTACACCAAATTTCAGCAGTTTCAAAAACAGGTGCACCGTTTATAGAACTTCATACAGGTAGATATTCGGAGGTTTTTGGTACGGAAGAAGAAGCAAAAGCTTTTGAAGATTTAAAGGGTGCTGCAATTTTTGCTCAAAACTTCGGATTGAAGGTAAATGCAGGACACGGCTTGAACTATCAAAACGTTGGCAGAATGCATGAAATTCCTAATTTACAAGAATTGAATATCGGACATTCAATTATTGCACGTTCGATTTTTGTTGGCTTAGAACAAGCAGTTAAAGAAATGAAGGCTTTGGTTGAATAGTTCTGCGCATGTTTGACGTGGGCAATGAGTGGAAAGTTGAAAGTTGAAAATGGAAAGTTGTATTAATTAATTTTCATTTGATAACTTTTGTTTGATGGAGAATTTTATGAAAACAAAAGAAGAAGTTGTTCAAGAAATGCAACAGGTTGTTGAGCAAATGCGCTTGGACGATATAGAAGAAAATCCTGATTGTGAGAATGATTTTTTTACTTGCGATGCTTGTGGCGGTACAAAATCGTTAGCAGGTTCCGTTCAATATGGACATTACAGACTTTGTAACGATTGTGTTTTGTTTGCAGAAGTCGGTTTTGAACTCGGACAGATTAAGGATATTGAAGAACTTATTGCTGCAATGGATGATAAAAGGCTTGAAGCTGATTGTGAATTTTTGAAGCAAGAAGAAAAAAGATTAGAGAATTAGTGAAATGTTAATGGTGCAAAAAAATTGCACCCTACTTCTCTAAATTGAAAGTGGAAAATGGACAATTGAAAATTATTTAAAACAATTTTCCATTTTCCACTTTCAATTTTCCATTGAAGAAGGGTAGGGTGCAATTTTTTGCACCATTAACTTATTTTTTCAACATAATATGTATAATTTCAAAAATCTTCTTCAGCTTTCTCTGTGAACAAGTTGAAAGCAAAACAACTGATGCTAAATCAACTGTTAAAACCGATAAAAATACAAAAGTTGATGTTCGTACAGAAGAATAAAGTAAAGACTATTTTGAAATGAAAGATTTTTTTTTAAAATGTACTTTTCTTTCTCTTTATATGCGATGTAAAGAGAAAGAAAAGTACCAAAAGAAAGAGAAAACACGCCATAGTTTTCTACGCTCTTACGAGCGTTAGACAAAATGGATGTAGCGGGTGAACCCGCACTTTTAAGCTCGCTAAAAAACGCTCGCGGCGCAGATGTCGTTCGGAATTTGTCTGTTAAATAATTCCTTAATTTTCTTCTTTGAAAAATCTTTATTAAAAAACCTTTTTTGTAGTAAAATATTGTTGTAAAATCGTGGAGTGATATGGGAGTAACTCCTAAAAACAATCAACCATTGTTTTAGAAAGGAAAACTATCATGTGGGAATATTCGGAGAAGGTTCTTGACCATTACAGGCACCCAAGAAATGTCGGAAAAATAGATGACGCTGATTTAATTGGCGAAGCCGGCTCATTAGCTTGTGGTGATTCTTTAAAATTATATATAAAATTAGACGGCAATGTTATAAAAGATGCTAAATTCAAAACTTTCGGATGTGGTTCGGCGGTCGCATCTTCAAGTGTTTTGACAGAAATGATTATCGGAAAAACTATTGATGAAGCGGCAAAAATCACAAATAAAGATATTGCAGATGAATTAGACGGACTTCCTCAAGAAAAAATGCACTGTTCAGTAATGGGACACGAAGCATTGGAAGATGCTTTGAAAAAATATTACGGAAAAGATAATGAAGAGTGGGAAGATTTAGCAGGCAATACTCATACAGGTGACAAAGTTGTTTGTACTTGTTTCAATGTTACTGAAAGCCAAATTTGGGAAGCAATTAAGGTTAACGGCTTGAAAACAGTAGAAGAAGTTACTAACTATACAAAAGCCGGTGGTGCTTGTGGACGTTGTCGCGGTGTGATTAAGGATATGATTGATACTTATCTTAAAAAAGAAGGTAAAGCACCTGTTTTGACTGCAACTCAAAAGATTTTGAAGATTAGTAAAGTCATTGAACAACAAATTTCACCAGAACTTCAAAAAGACGGTGGAGACATCGAACTCATTGATATCGACGGCAATACTGTTAAGGTTAAATTGTCAGGCATGTGTAGCGGTTGTAAAAATGCGAGTATGACAATTAAAGGGTTTGTTGAATCAGTTTTGAGAGATAAGGTTGATTCGGCAATTGTGGTTGAACAGGTGTAGTTGTGTAAATGTCGGTTGGGCATACTTGCCCAACAAAAATTCCAATTTTATAACGAACTTAACACCTTAACGACAAAAGACTTAACAACGCAAAAAGTAGGTTGGGCTTTCAGCCCAACAAAAACTCTTAACGACTTAAAAAGGAACACATCATGATATATTTAGATAACAACGCAACAACTAAAGTAGATGAAAAAGTTTTGGAAGAAATGCTTCCTTATTTGCAAAATGAGTACGCAAACCCTTCCAGCATGTATGATTTTGCTAAAAAACCGGCTGCTGCAATAAAAGAGGCGAGAGCAAAAATCAGAGATTTTCTTGGTGCGAATAATGAAAAGGAAATCGTGTTCACTTCTTGCGGTTCAGAATCTGCTAATACAGCAATCAAAGGCGTTGTAAGTTGTAATAGAGAAAAAAGACATTTGATTACAACAAAAGTTGAGCACCCTTGTGTTTTGAATACTTATAAAGCTTTAGAAAAACAAGGTTATGAGGTGGATTATATCGGAGTGAATTCTCAAGGCGAGCTTGATATAGAAGAACTTAAATCAAAAATCAGAAAAGATACGGCTTTAGTTTCTGTAATGTATGCCAACAATGAAACAGGTGTAATTTATCCTGTAGAAGAAATTGCAGAAATTATTAAATCTAAATCACCTGAAACAAGATTTTATGTTGATGCAGTTCAAGCCGGAGGAAAAATTCCGATAAACGTAAAAGAAACAAAAATTGATTTATTGGGAGTTTCAGGTCACAAATTTCATGCTCCAAAAGGTGTTGGTGCATTGTACGTAAAACCTGATGTTAGAATTACACCATTGATTAATGGTGGTCATCAAGAACGCGGAATGAGAGCAGGAACTGAAAATGTGCCTTATATTGTAGGCTTGGGAAAAGCTGCCGAATTAGCAATGGATGCAATGGATTACGAACTAAAAGAAGTAAAAAGGTTGCGCGATAAGTTGGAAACAGGAATTCTTAAAAATGTATTTAACGCAAGATTAAATACAGGCGTAAACGGCAGAGTTCCAAACACTTGTAATATCGGTTTTGAATATGTAGAAGGTGAGTTAATTCTGCTTCACTTGAGTGATATTGGTGTTTGTGCAAGTTCAGGGAGTGCTTGTACTTCAGGTTCACTAGAACCTAGCCACGTGTTGCGTGCAATGGGAATTCCATTCACAGCACTTCACGGTTCAATTAGATTCAGTTTGTCAAGATTTACTACTGAAAAAGAAGTTGATTATGTAATTGAACACATGCCGGCAATTATGGATAAATTAACTTCAATTTCGCCATTCCAAGATGAGTTAGCGGTATTAAGAAGCAGAAAGGGTATGTAAAATGGTAGATTTCATTGTGAAACCTATATTTTCTTTTTTAGGAGTAAACGCTAAATTTTTAATCGGTGTTTTAGTAAACATTGTTTTAATTTGGGCTGTATGTAAATTGACAGACGCTTTTACGCATAGAATAGAACTTAGATTAAAAAGCAAAAATACAGATTCTCCGCTTTTAAACTTAATGCCGGTTTTAAATAAAATTATTAAATCGGTAATTGTATTTATGTTGTTGGCGGGATTTTTACAAAGCTTCGGTTATAATGTGACTTCATTAGTTGCAGGATTTGGTATTACAGGTTTGGCAGTAGGTTTTGCGGCAAAGGAAGCTATCGGAAATATTTTCGGTTCATTTGGACTTTTGGCTGACAGAGTTTATAAAATTGGCGATTATATTAAATTTAATGGTTATGAAGGAACTGTTGAAAACATTAATTTGCGCTCAACGACAGTGAGAACTATTGATGGTTATGTCGTAAACGTGCCAAATAACGTGCTTTCTAACGAAGAAATTACAAATGTATCTCAAGCGCATAAAAGAAGAATTGATATTTCAGTTGACGTTGAATACGGTACTTCTAACGAAAAACTTGACGTGGCTTGCAGAATCTTAAAAGAAATTGCAGAAAACGAGTCACGAATTCTTGAAGGTGCAGAAACTTTTTTTGATAATATGGCACCAAGTTCAATTCAAGTAAGACTTGTAGCTTATACAAGTAAAACTTCTTGGGTAGAATATGTACATACAAAAAGTGATGTGATCAGACAAATAATTCACCGCTACCGTGAGGAAGGTATTGAATTCGCATTCCCTTCTACAAGCGTTTATATGGCAAAATAAAGGAAATAAAATAGTTTTGTTATACAATTCCAAATGTTTTTAACATTTTAAATTTTAACCATTGTAAATCATGTTTTACAGGACGCACTTCATCAAAAGAAATTCTACCAGTTTTTATAATAAAACTTCTCGTTGATTTTGTTAGCGGGTACCAATTATCAAGTAATGTTATTAATTTATGCAACAAATTTTGTATTCTCTTGTCCTTTAGCATAAATTTGATATTTTTATTGTAAAGTTCCTCGTTTTTGTATCCTTCATTTATTGCATTATTGTAAGCCAGCAAGCCGGATGTCGGGTGCTTAATTGTATCTTTCAAATGTCCGGCAAATATATTAACTCTTTCTCCTTCTTTAGTTAATGGTTTGCGTTCTAACCAATATTTTGTTCTTATTGCGCGCTTGCGTACATCATAATATTTACTTAGTTTATTAAGTTCAATTACCATACTACATACCACCTATTCTTTGGAATTAATTATTTGTATAAAATTGCACGACTGATTTTATGTATTATAATACAAAACATGAAAATAAAAATAATTGCGCTTGGAAAGATTAAAGAAAAATTTTTAAAAGACGGTATTGATGAATTTTTAAAACGTCTAACGCCTTATGCATCTGTTGACATTATAGAGCTTTCACCTATAGAAATTCGAGATGAAAACTTGATTCAAAAAGCACTAGAGCAAGAAGGTGAAAAAATCTTAGCTAATATTAAAAATGATTCTTTTGTAATTACGATGGAGATATTGGGGAAACAGCTTTCGTCAGAAGATTTTGCACAGAAGATTAATGAAATTTCAATGAGTGGGATTAGCGAGCTTGTTTTTGTAATCGGCTCTTCTTGTGGTTTATCACCAATAGTTTCCAATAGGGCGAATTTCAAACTAAGTTTTTCTAAAATGACATTTTTACATCAATTTGCACGTTTGTTATTGGTTGAACAGATTTATCGTGCGTTTAAGATATTAAAAGGTGAAACGTATCATAAGTAAATAAAAAGGGTGCAAATGCACCCTGAAAATCCAACTATCACAAATCAATATATTATAAAAATTTCATACTTCGCTTTGACTATCTGTCAAAATTCTTTAAACGAGTAATTTCATCTTTGAGGCAGACTAGGCAAAATGCTCAAAATAGGTAGTTTTTCTAATGTCTGCCGACAGAATTCATTTACCCCTAAAGTGGTTTATTCCACAAAGATTCAGCGAATTTGCTTTGAACAGCACCATTTTCAACTGACAATGAAACATTGCTTGGAGTGAAAATGAATACCATATCGCTAATTTTTTGAGCAGTGCCGTTTAATGCATGAGAAGCACCACAAACAAAGTCGATTGTTCTTTGAGATTGTTCTTTATCTAACAAATCAAGATGAAGGATAACAGTCTTTTTATCAATTAATTTTTTAACGATTTGAGCGGCTTCTGAGAAAGAACGTGGTTCAATAACAGTAACTTCGCCTGATTTATATGAATTTGGATGAGAAACTACTTTTGATTCTCTTTCAAAAGAACGTTCTGGTTTTGAGTTTACTCTTGTGCCGTACATGCTATCTAAATCTCTATCTCTATTAAGTGCTAGAGTACCATCTGTTTCGTACTCATCATCACCGTTTATTAAACCTGTGAAAGCGTCTTCTTCATTTTCTCCATCGTTAAAACTCTTTGCAAAAAAGTTTACAAACCCTTTTAATCCTTCTGATAATGCCATTTCTCCTCCAATTTATATTTTTAACTAAATAACTTTCTACCTACTCTAATAATTGTTGCACCTTCTTTAATCGCAATTTTGTAATCGTTGCTCATTCCCATAGATAATTCAGGAAGCTTTATGTCGAATTCTTTTTCAAGTTCATCTCTGAACAAACGAATATCCTTGAATAACTTCTTCAACTCATCTTCTGCCAAATTAAGTGGTGCAATATTCATTAAACCGATAATTTCAAGTCCTTCTAATTTTAGAAACTCTTTCATATCAGTTTTCAAAACATCTTTTGCATAACCAAACTTTTGTTCTTCCTCTGCATTATTGACCTGTAATAAAATTTTCTCTCTCTTATTTAATTGACAAGCCGCATTTGATATAGCTTTCGCAACTTTTAACGAATCCACTGAATGAATTACATCAAAATGCTTTACAACTTTTTCGACTTTATTCGTTTGCAAGTGACCGATAAAATGGAATGTTGAATCTTGTTTGATTTCATCCGGCAAAGCTTCTATCTTGTGAATTGCATCAATTGCTCTGGACTCGCCAAAATCTCTTATCCCAACTTCAAACCCTGCCTTAATAGAATCAAGTCCGAAATATTTTGTAACTGCGATTATTTTAATTTTAGAATGTGCGATATTTTTTTGGATTTCCTCAAGATTTGTCTTTACCTTCGCGCGGTCAATATGAACATCCTCGCCCCAAATTTGTGATGGTATTAACATTTCCCTCAATCCCTTTACTGTATTATATAATACAAAACATGTTCTGCACAAGTCTTTGTTTGTAACAACTTTTAAGCTATTTTTAGAACATGCTGAAACCCATGTTTCACATGGATTTCAACCATGTTTTAAATTGTTAAGTTTTGTAAAGTTGCGTTGTTTTGTTAAGAATTTGACATGATTTTTGTGACTTGTGCTTACAAAAGGCATGCCTTTTTATTAAGTTGAGAAGGCGAGGAGTTTAGGAGTTGATAAGAAGTATTAAATTCTAAAACATTAAACTTTTTTTACAAAAGAAAATTTTTAAAATTTCTCCTAAACTTCTAAACTTCTCAACTTACCTCTATTGACCCAAATAGCTCAAAGTTTCCATCACGCTACTAGCTGTCGAAAACACTCTTGAATTCATTTGAATCATTCTTTGTGCTGATATCATATTTGAAAGTTCGGATGCAATATCTACGTTAGAACCTTCGTATCCACCTGTTTCGATAGCACCAAATGACATTTCACCCGCCATACCATAATAAATTTCACCAACATCCGGCCCCCATTCCCAAAGGTTATTATTCTGTGAAATCAAACCTTCTTGATTTACCATTGTTGCGAGTTCAAGCACAAAGTTAGAATTTTGAATTGATACACTGTTTGCAGCAACATCAGCCCCGGAAATAACAACACCCTGATTTGTTGTAAACTTCCACTGTATTGTTGAAGTATTATCTACATATTGAGTCAAAATAGAACCATTATCATAAGTTGCAACTACAATACCATTTTCATCTATAGTTGTTGATTTCAGAGATAAACTATCTGAACTGTTATAGTTTACCATTTCATTCAATGTAACCGTTTGATTCAAAGCTGCAGATGTTGTTTTAGAGCTCAAACCTGTTTGTCCTAAGAAATTACTTGTCGTTCTTTCGTCATCAGGAAAATCCATTGTGCCTGTCCTTGAGATTGCTCCATCAGCTGCAGTGAAATTAGCCCCACCAGTAATACCGGCAGCTTTAATTGCATTATTAAAAGAATCACAAATCTCTTGGATTGTAGGATCGCCTGCCGGAACTGTTAAAGTAACTTCTTTTGTTACTGTTGCACCTTGTGCGTCAGTACCAGTAACATTTGCTATAATATTACCGGTTGTAATACTAGCATTATTTAATTGACTAATCTTTTTTGTTCCTATATCAGGATCACCTTTAACAACTGCGCTTAATGTTTTTGGAATTTTAACAGTTAAATCAGAACTTGCATTTGAATAAGGAGTTCTTGTAGCAACAACTTTCATACCAGACTGAGTAACAACATTACCATCAGAGTCCGTTGAAAAAATACCGTCTCTGGTAAAATATTGCTTACCATCTGCATCTTGTACAACATAGAAACCATTTCCGGAAATCATAGTATCCATATCTCTACCTGTACTTACATATTCACCGGAAGTAAAATTTCTCGTAATACCACCAACTTTTACGCCAAGACCAATTTGCTTAGGATTTGTACCACCGCCTTCTTTTGTAGCTGCGCTACCATAAGACAGGTTTCTTGAATATAATGTTTCAAAAGTCATATTAGCAGACTTGTAAGCTGTCGTATTGATGTTTGCAACGTTATTTGCTACAACGTTGATTTGTGATTGTCCGGCATTTATACCGGTACTGGCTGTGTGTAATGCTTGTGACATTTATGTCGTCCTCCTGTTGTTGTCTGGGTTTTGTTTATCGTAGAATTTGCTTGTTTGTTGTTTACAAAGTTGAAGGGTTGAAAGGTGGAATGGTTGAAAAGTTTGTTTAAAAATTTTTTTAGACTTATTTTGTTTTATATAATTATAAATAACTATTCAACCGTTCCGCTTTTAAACTCTTCAACTTTATTAACTCTTTGTCGTATTGCTTGTGCCTTTACCACTTTCTCTAATAGAAGTAATATTCGAAATAGAATAATATTCGCCGTTAACTTTAACTTTACCTGTGCCGTCTTTAAAGTTCGCTTCAGTAACTTTACCTGTGATTTCAGTTGTTTTTGAACTGTCTTTTTCATCAGGAACAGTAATTGTAACTTCTTTTCCGACCATTGAAAGCGTTTGAGTAATTTCCGCATTCATTGACATATCTTTGTACATTGCAGAAATATAGTTCATACAATTTGTTAAACCTGTATTCATTTGAGTCATTTGCTCAAGAGAAGAATACTGAGCCAACTGCGATAACCATTCTGTATTATCAGTCGGTTGTGTCGGGTCTTGGTTCTTTAATTGTTGCAACATAAGATTCAAAAACATGCTACTGTCGTTTTTAGAACTTGTTTTTCTATCCGTTGTACTTGATTGTGTAAATGCAGTCTGGTTCTGCAAATTTGTTATTTCAGTTGAAACCGTGGTCATAACCTTCTCCTAATTTTCTTCATTTTGCGCAAATGACATCATTTCTTCAAAACGTTCTTTTTCCTTTTGTCCTTTGCGTGAGCCTTGCTCTTTGTTTCCGCCTCTTGAACCTTCTTGTTCTGTCCAATCTGCGTTGTATTCACTCTCTTGCGTTTCGCTTAATTTAACCGTTACATTGTCAACATTAACACCTTGTGTTAACAATGAATCTTTAAGTCCATCCAAACCCTTCATAATAAGATTTTTAGCATCCTGCGTAGCAACCGTAAATTGTGCCGACAAACCTTCTTTTGTGTTGATAAGTTGTACCGAAACCTTACCTAAAGACTCAGGATTCAAAACAATGTTTACCTTAGAGCCTGTATTCATATTTTCCATTTGCTTAGAAATTTGATCAATAATTTTGCTCGGTGTAACATCGCTGTTTCCTGTTGGTTTCGTCGCTTGAAGCGATACATTAGACTGAGTAGAGTCTGTTTTTAACTCCCCAAAATTTGCGTCTGCTTGCTGCAAACTTGCTTTAATCCCCTGTTCTTCCGCTGTCTGGTTTTGCATCAAATCTGAGCTCTCTTCTTCACCTGATGACGTATCAGTCTCCACAGATTCAATGTTTAACTCTCTCAAAGTATCTTCGTCAACAAGTTCTTCTAAAGTTTTTCCTTCACTCTCCTCTGCATTTTCCGCTTTTAGAGGCATAATTTCAGGCAAATCATCTGTGTTGTTGAATTCGAAATCTTCAAGCACCTTATCCAAATCTATTCCGTTAATCGTTACATTAAGTTCATTTTCTAATGTTTCACTAACATTCTCAATTACTTTTTCCGCAACATTTTTAACCATATTTTCAACTTGTCCTATTTGGTTTGTAATTTGTTCCACCAAAGGCTGAACAAGATTTTGTAATGTTGTTTCTACATCTTCCAAAGTTGTATTTTCTGAAACCGAATCTTCTGACTCTATAGCACTATCAGTAACTTCTGCATCTTCTGCACTTGCTAAAGACAAATTCAAAGCTGATTCACTTCCAACTTCTTTATATGTTTCTTGAATTTTATCTTGCAATTTTTGAAAAGTATTTTCCGCAGTTTTCTTCATTCCGCCAATACTGTCTTTTACTGCATTAGCTTTTGTTTGCAAGCTTGTTTGCTTGTCTAAAACATTTTGAAAATCAGACTGCGTAAAATCTTTTGCGCCGAGTTTATCGCTAAAAGATTGCTGATTATTAGTTATTAAATTGTTTAATAATGCTTGTGTCATCCGAGTCTGAACCTTGCTGATGTTATATCGTCAATTTCTTTCATTTCTGCTTGCAGAAAGCTTTTATAAAACTCTTTTTCTTGCTTTTCTTTAAGCTTTTTAAGAACTTCTACTTTTTGATGTGCTTCTTTTACTTCTTGTTGTTTTCTTGAAAGAATGTGCTTTGTGTTATTGATTATTCTTTCTTGATTATTTGCGTCAGTTACGAGTTTTATACCAAATTTTCTGTGGCTTTCAATTTGCATGATATCCAACTCTGACGCCGAATAAAGAGCTTCCATCTCTAAAGTATTATTGTCTTGAGCTTGCAGGATATTTTGAAGTTTTTCTTGTTGCAAATTTAAAGCTGCAACAATTTTAGCCATTTCCATTTGTCTTTGCTCAAGTTCTTTTTCTCGCATGTCAAGCACGACTTGCAATCGAAACTTGAATTTCTTCAATTTTACCTACCTCACCAAGATGATACTAAAATTAATACTATTAGTACCTCTTATACTTTACATCATGTCGGCATGCTTCCCATCATTTATTTGGTTGATTTATTTTTAATTAATCAAAAAACTCTTTGTCGTAGGGATGAGAATAGAACGGAGATAATTATATATATTTGTTTTCGGTGCAAAAAATTGCACCCTACCTTTTTTCAATTGAAAATGGATAATGGACAATGGAAAATTATTTAAAACAATTTTCAATTTTCCACTTTCAATTTTCCATTTAAGAAGTAGAGTGCAAATTTTTGCACCATTAACGTTTATGTGTTTGCCATGTTAGATGAACTAGTTTAACGCAACCTATCATCATCCTAAACATCTTCAAATAAATCTTTTAATGATACATTAAGAGCCTTCGCTATATCAATTAATGTATATAAAGAAGGGTGATCAAAACCAACTTCTATTTTGCCAACAAAATTTAAAGACTTGCCAATTTTATCTGCAAGAATTTGTTGAGTAATTCCTTCTCTCTTACGGAATTTCTTAATATTAAGTCCTATTTGTTGAAATTCTTGTTCGTACATTACGTACAGTCTAAACGTAAATAATTGTTAATTATACGTACTAGAATTACATAATTGATGTATAATATTTTTGCAACTTAAATGGGATATAAAATATGAAACAAGAATTGATAAAACATTTAAATAATATAGAAAGTTTGGTACAAAAAAATTATATTACATTAGAAATAATAAAAAACTTTTATGAAAATTGTGATGATGGTTTTGAAAACTCTCAAAAAACGCTTATAATATTGAGAGATATGATTGAACAACAAAAGTCTGTTTTGTATGGTTTTAACACATTTATTACATCACTAAAAGAACAAAAATAATATTTGCTAAATAGCAAGTAGGTTGGGAAAAGCGTAAGCGATTCCCAACTATTATATTTCCACAAATGTAATATTAATTGGTGCAAAAAATTGCACCCTACGTTTTTTCAAAGTGGTAGGTTGTGTTCAACTTTTTTCATTGAACACAACACACAATTTTACAATTACGATGTCTATATTTATGTTAAAATAAGTTATCGAGGGAAAAATGTATAGAAACTGTTTTACTCAAAATGATGAATACAAAGCAAAGATTAACACTCTAAGACCATTGTCAGATGAAGCATTGGCACAGGTTAAAGAATATTATAAAATTGGTTTAACTTATGCCTCAAACGCCATTGAAGGCAACACTCTCAGTTTGGTCGAAACAAAAGTCGTGCTAGAAGATGGCATAACAATTGGTGGCAAACCGCTTAAAGACCATTATGAAACAGTAGGACACGCTAAAGCTTTTGATGAAATAATTGAATTATCGAAAAATGCAACTTTTGCAGAAGCAGATATTAAGTTGTTGCATAAATTATTTTATGAAAAAATTGACAGTGAAAAAGCAGGCAAATATAGAACTTCGCAAGTCATAATAACAGGTTCTGATGTAGAGTTGCCGAAACCGGAAGAACTTGATAAAAAAATGCATGAGTTTATTTTACAATTGCCAAAATTAAAAGCAGAATTACATCCGATTGAATATGCTGCAATGGTTCACATAATTTTTGTAAACATTCATCCATTTACAGACGGAAATGGCAGAGTTGCCAGACTGTTAATGAATTTAGCACTTTTACAAAGCGGATATAATATTGTCGTTATTCCTCCGGTTGTAAGAACAGACTATATGTCTGCGTTACAAGAAACCAACAAAGGTAACAATACTGATTTTATTAATTTTATTTCAGAGATGGTTTTAGAATCACAAAAAGAATATTTAAAAATTATCAGCAGATTTTAATATATTTTTTGTTTTCGGTGCAAAAATTTGCATCCACCTTTTTTCAATGGAAAATTTAAAAATTATTTTAAATAATATTCCATTGTCCATTTCCAAATTCTTATTACTTAACGTTTATTTCGCGAAACACTGCAACTCGTCTTAAATCCTCTATTTACAAAATGTTATGGTATGCAATAAAATTTTTGAATTTAAAAATCTTTGTGATAGTATAAATTCTGAAAGGATTTTTATGAATTACATAGACGAAATAAATAGACTTAAGAAAGAGAAAAACGCAATAATTTTAACTCATTGTTATCAGCCCGTAGAAGTTGATGAAATTTCAGATTTTGTCGGCGATTCTTTTTATTTGAGCAAAAAAGCTAAAGAAACAAACGCTGATATAATTGTTTTTGCAGGCGTGCATTTTATGGCACAATCAGCAAAACTTCTTAACCCTGATAAAAAAGTACTTTTGCCAAACATGAATTCTGGCTGCTTTATGGCTGATATGATTAATGTTGAACAATTAAGACAGTTTAAAGCACTTCATCCAAATGTACCGACTGTATGTTATATTAATTCAACTGCTGAAGTTAAGGCTGAGTGCGATATTTGTTGCACAAGTTCAAACGCAGTTAATGTGGTAAGAAGTCTTGGCGCAAAAGAAATACTATTTTTACCTGATACTTATCTTGGCAAATGGGTTGAGAAAAAATTAGGTAATGTGAAAGTTACAACTTACAACGGTTTTTGCCCAACGCATTTGAGAATTCGTGTTGAAGATATTGAAAACGCTAGACGCGAACATCCAAATTCTAAAATTCTTGCACACCCTGAATGTCATACAACGGTTTCAGAAATTGCGGATTTTGTCGGTTCAACCAAAGAAATTATGGATTATGTTGCAAATTCTAATGAAAAAAGTTTTGTAATCGCAACAGAAAAGGGCGTTTTAGATAGACTTAAGCGTGATTACAAAGACAAAGAATTTTTCTTGATTAGAGAAGATATTGTTTGTCAAAATATGAAATGGAATTCATTAGAAGATATTTATAATGCTTTAAAATTTGAACAACATGAAGTAACCGTTGATGAAAAGGTTGCCGAAAAAGCTTGTGAATGTATAGAAAAAATGTTAATAGGAGCTTGCGTATAAATGGATATACTAGTTGGAATGTCAGGAGGAGTGGACTCTTCAACAGCAGCCTTACTTCTAAAAGAAGCGGGACATAATGTTATTGGTGCTACAATGGCGATTTGGGGCGACAAAGGAATGAGCGTAAAAATCAATCCTTCCAGCCACGGTGCTTGCTTAGGCCCTGACGAAAAAGAAGATATCGAATCAGCAGCAAAAGTTTGTAAAGAACTAGGTATTGAGTTCCATGTTTTTGATTGCGCAAGCAAGTATGACGAAATCGTTTTGAAAAATTTTAGGGATGAATATTTGAAAGGCAGAACTCCAAATCCTTGTGTTTGGTGTAATTCGCTTATCAAATTTGACGTTTTACCGTATATTGCAAAAGAAAACGGACTAAAGTTTGAAAAATTTGCAACAGGTCATTACGCAAGAGTTGAAGCGGATGAAAACGGTAGATATTTACTTAAACGCGGTGTAAATCCACACAAAGACCAGTCATACTTTTTGTATCGTTTAAAACAAAGACAATTAGAAAATATTTTGTTACCTTTGGGCGGTTACACAAAAGAAGAAATCCGTGCGATTGCTTCAAAAGCAGGTTTAGAAGTTGCTGAAAAACCTGATTCGCAAGATTTTTATGAAGGCGATTATAATGAACTTCTAGGAGTTAGTCCAAAACGCGGAAATATCGTTGATACTGACGGCAAAGTTTTGGGCGAACACGAAGGCGTTTGGAATTATACAATCGGTCAAAGAAAAGGATTAGGAATATCTTCGACTGAGGCTTTGTATGTCGTTGAGCTTAGGGGTGAAACTAATGAGGTTGTTGTCGGATTTAAGGATAAAACTTTTAAAGACAGACTTGTTGCAGATGATTTGAATTGGATTGCGTTTGACAAACTTGATAAAGAAATCAAGTGCCAAGCAAAAATTCGTTCAACTCAGACTCCGACGAATGTAACCGTTCGTCCTATCGGCGAAGACAAAATAGAAGTTGTATTTGAAGATATGCAAAAATCAATCGCTCCCGGACAATCCGTTGTGTTGTATGATGGTGATGTTGTGTTGGGAGGAGGAGTTATTGAGTAGTTAGGGAATTGAGCAAAGTTGAGGGGGTTGAAATGGAAAGGACAAAAATGAATAAACAAGAACTACTAGACCTATATAACTTACCTTTAGAAGAACTGATTTCTAAAGCAGAACAAGTTACTAAAGAAAATTTTAACAACGAAGTTGAGGTTTGCTCAATAATTAGTGCAAGAACAGGAAAATGTGGCGAAAATTGCAAATACTGTTCTCAAAGCATTCATAACCATGCTGATATTTTGTGTCACCCTTTAATGAGCGTTGAAGAAGTTAAAGTGGCTGCTGAACAGGCTAAAGCTAACGGTGCTTCAAGATTTTGTATCGTAACATCAGGCAGAAGCGAAAATGGCGACGACTTTAATAAAATTTTGGAAATGATTAAAGCGGTTGCATCAATTGAAGGTATTCACTGCTGTGCTTCTTTGGGTTTATTAAACAAAGAACAAATCAAACAAATAAAAGAAGCCGGTGTTGAAAGATTTAACCACAACATCAATACCTCTAAAAATTATCACAAAGAAATTTGTACAACTCACAATTTTGAAGATAGAATTAACACTGTTAATATGATTAAAGAAGCCGGCATGGAAGCTTGTACAGGTGTTATATTGGGTATGGGTGAAGGTAGAGAAGATAGAATTGATATGGCACTTTCTCTTGCCGAACTTAATCCAAAAACCGTGCCAATAAATGTTTTGAACCCAGTCAAGGGAACACCTTTAGAAAATTTTGAAGATAAAATTACTGAAGAAGAAGTTATAAGAACAATTTGTATCTTTAGAATAGTTTTGCCAAAAGCAATTTTGCGATACGCCGGCGGAAGAAAAACCAGATTGTCTAAGGAAATGCAAGAATTAGGCTTGAAAGCAGGAATTAACGGCTTGCTTGCAGGTGATTATCTGACAACAAAAGGCGTTGAAGCAATGGAAGACATGCAGATGATTAAAAACGCAGGTAAAGTTTTAGAAAAAGCTTAACAGTAATTGGATTTTATAAAAGGGATGTAATGCTGGATTGGTATTGCATCCTTTTTATTACCCTAAAATATCGCTCAAGTCGAAAATTTTGTCAGCTCCTAATTTCATGCTTTTTATTGCAGCTTGAACTCTGTTCATAACGCCGAGCTTTTTATATATTGATGCTACATGGGCTTTAGTGGTGTGGTTTGAGATGAAAAGCCTTTTAGAAATTTCTTTGTTATTTAATCCTTTTAATAGCAAAAATAAAACTTCTTTCTCTCGCTCGGTAAAGTTTTCCATAGAAATATTTCTTCCTCATTATTCATAACATTTCATCCTTATTACCTTTGTACAATATCCGAAGCACTGTGTCTATAAGCTCGGTGGCTACTTTTTTATTAATTTGGGGATATACGAGCTGAATTTATATTACATCAAGCAAATATAAAAAATAATACGTAAAAAATCAGTGTTTTTGATTATTAACGAGTGAAAAAAATAAAGGTATTTAAGCTGTGATTATAATGTAAATATTTAAAAGAAAAACTATGCCAACAACTTTTCAATATCCAAAACAGTTTTTAATTTTAGGGCATAAATATTGGTTTTTCCTAAAAGAGCCAGTTTTACCGCGTCTTTTTCGGTTGTAACAACTGCACCTTCAATGTTTTCAACATCTTCTATTGTGTATTGGTGATGATCATCAAAAGTTACTTTGTCTTTTATGTTATAATCTTTTTCCAAAAAATTATAGAACTGCTCAGGTTGACCAATTGCTGAAAGCGCAGTAACTTCTACTCCTTTTGGCAATAGTTCACCCGAAATTATATTGTAGCAATAATCCGGTTCAACTTTGCATAAAAGAGTCGTGCAAACTCCCTCTCCTTGGGAGAGGGCTGGAGTAGGGGCTTTTTTCATAAACTTTTTATCCAAAATTCTTGCAATTTTTTCTGCTCTTGTATGGTCAACATTTTTGCTCACAACTATAAGCTTATCAACGCGGTTAAACCCGTCCATTCCTTCTCTTAAAGGCCCCGCAGGCAGCAAGTTCTCGTTACCGAACATTTTTTCTGAATCGACAAGAACAACGTTTAAATCACGCGCCATTTTTCTATGCTGAAATCCGTCATCAAGAATTATTTTAGTAACGCCAAGCTCTTTTATTGCATATTCAGCGGCCTTAACTCTGTTTGAGCAAGTCAAAACTGCGCACATATTGAGATTTACGGCAAGCCAATAAGGTTCATCCCCCGCCATATCTGCTTTGTAATAAAGATTTATTCCATCAGAAATTACGTTGATATTCTTGTTATTTAGCTTTCCGCCATAACCGCGAGAAACAATTGCAACTCTTTCGCCTTTGTCGACAAAATATTTTGCGATTTCTGCAACAACAGGAGTTTTGCCAACACCGCCGGTTGTAAAATTTCCGATAGAAATTACAAACGCATCAACTTTCTTTGGCTTAAGAATATTTTTGTCATACAAATAATTCTTAAATCCGCTACCTATTCCGTAGAATATTGAGCAGAATTTGAGCAAGTTAAATAACGCCCCTTGCGGTTCTTTTGTGTAGTGTAGTTTTGTTATTTGTGTTTTGATATTCACTTTCCTTCAACCATTTTCCTAAACTTTTCAAAATCCTCAGCGGTATCAATTCCGACAGGAACATTGTCTACAACCGCAACTTTGATTTTCATTCCGTTTTGCAAAGCTCTCAATTGTTCAAGTTTTTCTGCCATTTCATAAGGTGCTTGAGGCAATTTTGTCATCTTAAATAATGCCTCACGTTTATAACCGTAAATTCCTAAATGACCGTAAAATTTCCAGCTGCCATCGTTTTCAGCTCTTTCAAACGGGATTTTAGAGCGAGAAAAGTACATTGCATAATTATTGAAGTCAAAAACACATTTTACAAGGTTTGGATTATTAACTTCGTCTTCGTCTTTAATTTCTCTTACAAGCGTTGAAATATCAGCATTCGCATCTTCTTTTACACCTTTAATAACAAGTTCTATGTTTGCTTGCTCAATTAATGGTTCATCACCTTGTAAATTAATAATGTAGCCAATTTCAGGATGACGTTCTGCTACTTCTGCAATTCTATCACTTCCACTTTTATGTTCCGTAGAAGTCATTTCAACTTCTGCACCAAATTCTTTACAAGCATTATAAATTCTTTCATCATCGGTTGCTACAATTACTCTATCAACCATCGGGCAAGATTTTGCTTTTTCCCAAACCCATTGGATGATAGGTTTATTATTTGCTTTTAGTAACGGTTTGCCTTCAAGTCTGGATGAGCCGTAACGTGCAGGGATGATTATTGCTGTTTGGTTTTGTGTTGTCATTGTTGTTCCTTAAGGGGAATAAGGCAATGAGGGAATAAGAGGTTTTAAATTTATTATCTATGTATGCGCAAAATAAATGTATTTTTATTAAAAATATCTTTTAAAATCACTTATTCCCTTATTAGCCTATTACCTTATTCCCTTCCTTTCTATTTCGTTGCATTAATAAACACTGCATTTGTTTTCAAACTTATCTCACGTCCTGTTAAGTAATTTTGAACATCTTGCATGAATTTATCTACTGTTTTTTCATCAAAATACTTTAAATATCTTTCTTTTGTCGAAGGCTGGTTAGGTGATGGCGGATTTACGAACCATTCTTTTACCATATTCGGCTGAACTACGTATTTTGAACGAACTTCTTGCAATTTGACTTCAGGAACTGAAAATCCTGCGATTTCCAAATTCATTTTTAAAGTATCTTCGTCAAAGTTGCAAAGCGAATCAAGCGGATTGTCCATAATTTCGTTTTCAACACGCTTGAAATCTTCATATTTTTCTATATACATCGGGTCAAGAATTTCCCAATAACGAGTGTTTGAGCGAATGATAGGTTCAAATGCGCATAATTTACCGCTTGGTTTCAACACTCTGTATATTTCACTTATTGCAGGTTGTTTGTTCACTACATGAACCAAAACAGAACGCATAAGTGCTTTATGTACACTGTTTTCCGGCAAAGCTAAATGTTCTACGGGACTTTTTAACAACTCATATCCTGTAGTAATTCCTGCGTTGTCTAAAATTTGTTTGCAATCGTCTAAACAATCCTGAAACATATCAGAAAAAATTACTTTACCTGCACAGTTCTGTAATTCTAATGCTTTAAATGCTAAAAGCCCAGTGCCTGTACCGATATCAAGCACAACGTCATAAGGTTTAATTTCTGCATAAACCATAATAACATCCCTTACAGCCTCAAGCCAACGCATAGTTTGTTCTTGCATTTCAGGAGTTAAGCCGGCAAAACGATTTTGCTTAAGCCACTGTGTCCAATTTTTGCAAATCTCACTCATATAATCTTCCTTATTCTTAGGACTGTACCCAAAGATTATACTATATCACCCAAAACTAATCAACAAGCGTCAATGTATTTTCTTTTGAAAAATACTGACTCCTTAGCTCCTCAACTCTTTCTCTGGCAAAAACAGCATCTTCAGAAAACTGTTTTAATTCTAAAAACTTTTTATAATATCTGATTGCATCTTTATACTTTGCTAACTTATCAAAACTCATTGCAATTCCCAAATATGCTTTATAATAATCAGGGTTTCTTTTAATAAGTTGGAAGAATGTTTTTGATGCTTCTAAGAAATTGCCCATTCCCATAAGCATTGCTGCTTTGTTGTAATAAGCCTTCAAAAATTCCGGATTTGTTTCAATTAATTTGTTATAAATCATAAGCGACAAATCAGCTTCATTTACAAGTTCATGTGCAATTGCAAGTTGAATTTGCGCTTCCAAATTTTCTCTATTAATTAAAATTGCTTTAATTAAATATTCGATTGCTTTTTCGGGATGACCGTCTGATAAATAACAAACACCGATTTCAAAGAAGAAATTGTCGTTGCTGTCATCAATTTTAACAAGCTTTAAAAGTGTAGAAATAGCTTTTTTGTATTCTTTCAAATATTTGTAAGAAACGGCTAAACCGTAATAAGCTTTTGTTTCCGCTCTGTCCATCATAATTGCTTGAAGATAAGTTTGTACGGATTCTTTGTACATTTTTGCAAATCTTAAAGCATCCGCCTTAACGCACAAATTGTACGAGCGTGAACGCATAGGATTGGTAACTTTTTCAGACACCTTTGCCAAATTCTTATCTACGGTTGCATCTATCTGCATAACTCTCTCCCAATTTTATATTACACAATTAGGCGAAGCTTTATAATGACCGAAAGATTTAAAAATTTAGTCCGATGGATTAATATAGAATTTTTAAATATTTCTGTTTTTTCAAAAATCTCTAAGATGCATTTGTAAATTTTCTATTAATTTTTTAATCCTTTCTATATATGTTAACATATTATTTTTATGGTAGTATGTCTATAATATTTTTAATTTATTAATAGAGGGTAATAATGAATATTTTAGGTTATTTTAAATCAGTACATGCGCAAAGACAAATTAATAAACTTGCACGCAAATATAAAAACAAAAAAATTGTCATCTATGGTGCTGGTGAATATTTTCAAATTCTAAAAAATAATTTTGATTTGTCTAAATTAAACATTGTAGGCATTGCCGACAAAAAATTTGAAACCTCAAAAGATTCAAATCCTACTCCGTATTTGGCTCTTGCACCGGAAGAATTAAAAGATTTTGATTTAGATGTGATATTAGTTGCATTATATGATGATACGAGTTTGTGTGATTATTTAGAGTATCAACTTCTTCTAAATACGCAAAACGAAGACAAACCAATACGTTCAATAATTGAACCAACTTTTTTATACACAATTAAGGTTTTGTTAGGTAAATAATGGAAAAATCAGTTTATATGAACAATTAAAATTAATCTTGAAAGAGAATTTTAAATCAATAGATATTTCTAAAATTTCTGTTTCAAAAGGTAATTTAATTCAAGTTATTGATTCTGCTGAGTTACTTGTTCAATATTCTTACTGCGACTTGGGTGCTGTTGTAAACATAGCCCAGATATTCGTATTTAAATCCTGTTTCTGTGATAAATTCCTGAAATGCCAGAAATTCACCTTTTTCCCACCCAGGATAATTAAAATATTCATCAAATACTATAACCGTTCCAGCTTGAATGTTATTCTTGAGAAGTTTAAACATTGTTTGTGTAGAAGAATACAAATCGCTGTCCGAATGAATAAATGCGATTTTAAAATCACCATACTTTTCTTGAAAAGACGGAATAGTTTCATTAAACCAACCTTTTACAAGTTCAACATTGTTATTTACCTCGGGTAGTTTAGGAACTTTAAAGTGACCTTTTTTATGACATTCTGTCCATGTTTCAGGTAAACCCTCAAAACTGTCAAAACCGTATACGGTCTCTTTGGGTTTTTGTTTTGAAATAAAATTGATTGACTCCCCTTTGTATACTCCAAATTCTAGATATTTGCCGTCAGTGTCTACATTTTTTAATGCATAAGATAACAATTTGAATCTGTCATCAAATGTTGAAGCTTTAAGCATATTATCAATAACATATTGCGCACTGCTTCTGGCTGCGATATCTGCCATATATGTATATAAATTCCTTGGAGAATATGTACGTGCTTCCATTTGCGGATTTTGGGTTTGCAAATATTTCAAAACTTTTTCAGAAGAGCTTAAAGGAATCTCAAAAGTCTTGTTCAGCACGGTTAGGTATTTGTAATTTCTGGTTGCACTTTTAATATAATTGAACCAAATAAACTGTGGAACAAAAGGTGTTGCATTCGCTTTTATAACATCACTTGGCAAATCATAAATGCATTGAATATAATTTTTTGCTGCAATCAACATACAGTCGTAATCATACATATTTAAGCAAGAACGAGTGATTTTTGGGAAACCAAACAACAACTCTCCATTGTCGGCGGATGAGAATGATTTGTCGCAAATTCCGATGATATTTAAACTTGATAAATCATAGTTTTTAACGATAGTTTGAAAAAACTTTCCTGCTCCGTAGATAATTATTTTTTTGTTTTTAAGTTTTTTATTTAAGTTTTTTAAACGCTTGGGAAAATTGTTATCATCTAAAAATTTTTTAAGCTCTTGCATATAATCTCCTTATAATCTCCTTATAATTTCCTATAGATAATTATAACATAAAACTTACTTTACAATTGCCTTTAAAGCGGTATAATGTTCAGTAGGGAGTTTTGATGTCTAAAGTTGTTATAAAGTTTGTCGATGAAAATGAAAAATTCGATAAAGTAAAGTTGGTTAAACCGAATATAACATTTAATAGAGCTGATTTGATGTATGGTGAAAAATTCGGCTTATTGGAAGTGCAAAATTCTGGAAATATTAAATACGTGTCCTTTTTTATGAAGCCGAAACTTTGTTATTTGGTTGTGTATATGATGGATTTGAGTAAGCAAGAGTTTGACGGAATTATCAAATTTTTGTATAAAACGTACGGAGTAACAAATTTTAAGGTTTACCAGTCATTAAATCGTAAAAACTCTTTCTATGAAGGGGTTTGTTATGTTTTAAATTTACCGGACACTGTCGAGGAGTACTATAAACAATTTAAGGCTCATACACGGTACAATAGAAGGGCTGAGCGGAGAAAAATTGAAAACAAATTTAACTGTAAATTTTGCCATTTAGACAAGAGTCAGTTAACAAAAGAATTCTTTGAAAACTTTTTGCAACTAAAAAGGTTGGATTATGAAACAGCGTATAGTGATAAATCTCCGCAAGATATGTTGTCGGATTATTTTAATATAACTGATGCGTATCTTTTGATGATAAATGATGAAATTGTTGCATATGCACTATATTCAATATGCGATAAAGATGATTCTTATTTAGTTAACCTCGCATATAATCACGATTATTCCAAATATTATGTAGGAAATGTCCTATACTATTATAGTATTGAGGAGATGATAAAGCGAAAAATTAAAAGGATTTATCTTGGTGGTGTTAAATATGCTTACAAAGAAAATTCAAAAGCGATAACGAGTAATACTTATGGTGGGAGTTATTTTTATTTGCCTTTTGTAAAGAAAATGTTTTCTATACAGAAGGAATTAAATGATGACGGCAGATTTATCAAGGTATTGTATCTTTTGGGCAGAAAATTCCGTTTGACAAAAAATGATATGCCAACTGAAAATTATGTGCAATATTATAAAAAAATAAATCTGGAAAAGAAAATTAAAAAAATTGCAAAGACTACAAAAAATCATAAAATTATAATATATGGAGCTGGCAAAATGGCAAAAGATGTTTTTGATAACTATGACCTGTCAGGCCTTGATATTGTAGGGATTTGTGACAAAAACTTTCAAAAAAACAGCGGGGAAACATTTTGTGGGTATCCGTGCCTGTCATTAGATGATATGAATCAATATATTAATGATATATATATATATATATATATATATATATATCATACTACGTAGGTCGGGCGAGGTTGCAAGGTGTTTGGAGTTGGAAAACAAAAGTTGCTGG
>USFB01000003.1 GCA_900553895.1 uncultured bacterium | reverse complement strand
AAATGGAAAATTGTTAATGGTGCAAAAAATTGCACCCTACAATTTTTTGTACAAGTACGTTCAATATTGAATGTATAGCAACTTGAAAATCTTTTTAAACAATTTTCCACTTTCCATTATCCATTTTCAATTTTAATAACTCTTTTGTTCTTTCTTGGCATTTATACTCAACTATGTTATAATCTTTTTGTGAGAGATTTATTAAGAATATTATTGGTTGGGATGGTTATGTTTATTGCTCCGTTTGCTATGGCGGAGCAGTATAAAGTGCTTGTTATTCCTGATAATATTGTAACTGATAATGAAGCAGTTGACTCCTATATTTATAATGCGACTTCGGAATTTTTCGCAAACGAAGTTATTAATTTGTTAAACCAAACAGATTATATTAAATCACCTACTGTGAGCGAAGAAAGAAAACTTTTGAAAAGTAATCCGTATTATATGATACCTGCAAGAAATCTCACAAATCGTTTTAAAACATCATACAATGTGGATTACACTCAATTAAAAAAGATTTCTAATCAAGCAAGATATGTATTGTTAATCACATCTTCAATTGATTCAGAAAACTATATCTTAAGAAGAACTTTTTGGGATTTTGTGAATATCCCTGGTGCAACAGTTGTTGATCCTGCATATAAAATTAATACTTATGCAGTTCTAATTGATTTACAAAAAAATGTTGCTTTGTGGTCAAACACTTTCTATAAAACCATAAGTGTTGTGGAAAATAGAATCATAACAAGAGGACCATCGCCTCAAACAGAACAGCTTCAAAAAATTAGAGATTATTCAAGAATGCTTTGTCCTGAAATAGCTCAAAATGTTCAAGAACGAGTTTTACCACCTGCGACTTATGCAAAAGAATCCAATCAAATTTATTATGATATGGGGAATTTTGATAATGTGTTTACTAAAAAATATAGAAGATGGCACAAAGAAGGCGGCAAAGATTACGCTGTCGCTAAATCCAGAGTAGATGCAAAAATTGCAGATACTAAAGATAAAATTAATGACACAAAAGAAAAAACTAAGTCTAAATATAAACAATTTAAAGAAGATAGAGAACAAAAAGCTAAAGAAAAAGCTTTGCAAAAACAACTAGAAGTTAAAGCTGAACCTGTAAAACCTGTAGAAAACGGTATTCAAAATATTAACTATAAAAAACAGACTTTACAGGATGAAAGCTTGTATCAACCAATTAACCTTAAAAAAACAAGAAAAAATAATTTATACGGCGATTTTGATCCGTCAAGACCACCACTAAGAGATTATAATTAAAACAAAAAGTGCGTCAATATTTTGAGTGGCGCACTTTTGGGGTTATAACTTCGTGTTAATTCATTGTCATTAATAATTCTCTGATAACTTTTGTTGCAACGGCTGTAGAAGCTCCGCTTGCGTCGTAATCAGGAGCAAGTTCGACAACATCAGCACCGACAATATTGAATTTTGATAAATATTTAAACCATCCGATAAGTTCGTTGAAGTTTAAACCTCCAACTTCAGGGGTTCCTGTTCCCGGCATAATAGATGTATCTAAAACATCCAAATCAACAGTGATGAAAATATTTTTATCTTTAAAAACGTCCAATTCTGAATAATCATGGATTAACGTATTATGCTTTTTCATTAATTCAAATTCTTCTTTCATGCCGGAGCGAATACCGATTTGTTTAAGATTCTCAAAGCCTACAATGTCCGCAGAGTGTCTTATTACAGCCGAATGAGAAAGTGGTTCCCCTAAATATTCTTCTCTCAAATCAGTATGTGCATCAAAATGAACAATGGCTAAATTATCATAAAATTTTGCAACAGCTTTGATTTCCGGCAATGTAACCAAGTGTTCGCCACCAATGCCAAAAACGCGTTTCCCGTCTTTATATATTTCTTCAACATTTTTTTCTATCAGGTCTAAAGATTTTTCAGTATTTCCAAGCGGAAATTCTAAATCTCCCGCATCGTGGAAGTTACAATCTTCTAAATGTTTATCAAAATATGGAGAATATTCTTCTAATCCCCAACTGGCAAGACGGATTTGTTCCGGCGCAAATCTTGAGCCGGGTCTGTATGAAACTGTACCGTCGAATGGTAAACCAAGCATTACGATATTTGCTTCGTTATAGTTTTTATTTTCTCCCATCCAATTTCTGTCTAAAAATGGTCCTGTTAGCATATTATTCTCCTTTTTTGTTAATTATATCAAAAAAATAAGGCGGACCGAAATCCGTCTTATTTATATGTTAATACGTCAGACGATGCCTGACAAAATATTAAACGTTAGCCAATTTAGCTTCGCTTTCAAGTTGCAATGTTACTGTTGTAATATCGCAAACTGAAGATGGTCCGAAGTATTGGATAGCACCAGGGAACAAGTATCTGTCATTTAGTGCCCAATCTTCTCTGTTAGCTTCAAGTTTCTTGAATACAGGTCCATCAAGTTCAACTAATGCCTTCTTGATAACAGGTTTCATTTCACCGTGTCTTCTTTCCATATTCATCATCATAGTAAGTGGAACACCGCCTGCAACCCAATCGTTAGCAGGTTCTGTTAAGTTTCTAACTGAAGATAAGTAACCTGTTAGACCGAAGTTAATCAAAGCAAATGCGTTGAAACCTAGTGAGTAACAGTAATCAGCATCGAAGTTAGAAGGGAATGCACAACGTCCTTCGTAACCGAAGAAGTGTGATTGAGTTGAGAATTTACCTGAGAATTTTCCTTCTTTTTTCAAGCCTGCTAATTTTTCTTCAATCATAGAGATTAAAAGCTTTTCAGTTTCAATCTTAGATACTTGAACGTTACCGTGCGGATCTCTGTCCATCAATAATTGAGATTTAATTAGAGCAGGAAGTGATTTGAATACACCTGCGTTTTCGCTTGAAAGTGTGTTTTCAATGATAGCGATTTTTTCAGCATCAGAACCTGAAGTGTATTTAGAATCTTTTTCTAAAGTTGGCATAATGTCGTTCAAGTTAGCAATCATAGTTTTTAATTCAGGAACGAATTCAATTAAGCCTTCAGGAATAACTGCGATACCAAAGTTTTTACCCATTTCAGAACGTTTAACAACGATGTCTGTCATGTAATCAATGATTGATGATAAAGACATTTTCTTTTGTTCAACTTCTTCTGAGATTAAAGTAATGTTTGGTTGAGTTTGAAGAGCAGCTTCCAAAGCTACGTGAGAAGCACTTCTACCCATGATTTTTACAAAGTGCCAGTATTTTTTAGCTGAGTTAGCATCTCTTTCAATGTTACCGATAAGTTCACCGTAAGTTTTTGTAGCTGTATCAAAACCAAATGAAATTTCGATTTGTTCGTTTTTCAAGTCGCCGTCAATTGTTTTAGGGCAACCGATAACTTGAATACCTGCATTGTTAGCTACAAACCATTCAGCTAATAATGCTGCGTTTGTGTTAGAGTCATCACCACCGATGATTACAACAGCAGAAATGTTTAATTTTTTGCAAACTTCAAGAGCTGATTTGAATTGTTCTTCAGTTTCCAATTTTGTTCTGCCTGAACCGATGATATCGAAACCACCTGTGTTTCTGTAATCGTTAATGAATTCGTCGTTGAATTCTACATATTTACCTTCAATAATACCGCTTGGACCGCCCAAGAAACCGTAAAGGTTGTTGTTTGAGTTAGCTTGTTTCAAAGCGTCATAAAGACCTGCGATAACGTTGTGTCCGCCTGGAGCTTGACCGCCTGATAGGATAACACCAACATTTCTAACTTCGCTTGGAGTAGATTCTGTTGACGTTTGGAATGTTACGGTTGGTTTTCCGTAAGTATTTTTGAATAAAGCTTTAATTTCTTCTTGGTTAGCAACAGATTCAGTTGCAGATCCTTCTTGAGAAACTAAGTGATTGATACCATTTGCCAATGAAGCAGGAAGCTTAGGCTGGTATTTTAATCTTTCGATTTGTAATGGTGATAAATTTGTCATAAAAGTTTCCTTTCTTCTTTTGCCTCAATTATACTATAAAAATTCAGTGTGGTAAAAAACATGCCGGTTGAATATGTAAAGTTTTTTTAATCAATAAGGCAATTTTTTAGTTTGTTTTGTTTTAATAGTAATGTGAAGTTGTATGGAGAAAAATATGAACGTTATCTCAATCAATCCCGTAGTGGTAAATAATGGAATATCAAATGTATCAAAACAAACCTTTAAAGGCGGAAAACTTGTTCCAAAAAGTGATTATAAAGGTTTAATTTTAAAGTTGACACCTAAAGATAAAAAGCGCATAAGTGAGTTAGAAAAAGCAAAAGGACAAATTGATTTAGAAAGAATAAAATTGTATAACTTGATATTGGAGAGTGCTTCAACTACTCGTTGTGGCGGGAATTCTGTTCAAAGCTATGCCTCTGACTATTATTCTGATAAACTCGGTGGACTTGATGTCGAGATAGGAAAAATAAACGAAGCTATTAAACAAATTAAGATAGATAGATTTAATAAGCAAAAAGCCAGATTAGCCAAGAAAAATGGCGGATTTGACATTCAAGGCTAGTTTTCTACTTTGCTCTTGAAAAAACTTCTACATCAATGTCATCAAAAGTGTTATTAAAGAAATAAGCGGAAGATGCTACCATTGAAGCATTGTCTGTACAATACTTCATTATAGGTGCGTAAACTGAATACCTTTCATCTTTCAGGCTAAAAATTTTCTTTCTGATTTCAGAGTTTGCAGCAACACCGCCTGCTAATACGACTTGCTTATAGCCCGTTTCTTCCAATGCTCGTTTAACTTTTTTGAACAAAGTAGATGAAACACATTCTTGGAAGCTTGCGCAAATATCATTTACAGGCATTTCTTTGCCGTCAAAACTCTTAACAAGTCTTAACACTGCTGTTTTTAGTCCGCTAAAACTAAAATCATATCCGCCGACTTTTGCTTCAGGTAATTTAAACGCGTGAGGATTACCTTCTTGAGCAAGTTTATCAAGTTTTGGTCCACCTGGGTAAGGCAAGCCGATTAGTCTTGCTACCTTGTCATAAGCTTCGCCTACAGCATCATCAATTGTTTCACCGATGATTTCCAAATCAGAATAAGAATTTGCTTTGATTATTTGTGTATGACCACCGCTTACTAAAAGTGCAATAAATGGCGGTTCCAGTTCTGTATCAATAAAGTTTGCAGCCAAGTGCGCATTTAAATGATTAACACCTATAAAAGGTTTGTCATAGGCTAATGCCAATGATTTAGCTGCATTTAAGCCAACTAATAGACAGCCGACAAGCCCGGGACCTACTGTTCCTGCAAAAGCTGTAATATCTTCGCCTTTTAGATTTGCTTGCTTAAACGCTTCATCAATAACCACATTAATCGCTTCTAAGTGTTCTCTAGCTGCAATCTCAGGAATAACTCCGCCATAAGCTTCGTGGATTTTGATTTGAGAAGCGACTACGTTTGCTAAAACTTCTCGTCCGCCTTTAACAATGGCACATGCTGTTTCATCACAGCTTGATTCAATTGCCATGATTACTGAATTTTTATCAATTGTAACAGGTTTGTTACTGAATAATGTATTTTTAATCTTGTTCATAGTAGCATTATAGTACAAATGTATCGTGGAAACAATGTTTAAATAGTTTGTTCCAAATGGTGACTTGGAATAAGAAAGTAAACTTGTAATAAGATGGAATGTCACCCGCCCAAATGGTGAAAATCGAATAACAAAGCGATATTAATAGTTTGTTCCAAAGGGTGACTTGGAATAAGAAAGTAAACTTGTAGTAAGATGGAATGTCACCCGCCCAAATGGTGAAAAAAATGAAGTTTTTAGATAAAGCAAAAATTAGAGTAATATCAGGTCATGGCGGAAACGGTATGGTTGCATGGCGTCGTGAAAAATATGTAGATAAAGGTGGTCCTGCTGGTGGTGACGGCGGACGTGGCGGAGATATTTATTTTGTTGCAGATGAAAACATGTCAACACTTTTGGATTTCAAAATCAAATCGGTTTTCAAAGCACCATCCGGTGAAAACGGTGGTATCAAGGGTATGCATGGTGCTTGCGCTAAAGATTTGTATTTAAAAGTTCCAATGGGAACGATTGTTAGAGATACTAAAACGGGTAATATAATTGCCGATTTAACAGAACACGAGCAAACAGTTCTTATTGCAAAAGGTGGTCGCGGTGGTCGTGGAAATGCAAGATTTGCAACTGCACAAAAAAGAGCACCACAATTTTGTGAACCGGGTGAACCTGGAATTGAAAGAGTTTTAGAATTAGAACTTAAATTAATTGCAGATATAGGGCTTCTGGGTATGCCGAATGCGGGCAAATCAACATTTATTAGTGCAGTAAGTTCTGCTAAACCGAAAATCGCAGATTATCCTTTTACAACACTTGTGCCAAATTTGGGCGTTGTGAAAAAGCCTGATGGCGGTTCTTATGTTATCGCGGATATTCCAGGACTTATTGAAGGCGCATCAGAAGGAGTCGGACTTGGTCATGAATTTTTACGTCACGTGGAAAGATGTCGTTTCTTGGTTCATATAGTTGACTTGACAGCAGAAAATCCTGTTGAAAATTATAAGATTATTAATAATGAATTAAAAAAGCATTCGGAAGGATTGGCAAATCTTTATCAAATTCTTGTTCTTAATAAGATTGATGCAGTTTTGGATGAAGATTTAGAAAAACTGAAAAAAGAATTTAAACCTTTAGCTAAAGATATTTTCACAATTTCTGCAGTTACTAAACAAGGCTTAGATGATTTACTTTACTTTATTTCAAATAAGGTTGACGAAATTCCTAAACCTGAATTCGATATTGATGTTGAAGAAGATTTGGGTGCATACGATAATGATGATAGCGCATTTGAAGTTAATAAAGTAGCTAAAGATGTTTATATTATTTCAGGCGGAAAAATTAATCGTTTGGCAAAAGTAACTGATGCAAGAAATACTGAACAAGTCGTAAGACTTCAAAACATCATGAAGAGTATGGGTGTTTTTGAAAAATTACACCAATATGGTTTGAAAAATGGTGATACTGTAATTCTCGGGCATTTAGAATTAGGTTATTATGACGATGAAATTTGGGGCGAAGGTAGCAAAATTTAAATTTACAAGTTTTATATAAGTACAAGGAGTATAAAAATGAACGTATCACTTAAAACATTTTTACCAATCACTTTAGTTGGTGCTATGACACTGACTTCTTGCGATGATGGTTATGCTGTAGATAAAATTGCAAGTAAATATTGTTTAGATGATAACAAAACAGAAAAAGATTATAGAAATATAGTATTAACCAAAAGCCCTTCTGATAAAGTTTCAAAATTAGATTCAATCGTTTATAGAGATATTTTCGAAACAACAAAACTTGCAAAAGATTCTGCTAAAATTGCAGAATTTAATAAAATTGCTTCTTCTAATAGAGCGCCCGCAGATTATTCTGTTGATGTTCCAACCTCTCAAAGAAATAAAGCTACTGAAGCAGGTATGTTGCATAAGGATTTCCAAACAATGATATCTTATGGAAAAACAAGTATTCGTCAAAATTTGTTGGACAATTTTGTATATAAAAAGTTTTTTAAAGAAAATGGTGTTTTAGATAAGAATGTTGAGCAAAAATGTGATGAATATTCTAAAAATATAATTTCAACATTAAAGTAAGTACATAAAGGAGTAGGATATGAAGATATCGTTAAAGACATTTTTACCTGTTGTTACTGTTAGTAGTTTGGTTGTGGCTTCTAGTGCATCTCAGGCAAACAAAACAAATGAAATAGAAATTGCAAAAGAAAATTGCTTAAAACAAGCTGAATTAGATTCTACTGTTTATAGAAATATTTTTAATACTACGGCAGCAGCAAAAGATACTGATAAAGTTGCACAGTTTAATGATGTAGCCGCAGATATGAAATATACTTTTAATGAAATAGATAGAATGTTAACCGATGAAGGAATTTCTCCAAAAGAATATAATATGGGCAAATTTAAACTTGCTGAAGATGTTGATACAAGCAGAGTTTATCAACATTTTGCAGATAGCTGGATGTATAAAAATTTCTTCAAAAAAATCGGAATTTTAACACCTGAAATTGCAAAAAAATGTGATGAAGCAGCTTTGAAAACAAAACCATAAGCAATGAAATATGCAATAGAACAAGCAAAATTATGTAAAATAGATGTTCCTGTTGGTTGTGTGATAAAAAAAGATGGGAATATTATTTCTTGTACATATAACAAACGAGAAGTTGATAATGATGTTACAGCGCATGCAGAAATTTTAGCAATTAAAGACGCACAAAAAATTTTGAATACATCACGTCTAAATGAGTGCGAACTGTATGTAACATTAGAGCCATGCCCAATGTGCGCTTGGGCTATTTTGCAAGCCGGAATAAAAACAGTATATTTCGGCTCATATAATTTGCAATATGGGGCTATGGGAAGTGTATTGGATTTGCCAAAATTATCACACTCTAAAATTAAAATTTATGGTGGAATAGAAGAAGAAATATGTGATAGAATATTAAAAGAGTTTTTCGAAAAAATAAGAAGATAGTAGGTTGGGCTTTCAGCCCAACAATAAAAACCTTTGACAAGAGAGCCCAACAATAATTATGATAACAAAATACGAATTAGATGATTTAGTAGAAAAATATGAAACCACGGAGTTTATAAAAAATGATCCGATTCAATTTCCGCATAGATTCAAAAATAAAGAAGACATAGAACTCGCCGGATTTATTGCATCTTTATTTGCTTACGGAAACAGAAAAATGTTTATTGCCAAATTAAATGATTTATTTAATCGTGCAGATAATGATATTGCTAATTATGTTAAAAATGGCGAGTTTGAAAATTTGAAAGACTTGGAATACAGATTTTCGAAGGATTATGATATTATTCCTATTTTTGAAATTTTATATGCGTTGTATAAAGAAAGTCGCGGGCTGGAAGAGTTGTTTGAGTATGGATGGAAGGTTTCCGGCTCAGGGCAAATAAGCCCCCACCCTAGCCCTCCCCCTATAAAGGGAGGGGACACAACATTTGATTATTTAAAGTTTTTTCAAACGGTTATAGATTATTTTTATTCTCGTGCACCAAAAACTGTCGGACAAGGGTTTTATCACATGCTTCCAAACCCTGCTAATGGTGGCGCAATGAAGCGTATGAACATGTTTTTACGTTGGATGATTAGAAAATCACCTGTAGATTTAGGAATTTGGAATTTTATGCAACCAAAAGATTTACTGATTCCACTGGATGTTCATGTCGCAAGAATTTCTAGGAATATGGGTTTATTAAACCGAAAAAGCAATGATTTTAAAGCTGTAATTGAGCTTACAACTAAGTTAAGAGAATTTTCTCCAAACGACCCTACAAAATATGATTTTGCAATGTTTGCTTTTGGTGTAGAATTAAATAGTACAAAATTAGGAGCATAGCTGATGAACAAATATATTGTATCAAATTCTAAAAAATTTTTAATAATGCTACTTTTAATCTGTGTAGTATTTTTTGTTGTTATTATTAAAGCATTTGAATATATTCCTATGGCAGATAATGATGCTACTGTAAGTCGTAACAGTATTGAAAACATCAATAAAC
Organism: uncultured bacterium; assembly: GCA_900553895.1. Taxonomy (GTDB): domain Bacteria; phylum Cyanobacteriota; class Vampirovibrionia; order Gastranaerophilales; family Gastranaerophilaceae; genus CAG-196. The sequence continues at coordinate 97,792 of USFB01000003.1, read as the reverse complement.
CTGCATCAAATTCTGAAGATAGTGCAGAAGATGAAAGTACTGAAAATGAAAGTACTGAAAATGCTAAAGATAAAAGTTTAGATGTAAATTTGACTCCTGATATCGTAGAAAAAACAAAAACAGAAACTGCAAAGGAAGACAAAGTTGTCGAACCATTAGAAAATATAACTGATTTGCCAAGTGAAACAGTATCTGCAAATTCATCGGATGTTACAAAACCAGTAGAGCTTACGCCAGAAGAAAAAGCAGAAAAAGCTTTTATAAAAGCTCAAAAATATCGAAAAGACAGACAATTTGTAAAAGCTTTAGAAGAATATCAACAAATACCTACTATAACTAATGATACAGTAACAGTTGCTCACAGTTATGAAGAAATTGCTACAATTTATGCAATAGTAAAACGTTATGGCACAGCTTTATCTTATGCTCAAAAAGCATATAATATGTCACCATCGTCTTCAAGAGAAATGTTGCTCGCCAGATTATATTACAAAACCGGTGACATAGATAAAGCTACAAGAAGAATTAATAATGTATTACAAAGAGATTTTTCATCAGATAGATAATAATTAATTATGAGGATTTAAAAGTGATGCCGGATATTTTAGACACATCAAGAATACGAAAATTACTGTTTTTAGGACCAAAAGGCTCTTATAGTGATTTTGCAAAAAATAAATTTATTGATGCGTTTGGTTTGAATTGTGTAAGTACAAATCTAAAATCAATATCAGGCGTTATAAAAGCTTTGAAGGATGAAAATTCAGAGGACATAGTGGCTGTAATTCCGATTGAAAATTCTATTGAGGGTATTGTTCGTGAAACTTTGGATAATTTATCTTCTTTAAAAAAAGAAGATTATAAAATTATTGCAGAAACTACTATGAATGTTGAACATGCTTTAATAGGATTTGCAGATAAAATTACAGAGATAAAAGTTGTACGTTCGCATCCTCAAGCATTAGCACAGTGTAAAACGTTTTTACAGAATAATTTCCCAGATACATTAATAGAAGAAGCTACGCTCTCTACTTCAGCAGCTGTTCGTTCTTTGTTTGAAAATGATAAATCGATTGCTGCAATAGGAAACATTGATTGTGCAAAGATGTATGAAATACCTGTAATAGAAGAAAAAATTAATGATGAGAATAATAATCAAACAAGATTTATTTTGTTGGGTAAATTTATTGCACCTCAAACAGGAAACGATAAAACGAGCATCACATTTTCAACGGAAAACAAAGCCGGTGCGTTGAGCAAAATTTTAAATATTTTAGATGAATATAATCTCAATATGTCATACATTGATTCACGCCCTTCTAAAAAAGAATTGGGTGAGTATGTATTTTACATTGATTTCGAAGGTCATATGAATGATATTAACGTGCAAAAAGCATTTGAAGAAATAAAGAAATTTGTGAAAATGTTTCATGTTATTGGAACATATCACGCAATATAGTAATTTATTTATACATTAAAGCTCTACGCTTTTGCACGTCTTCATTTACAAGATAATCTTCATAACGCATTTGATAATTCAAATATCCGTTTGGCGTAATTTCAATAATTCTATCCGCAACTGTATTTATGAATTGATAGTCTTGTGAGGTAAATAAAATTGTTCCCGTATAATCAATAAGCGCGTTGTTTAAAGATGTAATTGCTTCCAAATCCAAATGGTTTGTAGGTTCATCAAAAATCAAAACATTTGATTCTTCAATCATAGTTTTTGCAAACATGCAACGAACTTTTTCGCCACCCGATAATACATTTACAGATTTTTCAGCATCTTCTCCTGAAAATAACATTCTACCTAAATATCCTCTCAAAAAGCTTACATGCTGTTCTTGCGAATATTGTGCAAGCCATTGAATTAGATTTTTATTCGTATCAAAAAATTCACCATTGTCTTTCGGACAATAAGAATGAGTTGCAGTAACACCCCAAGTTACAGAACCTTCATCAGGTTCAATTTTTCCTTCTAAGATTTCAAAAAGCGTTGTTACAGCAAGTTGATTTTTAGAAATAAATGCGATTTTTTCACCTTGTCGAACATCAAAAGACAAAGCCTTAATAAGAAGTTCATCATTTATAGATTTTTTCAAACCTTGAACCGTTAAAACATCTTTCCCCGGCATTTTTGAGAATTTAAAATTTATACTCGGATATCTTCTTGTAGAAGGCTTAATGTCTTCCAGAGTCAATTTTTCAAGCATGTTTTTTCTTGATGTTGCTTGCTTAGCTTTAGACGCGTTTGCACTAAATCTTGCAATAAATTTTCTAAATTCTTCTGCTTTTTCTTCAAGCTTTTTGTTGCGTTCTTCTTTTTGTTTCATAATTAATGCGCTTGCTTGAGTCCAAAACGAATAGTTCCCTGTATAAAGCTGAATATTTCTGAAATCAATATCCGCAATATGCGTGCAAATTCTATCCAAAAACTTTCTATCGTGCGAAACAACAATTACTGTGTTTGGAAAATCAATCAAAAAATCTTCTAACCAAGTAATTGTCGCCAAATCCAAGTGGTTTGTAGGCTCGTCCAAAAGCAGAATATCAGGAGTGCCAAAAAGAGCTTGTGCCAATAATACACGCACTTTTTCACTGCCTGAAAGATCTTTCATCAAAGAATAATGTAATTCTTGTGGAATTCCTAAATCATTTAATAAAGATGATGCATTGGATTCAGCTTGCCAGCCGTCCATTTCTGCAAATTCTGTTTCTAAATGTGCAACTCTGATTCCATCCTCGTCGTTGAAATCAGGCTTCATATAGAGAGCATCTTTTTCTTTCATAACGTCATAAAGATGCTTATGTCCCATAATTACAGTGTCAATTGCAGTAAATTCATCAAACTCAAAATGGTTTTGTTTTAATACCGCAATACGTTGCCCTTTTTTAACATGGACTTCTCCGCTTGTAGGCTCTAAATCACCTGAAAGCACTTTTAAGAATGTACTTTTTCCTGCACCGTTTGCGCCTATAAGACCGTAACAATTGCCTTCTGCAAATTTTATATTAACATTTTCAAATAATGGTTCTGTGCCAAAACGCACGGTTAAATTTTCTGTCGTAATCATAATGTTACTATTCTAACACAAAGGCGACCGATTTTAAAATCGGTCGCCTTTGAAATATAAAAGATTTTTTAAGAGTTTTGCAATCCTCTCTTGAATTCTTCAGGACGGCTGGAACGAGCAAGAGCATCTTCTAAAGTGATTTTCTTTCTCATATACAAGTCACGAAGTGACATTTCAAGAGTTTGCATGCCAAAACCGGAGTTTGTTTGCATTGTTGAATAAATTTGAGCTGCTTTTGCTTCTCTAATTAAGTTAGCAATTGCAGGAATTACTAACATAACTTCTTGTGCCATAACACGACCATTTTTAGTGCCATCAGGTTGAAGAAGTGGCAATAAAGTTTGTGAAAATACCGCAACAAGTGAGTTTGAAAGCTGTACTCGAACTTGTTGTTGCTGACCTTCTGGAAATACGTCGATGATACGGTCAATTGTTTGAGAAGCTGATGAGGTGTGTAAAGTACCGAATACCAAGTGACCTGTTTCAGCAGCTGTCAACGCTAATCGAATCGTATCTAAGTCACGCATCTCACCTACGAGGATGATATCAGGGTCTTCACGAAGTGCTGATTTAAGCGCATTAGCGAAGCTTCTGGTATCTTGACCCAATTCTCTTTGGTGAATAACCGAACGTTTTGACGGGTGAATAAATTCGATAGGGTCTTCAATTGTCAGAATATGTTCTGAACGAGTTTCGTTAATATAATTAATCATTGCAGCCAGGGTTGTTGATTTACCTGAACCGGTAGGACCTGTTACAAGAACCAATCCACGCGGTTTTTCTGCAATTTTTCTAACTGTATCGGATAAACCTAATTCTTTAAATGAAGGAACTTTTGACGCAATTACACGGAATGCAGCCGCATAATTCCCTCTATCTTTATAAATATTTACCCTAAAACGGCTTAAACCTTGGATGCCGTATGAGAAGTCCAATTCCCAGTCTTGTTCAAGTTTACGTCTTTGTTCCTTGTTTAGCATTGGAAATAAAAGAAGTTCAACTTCTTCCGGTTTTAAAGCCGGTACATCCATTCTTTGAAGGTTACCGTCAATACGCACAACCGGTGGAAGTCCGGCAGAGATGTGCAAGTCTGATCCTCTTTGCTTAACTACAACTTCCAAATATTTTTCTATAAGCATTAAAAAGCCCTCTTAAACTTGTGATTATATATAATCACTATATTAGCACTATATAACATCAAAACTATATCATAAAATGATAATCTTGTAAATTATTTGTTAGAAAGATATTCATTTATCGCTTTGGCAGCTTTCTTTCCTGCGCCCATTGCATTGATTGCGTTAGATTCACCAACAGGTGCAACGTCACCACCTGCAAAGATTGCAGGAATTGAAGTTTTCCTTGTTTCGGCATCAACTGTGAAATAACCTTTTTTATCAAGTGCAAAGTCTAAACCATCCATGTGAGCAGATTTTTGAATAATAGGATTTGGACCAGTTCCAAGAGCTACAATAACAGTATCTACATCTAAATCTATAAATCTTCCTGTTCCAATAGGCTTGCGTCTGCCTGATTCGTCAGGTTCTCCTAGCTCCATTATTTCAAATCTCATGCCTGCAACATAACCATCTTTCTCAAGAATTTCTGCTGGAGCATGTAAGAATTGGAAAATAACGCCTTCTTCTTTTGCGTGTCTGATTTCTTCCAAACGTGCAGGAAGTTCGGTTTCAGTTCTTCTGTAAACAATATAAACTTTTTCAAATCCGACTCTGACAGCTGTTCTCGCCGCGTCCATTGCAACGTTACCACCACCGATTACGGCAACGGATTTACCGACTCTCAAAGGAGTCGCAGAATTTTCTTCGTTTGCGTGCATCAAATTTACACGAGTTAAAAATTCGTTGGCTGAAAATACGCCATTTAAGTTTTCACCTTTAATATGCATCATTTTAGGAAGTCCGGCACCGGAACAAATAAATATTGCATCAAATCCGTCTTCTTGAAGTTGTTTTAAAGTAATTGATTTACCTACAACCACATCATTTACAAATTTAACGCCCATGTTTTTAAGTGATTCGATTTCTCTGTCAAGAACTGTTCTTGGTAGTCTGAAAGGCGGAATACCATATCTTAAAACGCCGCCGAATTTGTGTAAAGCTTCGAAGATAGTTACATCATGTCCTGCTTTTCTTAAATCACACGCTGCCGTCATGCCTGCGCAGCCTGAACCTATAATTGCAACTTTTTTACCTGATGGAATGATTTCAGAAATTTTTGCGGATGTATTATCGCCAACATATCTTTCTAATGCACCGATAGCTACTGCATCACCTTTTATACCTAAAACGCAGCTACCTTCGCATTGTCTTTCTTGAGGACAAACTCTACCACAAACAGATGGAAGCATGCTTGTTCGTCTGATGATTTCACCTGCTTCTTCAAGTCTATCTTCTTTAACAGCCTTAATAAAATCCGGAATATGGATATTAACGGGACACCCTTTTACACATCTTGGATTTTTACAGTTTAAACATCTCGAAGCTTCTGCTTTTACTTGTTCTTCCGTTAAATTTTCTTCTACAGGAAGAAAATTACTTCTGCGTTCAACTTTATCCTGTTCGTGTGGTCTTTGTCTATCCATATTAAAACTCTCCTTTTTGCACAATAAACCAATGATTAAATTATAGCAAAAAAATGGCGTAATGTTTTTAATAATTTTTTTGTAATACAAAATTATAACTTTTGTTGTAGTTTTTTTATAATTTTGGATAATTCTTATTTTTTAAAACAAAATTTATAATAATATTATGGAAATCAAAACCTCTGATAAATTTTGTATAATTACCCCGTTTTCGCAAAAATTGAGCGAAGTTGATGTGCAAAAAATTTTTGAAGAAATTTGGGTAAATAGAAGCCTGAAAATAGGGATTGATATGAGCTATGTTAATGAATGTGGCGTCGATTTTATTGATATGCTTACAAAAATTGGTAATGTTGGGTTATTTAATATTGCGTCAGATGTTTTTGTTCTGTTTAATATCATGAATATAGATAAAAAAGTGGAACTTTTTGTCAGTGAAATTGATTTTAAATCAGAAAAACACCAACTTTTAAATAGAAGATTCTGCATAATATAAAAGATAAAAACGTATATTCGTTGTATTAAGTGTATAAATTACAACAAAAGGGTTGAAATTTTTGTTTGTTTGCGTTAGTATACAGATGACATACATTCTGTATAGTTATTTATCCAAGCCGGAGTGCGGGAAATAGCATCAGATAGTCGCCTAACAAGTTTTTTATGGCATGAAACTTAGTGATTGCACCAACATTTATCACAAATGGAGGGTAAAAAATTTAGGAAAGACGCTATGTTAGGAACCAAACGAGAACAAAGTGAAACCGTAGGGAGGATTTTTTATAGTAGCAATACAGAATCCAATTTACTAATATAATAAGAGGATTTCAATGATTAGAAAGACAGTCTTAACAACTATGGCATTGCTTAGTTTGCTATGCGTTAGGGTGCAAGCTGCTCCAACTCAAGACGTAATTAAAGAAACCATTGTAAAACATTCAATCGAAATGAATGTTGACCCAGCGTTAGCTTTAAGTATCGCCAAAAAAGAATCCGGCTTTAGACACGAATTAAAAAGCCCCTATGGCGCAGTAGGCGTGTTCCAACTGCTCCCGTCAACAGCCCAAAGAATGGGATTTAACCCTTATTACTTAAGCGAAAACATCAAGGCAGGTTTGACTTATTACAAGATGATGTACAAGATGTTTGGCTCAACAGAATTAGCTTTGGCTGCTTATAATGCAGGCCCAGGCAACGTTAAAAAATTCGGCGGATCAATTCCCCCTTACGGAGAAACCAGAAGATTTGTAAATCAGATTATGGCTGATTACCATCAACAAAAATTAAATCCGGACCCTGCAATTGCAAAAGTTAAACGGGCGCATACACCTGTTACTCCAAAAGTAGCAAAGGCTTCTGGCGAAGTAAAACATGCTCCAAAAGCTGTTGAACTTCCAAATTTGAGAGAAATTCCAGAGGTAAAACATTCTGAACCGGTAATGGAAATTTTGTAGGAATAAAATTAATGTTTAAAGAACTCGCATTTTGCGAGTTCTTTTTTTTTATGTTTTTTTTAAACAAATAAGTAAATACGCTCCCACCCTAACTGACCTCTCAAAAACTTGACATTAAGTCAACTTTTTTAGGCAGAGTCCCGTGGAGAGGGAACGTGCTAATGTCGCTCACTAAGCGCAAGTTCATTCCTTCCCTTTATAGGGGGAGAGTTAGGGTGGGGGGTATCAAAATATCAAAAGCCCATCTAACAAAACAACTCTAAATTTACTAAACCGTGCTAATATATTAATATGAAGAATTTAGCGGAGTATAAAGAGAACATTCATTCTTGTTCAAAGTGCGGACTTTGCCAAGCTGTTTGTCCTATATATAAAATTACGGGCAACGACTGTACTGTTTCTCGCGGGCAGTTTATTATGCTTCGCGGATTAATAAAGGGTGACTTAAAAATGTCCGCTAAACTCAATCGTTATTTGGATTTATGCTTAAAATGCGGTGCTTGTTCTAAATTTTGCCCGAGCGGTATTGATGTCGTTGATATTATAACCTCTGCTAAAGCTGAATTTTTCAAGCTTCATCCGTCAGAAAAACTCATATCTTTTATACAAAAGAATATTCTTTTTGGGTTGGGTGTTAAAGTTCTTGGATTTTTTGCAAAAAATATTAAATCGAAAAAGTTTGACAAAAAAGTTCTTTATTTTGGTGGTTGTAGTGGAAATATAAAAGGCAACAATGCTGTTGTGAAACTTATGAATAATTGCAACATAGAAGTTATAACGCCTAATTTTAATTGTTGCGGAATTCCATTTATAGTAAGAGGTGATATTGATAATTTTGAGAAGGCTAAAAAAGATTTCTTAAATATTATTAATAAATACGGAATTACGGATATCGTAACAACTTGCGCAAGTTGTGAAAAAACGATAAAGAAATTTTCTGACGAAATAGATGTGAAGAATATCTTCGAGTACATTAGAGAATATAATTTAGAATTAAAACTAAAAAACAAAAAGAAAGTGACTTTTCACAAACCTTGCAATATAGATAATTTTCAAGATATTGAATGGATTTTAAATAATACTAAAAATCTTGAATATGTAAAGATGAATGAATTTGATTCTTGTTGCGGTTTGAACGGAATTATAAAATTGAATGAATACAAAATTTTATCAAAATTATTTAAGAAAAAACATGACAATATCAAAAACAGTGGAACAAAAATCGTTTTAACTTCTTGTTTAGGCTGCGAGGCTGCTCTGAATTTGTTTGCCTTTAATCAATATAAAGTAGAGGATTTTACTGAATTCTTGGTGAAAAATTTATAGGAATTATATTTGCAAAAAAAATCTTGCAATCATTTTTTCAAGTGCTATTATCAATAAGGACTTAAACTAAATTGATTTAAGCAGAGTTTTTAAGAACATTAAAATTTTAGGATATAGATAGTCAAACACATTTAGCCGACGTAATTTCCGAGGGAAATTTATGAAAATTTGGTGTTCTAAAAAGAGAGAAAAATAGGAGAAAAGGAAAAATGGAAGAAGAAAAAGTAATTTCCACACAAGACAGCTTAACTCCTAGTGCCACTGTTCACGAGCTTAGTGACAGCGTTATGACAGGAAAAGCTGGTTTTAGTAAAACTAAAATGTTTACATTAGCAATTGCAGCAGGTGCATTTATCGCATTTGGTGCTCAAGTATCATTAACAGTTATGACTGGCGACTCAATGATGGGTTGGGGCTTCACAAAACTTATCGGAGCTATGACATTCGCTACAGGTTTGATGATTGTTGCATTGACAGGTGCTGAATTGTTCACAGGTAACGTAATGATGACTTTCGCAGTTTTAGAAAAGAAAGTTAGCCTTCTTAAATTATTAAGAAGCTGGACAATCGTTTATATTGCAAACTTCTTAGGTTCTATCCTTGTTGCAGGTTTGATATTTGGTGCAGGCATGGGACATAATGGTGGCGACGCAGTAGGTGTTACCGCTATGCAAACAGCTTTCTCTAAAATTAATTTAAGTTTTGGAGAAGCATTCTTTAGAGGTATTCTTTGTAACTGGTTAGTTTGTTTAGCAATCTTCATGGCTTCAACTTCTAAACGTGTTATTGGTAAGATTTTTGCAATCTTCTTCCCAATCATGACATTCGTTGCTTCAGGTTATGAACACAGTGTTGCAAACATGTTCTTTATTCCAAATGGATTATTGATGAAACACTTCCCATCTATCGTTGCTGCTTCAGGCATGACTCCTGATCAATTAGCAACAATGACTTGGAAAGGTTTCTTCTTGCACAACTTACTTCCTGTTACTTGCGGTAACATTGTAGGTGCTTTTGTATTTGTTGTTCTATTATTCTGGACAGCATACTTAAGAGAAGAACACAGACATCAACATTAGTTTAGTTTAAAAAGACCGATTTTCACTTGGTGAGAATTGGTCTTTTTTTGTATAATATATAAGAATGTAGTTATGAAGAAAAAGATTTTACTGGCATTAATAGCAATTGTTTTGACCACACCGGTGTGGGCAAAAGTTAAGGAGCAAAATTTAGAAGAAGTTGTGCTTGATGTTCCGCAAGAAGAAATGAATGTGGAAGAAGTACCTCAAGCAATTTCTGTTACAGAAGAAAAAGCTCCGCAAGAGAAAAGTTTAAAAGAAAAACTTCAAGATGTGTATCACTTAGAAGTTTATAAATACGATAAACCGACATATCTTTTACAGGATGTTTTGACTCATAAATTTGATGAAGATTCTGTATGGGATAGAACTCAATTTTGGGCTGGTTACAACGGTGACATCGGACTTCAATTTAATGAAGGCGGAATGCATCGTGAACATACAACAAACCATTATGACATCAATACAATTAACGTTGGTTATGACGGATTCTTAAAGAACAATAATGGTGATTTTAGAATTATGTTTAACTTCTCACCATTATCAGAAAGAAACTGGGTAGAAAACTTGTTCGCTGATATGTACATCGCAACAAACAAGATTCCACACCACAGAATTTTAATCGGTAATTCTCGTCCGCCTGTTGGTTTAGAAGGTGCTTACGGACCATTTGTATTGCCATTTTTAGCTCGTTCTCAAATTTCAAGAAATTTCGGCACAGTTCGTAAACTAGGGGCTAAAGTTGCAGGAACATACAGTTTGATGGATTATGACTTTGGTGTTTATAGTTCAGATACGTATTTCCAAGAATTTTTCCCAGGGGCAGAATTTATTGGTAGAGTTGACTTAAAACCACTTGGAAAAACTGATGGCAAATATGGTAAATTACTTGTTGGCGGTAGCATGGATGCAGGTCATAGAGATAATAATTTCTGCGTAGTCGGTGCGCATGTTCAATATGAATACAAAAGATTTATGGCAAATTTTGAATGGGCGCAAGCTAACGGTTACAACGGTACAGCAGGATATTCAACCGATAAGCACGCAAGCGGTTTTTACGCAACTGTTGCATATATGTTGACGAAAAAACTTCAAATCTTAGCAAGATATGATGAATTTGATCCAAACAGAGAAATTGCAAATAACAATAAACGTGAATACTCTGTTGGTTTGAACTACTTTGTAAAAGGTCAAGGTTTGAAATTTATTCTGAACTATGTATTCTGTCAAAACGATGCTGCGAAAGATTCACACAGAATAATGCTCGGTACGCAGTTGTTGATTTAATGTTTCAAAGGTTATAAGAGTGGAAGTCGCTTACGCGGTTCATACCTTCTATTCAGGTCTATAAAGAGGAAAATAGAAAATTATTTTAAATTATTTTCTATTTTCCTCTTTCCATTGAAAGTAGTCTGTACTTGTTTAACAATATTTTTTTATCAACAACTTGACGCAAATTTTTGTTACTTGTAAACTAATAAAATAATAGTTTTATTTGGGGGAGATATATGGAAGACAATGTTTTGAAACGTTTTTCAACTGCAAAATTTTTGAGTTTTGCTCTTGGATTTTTTGGTTTGCAATTTGCATGGCAAATGAGAATTATTTTATCGGGTCCTGTTACAGAAAATCTTGGTGCTTCACCATTCTTATTCGGGTTAATTTGGCTTGCAGGTCCGTTCACCGGCATGGTTGTTCAACCTGTAATTGGTGCTTTGAGTGATAAAACAACTTCTCCATTCGGAAGAAGAAGACCATATTTGTTAGGTGGTGCTTTGCTTTCAGCTTTAGCACTTTGGGCATTACCTAATTCAGAATTAATTACAAACTTTATTTCTTCAACACTTCATATTAAATTTCCTGCTTTAGCTGCACTTTGCTTTGCAGCAGTTATGATTTGGATTCTTGATGCTTGTGTTAATATCGCTCAAGGTCCTTATAGAGCATTGATTCCTGATGTTGTACCACAAGAACAACATTCAATTGCGAACTCATACATAAGTTTAGCAATCGGTTTAGGTTCTGTTTTTGCTGCAGGTACAGCACCATTTTTAAAATGGGCGTTTAATTATCAAATGTCTATTAACGCTCAATTTGTTATGGCGGCTTTAGCGTTCTCACTTGGTATGGCTTGGACATGCTTAATGATTAAAGAACGCAGATATCAACCTAAAGAAAATGAAGAAAAAGAAAAATTTGATTTAGTAAAATCTTTAAAAGAATTTTTTGCACTATCTCCTGAAGTTGGTAAAATTTGTTGGATGCAATTCTTTACTTGGATTGGAAATATGTGTATGATGATTTATTTCACTCAATATGCTATCCATACAGTATATGGCGTACCTGATTTGTCAAATGTTTCAGAGGTTGTTAAAGCAAGCTATGATTCTGCAGTTCTAGCTGGAACAAACTTTTCTTCAATTTGTTTTGCTATCTTCAACCTTGTTTGCTTTGTTGTTGCAATTCCAATCGGAGTTTTATCTGTTAAATTTGGCAACAAAAAAGTTCACATCATTTCAATGTTATCAATGGCATTGGCATTTTTAGGAATGGCATTTATTAAGGATGTTAAAGTTGTTGCAGCTTTGATGGCTTTATCAGGTATCGGTTGGGCAAGTATTTGCGCTCTACCTTTTGCAATGCTTTCTCAATATATTAAACCAGGAACTGAAGGCTCTGTAATGGGTATCTTTAATATCTTCATCGCAGGACCTCAAGTATTTGTTTGCACATTGGTTTCTTGGATTATTAACAGATGTTCATTTAATGTAATTGGCGGAGTTAATTATCATTGGGAATACACTTTCTTAATCGGTACATTCTGTTTGATTACTGCATCAATCATTGCATCAAGAGTAAAACAAAAAGAAATTAAGGTTTCATAAATGGTTTTAGAAAATCAAAATAAGAAGGGGCGGGTTTTGTTAATATACCCGCCTTCTCCTGTAATAAACAGAGAAGATAGATGTCAGCAGCCGACAAAAGAATTGTTGGTCATACCTCCCCTGCCTCCCACGGATTTAATGTATTTGGCTTCAATTGCAGAATCTTGCGGATTTGAAGCAATTATTCGTGATTACAGTCAAGGTGGAAATTTTGAAGCGGATTTAAAAGAATTTCAACCGAATTATTTAGTTGCAAACATTGCAACACCTACTTTTAAATCTGATATGATGGCTGTACAGCACGCAAAAGAAATTGTTCCAAGTATTTGTACAATTGTTAAAGGCGCGCCGTTTTTGACATACAATACTAATACAATTTATGAAAATCCGTTCATTGATTATGTAATTATGGGTGAAGCCGAATTAACTCTAAAAGATATTTTGGACGGAGTTCCTGATAATGAAATTTTAGGAATTTGTTATAGAGAAAATTTTCAACCGGTTAAAAATGATAAGCGTCCATTTATAGATAATTTGGATATTTTACCATTTCCTGCAAGACATTTAGTCGATAATTCGATTTATAAACGTCCGGATAATGGAAAAGTGCAGGCAGTTATTAAAGTTGCTCGCGGGTGTCCGTTCCATTGTTTTTTCTGTTTGGCAACTCCTGTTTCGGGTGCTAAAGTGAGAACGCGTTCTCCTGAAAATATTGTGGCTGAGTTAAAAGAATGCATTGAAAAATATAATATAAAGAATTTTCTTTTTTGGTCGGATATTTTTAATTTTAATCGAGAATGGACGCTTGAACTTTGTCAAAAAATTATTGAAAGTGGACTGAAAATCACTTGGTCATCCAATACGAGAGCTGACACAATGGATGATGAGATGGCAAAAATGATGTACAAATCAGGTTGTCGTCTTGTAAGTATCGGCGTAGAAAGCGGTTCTCAAAAGATGTTGGATAATATCGGAAAGAAAATTACGCTTGATGATATTCGAAATACGGTAAAAATTCTTAAAAAGAATAAGATTAAAATTTATAATTATTTTGTAATTGGGCTTCCTTGGGAAACAGAAGAAACAGTTGAAGAAACAATTAAATTTGCAATTGAACTTGATAGCAATTTTATCAGTTTTTATACTGCAACTCCGCTTCCTGGAACAAAATATTTTGCTTACGCAATGATGAACAAATTAGTTGAGGGCAACCTGGATTTCAGAAGTGCTTATTATGAACCCGTTGTGCGTTCTGAACATTTGAGTAAAGAACGAATTTTTGAACTTCATAAACAAGCTGTGAAACGTTTTTATTTACGTCCGAAATTTATATTAAAAACGTTTTTGTCTTTAAGAAGTTTTGCTGAGGTAAAAAATTATTTTGTCGCAGGCATTAATTTACTGTTTAAGAAATAAAGTGATACTTGTTACAATCTGTTACACATCATGTTTACATAATAAGCATGTTGAGTGTACAATTATATAAGGAGGCTTTATAAATTTGAGTAAAGGCTACGAAAATTTTAATAACTCAGAAACATCTTTCAGAAAATCCACACTTATCCAAGAACGCATTGGGCTTGTTTCTACCCACATGTATAAGCAGTTCTTGGACTATCAGCATGCGACTTTAAACACAGCTGAGATATTTGTGGAAATGATAGATAATTTGAAAGCTATTGCGGATTCTTTGAAACAATCTTTTTCCGCAAGAGGGATTACAACGGAGAATATTTATGTTGAGTATGATAAGGATAAAACAGTTGTCGTTATAAATATTCTTTGGCATACAATCAGTCTTACGACCAGATGTAATTATGAGCCTCAAGCATTGTTTAGAGAAAGTGCTCCTCCGATGTTCTCCGGTCGTATTATGGCTATTAACGGAAATTATAATGAATTAATGGAAGGTATATCATCAAGAAATCAAATGATGGAAGTTCTTTTGGATAAAGAAGTTGCATCTTTATTTGTACCTGCAGATAAAACTCAGAATTCCATTTTTAAGATTAGACATTTATCAAACAGAGAATTTTTCTTGAATAATACGGATGCTTCAAGAGAATTTGTATTAAAAGTTGTTGAAACTATTTGTGGTGGTGGTTTGTATCACGAAGAAGGCACAAGAAAGAGTTTTAATATTTAATTCGTAGTGTCTTTTTTTAGATTTATGGATTTGATATGGTAGAAATTTTTATTTTTTCGTAATTCATGGTATAATTTATTTAGCTAGAGGGGGAATATGAGAACAATTAATTACGAAGCTAAAAAATCCATAAGAGGTGCCTTTGGCGAAGAACTTTCATTCTTGGCTGAACAAAATCAAGATATAGTTGCATTAGATGCTGATTTATCAGGTTCTACGCAAACTTCAATTTTTGCAAAAAAGTTTCCTGAAAGATTCTTTGATGTAGGTATTGCAGAACAAGATTTAATGACAACGGCTTTAGGCTTGTCACTGGAGGGTAAAATTCCGTTTGCAGCGACTTTTGCGGTCTTTGCAACAGGTCGTGCTTATGACCAAATCAGAAACTCAATTTGCTACCAAAAAGGTAACGTTAAAGTGATTGGTGCGCACGGTGGTATTACTGTCGGTGAAGACGGTGCAAGCCACCAGGCTTTAGAAGATATCTCTCTTATGAGAGGACTTCCTAATATGACGGTTATTGTTCCAGGGGATTATAACCAAACTCGTCAGGCTGTTAAATACGCAGCAGAGTATAATGGTCCTGTTTACATCAGGCTTTCAAGAATGAATGTTCCAGATGTTTATGATGAAAATTATACTTTAGACATTAATAAAGCCGTAACTTTAAAAGAAGGCAAAGATGTAAGTGTATTTGTCACCGGTGATTTACTTGCAGAAGTTATGAAAGCAAATGAAATTTTAAAAGCTAAAGGAATTGATGCGGAAATTATCAATATACCCGTTATCAAACCTTTAGATTGTGGAACTATAATAAGTAGTGTCAATAAAACAGGTTTGGCAGTTACGGTTGAAAACCATTCTGTAATTGGCGGTTTGGGCTCAGCAGTATGTGAAACTTTATCAGAAAACGCACCGCATAAAGTTTTAAGAATCGGTATTAATGATACTTTTGGACAAAGTGGAACTCCAAACGAATTATTAAAACACTACGAATTAGACGCAGAAAGTATAGCTAATAAAATTATTGAGTTGAAAAAATGATACAATTAAGATCGGTTACTAAAAAGTATAAGAATAATTATGCACTTAAAAATATAAACCTTGATATTTTGTCAGGTGAATTTGTATTTATTACAGGCGCATCAGGTGCGGGTAAATCTACGCTTATAAAAATGCTTTATAAGGAAGAAACTCCGACTACGGGTACTGTTTTAATCGGAGGAATTAATATTGCTAATTTACCGCCTGAAAAAGTGCCAAATTTAAGAAGATGCATGGGAATTGTATTCCAGGATTATAAATTGCTTCAAAATCAAAGTGTTTACGATAATATTGCTTATGTAATCAGGACATTGGGAATAAGCTCTTCTGATATCAGAACTCGTGTTACCGGTGCTTTAAAAGTTGTAGGCTTGTTGGATAAGGCTAAGGCAAAACCGTCAGAACTTTCAGGCGGTGAACAACAACGTGTAAGTATTGCAAGAGCACTTGTAAACGGACCTCCTCTTTTGATTGCAGATGAACCTACAGGTAACTTAGACCCTAAAAACTCTTTGGAAATTATGCAGATTTTGGAACAAATTAACCAAAGAGGTATTACGGTTATAGTGTCAACTCACGACTATACGCTTGTTGACCGATTCAGAAAAAGAGTTTTAACTCTTGAAAAGGGCGAAATTATAAGAGATATTCAGGCAGGTACTTATGGACAATAGCAGACAAGAGTTAAAAAGACAGGTGAAAAGACATATACCGAAAGACTGGCTGTGTGAATTGAGAATAGCTTATCGTATAGTTATGGAAGCTGTTAATGATATTAAACGTACAGGGATTATTAACCTCGTAATTATTACTACAATGGCTGCCATTTTGACTATTTTTGGCGTGTTGTTTAGGTTTACATTATCTCTTTCTACATTTACGCACGAGTTAGGTAATGTTCTTGAAATATCTGTTTATTTAAAAAATGACGCTTCACCTTCTATTGTAAAAGATAGAATTAAGCAGATTGAACACGTTAAGTCTGTTACATTAAAAACAAAAGAAGAATCTTGGGAAAGTATGAAACAGGAATTAGGTTTGCATGATATTGCAAATCCACTTCCTAATACATTGAGAGTAAAAGTCGATAAACCTGATAGTATTGGCACTGTATTTGCAAATATAAAACCGATTGCAGGTGTAGAAGATTTGGGTTATGCAAAAGAATTGGCGAAGAAAATGCAGATGCTTACGAATGTCGTAAACACTTCTATGATATTTGTAATCATAATTTCGGCAGCTTTAACAATAACTATTATTAATAATACTATCCAACTTGTAATTCAATCGAGAAAAGATGAAATTGAAATTATGCGTTTGATGGGAGTAAGCAACTGGTATATCAAGACTCCGCTTGTTATGCAGGGTGCATTTTACGGCTTTGTTTCATCCGTTATTGCTGTAATTCCTTTGAATTGGGTGCAAGGTTTGTTGATGAATGTGCATAAATTTTTCTTGATACCAAATCCTGTTTATGCACAAAATATAGTTATAATAACATTACTGATAATTGGTACGGCTTTTGGTGCAAGTGGAAGCTTGTTATCAATAAAGAAACACTTGCAAGTTTAAGGTGATAATTATGGATAAAACTATTGAATTAGTAAACGGAATAAAAGATATACAAGCGATGCCAAGCGTAATCGTTAAGGCGTTAAATGTTATGAAGAAACCGACTGCAAGCATGAAAGAGTTGGGCGATATTGTCATGTTTGATCAGTCTTTGACTATTAAAATTTTAGCGTTGGTAAACTCTGCTTATTATGGTTTTTCGCAACAAATTAGCTCTATCAATATAGCTTTATCACTTTTAGGCATGGTTAAAGTTAAGAACATTATCGTAGCTGTTGCTATGAAACCTATGATGTCAAACCAAGGAGATAAAGAACTTTGGAAACACTCAATGAGAGTAGCTGCAGGCTGTGAATACTTGGCTAACTTAACTAAAGTTATGGATGCAGACGAAGCATTTATCGCAGGATTTGTTCATGATGTTGGTAAAATGGTTTTACAGATGACAAACGAAAAACTTTATACAAAGGTTTTGAATTCTGTTGAGATGGGAACGGATGTTTTAGATGCAGAGCGCAAATATTTTGACAGTGATCACGTAAAAACAGGATCTTTGCTTGCGAAAAGATGGCAATTACCAATATTATTAGCAAATATTATTTCTTATCACCATTCACCGGCTTTATCATCAATTCCGGTGCCTTGTAACTTGGTTTGCTTTGTTGATAAATTGGTTCAAGATAATTATGATCCAAATTCAATTGATAAAGACTTTGTAAAAACATTGGGTATTGATTTTGAAGACCTTGGTGACTTAAGAGATGTAATTTTACAAAAGGCGGAATTGCTCATTTCAGAATTGTCATAGAGGTAATATAGGAATTGTAAAAACGAAATGCAGAGCAGGATTGTACTTATTTCTGATGATGTTGATTTTTTTGAATACATCTATTCAAAACTAAACCTTAGAAAAAGTGACGAACTGTTTAAGTTTTCGTTTGAAGACATTCCTAATAAAATCCATCTTTTATCAACATCCGTATTAATTATTAATAGCGAAAATTCATCGCAAAAAACACTGGAGTTATTAAGACTTACGAAAAATATTCCAGCGATAGTTTTTGCGTTTAATGATAATGATAATTTGCGCTTACAGGTTTATACTTTGGGTGCGTTAGCTTTTTTAACTCCATTTACTTCAGATGAAGAATTTTGGGCAATTACAGTGAATGGTTTAAACATTGCGTCTATGCAGATGAAATATTTACAATACAGAGAAATGCTTGTAAAAAATAACTTGATACTTAAAAATAACGAAGTATTTACGGATTACGCATCAATTTTGGATAATGAACTGGAAATAATTAATTCTACAGGAAGAAAAGCTGTTTTAGTAGCAATTTCGCCGAATGATAAATCAAAATTTTTGTTGCAGGCAAACCAAATTGAAACAATTATTTTGAATAATATTCGAAGAAATGATATTCTTATGAATTATGCGACGAACAAATATTTTCTTTTGCTTTGGGATACAGATATAGATTCTGCTAAAAAACGTTGGGAAAAAATAAAAACATCTATTCCTGAAAAAATATATGCCGGTTTTGCAAACACTATCGGGAAAGTGCGTCAACAATTGATTAATGAGGTTCTAAACAGATTACACGAAGCAATTAATTTTAGCAGAAATATAACAGATGAAGAAACAAAAGAAAAAGAAGTGACAAATTTCAAAATGTATCGCCAAGAGTACAATAAGAAATTTGATAATACAATTAGTCCTGTTTTGTATATGACACAACAAAAATTTAACGATAAACTTTTTGGGATGCATATTGAACAAGATGTCGTTGACGGACACGGGTATTTGAAAATTACGGGTAGAAATGCAGGTGCAACTCTAAAAATCACAACTGCGGGGTTTACCAAAATCAATATTGATATAACTTATCAATCAGCCAAAAATATCCCGCCTAAAAGAATTTCACTTGACCCGAAGGAATTTGAAACAGGATTTTTAGAAGATTTGTTAGAACATTTTGTAGAAGAATTTAGGAAGGAGATTAACGATGACAATACTTAATATTGAAGATAGTGTTGTAATGATTATTGATGTTCAAGAAAAACTTTTGAATGCGGTTTTTAATAAAGCATCTTTAGAAAAGAAAGCAACAACACTTGCTAATACTGCAAAGATTTTGGGAATTCCGGTAATTGTTACTGAGCAATATCCAAAAGGCTTAGGTGCAACTGTTGAAACTTTGAGAGAGGTTTTGCCAGAAAATACACAATACTTTGAAAAAACAGCATTTTCAGCATTAGAAAATAATGACGTTTTAGAAGCATTGAAAAATTCAGGTAAAAAACAAGTTGTTATTTTCGGTATTGAAACTCACATTTGCGTAAGCCAAACAACAAATGCGTTGATTCAAGAGGGTTTTGAAGTTTCCGTAATCAGAGATGCGTGTGGTAGTCGTTCTGAATTGGAATATTTAGCAGGATTAGAAAGAATGAAAGACAATGGTGCACATGTTTTGACAACAGAAATTGCTTTGTTTGAATGGCTAAAAGGAGCAAAACATCCAAAATTCAAAGAAGTTCAGATGTTAATAAAATAAAATAAAAGGCTCAACTGAATGTTGAGCCTTTTATTTTAAAATACTTTTCTTAATTGTTTCAATTTTTCTATCTTTTCTTTAGTAGTGCCTAAACCTGTCAAAAGCATTGTTGATTTTTCGTTGGTGCGTTCGTCTTCTATATTAAATTTATCAAAAAGAATTTCTGATAATTCAAACCCGCTCAAACATTGTTTTTTTATCAAAATTTTTGTTATATCATCACCAAAAAATTCTAAATTGGTTAATTCTGATTTTATTTCTTTAATCAGAGCAATCAATTCTGAAATTTTTTTGCGTCCTTTGTTGCTGTTTAAATAATTTATATTTGCTTCTATAGTTGCAAGCATCGGATATGATGGCGATGTTGTCGTAATCATTTTTAACGCAGGTTTTGTATCAAGTTCACAATTGCAATGTAAAAGTGCAGTCGGATTGATACCTCCGGCGGTTTTGTGTAATGATTGAATTGTAAAATCCGCATATTTTATAGCACTTTCAGGAAGTTCATTCGAAAACGGATACAAAGCTCCGTGAGCTTCATCAACTATCAAATATATTCCGCGTTTTTTGCAAGCTTTACTAATTAGTGGAATATCAGAAACAATTCCTTCATAACTGGGAGAGGTTACGATTATTGCTTTTGGCATGTGCTTATCTAAAAGCGTTTCAATATTATTTAAACCTTCAAAAACTCCCCATTCTTCATTAAACGGAAGTTCGTACTCAATAATTTCTGCTCCTGCAAGTCTGCCGGCATTTCTATGGCAAGGATGAGATTTATCCCAGATTAAAAGCTTTTCTCCGTGTTTACAAGCTGTCAAAACTGCAGCTATAATTCCGCTAGAGGAGCCGTTTGTCAAAAAATCAGTAGATTTTGTTCCATAAATTTGAGCAGCCTTAGCTTCGGCTTTTACTAAAGCTTCTTCCGGATTATAAGCATCGACTTCCGAAATGTCGGAACGGTACCATTGATAAAATTTATGATAAATGCACAATTTACCAGCATGACTCGGCGTTGTGAATAAAGATTTTCTGTTTTTGCGCTTTAAGATTGAAATAAGGCTCATATATTTACACACAACCTGCACAAGCTGCATCTAGTGCTTTCAAGTTAAGTGGTAATAAATCTTTTTTCTTTGCACCTAAAACTTTTTCTACACCTTTTGCCAAATATTCTTTTGTTACAATGTTACAAACAGAAGCTAGAACGCCTAAAGAAACAACGTTTGTAACTTTGCTTGTACCCAAATCATTTGCTATTTTTGTCATAGGAGCAAATACGTATTTGATATCATCGCGCGGATGAGTTTCAGCAACAAGTGTAGAGTTTGCAACGATTGTGCCACCTTTTTTTACCCTTTTAACAAATTTATCAAAAGATTGTTGGTTTAAAACGATTGCATAATCGGTATCTTGTTTGTGAACAGAACTTACTTCCGTATCTGATACAACGATTTCACAATTAACGGTTCCGCCTCTCATTTCTGCACCGTAGCAAGGATACCAAGTAACATTTTTGCCCTCAAGCATAAATGCATTTGCAAGAACTGTACCTGCTAAAAGTACGCCCTGTCCTCCAAAACCTGCAAATATAAAATTAGTTTCCATCGTTACCCCTTCCCTTAAAATTTTAGCGAGCAGAAAACTGTTCAATTCCTATAAATAATTTAACACAAAATAAGCTTATAGACAATTTATCACTTAATTGTGTGCTACTCTACCAACCCACCGAAAGCCATTACGTCTTCATACTCGGCGCCCGCTTCAAGCATTTCTTCAGCTGAAAATCCAAAAAGGGTAATTGTGTCAATCACTTCAGCTTTGTTATTAATGTTTTTTATAACAGATTCTAATGCAGATTCTCTTGTCATATATGTAAATCTGTCATTTATTCCTTTTTTTAAGCTTCGTTGTTTGGCTTTACCCATTACTACTTCGCCTCACTTTCAAATGCTAAAAGAGCAGCTCCTATCATGCCGGAATAATTACCTGCAGTCGCAATTCTAATCGAAGTTGGTGAAGTTACAATATCACTGTTTACTGTTTGTTCCATTTTTTTTGCATCCACAAATTGAGCCATAGAACCTGATAAAACAATGCAATCAGGATCAAATAAATTAACTAAACCATTTACACCTATAGTAATATCATTAATCCAACGATTGAAAATTTCTATCATTTTTTCATCACCGCTTTTAACTCCGTCCATTACATCATAGGTCGTAACATCAGGATTATTTAGCATTTCTTCTGCATCAACTTTTAGAGCCGTACCTGATGCGTATGCTTCAAAACAATCCCAGCTTCCACAAGTACATCTTCTGCGTTTATCAGGATACATTTTGAAGTGCATTTCACCAGCAGCACCAGATTTTCCTTTAAGCAATTTATTATTAACAATAATTCCGCCACCAACACCAGTTCCAAGTGTAATCATTACAGAAACGTTTGTACCTTTAGATGCACCGATTCGGTATTCAGCCCAAGCTGCAGAATTTGCGTCATTTTCTAAAAATACTCTTTTTTTACTTAATTCTTGAAAATTTATTGAAGCATAACCACTTACAAGATTTCCTGTTGAACCATTTACGGATGTGTTTTCGTTATTCACAGCACCTGCAGTTGAAATAGCGATAACATCAACTTCATTTTCAAACTTCGCGATTTGACTTTTTAGAATATCTAAAATTCCTTGAATAGATTTTGGCGTATGAAATTTATCAATCTCAGAAACTATTTTTCCTGTTTCGTCAATAATACTGCTATAAATTTTTGTACCGCCGATATCAAATGCTAAAGCTTTTTTCATTTTATATTCCTTCAATAAATCTTTTAGTAATTAATTGTGGTCTTGTGATTGCAGACCCGATTACAACACAATGTGCGCCTAATTCAAATGCTTTTTTTACTTCTTCTGGAATCCAAATTCGCCCTTCCAATATTACAGGCTTATCAACTGTTTTAACTAAATTCTTCAATAGTTCATAATCAGGCCCGACAGTCGGTTCACCTGATTCAGTGGTATAACCTGCTAATGTTGTAGAAATTACATCCGCACCGAGTTTAGCACAGTTTATGCCTTCTTCTAAAGTCGAAATATCTGCCATTGCAAGTCTGTTTGCATTATGAATGGTAGAAATTATTTCTTCTATAGTGCAATTGTCATGCGGACGTGAAGTCCCATCAAAAGCAACTATATCCGCTCCTGCTTCAATTAGCGCATTTACTTCTTTTAAACCGGGTGTGATATAAACGATTTCTTTCCAGTTTGCAGGTAATCCGTCAGGTTTAGTTAAACCAATAACAGGAACACCAAACTTTTTAGCATTTCTTACATCTCTTGCGCCTGCAACTCTTAGTCCGCCTGCACCACCATTGACACAAGATGCCATCATTGCTTGCATACACTCTTCTTTATAAAGTGGCTCGTCAGGCATGGCTTGAGATGATACGATAACTTTTCCCTTTAAGAATTCTAAAATTTCCATATACTGATTTTACCACGAAAAACCTTCATAATAACTTATTTTTACAAAAATGTTACTATTGCTAAAAGTGAAAAATATCTCTATAATATTTATAGAAAACATATTTATAATGTGTTGTGGGGTGTTGATATGCGAAAGAAATTAATTGGTGGTATTGTTATAGGTGCTGTAGTTGTTGCTTGTATTTCAGCGTGTTTGGTTTCTAAGGAAACTAAACAAGAAGAAAACGTATTGCCTGATAAAGAGGTAAAGAAAATAGAGAAGACGGCGACAAAATCTGCAAAACAAACTGTTCCACAACAAAAAACGGAAGTAAAAAAAGAAAAGAATATAAAAACAGACTTGTATAATGGAGTTCCTGACAGTCTTTTGCCACTTTCTGTAATAAGTGAGGTTGCGTCATTGAGTAACAATGCGCAAATAATAATAAAACAATTTGTAGATAATTCTACAGGCGTATTATATGCAAAACGCAATGGTAATAAACTTTTTATGATAGTAGAAAATCCTGATGATAACAGACACGGTCTGGAGTTTGTAGAAATTTCCGCAGACGGTAAACATGAAAAAACAGGCTTTTTGTTATCAAAATATAGTGAAGGGAACACGGATGATGACTTATGGGAATATGATATTTCAGAAGATGTAAAACGTCCTACAAAACACACTAAATATAATTCAGATGGAGATGTCGAGTTTGTAGAAACATGGAATTATTCATCAGAACAACCTATAAAATATGAGCTTAAAAACAAAGATGATAAAGTTATTTCGCTTGTAAAAGAAACTATTGAAGATAATAACAGTATGCGTCAGGAGCATCTTGTTTATGATAAAGATGGTAAAACCAAAATGAATTTGACCGTAAATTATGACGGGGCAGATTTAACAAGATTTACTTATTATAATGCTGAAAAACAAGATGAAAGCGGTAGTGTCATGAGTGAATACGCAGATGGTGTAAAAGTAAAAGAAACTGTTTATACTTCAGATTATAAAGTAAAGAATATATTCATACCAAAATATAAAGATAATGAACGCAACGAAATCAAAGTCTTAGATAGTGATAATAATGAATTAAAACTTATATTGTCAGAATAAGGTATAGCCTTATATCAGAATCCAAAATGCTTGAAAAATGTACGTATAGGGTTCTTATATTTTTCTTTTTTGTCTTTAGATTTTGGATTGTGTAAAATACGAATTTGTTCAAGCTTATCTGTATTAGTACGTTCTGATTTTTTTACGAATGCAATAAAGTCTCTTGAATTAAAATTTTTTAATTTATTTAATGCGTCACTTAGGGACATTCTTTCTAATATATTACAATTTTCACCATGAGGCTTGTATCTTCTATCATACGTACAACTTACAGAATATGTCTTGTTACTCTTTATCCCATCAGTTCTAATCCACATTTCCATCGAAGAATTTCGTTTCTCAAGGAAGTTTGCAGCTTTTTCTATTTCTTTATTTTGTAATATTTCATTTAACAATTTTGGATGCCAACAATCTTTATAATGTACTTTTACTGATTTATAGCTGATTTTATTTTGACTGTTTTGATTGTTAATTTGATTGATTCTCATATTACCACTGTCTCTAAGTTTATAATTTTGTTATTGATTTATACTACAATACTAAAATTGTAATTGCAACACTTATTTTTTGAAAAATTCTTCATCTATAAATATGTTGCTTGAGTTTATAATTTTTGGACGACTAAAGTAGTCCATAATTACACTTGCGGCTCCAACAGCAAGCCCGGTTGCGATTGCATGACCAACGTAAGTTAGAAGTGCTTTTGTGTATAATTTTTTCATGTTTTTAATCAAGGGTTCTGCAAGTCCTGTTTTTCTTGCAAGTTTTACTCCTTTATAGCTTGCCATTCCTTCTTCAAAAACAGTAGGTAGCATACTTAAAAACGCAATATTCCCACAATTGTCTTTTAAAAAGTCGGTTCTATCTTTAGGTGCTTCTTTAGGTTTTGTGCGTTGGAATAATGCAACATATCCCATTAGACCTGCAACTGCACGTCCTGGCCAACGCATTTTGCTTAAAACCTTACCCCATTTTCCCTTTAAATCATTTAAAGCATGACCCGCTTCATGGAAACCTGCGATTGAAATTTTGTCTGTATTAATTACGATTTGTTTTGTTTTAGGCATATAATAAGCATTTTGTCCGCAACATACATCGGATTTATCTCTTAGAAATTGTGCAGGAATGATTTGAACACCTTTTTTATCAAGTCCGGCAATATTTATTGATTGTTCAAAAGCTTTTTTGTACAAATCGTTTTGCTGATGTTCTTTTACGAGTTGTGAAGAAAACGGCTTCGAAAAAGCCGGTAAAGTTCCCATTATTGCAGATGAAGCAAGTGACGCCAAGATAAAACCTTTTGAACTGTCGCCTTGCGTTCGTGGAATATATTGATTTCCATCATAATAGTAAGCATTTACCATTTTGATATTTTCCTGCACAACTACACTTATATATATCAAAACAATTTATCAGAAAAAATTGCTAAATTGTTACAGTTTGTTATATTATAGATTTATTATGAATTGTTTTTTTAGAGATCAGCAAGAAGCTTTGTATAAAGCTACAAAACCTTATCAATATGTAGGTGGAGAATTTTTATCATATAACAAAGATTTTGACAAAGCAAAAGTTCGTTTTGCATTTGTATTCCCTGATAAATATGAAATTGGGATTAGCAACTTAGGTGTAAGAGTTATTTATGATAGAGTCAATGTGTTTAAACGCTCAATTGATGGTACGAATGAAATAGAATCACCATTTATGGCAGACCGCGCTTATGCGCCAGAGCCTGATTTTAAACCCGAATTTTTATACGGAGTAGAGTCAAAACGTGCACTTAAAGATTTTGACGGTGTCGGTTTTTCTCTACAATATGAATTATCTTATCCGACTGTTTTAAAAATGCTCGAAATGTCAGGAATTACTGTTAGAAATGACGAGCGAAGAGATGATGAGCCAATCGTTTTAGCAGGCGGACCTTGTTGTTATAATCCGCTTCCAATGTGCGAATTTATTGACGTATTTTGTATCGGTGACGGCGAAGAAATGATGGTGGATGTATGCGCATCATTAGAGCGTACAAAAGGTTTACCGAGAAGAGATAGAATTGAAGATTTATGTAAAATAAAAGGTTGTTGGAACGCGCAAAACCCTCTCCCACAAGGATCGAGTGAAACTTACCGTCCTGTTGAAAAGCGTCTTGCGCCTTTAACTTTGGAATCTGCTTCAACTTCTTATCCGATCCCGTTTTCTAGTTCAGTACACGATAGAGCAATTGTGGAAATTCGTCGCGGATGCGGAAGAATGTGCCGTTTTTGCCAACCCGGACACGTAACCTTGCCGGTTAGAGAACGTTCGGCAGAAGATATTATCACAATCACAAAAGAACTTGTGAAAAATACCGGTTATGACGAGTATTCTTTGCTTTCATTGTCATCAAACGATTATTCGAACATAAAAGAAGTTATAAAAGAATTGGCTGTCGATTTCAACAAAAAGAAAATCTCGGTTTCACTCCCTAGCCAACGTATTGATGGATTTAATCTTGAACTTGCAAATCTTGTTCAATCTGTCCGTAAATCCGGCATGACACTTGCGCCGGAAGCAGGAAGTCAGCGTTTAAGAAATGTTATTAAGAAAAACATTTCAGAAGAACAAATTATTAATGCTGCTCTAACGCTTTACGAAAACGGCTGGTCAAAAATTAAGTTCTATTTCATTTCAGGACTTCCAACTGAAACATTGGAAGATATGGATGAGATGGCTGAGCTTCTGAATAAAATCAAATATCGCGCAAGATTGATTAAGCGCGAAAAAGAGTTAAAACATGGTTTTGAAATTACTTGTACGCTTTCAATCTTTGTGCCAAAACCGTTTACACCGTTTCAATGGTGTCCGCAAATGGATTTGGACAAAGTAACCGAGCATATTCATTACTTGAAAGAAAAAACTAAGCATATAAAAGGTCTAAAAATTAATTACCACGAAAAGTTTGTTTCTCAAATTGAGGCTGCTTTGACTCGCGGCGATGCAAGCTTATGCAAGTATATAGAAGCTCTTTATAAAAAAGGTTGTTATTTGGATGCTTGGGGTGAATATTTTGACAAAAACGTTTGGGCTGAAACTGCAAAAGAATGTGGTTTCACGCTTGAAGATTATGCAAGAAAATCTTTTGAGTTAGATGAAGTTTTGCCTTGGGATTTTATTAATACAGGGCTTAAAAAAGAATGGTTGCAAAACGAATATAGAGAAGCGATGAAACAAGGATGCGAATTCAATTTACAGCCGACCTGCGAAAACAAATGTGTTCAATGTGGTGTTTGTCCTTCTTTAAAAACACATAAAGTAATGGCAAAGCCTTATAAAGCATCAGAAGAAGCTCAAAAAATTGTTTCTATAGAAGAACATCGTGATCCGACAAGAGCAAATGTTGACCCTAATATTCCTGTTTATCGCTATCGCTTGAAAATAACGAAAAAAGGCTTGCTTAGATATTTTTCACACCTTGATTGGCAAAGCACTTTCCATAAAGTTTTGGCGCGTTCCGGCTTGGATATGGTATTTTCTTTAGGATTTAATCCGACAATGAAAGTGTCTATGGGGGTTGCACTACCTTTGTTTGCGCAATCGGAAGGCGAACTTGTGGATATCGAAATTTATGATAATCTGACCGAAAATGAGGTTATGGATGTTATTAATCCAAAACTCCCTGACGGTGCGAAAATTGTTGATGTTAAAAGGGTTGAAAGATATACTACGGCGGTTGATATAGCTGCGCAGTGGGCGGAATATTGTATAACACCATATTGTAAATCTAACGAGAACTATGATTTTGAGGAATTTAAAAAGGATGTTGAAAGAGTGCTAACTTCACCTGAGATTTTAATTTCCAAGAAAAATAAAAAAGGAATTGAAAAAACTACTGATTTCAAAAAGTCAGTAGGAACTCATAGGTTTGAAGGCGGTAGCCTTTATATATTCCTAAAAACAGGACAAGGCTCTGAAATCCCTGCATTAAGAGCTGACAGCTTAATGCAACTTGTGAATCCTGACAGATTATTCAATATTACAAGACTTCGTTTCTTGGATGAAAATTTAAAAGAGTTGTAATTGTTTTTTGCGAATAACTATCTAATTCTAAAAGTTTGTAGGTCGTGTTCAACATTTTTCATTGAACACGACATTAAAATTTATGTATTTGTCGTGTTGGATGACAATTGTCCAACACGACCTACAAACTACAAACTATCTATTTTTCCATGTGTTCAATTATGTTATTAATCTTAGTTTCACCATCTTTTGTCATACCAATTAGCGAAACATAACCACGTTTTACATATTTTGAATTTTCAAAATTCTCTGCAAATCTTTGAATTGCTTGTTCGACTTTCTTTATAACCTTTGTCCAAGTTGAGAAAAACGGCTTATCAAGTCCTTTGACTTCACCGGATTTATTATCAATTTCTACTTGAGCATTACGTGTACTAATCAAGGTTTTGCCTTGCATTTGCTCATTGTCTTCAACTTTTTTAAGTAAAAATCTGCTATCATAAAATGTTGCGCTATTATCATTCAGTTTTAAACGAACTAAATGTGAAGTTGAAAACACATTACCACCGTTTATATAACCGGTCCTATGATTCATCTTGGTTAAAACCGATTTCATATTGTTATAAGCGTTATCTGAAAGATAGCGAGTTTTTCCTTGAAAATTAATTGGTTGTACTGTACTCATATTTATATCACATAATCTATTTAAAAAATACTATCCCTCAAAATTGTTAGTAATCGCGTGGATATATTCTAAAATCTGAGAGAAATAAGCCAAATTTGTATCGCCGTTAATAATTATATCAGCTTCATTTCTATATGGTTTAACATATTTTTCACCTGCACCAAGAATATATTCCCAATGTTTTTTAGCGTTTTCTAAATCCTGATTTCGCTCAGTATATGCTCTTGTTAAGAAACGTTCTTTTCTTAGTTCCAAATCTGTTTCTACATAAACCTTGATATCAAAAATATCTTTGTTATCACCAAACATTGAAGCCATTCCTTCAACTACAATAATTTTGTTTGATGGAACAAATTTAGCTTTTGGTACAGAAACACCCGTTCCGTTTAGCAAATATTCAGGAGAATAAATATCTTCGCCTTGAGATATTTTATTCAAATCATCATGCAAAACATCAAGTTGAAAACTGTTTGGAGAATCTACGTCATAACCGTTGTCGCGCAAATTATCAAATGTTCCGTACTTTTTAATAAGTTCTGAAATATCATTGAAGTAATTATCCGTCGTCAAAATAGTTACAGGCATATTGAAACGCTTGATAACATTTTCAATTTCACGGCAAATAGTAGATTTGCCGGAAGCTGATTCGCCCGTAATTCCAATCATAATTCTTTTATTCGGATTTTGAATAAGTCGTCTTGAAAACTTCTGAATAAAATCATACCGAACCTCAATAAAAATCGGTTCGGCAGCCTTATTGTCGTATGCTAATACTTGTTTGAATTTTGATTGTAAATAGAACGCAAGAAGTTCTCTACCTGTCTTTTGGTTGAAATCAGGTTTTAAAATTTTATCAGAGGAAGTTAATTCCTTCTCTATTAGATGGGAAATTCCCGTTTTATCATCTTCTGTCATACTTTTCTTCCAATTGAATGATATTTTAACATTATACAACAGACAAAATTAAGACTCAAATAATTCACTAATTTTATCTGCAATATCTCTAGGGTCTATTTCTTGGGTAATTTTATTGATGTCTTGTGCCATTTGATACAATTTAGCAGCTTCAACTTTATCTCCAATAATTGAAATTGCTCGGGCTAAATTGAAGTGAGCCAATGCATAATTAGGATTAGCTTCAACAGCTTTTCTAAACAATTCAATAGATTTATTAACGCGTCCTAAATCGTCCAAATAAATTACGCCCAAGTTATTGTATGCAATATCATATTTGTCATTATATTTAATAGCCAATTCATAAGACTTGATAGCTTCTTCCGTATCGCCTTTACCCCAATACAAGAAGCCTAAGTTACAATGGATTTTTGCATTGTATGGTTGTAATTCTAAAGCTTGACGGTAAACGGCTAACGCATTTGCATAATCTTCTTTATCGTAGAAGGCACTGCCTAAATTTACATAAATATCAACGTCTTCAGGTGTCAAAACATAAGCTGTTTGATACGCAGAAATCGCAGCATCAGGATCTGATTTATTTTCTTGATAAACAAATCCCATTGTCTGAGCAATAACACTTGTCCAAGCTCTGTTTGGATTCAAAGTAATTGCAGTTTGATAATTAGAAATCGCTAAATCAAATTCGCCTTTAATATAATAAATATTTGCCAAATTTGAATATAAATCAGGAATATTTGGTGCCATAGCGATTAATTTATTATAAATATCAATTGCTTGGTTATAGTCGCCTTGTTCTTCATAAGCTCTGCACAAATGACGATATGCAGCAATATTAAATGAATCCAACCAAATTGCCATTTTGTATTCAGTAATAGCATCATCATAATATCCTGTTGAAAGGTAAATATCACCTAAAACACAATATAGAGGCGCAAATCCTGGAGCTGTTTCAATCGCATTTTTGTATAATTCGATTGCTTTTCCAAAATCTTTAACTTGAATTGCATAAAAACCTTTCAAAAATAAAGGCAAAAAGCGCATGTAAGAAACGTTTTTGATAATATTTTCAATAGCGTTTTTATCAAATGGAGCAAGCAAAATTGATTGTATTTTTTCGCTCAAAGATTTTAGTTTGATTTTTGTGTTCTTAAATGAAGATGCTTCATAAAGCTTGTATAACAAGAAATGCGCGCTTGAAGAACCTAATCTTGAACAAATTACAGCACCTTCAGCTGCATCAATTGCATCCGTAAAGTGAGCTTTTTTTACAAAAGTTTCCGCAAGCATGTAATAAGCATCATAATAGTTTTTCTTCTTTTCTAAAGCCATTGTGAAATAGTTAATAGCCTTATCCAATTCGCCTTTGTGGTAAAATGCAACACCAAGCTTGTAATAGATTTCATGCGATTCGATTAAAGATTCCATCGCAAGTTGATATTCAGTAATAGCTTCATCAATATATTGTCCGGCATTAAAAATATCCAAATGCCATTTTACGTATAAATCACCTAAACGAACATGGAGTGCAGGATTTGTCGGATCCTTTTGTAAATCCAATCTGCAACGCTCGATTTGGTCGAACATCTTATTCTTGATAATATTTTCTTTTTTAACGTTATTTTCTGCTAAGTCTTTCATAATTTTTCCTAATTAATCAGTGCTATTTGAATATAAATACATATAATATAATAAAGCTTGTCTGTCGTCCTCTGTCATATTTGAATACACGCCCGTGTATTCATTATCATAAACAGGATCGACATCAGTTACTGTTACCTTAAATTTAATTGTACCATAATCTTTTGCTAAAATTAACTCACAATTAAACGAATCATCAATATTCAATTTTGTGTCGCAATAAAATTTTATATGGTCAGTTGCTAATTCGAAAGTTTTAACACTAATTTCATTTTCTTCTCCGACCCTTATAAGAAGTTTTTCAATAGCATCGACAGTTGGAATCTCTTCAGAAGGAGTTAATTTCATTGCATTATAATCAAGTTCTATGCAGAAATTATCTTCTAAAGGTGACGCAATAACAATTGTATTAAAATCAACCGTACCCATTTTAGAAAAAACTTTTACGGTTAATTTGCATCCGACTTGCAAGAAATTAATGTAGCGCATGAAATACTGCGGTAATTCAACAACCATCCTATCTTCCAAAAGCCCTGAAATTGTTGAGCGAATTTCTATAAGCTTGCTTCCATCTTCTATAAATAAACTTAAATTTTGACCGATTTTAAATAAATCCATACTTTATATTATAACTTAAGAATCACCTTTTAACAAGAATTGCTTGAAATTTATATTTATTTAAGTTAATTTGTCTATTGATAATAGAGGGAAGGGCTTTTGATTTCACAAGAGAAAAAAAGAAGAATAGGGCTTACTTATGGAGCGTTCGCGTCAGCCAGTTATGGTACAAACCCGCTATTTGCATTACCTCTGTATGCGGCAGGAATCGGTGTTAATTCCGTCCTGTTTTATAGATATGCACTTGCTCTAGCAATTTACTTTTTTTGGTTAAAATTTATTAAACAAATTTCTTTAAAAATCACATTGAAAGAATCCGTAATATTACTTATTTTAGGACTGTTTTTCTCGCTTTCTTCTTATACATTATTTGATGCATTTAAATATATTGAAGCAGGTATAGCTTGCACGATTTTGTTTATCTATCCGGTTCTTGTTGCAGTTATCATGGCAATCTTTTTTAAAGAGAAAATTACAAAAACCGTAATTACATCGATTGCGTTGATTACAGTAGGAATTTCACTGTTGTATCACGGCAAAGAAGGTGCAACTCTGAATTTACATGGCGTACTAATTGTAATACTATCTGCACTTTTATATTCACTTTATATAGTTGGAGTAAAAAATATCAGGCAGGTTCGACATATGAACAGTGCTAAAATGACTTTTTATGTAATGTTATTCGGACTAATTCTTTACATCATAAATTTGAATTTTTGCACTGAACTGCAGCCTTTGACATCACCTGTTTTATGGCTATATGCGGTATGTTTGGCACTTTTTCCTACAATCATTTCTATTGAAACCATAAATGTTGCAATAAAATTAATAGGCTCAACAACAACTGCGATTTTAGGTTCATTGGAACCTTTAACGGCATTATTTTTCGGTGTCGTAATCTTTCATGAACAACTGACGTTAAGAATCATATTAGGGATAGTAGCTGTACTTTTTGGAGTGATTCTAATTATTAAAAGAAAACATTGATGGTGCAGTGTTTTTATTATTTAATATAATAGAAAAGAGGAGATGGCATGGAGTATATTAATTTAGTTATAACACATTTGGTAAGTTTTATAGAGCATATAATTACAATTATGGGACCTTGGGGAATTAGCCTGTTGATGGCAATTGAATCTTGTAATATTCCATTGCCGAGTGAAGCTATTTTACCGTTTGCAGGATATATTGTAAGCAAAGGGGA
This sequence comes from uncultured bacterium, assembly GCA_900553895.1. Taxonomy (GTDB): domain Bacteria; phylum Cyanobacteriota; class Vampirovibrionia; order Gastranaerophilales; family Gastranaerophilaceae; genus CAG-196. The sequence continues at coordinate 64,407 of USFB01000003.1, read as the reverse complement.
GATGAATATTCATGTTGCATCGTTTGCAGGTGCTTTCGGATGTGTGTTAGGCTCAATTCCATCATATTATTTAGGTTTCTTTGGCGGGAGAAAATTTGTTGAAAAACACGGGAAATATTTTTTAATCTCACACAAAGATTTAGAAGAAGCTGATGCTTGGGTTGATAAATATGGAGATTGGGCATTCTTTTTCTGCAGAATGTTACCTGTAGTAAGAACGTTTATTTCTCTTCCTGCCGGAATTTTAAGAGCAAGAAAAAGAATCTTTTTCACGCTTACTTTTTTAGGTTCTCTGGTTTGGAGCTATTTACTTGTTTTTGTTGGCGTAAAAATGGGCGAAAATATGGAAGCCTTCAAACATATTTGGCACAAATTTGATATAGCAATAGTTGTAATATTTGGAATTTTGGGTTGTTTATATGTTTATAAACACGTAAAACATTTAAGAAATTCTTAAGGAGCTTAAACAATGAAAAAATTTTTATTACTAACAATATTAAGTACTTTATTATCAGCGGGTATAACGTTTGCATCAGAAGGTATTACAGTTAATATGCAAAACACGGTACCAAGAGCATTTTCAATAAATCATAAGTTTTATAAAAACAATGTTACACAATACATTGGAAAGTCTTATGATACAGTTGCGCAAAGCTTGGGAACAGGCAAACGCAATGGTGATAGTGTAACTTATTCAAAATATCCACGTGTTATATTTTATTATGACAAGAATAATATATGTTCTCTGATTGTGGCTTCAATTAAGGACTGCTTTGATGTAAAAGGCAATTTTACATTAGCAATCTTTAATGAAAACCTGGGCGTTGAACCTGCGATAGGTAAAATATTTGATTTTGATTGGTTTGAATTCAATAATTTATTATACATGATTCCAAAATCTAAAAATGACTTAAAGCCAAACACAATCATCCAGATACAATCATCACCAAAGATTGAGTTAAACTAAATCTTGGATGACTTGCTAGGTATCTCGACGATTAATGTGGTTTTTGTTATACCAACTAAAGATAGTTATTAAAAAATTAAGCCCTGGTAACAATTTGTTACCAGGGCTGTTATTAAAAGCTATTCTAATACGATTTCACACTTAGAAATTAGAATATTTTTTCAAAAAATCTTCATACGCAATTTTTAACCCTTCTCGGAGTTCTGTTTTTGCTTTCCACCCCAACTGATTAATCTTCGAAACATCCATCAACTTAAGCATCGTTCCGTCCGGTTTTGTCTTGTCATAAACCAATTTGCCTTTATAACCGACTGTTTCTTTAATCAATTCAACGATTTCTGAAATCGGCATATCAAAACCTGAACCTATGTTTATAAATTCACCAATATCTTTGGCGTCTTTATTTTCCATCAAGAAAACAACCGCTTCGGCTAAATCGTCTGCGAATAAAAACTCTCTACGAGGAGTTCCTGTTCCCCAAACAGTTGTTTCTGGCAGATTCTGTTCTTTTGCTTCATGAAAACGTCGAATTAACATCGGTATAACGTGTGCATTTTGAGGGTGATAATTGTCGCCTATACCATAAAGATTGCAAGGCATAACAGACATGTAATTTGTGCCATATTCTCTATTGTAGTAGTTGCAAAGTTTTATTCCGCAAATTTTAGCTAATGCGTAACCTTCATTTGTTTTTTCTAAATAATCAGAAAGCAAATATTCTTCTTTCATCGGTTGCGGTGTATTTTTCGGATAAATACAACTTGAACCCAAAAACATTAACTTTTCTACATTATTTTTGTATGAATTTTCAATTATATTATTTTGAATTTTAAGATTTTCAAGCATAAATTCAACAGGATAGGTGTTGTTTCCCAAAATTCCACCAACCTTTGCCGCAGCTTGAATAACCCACTCAGGTTTTTCTGTTTCGAAAAATTCAGCAACAGCTTTGCTATCTGTCAAATCCAATTCGGAATGTGTTTTTCCAATAATATTTGTATAGCCTTTTCTTTCTAATTCTCTTTTAATCGCACTACCAACAAGCCCCCGATGTCCTGCGATGTAGATTTTTTTATTTTTGTTCATATATATAACCTTTTATAAAGTGCCTTATACTCTGTGCTTAAACGCGATTATTTTATTCTATTTATATTAGATGGTAATTTTAATGTAAATGTAATTGAAAATAAGTAAGCATCTAAATAATCTGGTTTATATTTATCTTCAGTCAGATATCTTACGAGTCCTATTGATTTTGTTATAAAACTTAAATAATGGAAATTTAAGATTTTTTCCTTAATATCAGATTCTATTAAATCTATTTGTTCTACAATTTTGTTGTTTTTACAAATAAGCAATTCAAAATTTTGTTCATCAAAAGAAATGTTTTGAAGTTCTTTTAATAAAAGAACAGCAGTATTTTCTGAATTATTAGCTTCAGATAAATACTCATATTTAAAAGTATTATTTTCACCACTATTAAGATGTTTTAATAATTCTGCTTTTAAATCTTCAATATCTATCATTTGCTTTAGATTTTTCTTATTCATTCTAATATCCTTTTTTACTTAAAAATTTAATATTTAATCTTACACCTCTTGTGGAATTAAAACTTTATACCCGTGTTCACGCAAAGTTTTTTCTTTCTTTGCCAGTTCCAAATCACTTTGAACCATTTCTTTTACAAGCATTGGCAAATCATATTTTGGCATCCAACCAAGTTCTCTACGAGCTTTTGAACTATCACCCAAAAGTAAGTCAACTTCTGCTGGTCTAAAGTATCTTGGGTCAACTTCAATTAACGTTTTGCCAGTGGCTTTATCAACACCTTTTTCATTTACACCTTCTCCAACAAACTCTAAATCAATTCCAAGTTCAGCAAATGTCATCTTACAAAAATCTCTAATTGATGTAGTTACACCAGTTGCCAAAACGTAGTTATCAGGTTTATCTTGTTGCAGAATTCTCCACATACCTTCTACGTAGTCTTTCGCATGTCCCCAGTCACGTTTTGCATCTAAATTTCCAAGATATAATTTGTCTTGCAAACCAACCTTAATCTTAGTTGCAGCCATTGTGATTTTTCTTGTTACAAATGTTTCACCGCGTCTTGGAGATTCGTGGTTGAACAAAATTCCGTTTGACGCAAATATTCCAAAGCTTTCTCTATAATTCACGCAAATCCAGTATGCATAAAGTTTTGCAACAGCATAAGGCGAACGTGGATAAAACGGTGTTGTTTCTTTTTGAATAGGTTCTTGGATTAGACCGTATAATTCGGAAGTTGAAGCTTGATAGAATTTTGTTTTCTTTTCAAAATTATTCAAACGAATAGCTTCCAAAAGTCTAAGCGTACCTAAAGCATCACAGTCTGCTGTGTATTCAGGGCAATCCCAAGAAACTTTAACATGTGATTGCGCTGCCAAGTTATAAATCTCATCAGGTTCAATATCATGAACTAATTTAATCAAATTAGAAGAATCCGACAAATCGCCGTAATGAAGTTTAAAATTTGAGTTTTCATGAATATCTTGATAAAGATGATCAATTCTTGATGTATTAAAAGAACTTGCACGTCTTTTTATACCGTGGACTTCATATCCTTTTTCTAAAAGAAGTTCCGCTAAATACGAACCGTCTTGACCTGTTATACCTGTTATTAATGCTTTTTTCATTATTTTTGGCTCCTTTTTATTTTTAAATGGCAACCTAGAAAGGTTATGATTTTGTGTGAACCTGTTGCACTGTTTTTGATAGAAAATAGTTGTTCAAGAAATGAATATTTAACTTTATTATTTAAAAACTTTTCTATTTCTTTTTGTGTAAAATACTTGTTTATAATGTTATAATATTCTTTTCTGCAATATTCTACGTATTTTTTATCTGAAGAAATACCATTCGTATTATAATTACAAACTATTATTGGAATATATTTGAAATTTACATGATTTTTATAAAAACATATAGTTCTGTCATAATCAGCTAATATCTTATATTTTTCATTATAATAACCATATTTTTCAAACAAATATTTTTTAATAAACATTGATTGAGTGTTGATATTTTGCAACATAATAACATTGTCTGTTAATAACTGTGGACAATTATACTTATTTCCAGAAAAGTTTTTAGTATACAAATAATTACTGTTTCCATAAATAATATCAACATCATAATTTTTGTTATTGAATATATTTTCTAGTGTTTCATTATTATAGAAAGAATCTCCCGCATTCATAAAATTAACATATTCATTTTTTACTAATTTTATAGCCTTATTATAGGCATCATAAATACCATCATCAGGTTCACATATAAACGTATCTATTCGATATTTGTATTTATTCCAAACTTTCTGAGTATTATCATTGGAGCAAGCATCTATTACAATCCATTCAAAGTCTTGATAAGTTTGATTAACAATACTTTTACAAGTATCTTCCAAGTTTGGCTCATTATAGCAAACTGTAACAATAGAAACTGTATTCATGATAATAACCTTCCCTCCAACGCTTCTTTTGTAGCCTGCAAATAAGCATAGCCATATTTTGTATCAGGTTCTAAATGAGCACCTTCTGCCCACTCATTCCAAGCGTTTATAAACACAAATTGCTCATTTTTTGAATGATTACTTTTTGTCCAGCTGATAATATCTTTTAGCCAAATTTTATAATCTTTAGGAGTATTTTGATAAATATCAGCACCATTGTAACACTTACGAGGTGTATTATCCCAATGTGGGAATGCACACTTATACAAATTTGAATCCGTGTCATATAAGTATTTTTTGTGCGTTATAAATTCGTGCATATCATAACATTTACCTTTAAATTTTTTATTCATTATTTTAGGTCTAATACAACTAATCTCACGTGCTAAAATACCTTGCGGGAAAAATTCCAACAAAGAATCTAAGTTATATTTTTGAATAAATTCTTGATACGAATTACAAGAAGAACAGTCAGCTCTAAAGGTTGTTGTCATTATGAATAAATCATCGAAGCCTTCTTCTTTTGCAATTTGTCTGATCTTATTGCTGAACTCTATATATCTTTCAAAAGGATAATTATGTGGATTATAAATAATTAATAATGGCTTATTATTAATCTTGATATATCTGTCGTCCTTCATATATGGCAAAATATCCTTCATGAACTTTTGCTCATCATCTTTTAACAATTCTTGTTTGTGTAAAACCTCTCTATCTTTACCATTATCCCAAAGCATTGTCCAGTCTTCATTTGCCCAAAATAAAAAGAATGGCATATTTAAAGATTTATCCTGTAAAAATCTTTCTAAAGGTTTTTCCATTAGTTTTTTACCGGAAAACCAATAATAATAGAATGAAAAACCATAAATTCCATATTGTTTTGCAAGTTCAATTTGACGTCGCATTATAGAATTGTCATTTAGATTATAGTAACCAACATCTATTGGTATATGTGGTTGATAATGCCCTGTAAACTGCGGAACTGCTTTTGATGTATTTGACCATTCTGTAAAACCTCTTCCAAACCATTTGATATTTTCTTCAAAATCATGAAATTGTGGCAAGTAAAATGATATTAATTTAACATCTTGTTCTTTGAATTTGTAACAATTATTAGATAAATTAATAAAATCTGATTTATCTAATTGCTTATTTTGAACATAATCTATATATTCTAAAATATCGTCATTTTTTACTTTACGATAATTTTTTAGTTTTAGTTTCATTCCTAATAAAGTAATAATTTTATGAGTTTTTTCATCGTCGTTCCTCAATGAAATAAACTTCTGTAAAAACTTTTTTCTTTTTTCTTGTCGAAGCTCTTTTTTTATTGCTTGGTTTGCTTCAATTCTTTTTATCAAATCTTCATTTTCTGTCACTTTTATGAATTGCAAATGCTCTAAATATCTTTTTGCTACATATCTTTCCAATTTTTTGTAACCGTATTTCTGTGCAAAATCCAACATTTCAGATATTGCACTTAGTGCATCCGTTGTATTTCTTTTACTAAATTTAACTTGTTTGTGACAATTCCTGTAACCATAAGTGATTTTGTTTAACGCATAGAAACATTTTGCGTAGTGCATTACCTTAATAAAAAATATCGGATCTTCTAATCGTGTATACAATGGGAAAGAAATATTGTTTTTAATCAAAAATTCCCTAGCAAAAATAAATCTGTGAAATCCATAATCAAATTGATAATCTTGATATTTTACAATATCATCTTTAGAGAATAAATAACCATCAATAGATTTTCCAAATTTTTGTTTAAATTCATAAGGTTTTATATTTTCATCAAAAACTGAAAATTCACCACCTGCCACTAAAACATTATTCTCTTTTGCCTTAGAATAAAGCGTTTCCAATACATCATCAGTCGGATACAAATCATCAGAATCCATAAAACAAACAAATTCGCCATTCGCTTTATTTATTCCAATATTTCTAGCTACAGCAACTCCTTCATTTGCTTTATCTAAAACCACAATTCTTTTATCTTTTTCTGCGTATCCTTTCAGAATGTCTAATGAACCATCAACTGAACCATCATTTATACAAATAACTTCTATATCATCCAATGTCTGAGATAGAACGCTATCTAAACATTCGCGCAAATATTTTTCAGAATTATATATAGGTATAATTACAGATATCTTCATCTACTTCAACCCCAACAATTCTTTACCCATCACCACAACACTGCGTTTGTTTTTTGTTAGGTTCACAGAGATTATTTGTTTTCTTATTCGTTTAATTTTTTCGAATACCAATTTTGTTTTGTATTTCTTGTAATACTTTTCTGGCGTGTTAATTAGCATTAGCAATTCCTTCTTTTTACATCTTGAAAAGAACAAATCACCTAAATGTTCTTCGTCATAGATTTTTTTGAAAGTTATTGAATAATAGTCTATATATTCTTCTGCTAATGCTGAATCCAAGCGTAAAAGGTTATGACGAAAAGATTTGAACATTATTGAATATACGTATTCAAGATTTTTGGTTTTATTTGTTGATTTCATGAAATCAACGATGGATTCAAATTCTTTGCAAACAGCATAAGCTTTCGTAGTCGATTTTACGGAAGAATTCGGGTTGTCTTGTCTGTAGTACAAATATGCGCGATTAGTCAGCATTATACGTTTTGCGCAAAGCATAGTTTTAAAATGCCAGCCTGTATCTTGATAGCTTGCACCCGCGGTTTCAGAAAATCTGATGTGATTAGTTTCAATAAATTCTCTCTTATAAATAGCCGACCAAATAGATGGTATTAGGTTCAATACTTCTTTGTACTCGTCAGCCGTGAATACTTTATCCGTATGGTCTTTATCAATATTTCCAGCCTTAATGCACTGCTTAGTATCACCCCAATATTGGATAAAATCCGATTTTAAGATATCTAAGTCATTCGCGTTTGCTTGGTTATACAGATTTTCAAACATTGTTTTGTCTGCAAAATCATCAGATTCAACTATTCCGATGTATTCACCACTTGCTAAGTCAACGCCCATGTTCATGGAAGCTCCATAGCCTGAATTTTCTTTGTTTATTACTTTGATTCTCACATCTTTAGCTTGAAATTCTTTGATTATTTCAGGCGAAGAATCTGTTGAACCATCATTTATACATATAATTTCAATATCTTCAAGAGTTTGTTCTACAAGACTTTCAAGACATTTTCTCAAGTATTTTTCAACATTGTAAATCGGCACAAGAATCGAAACTTTAGGCATTAAATACCTCCTCAAATAGTTCGATAGCTCTAGCGACAGCTAAATCCATATTGTAGTATTTGTAATCGCCTAATCTACCAAAGAAATACACGTCTTTTAAGTTTTTAGCTTCATCTAAGTATTTTTGGTAAAGTTTTGCGTTTTCTTCGCTCGCAATAGGATAATATCTTTCATTTTTACCAAGTTCAAAGAACTCTGAATACTCTTTCGCAATAACTGTTTTTTCAGACTTATCATTCAAGTAATGTTTGTATTCGTGAATTCGTGTAAAATCGTAGTTATTCGGATAATTTATGCAAGCGTGGGTTTGATAGAATTCTCTGTTGTGCGTTTCGAATTTGAAATTTACGCTTCTATACGGCAATTTACCGAATTTGTAATCAAAGAATTCATCAATTGAGCCGGTATAGAAAATTCTAGCATTTTTTACCAGATCTGAATTTTCTTTTTTAAATTCCGCAAAATCTTTGTTTAAAATAACCTCGATATTCGGATAATCAAGCATTTTTTCGACTAATTTAGCATAGCCTTCAAGCGGAATCCCTTGGTATTTGTCTTGAAAATATCTATTATCTTTTGACAAATACACAGGTACTCTTGCTGTAACCGCGCCATCAACGTCTTTTGGAGAAACACCCCACTGCTTGGTGGTATAATTCAAAAATATTTTTTCGTAAACATATTCTGCCAAGAATTTCAAATCTTCATCATCTTGTTTTTGAAATTCAAGAATCGGAACTTTTTTGTTGTATTCAAACTTTTTTAGTAATTTTTCTTCAAGGCGTTTTGCCAAAGTTTCAGGAAAAATTTGATAAAGAGTAGTAAAATTGAATGGAATTTGAGCTTCAATGCCGTCTAAAATTCCGACAACTTCGTGCATATACGTATTAAAATCTGTAAATTGTTTCAAAAATGACCAAACTTTTTCGTTATTGGTATGGAAAATATGAGAGCCGTATTTGTGAATCATTATCCCGTTTTCATCACGATAATCATAGCTGTTGCCTGCGATATGATCTTTTTTATCAACAACAACGACTTTTTCGTCCAATTTTTCAGCAATTAGTCTTGCCATAGTTGATCCCGAAAAACCTGAACCTACTATGATGTTTGTTTGTGACATTAAAGTACGACTCCTTCTCTGACTCTCAAGTTCATAAATTCCTCAACACCAACAAAAATTGGTACAATCTAAGTCAAATGTTGTATTTTTACTTACCCTTCTATACTCTATCACAAACATTTATAAATTTACAGTTTAATTAAATAATATTGTAAAAAAATAAAAAACAACTTTGTAAAAGGACACATGGTTTGATTATTTAAGACAGATGGTTTGATTATTTGGGAAAGTTTATTCTTGATTAAAGAAAAACTCTTTGATTTAGTATATACTTTTGGCATAATTAAACTTCAAAATTCTTAGAACTTTTTATATATTTCACAACTGCAAGTATATGATTATTTACACCAAGTTTTTGAAAAATTGATGCAACATTAACTTTAGTTGTAGAAATACTTATATTCAAAATTTTAGCAATTTGTGTGCTTGTATGACCTTAACATATTAGTTGCAATACTTCATGTTTTCTCTTTGTTAATACGGTTTGCATATAAAACCTTATTGTGAAGTAACCGATTATAGACTTTTATGACTTATAAAAATTATAAGAAACATATTTCCAAAATTAAATTTTATCAATATAATTATTTTAAATTTTACTAATTTCAATTTAGTAAAAATAATGATTTTATCACATGGAAAAAAGTAGTAATATACTATTTTAACTTACTTTATAAATTAAAATTTTTGTAAAGATTTATAAAGAAATGTAGCAATTTATATTTTTACGCTTTTTATAATGAATGAAATCAACCAACTGTTTTTTATTAATAAAATAATGCTTTTTAAGGAGAAAGTAATGTACATTACACCAATTTTTAGAAGTCAATATCCCAAGAATCTATACTCCCAGAATGTAGAATCTAAGGCTATAAGCGATTTACCGACAGAAAAAGATTTATTAAACGAAGCTCGCAAAGGCAAGCTTGATGTTAATCAAGTAAGTAAAGAAGATGGCGAAACTTTGTTTCAAAAACTTGTCGCAAATAACTATACGGCACTGGTATCATATTTAACAGCCAAACCATCAACAAGAGAACATATTGTTAATTTTACTAATAACGGAATTTCACCTTTAGATTATGCTAAAACTGATGAAATGCGTTCTTTGTTATTATCGCGCGGTGCAAAAAGGATTGAACGACAAAATATTCAAAACTCTACACAATCTAAAGAAAACAGTATTGTAAATGCTAGAGAAACTGCTGCAAGAATTTATGTAGAAAACCCGATTAAGGTTACTCCAAATCAAATGCGTCCTGTTGAAGAAACGCAGCTTGAAGAAACTTCAAAAGAAATAGAAGAAACAAAACCAATTGAAACACCAGTGCCAGATGAAACTCCACAATCTCCACAAGTACAAGAAGAACAAAAAATAGATTTCTTTGATTCTTTTGATGAAGTTGAAGATGAAGTTCCAACTACTGAAATTGCTCCACAAGCAAAATCTGAAAAAACAGATAAAAAACCTGTTAAGAAACCTGAATACAAGGAATATACTCACTATGAAGTAAATCCTGAAATGAAATCTTTAGACGATATTATCGGTATGGAAAATATTAAACAAGAATTACGAGAAAATATTATCATTCCAATTAAAGACGGTACCAAAAATAAATTGTGTGAAATTGATAATTTGTCTTTACCAAATGGTATTTTATTTGCTTCTCCAAATGGCACAGATTCAATCGTTAGCGCATTAGTTAATGAAACGGACCTACCTGCTCTGCAAATTCATTCGATGCAAGAATTAGCTCCGATGATTGCAGATATTGAAAAAAATTATAAAGAAAACGGCATAAGGACAATTGTTGTTGCTTCAAACTTTGACAACATGTATACAGAAGATAACAATAGTGTGCAAGTTGAAAGAAATAAATTTGCGAATATTTTAAAAAATTGCTCAGCAAAAGGAATGTTATTTGTTGCTACAACAAAAGATAAGGCAAGTATTGGCAATACATTTATACATGCCGGACTTATTGATAAAGTATTGACTTTGCCTTGCTCGAACGCAAATGACCGACAAGAATTCATACATCAGAAAATCAACGATAAAAAGATATTAGCCCAATTAAATGGTAATTTAGAAGAAATTACTGGTTCAACAGAAGGTATTCCTTTTTCGGAAATCGAAAAAATCTTGAATGAAACCGCAAGAACTGCGATTTCACGTGGTGAAACCGAAAATATAATGCCGATATTTAAAGAACAATTGGCGGAATATACGACAGAAAAAGGTTTGACTCCAATTGATGATTTTAATAGAACATCAGCTTACGACACTCCTGAATTCAAAAGAACTCCAATGACAGCTGATGATCCGACTATTGACGATTTGGGCGGAATGCCTGAAATAAAGAAACGTTTGAACGAGCTGTACATTGAACCAATGAAAAGACTTGATGATTTATACAAGGAATTAGGCAATGACGCTTTGCCTGATGGTGCGATATTTTACGGCGAACCCGGAAACGGAAAAACTTACACAGCAAAAGCTTTGGCAAAAACTTTAGGTTTACCTTTCTATGAAACAAAATTATCTGATATTGGTACAGCTTTAGTCCATGAAGAAGGCAAAGCGTTTAAAAAATTAGCAGACCAATTGAATAGAAAATTCCAAGAAACAGGCGAACGTTCGGTTTGGTTCTTGGATGAATTCGAATCATTAGGCGGTGAACGTGGAGGAAGCGCGCAACACAATAAAGAATTAACAGACGCTTTGTTGCAAGAACTAAACAATCCTGCTCAACGCGGTTTTATCTTAATTGCTGCTACAAACGACTTGGATGGTGTAGATTCTGCTCTTAAACGTCGTGGCAGATTAGGTAACTGGATACATTTCAGTAATCCGACATTTGAAGAAAGATATGATGTAATCAAAAAATCATTAGAAAAATCGCCATCTACAAGAGAACTTGCAAAAGACGATAATTATCTTAGAGAAATTGCAAAAGATTTTGACGGAATGTCAATGGCTTCAATTACGTCTGTCGTAAAAGACGCAAAGAGGCAGGTGATTTTGAAAGGAACCGATTTTAGAGATGCGATAGAAGATTGTAAAGCGATAAATAATGAAAGAATGATGGGAGAGTTTTGTAACAAATCGGGGCTTAAACAACATCAATATAATGAGTGGGATTTCCAATCTTTGGACGAATTAGGCGGAATGCAAAAAGTTAAAGAACAATTGCAAGAGTCTGTTATTGATGTTTGGGACCCTGAAATTAGAGCTGCATTACTTGCTAACAAAAGACGCTTGCCGGGGGGTGTGATTTTATACGGTCCACCTGGAACTGGTAAAACGACTATTGTCGAGACTTTAGCAAGACAAATGGATGTACCTTTATATAAAATGGATTATTCTTCCATAAACGATTCTCAATATATTCACCAAATTTCAAAACACGTTGTTGAAATCTTTGATAGACTGGAATTACAGGCAAAAATTTTGAAAAAACCTGTAATGCTTTTCTTTGATGAAGCAGAAAGATTCTTCCCTAATTTTGCGGAAAAACATCAGATAGAAGAAGTTAATACATATAAAGATAAAATGAACAACGCTTCTATGAAGGGAATTATTTTGGTTGGTGCAACTAACTATATAGACAAAGTTAATCCTGAAATCACAGGCAACCCGAGACGTATGGGAACGAAAATTGAGGTTGATAATCCTGACGAAGATGACAGAAGCAACTTGTTCCAAAAATCTTTATTAAGCTTGCCGATTTTTGCCGGAGTGTTGACTGTTGCAAATTGCCAAAAACTTGCAAAAGTAACCGAAGGCTGGTCAATAGGTCAAATTACGGATACTATTGATAAAGTTATCACCCAAGCGATTAAGAAAAAAGAAAATATAAAATTTGAAACTATGCTAAGCGCATTCAAAAAAAGGGTTATATAATGCGTAGGTCGTGTTGAACAATTTTCATTCAACACGACAAAAACAAAAAAATAACGAAAAAGGGAAAAAAATGAGAATTCAACAAATACAAAATAATACAAATTTTCAAGGGCTTGGACATAAACTTGTCAGAATGCAGAAAATGCAAGAAGGAGAAAAAATAGCTCAAAGATTTGCTGAGAATGTGATACAAGAAAATAAAAAGCAAGTTGCACAAGAGGTAAAACAGCCAAATAAAGAGTGGTACGATAATTGGTTTAACAGTTATATAAACAATTCAGTGCAAAAAACAGAAACGGTTATATCAGAAGCAACCTCCACTACGAAAAATATTTTAGGAGTTTTATCAAATAGTGTTGTTCAAAAATCAAAAGGCAAAAAACTTGATTCAGAATTTATAATTAATACAATTAATTATTTGATTAATGAAGCAAAGCCGGAAGAAAAATCTACTATTATTCAGAAAATGCTACAACTGCCAAAAATTGATTATAACAGAGTTGATAAAAATGATATTTCAATCTTAGAACATATCTTGAATGCAGAAGATTTTGAACTTTTAAATTTAGTAAATAAAACACAACTCAATTATTATCCGCCATTAGATTTTACGTATGAAAGAATTGAGAATAATGAATTCAAACAAGAAGTTGATAAATTAAATTTAAATTTTAAGAATTTAAAAGATGCTGTAAAAAGTGAGAATTTGGATAAAATAAAATCTCTTATTGATGATTTTGTATCTCCATTTTATAAGCGAGAAGTTCAAGGAAAAGAACTAACCGAAATTGCATTAGATTCTAAAAGTGTTATTTTTTATGAAGATTTTACACAAATCTATGACCCATTTCTTTCATTTATTTAAAAATACAAATAGATTGTGTTGAATGAAAATTGTTCAATACGACAAAAACAAAAGATTAATACAAAAAGGGAAAAAGAAATGAAAATCCAACAAATACAAAATAATAATACAAATTTTCAAGGCTTACATGGAAATAAAAGAGTATTGAAGAAATTAACTCCTGAAATATTACAAAAAACAGGACTTCAAGAATGTGCTGACAAGTTTGAAGTTTTGGTAAAAGGAGAACACGAAGACTCATTTATTCATAGATTATTCAGACATTATGGAAAACCAATGTGTCAAGTAGGAGAAGATATAACAAAAGGAAAGAATGGAAAATTTACTATAATAAAACCTTTAACATATCAAAAAGATATCTCACGCTTGAAAGATGGTGAACTTTTTGAAGATGTCAAATGGCACATTTCTGTCTGGTTTATTGATCAAAAACGCTATAATACAATATATCGATATATACAAGAAGGAAAAATTGATAAATCTATGTTTGATTTCAGACAATTATCAAAGATTCTTCCTGAAAAAGAATACTTAGAGTATGTTGAATCAACTTTAGCACCAAAATATTTTGTTCAAGATAAAGACGGCAATACACCATTACATAAGGCAGATCCTCAAGAAATGCGTAATGCGGTTGATATATTGAAATTAAAGCCTCAAAACTTACTGAAAGCTTGTTTAATTAAAAATAAAGAAGGAGAACTGCCTATTCATAATCCTTCGATTATGAAAAGTCCATATTTGCAGTATGCTCTTATGGAAAATTTGAGTTGCTATCCTCAGTACATAAAAACAATTTTTGAAACACCTAATAAACAAGGTAAAACTTTAGTAGATTCTTTAGTTTCAATTACAAAAAATGACAGTTATGATGAATATGCAAGTAAGTTGCTTCAAAGGTTTGCAGAACAATTAAATAAAAAAATAGATACAGAATTTAATTTTGAGAATATAATGAATATTCTAAAAGTTGCGTATATGCAATCATCTTATGGTTTGTCAATGAATCGTACCAATAATATCAGTAAAATCGTTGGTTTTGCAATTAATGAAGCAAAACCGGAAGAATATAAAACTATAATCGAAGAATTGAGAAAAATTCCGAATATAGATTATGATAAGGCTGACGAAAATGGAATTTCAGTTATAGAGCATGTCATGAATGCTGAAGATATGAATTTTATTGAACTTTTAGGCAAAAAACCTATTATCTATCGACCGGAACTTGATTATGCATACGAAAGAATTGAGAATAAAGAGTTCAAGGAAAAAATTGATAGTTTATTATTTGATTTTAGAGATCTTGAAAAGGCTGTAAAATTAAATTCCGCAGAAGCAATTAAGTTAATAGCGGAGTCTCCACTATATAAAAGATATTATAATGGTGAACAATTGCAGGAATTGATTTACAAATACGGAAATCCTAAGCTAGAAGCAGAATGTAAAGATTATCTTTCAAAAATGTAGAATGTAGGTCGTGTTGAACGATTGACATTCAACACGACAAAAACAAAAAAAATAACGAAAAAGGAAAAGGGAAATGAAAATCCAACAAATACAAAATAACAATACAAACTTCCAAGGCTTGCATGGAAATAAAAGAATATTGAAGAAATTGACTCCTGAAATATTGCAAAAAACTGGAATTCAAGAATGCGCAGATTCGTTTGAAGTTCTTGTAACTCCAAAAAAAAGTTGCACTGTTTCATGCTTTTTGGGCGCAATTTGCGGTCTTTTTACATCTTTTGAAGATTTAATAATCCAAGCCGGAGAAAAAGTTGAAAAAAACAAAAAAGGTAAAACTGTTTTAGCCGGTGCAACAACTTATCCGGTTCCACTAAAAGAACTAAAAGAGTATAAAAGAAGTTTAAAAGAAAGATTGGAAGATGAAATCGTTGATAATGCAAGAGAAGTAATTGAAGATAAAAACACTTCGGATGATATTCGAGAAATTTACAAGGATAATATAAATGAATATTTTCAATCCGGCAAATTAGATTTGATGTTATTGAGTCCATACAGTACCAAACCTTTATTGGATGAAGCTTCTATGAATGTCTTTATAAAACAAATGACTACACCGGATAAAGATGGTAATATTCCGGCTCACAAGTTTTTAAAAGAGAATGATATAAACAGAATGAATGAGTATTTAAGAGATTATCCTGAAGCTTTAGCAGAAGTATATTTGACAAGAAATAACGATGGTAAATTACCAATACATTCAAAAGCAACTGTTGAAAATATGGACATCTTGTATAACATATATATGGCTCTTAAAGATTTGCCAAGAGTTTTGGTGACTGTTTTTGAAGATAAAGGTGACGGTAGGAGCGTTATGGATTATCTAAGGGTAGACCAAATAATTGATGAAACGGCTCGAAATTTAATTCGTTTCATCTCAGATGCAAAAGAAGAATGCATTAAGGTTCGTGGCGAATTTATTCCAGTCGTTAGTAAAGCTGAAAGAAACCAAAAAGCCGAAATGGAAAATGTTATCAGTCGTATGTCAGAAGATGAGTTGAATATTAGTAAAACTTTAGACTTAGAAATGGTACAGAAATCATTCGGTCAAAGTCTAAACTCAACTGATTTTATCTCAAAAGCAATTGATTATTTAATAGATAATGCTTCTAATGACGAAAGACAAGAAGTAATTGCTAAACTTAAAAAGCTTACAAATATTGATTACAACAAGGTTGACGAAAATGGAATTTCTGTAGTTGAAAAGATTTTTAATTCCGAAGATACTGAATTATTAGAATTGTTAAAAGGCAAAAAACTTAACTATTCAAGAGATTTAGATTATGCGTATAATAGAATAGAAAATGATAGGTTCAAAAAACAAGTTAATGAATTGAATTTTGAGTTTGTAGACTTGGAAGACGCAATAAAAGCGTTTTCAATGAGGGCAGTTGAAGAATGTAAATACGGCTTTAAATCCCCATTATTCAAGATGGAATATAATGGTGCAAAATTGTTGCATCTTGTAAATTCTCTCAATCAAGAGTGGAGTTTTCAACGAAATTTTAAAAACAAATACGGACAATATTTATCTGAATATCTTTAGTAATATAAGTAATCGGTCTTCTTGAACTATTGATATTCAATACGACAAAACAAAAGAAAGATTAACGAAAAAGGAAAAAGGGAAATGAGAATTCAATCAATACAAAATAACAATATAATAAATGTAACTAAAATGAATACAATTAACTTTAAATCTAACGCACATAGAGAAGCAGAACTTCGTGAACTTAGGCGCCTTAGAGAAGAACGCAGACAAATGGAAGAACAACGCAGACAAATGGTAGAGCAAAAGCTTCTTGATAGACTTAAGTATCCTGAATTAGACAATCCAATGAGTACGAGAATGGCAGGTTTTTTATCAAAATTTACTTGTGCTATTCAAAATGCATCTGAGCATAATGTTATGGAATTTTTTGGAGATGAAGAAACTGCAAGTAATTTAAGAAAAAAACTTTCTCCAACTTGCCAAGCTGATAGCAAAATGCTAAGAGAAGAAGTTCAAAAAATGGACGAACTTAAAGACCCTATTATGACTCTTATTTGTGCAAATAGAATGAAAAAGTTTACTCCAAAACAAGGTATTTTATCAGAAGAACAGCACAAAAATTTTGTTGAAGGAATCAAAAAAACAGTTTCTACAATTGTTAGAAATTCTGATTTGGATAAATTTCAACCGGAAGATAAAGCTACTATTTTAGAAATGGTTCAAAAAATTGAAAATTCAGACACAGTTGACTTCGGAATCGAAAAACAATTAAAAGCACTTGTTGATAAATTGAATTCTAAAAAATTAAAGTTAGGCTTCATTACTCCAGTACAAGTTCGTGATTTGGTTCAGGAAGGTCATAAAATTTTAAAGAAGTTATAAAAAATACTTTTCTAAATTTCTAAATCAATATCGCTAAAAACAGGAGTTGTTGGTTTTTTATTTTCATAATTAAGCTGAATTTTTGTAGGAAGTGTTAGTTCGATTGGTGCTGAAATATAATCAACTTTAGATGCAGGCATTGTAGTATATACATTACCGTTAATATCAATACATTTTAACGCTTCATCTCGGAGTTTTTCGAACTTTTCTCGCTCACTCAAACCTTCCCAGTCAATCACTTCATCGATAAGCTGTTGTTGCTCTAAAAAGTTAGTTTCAGCTCTAAAAAATCTACGTCCGCGTCCACTAGCTTCAATAAGATGTGATTTATCAAAATGCGTAAGTTGTTCAGGTTTTAGCATTGGAATATCATCTAATTTTGAACCAACCATTTTTCTTAATTTTGCATAAATTTCTTCATAAAGTTGTTTTGCTGCATTTTCGTCGATGAGTTCATTGCCTTCCGCACTTGGTGCGTGACGATAAATTATATGAGCTTTATTGCTTGTAAATGCGTTTAAGAAAGTTGCTAATGTGTTCGCCATTCTTGAAGTATAAACATTTCTCAAAAACTCTGCTTTATCTTGATTATGATTTTTGCTTGCTTCTCTTGATTTTTCTAAAATTCCGACAAAAGGGTTTATGGAAATATCTACAGCCTCAATCATAGACGGATTTTTTTGTATAGCATTCGCCAATTCTTCGGAAGCTTTTTGAGCATAGCGAGAACCTTTATTCCAACCGGAAGTTACAAATAATACTGGAATATTTAATTTCTCATAAATTTCTTTGATAGCTTCAACAACACTGTGTTTTCTATCTTTGCCCAAAATAGGGAAATCAGACGGATTGGAATCATCAACGATGCTTAAATATTTGTTTCCATTAAAGACATTGAATCCTAAACGCTCATTAAGCGTTTTAAATCCATCTAAGAAGCGCTCTAAATCTTCAAATAAAATGCTTCTATTATCTTCTGTTTTTGCATCTTTTAAACAATGTGAGCAACCAACAGTGCAACCTCTAAATAAATTCAAAGTTTCAAATCTTTTTGTAATAAAACTAATTGTGTCCATCGTTAACGGTTTTTCACTGTTAAACAAACAAATATCACTTTGCACCCCTTCTAAATTTTTGAGGTTTAATTTTGTTAAAGGATATTTGCTATCTTTAATAGAGTTAGGAATTTTATTAATGTATGTACTTATATTGGACATCGGTTTCATTACGTATATAAAAAAGTGTAAAAATATTTTTTGCTACCTACTAAAAACTTCAATATTTTAGTGATGCGATTGCTTTTTTTTAATTACTCCACAAAGATTGTATAAAACATGTAAAGTTTTATTACAATACTGGCAATTTTTCTTAATTAAATAACTTTAGAAAAGTATACAAGGATATAAAAAGGAGCAAAAATGTTACAAGTAGATTCTATTCGTTCTGATTCATTATGGAATGGTTGTCCGGCAACAGAACAAAACAATTCTAATAAAGTGGGACTTATTTTTAATTTTAATGAAAATGTTAATGAAAATAAAACTCACGCTAATAAAAATGATAAAAGACCAAATATTCCTGAAAATGAAAAAGAATGGATTAATGGACATTATAAAAATATAAAACCAAATTCTCTAAAAATAGAAACAAATACTACTTCATTTGTAACTTATGAAGAAACTGAAGATGGATATGAAGAGATAAAAATTACATTGCGAAAAACTGATGATAATAGAACAATTATGAGTAAAGATAGATTTGGCAAAGGTATTGAAGTCATATATTATGAAATAGATAATGAATCTGGTAAAATTCTTTCAAAACAAACAAAAACTGGTAATACTATGTCAAAAAGAATGGTTTTCAATGACAATGGTAAAGCTACGACTGATAACATCTCATTAGAAAATGAACTTTTAGATAATGCAAATAAAAATTCTAAAACTGATTTTTCAAAAGAACCTCAAAATGGACCGTTGGATATAGTTTGGTAATAGTATAATTGCAGATAAAAAATCGATGCTTTAAAAGTCGTATTGAACAATAAATATTCAGTACGACTTTATGTTTTTTGCGACAAAATTATATTAAGATTTATTAAATCACACAAGAGAATAGGCAATTTCTTTCCTCTTAAATACTTTATATATACAAGAGTTATAAAAGAGGATATTTCATGCCAGTTGATAAAAAGAAAAATGTTGAAGTTGAAGCTAATGTAACATATGTAAATGATGCTCCGGTAGTTAATGGTAAATCAGAAACAAGCCCTACTTATGATAGCACTGCAACAACAATAAATGTTCGTGTAGATGATAATACTTTTAGTGCTACATATCAACAAACAGGTAATGATTACAAAGGAATTGGTGTTGATGATTTAAAAAAATTCTATAATGAACATAATCAGTCAGCAAAAGAAACTTATGAATATCTTACAAATTACATCAAAGAAAACAAAGAAAATCCTGAACTTGTAAAAGGTACAATAGACCATCTTCTTGGTGATTTTTCTTTAAAATATGATGAAAATAAAAATTATGGCAATGTTGGTGCAAATCAAGAAGAGATTTTAAATAAAATTTTGAATACCAACGAAGAAGAAAGTTTAAACAACTTTATTTGTTCTACAATTCATGAATTTGCAATGAAAGCATTACAAGATGCAGGTGTAAATGCCGTTATGGTTAGTGGTAAAATGAATGGTGCAGGAAATCATGCAACATTGTTATACCAAGTTGATGATAATAAATATGTATTTAATAATTATAGCCAACAACTGACAGTAGAAGCTGATAATATCAAAGATGCTATTAGAGAAGTTTATAAAAAGTCCGGTTCATTAGAAAACACCGGCTATATTGCTCTTAAAGACGGTAGCAAGATGTCATATCAAGAATTTGCTCTAAGAGAAGAATCTGTTTTTGGCAGAGAAATGGACAAAAGAGATTACAACTCAAATACTCCATTTGATTCTGATGTTAGTGGAAAGACAGCTATTAAAGCAAATGTAGAATTTTCTAACCAAGGCAATGTTTCTGCTGTTGCAGAAGGCAAGATTGTAAAAGATAATGACAATTCAAAATCAAAATTAGGTGTAAGTCTTGGTTATAAAAACAATTCTGAAACCTCTTTATTCCAAAATTCTACAAGTGTTGGTGCAAAAGCTACATATAAAAAAGAAACACAAACAAGTAATGATACAACAGTTTATTATGATACAAAAGTTATCAGCACATATACAAAAGGCAATTTGAGCAATGTTTCATATCATGGAGACAGTTATGAAAATCCAAAAGATGTGCTTTATTCTCAAATAGAAAGCCAAATGAAAGAAGCAGGTTATGGTAATGACAAATTAGCCGAAATAAAACAAGAAATTAATAAACTAAATATAACAACATTGGGAAATTATGCAAATAGCATTCCTACATATATTTCTAATTTTATCAAAGGTGGTTTTGGTATAAAAAAAGATTTGGTAAAAACAGATAAAACTACTGTTACAAACGCTACACAAGCATCATTGTATGGTGGAGTTGTTGTAGGAACGGAAAGTAATGGTGGCGGTATAAGTATCGGCGGTGATGCCAGAGTTGCTTTAGAGGACGGAGTACAAGTAAAAAATCAAGTTGGCAAGTATACCTTTGAAAATACATTGAATGCCGGAGTTGTTGGTGATTTGAAATACACAAGCGGAGAACAACAAGGCGGTGTAATGTTTGGTACAAAGTTAAATGCAAGCACAAGTGCTACTTACAATGAAAAGAACTGGAACATAGGTGGTGAAGTTAGTATTTACAATGTAACAACTCCATCGGCAGTTGAGCGTGGTGGCAATATCGGATTCAAAGGTGGAATTCGTACAAACTCCGGCATGAATATTTTTGGACAAGCAAATGTTGGGGTTGAAAAACAAAACTTAAGATTAGGTGGATTCAACCAACAAACAGAAAACAAAGTTAGATTTAATACCGCTATTGGTGCGCAAATTAATCCTAATACAACTGTTACTCTTGGTTACAGCCAAACAAAGGATAAATTGAACTCTACTAGAAATAACAATATGTTCAATGTTGGTGTAAAAGTAAGTTTATAGATTTCAAAAAACAAAATCCATAATTTTGTGTAAAGAATTGTATCATTTTTCTTAATTAGACTAAAGTTTTCTAAAAAATTGCCGATATACATGTCGTAAGTGATGGTATGGTGAAAATGCAATTTAATTACTACAACAAAAACAATCAGATAAAACAATTAAACATTGAAGTTGGTAAAGAATGGAATTCTTACAAAGAGAACGACAATTCTCAAAGTTTATTAAATTCTGTTTTTAGTTTTGTAGACCAAAATTCTAATGGAAAAGTTGATAAGGAAGAATTAAACATATTACAAAGACTTATTAAACTTGCAGATTCACAAATCGAAAGATTTAAAAACAATAATGTTCTTGAAAACGAAGAATTAGCATTATTAGTTGATAAAATTAGGAATGAAGAACTGGAAGAATTGGAAGGAAATAAAATTCCGCAAATAATAGATACTGCTGATAATAGAACTCAATACACAAATTTTACTTATCTTTCTAGTTGTTATAATAATGGTGAAATAAAAGTAATTAAAGTCATTGTTGATTATTCTGCTCTGAATAATTTGACTGGTGGCAAATATTATGTTGCATCTTGGAATACAATAGAAAATGAGAACGGAACTATAACTAAAACTCCAAAAAACTTGATAAAAATACAAAACACCAATCAAGATGGAACAAATAACTGGTCAGAGGGAATTAATAGAAATATATCTAAAATACAATTTGTTAATTCAAGCTCAAATACTGAACTTATTAAATTTATGAATATGGTTGGACAGGAGCAAGGATTTCAAGCAGAATTCCTACAAATTAGTGGTGCTAATCATTGGGCAGAAGACCAAAGTGTTGTAAGAGCAGACAAGAAACAACTTATTCCAAATTGTGAATCTGATTTTAGTATGTTAAAACTAGATAAAGATAATGAAATTATTGCAAAACGAAAAAATGTCACACTAGGGATGCAAGGAAACCCGATTGGGAAAAATAGCGTAGAAGAAGAACCAAGAGCTATAAATTATTCACATGCTGTATCACAAAGTGATATTATTAAAGGTAAGACTTATTTGGAAGGTGGGAATGTTTTAAATACACTCACAAAAAATGGCGAGCCGGGAGCTGTCATTGGCGAAGAATCTTTGAAATATACAATGGTATCAATGATGTCTATGAATTTAGATGGTTCAGTTGAAGCAATTGAGAATATTGAAGCTTTAGATTTAGATAACGCAGATGAATATCGCATAAAAGCTAAAAAACAAATCGCCAAAGAGCTTGGAGTTAAAGAGGAAAATGTTACATACATACCTCAATTTGACTTTCATATAGATATGTATTATCGACCACTAAATAACGGACAAATGGCAATTCCTGATTATAAAGCTGGTATAGAAGTTTTAAACAGATTACTACAAAATATTGATACACAAATAGAATCTAAAAATATTTCTTCTGAACAAAAAGAAATTTTACAGAATAAAAAACAAGAATATTTTAAACTATTAGATAAGCTTGAAGAAATGAAAAATAAAACAGATACAATATCAACAAGTGCAGAAAATGAATTGAAAGAAAAAGGCTATGATGTTGTAAAAATACCTTGTTTTACAGAAATTGATGATGGTAAAGACCAAGGCTTAGATGCTAAATCTGTCGAAAATCCTATAAATTATATGAATGGTGTATGTGGCACATCTGCCAAAACCGGAGATAAATATTACATTACAAACTCGTCAGGTGATGGAATTTTAGACAAATACATGGAAAATTATTTTAAAAGTATAGTCGGCTTTGATAAAATTTATTTTGCTCCAACAAAACAATACTTATCAGCAATGGGTGGTATAGATTGTTTGACAAAGGAATTTTAGCAAATGTCTGAATTGAAAAACAAAACTTAAGACTTGGCGGATTCAACCAACAAACAGAAAATAAAGTTAAATTTAATACCACTATTGGTGCACAAATCAACCCTAATACAACTGTTACTGTTGGTTATAGTCAAACAAAAGATATGCTAAACTCAACAAGAAACAATAATATGTTCAATGTTGGTGTAAAAGTAAGTTTATAGATTTCAAAGATTTATATATAAACTTGTTTTAAAATATTGTTCACTAATACATTTTATGTTTATATCAATATTCAAATAATTTTAATGATACACTTGTTGTATTATTTTCTTTATCATTTATTTGAACATATCCAAAGTCGCAAATCTTTCCACCAATAATGTTTCCTCCTAAGTCGTTCCACCCATGACCATCATCATATGAAAAAGACCATTTCTTGTCGTGTTGTACCGGGAGTTTACCTTCTGGACTAGGGGTTAGAAATTCACTAACCATAAATCCATTTTCTCCACTATTAGATGGAACCTTTCCAAAATAAAATTGCGCAAAGTGTTCAGGGAAATGTTTATTTGTAAAAATTGCAAGCGGTATTTCTACGTTTGAACCGCTTCGTTCATCCCCTTTGTCTTTAAAAAAGAGTTTTATGGCAATTGGTTTTTCACCTTCAATAGAAAGTTTATAAACTTTTCCAAAACTACCACTACCAATCTCATTTATAGTAATTTCTTTTTTTATTATACTTTGTAAAGTAAATTTATATTGATTCAATAAAGATTGTTCAAAATTTGTATCGACTGTTCTAAAACGACTTAATTCTAAATTATTAGCTAATTGTTCTGTTGCTTCAAATATTTTATTACTTTCAACATCTTTAACATTAAAATATTCAGGCATAGAACCAACTCTTGTGTTTGTTAAAGGATATGCTGTTAATAATTCATTTGTTCCAGAACTATACATTATAGGATTTTCTTCTAAAAATTCTGTTAAATTTTCACCAAGTGTTAAAGCTTTTTTGTCAAAATTAACTATCCCCTTTTGTCTATGAAAATTTAAAAATTTTATGTATTGTTCGGCACTGTATTCTTTGATAGAAGGTGCCATTTCTATTAATTTATTTTTATCTACGGATTTTACATATTCTGTAAGTTTTGTTATATCAAAATTTTTACCTTCAGAACCTTTTATAAAATATGCAATTCCCATGCAATTATCAGGTGTATTATCTACTCTTTTTAAAATTGCATTTATAAATTCACTATATTTTTGTACATTGTTTGCACTCACATTATCCATTAAAGCTAACGTATATCTTGTCATAGGCTCTAACTTATATTGAGATAATTTTTCATAATTTTGTAATAAAGTTTTTTCTTTATAAGAACCTAATATTGCAGAAATACATCTCTTATCAACATTTGAATTATTTAGAATTTGATTAATCGTCTTCATTGCACGTCGAATTTCGATAACTTTAGTGAACTTATCGGTGCAACTTTTAGTTTTTTGTTCTATATATTTTAAACAGCTTGCTTTTGCATTTACATCCAAATCTTGTGTATTCAAGATTTTATTAAAAATTTTCTCAGGAATAAAACCTCTGTCTTTAAACTCTTTTAATACTGTTGGAACATGCATCTGTACATTTGTGCTAGGAGCTTTTGTAACTTTATGTTTTTCATTATATTGTTTTTGCATTTGTATTAGTTCATTTTCTGTAAATTTATACATTTCTGTATAATTATGAACTCTATGTACATCAAAGCAACCTGTTTCCAATAAATATTTTAAATCAGGCTTAGTGTCTAAGCCTAATTTATCCAACATAGCTTTCTTTGTTTGAAGCAACTTGTAATTATTTTTATTACAAGTTTCATCTATTATTTCTTTTAATGCCAATATAACATTTTTAAATTCTTTTGTATTTCCATATTTCAAGACAATATTATTTATTTCGCCTTCTAAGTTGTTATCTAATGCCTTTGAAATAGTTTGAGCCAATTTCAATTCTTTAGCATTAAGATTATCTGCAATAGATGTATGCACAGCACCATAATCTATTATTGTTTTGCCAAATACATTATCACTTTTTATATCGGCTGATACTAAGCGTTTTTCAAAATGTTGTTCAAATGCTATATTACGATAATCTGTAATTGGCATATTATTCACTCTGTTGGATTTCACCATTTCTTTATGTTCAACAAATTTGGTTAGCATATAACCTTCATTCGTTTCACCAAATCTACCCATATAAAACATTGCAAAATGATTTTTGTCATGTTTAGAAGCATAAACAGCGGATTTTAATTCAGCATAATTTCCTTGATTTTCTTGATGTCTAATATTGTTATTAAGAAAATCGCTATTTTTATTATAAGTTTTTAATACAAATTTTTGTCCATCAACTTCAATAGTAAATGTAAAACCAACATTGCCTTTGCCAAGATATTTGATGTCAACATTTTTGCCAAGGACTTGTGATAGCTTATTTTGCATAATGTTTAATTGATTATTTATATTTTCACCAGAGAAATTTTCATATATTGAACTAGAAAATTCATAAAAAATATTATCAACTTTCTCAAAACCATTTTTTGTTCCAATATTTCTGCCCCATTTTTGAGGTAATGCACCAACGGAGCGTTTCAAATTTGGATTATTGTGAAATAAAGTTTTTAATTCATCGTTTGAATACCAAGCACGTTCTAATTCATTTGTAAGATTAGTAGGGTGTTCATTTTTTGTAATAGGGTCTTTACCGTCAAAACTATGCTTTTCGAATTTTGTTTCAGTAATATTGTCAATTAAATTATCTCTTCCTGCTTTAGATGTCATTCCTTGTGTAACATGTGTAACAGTAGTCATTGTCGCCATGATTACATTATTAATTAAGTTTTCATCACTACAAATCACTTCCCACAATTCTTTAGTTGACATTTTTGAGAAGTTAAAACTTGGGTCAGTTTTTTGTTTTTCTTTAACATATGCCATTACTGTTTCAGCATTTGCATATCCAAAATTAGCACCTTCTGAAACAACAAAGGCTAATGACTTTTGAGCAACTTCTAAACTTATACCCAATTTTGATGCAATTTGTGAAGCTAGTTTACCTGCAAAACCACCAACAGCTGAAACGCCACCGAAAATTGCCATACCTTTTCCGGCTTCCCAGTTTGCTTTCCAGTTTTGGTTCTTATTAAAGTGTTCCAAACCATGCAAAGTAGTAATTGTTACACCTGTATTAATCATATTATAAGCACCTGATACGGCACTTTCTAATGCAAAATTAGTAACTTTACCTAACTGCACAGTTTTTTGTCCGACTTTTATTGTACGAACAGTTTTATCACCAACTTGTTCCATTTTGCCAATAGCAGATGTTGTTTGAATACCTTTTACAAATTTGCTACTCTTATACAATGTTTTTCCTGCAGTTTCCAAAGCTTTATAAAATTTAGCCATTTTAGTTGCACTCTGTGCAAGTTTACCAAATGTAGCAACCATCTTTAGACCTGCGGCTTCACCCAAACCCGGAATCCAACAAGTAGCAATTGTTGCTCCAA
Source organism: uncultured bacterium (assembly GCA_900553895.1). Classification (GTDB taxonomy): domain Bacteria; phylum Cyanobacteriota; class Vampirovibrionia; order Gastranaerophilales; family Gastranaerophilaceae; genus CAG-196. The sequence goes on along the minus strand of USFB01000003.1, from coordinate 37,418 downwards.
TATCTAGTGCAAGTTCACTATATTGTTGAGTCATTGCTTGATTTTGATTAAACTTAGCAACTTCTTTACCAATATTTGTAGTTCCATAAGCAGCTTGATTTAACTGTTCCATATCAATTTGCATTTGCTCATAAGATGAATTTCCAATGGCTTCTTTTGCAGTTTTTTGATATTCTGCTTTCATATTAGAAACAATATTTTTGTATATTTCAGAATACATTTTATTGTACTCATTAGGATTAGATAATATCAAACCTTGAGGTGCTTTTGCCTGCATATAAGCTTCAACTTGCATGTTTATGATATCTGCTAAGTAAATATTTTTCTTGGTCTTATCATCTTTTCCCATAACAATTTTGCAATCTTCAACTGCCTTTTTCATAGAACTAATATCTTTTGCTCCCAATGCTTTATTGAAAACAGGTTGCAATGATTTATTAATTTGTACTTGTGCAACTTTATCTTGCAATTCTTCTCTTGCAGCCATTACTTGTGGGTTATAATCAACACCAAATATCGCTTTATATTTAACCTTGAATTGTTGCATACATTTAGCCTTTTCAGCATTAGTTTTTGCAGATTTAATATGATTTGCAATATTAACTAAAACTTTTGCATTTTGTGCTTGATTACCAAGTTTAGCTTCCATTTCAGACATTGTTTTGCAACCAAACAAACCAAACACTTTATCAGCACCAATTCCAACCCAACTGTCAGAAGCTCTGCCATCTGCGTAAGCACCTGTGGCACCAACATTTTTACCACCAATTAAATCAATAAGTTTATTTATGTATTTCATGTGGACTTCATTTTCTTCCAATTTAGAAGTCTTTGAAATCTTTAACTTATACATTTCTTTTGCCCATTCGGTACGAGCTTCTGTAAGAAATCTATCAGGAACACCTTTTTCTTTTGCACTTTGTTTTAGTGTATTTAGAATCTTATTTATAACATCATAAGCTTCACCGTTGGCTATATAGGTCTTATTTTGATGATTAACAGTTGGAGCTTTATCGGTATGACTTTCACTTAATATAGAATCAATGATATCAGCATCACCTTGTCTAATTCCGGTTTGATTATATGCAGTTATAACATCAACTACGTTTTTGTAATTAAATTTCTTTGGATTATAAACCAATGCTTTTAATTTTTGCATTGAAGTTGAACCACTATTATTATCAACTATGTTATAAAATTCTTTTGCGGTTTGAACGGCATTGTTATTGGTTATATCACCACTAACCGCAGATTTATTATCTTGTGCAAATCTTTTGGCTCTACTATAATCAGTTTTTGTTTTAACACCTAATCTAGCAACCTTGATTTGTCCTATCAATGAATTTAGAGCATTTTCCATTCCTTGAGCATCAGCAGACGCAATACCGGTACCTTCAAAGAATTTCATTTGTTTGTTCATTTCTTTTTTGTATTCTGCTGTTAATTTTGATACAGTTGCTTTTGGAACCCCTGCATCAATAGCCGCCCAATAAACATTTTCTATTATTGAAGTCAATAATTTAATTTTGTTCGAATTGTTACCCCATTCAGTTTCACTGATAATAGCATCAATTATTGAAGTATCGCCTTGTTGTGTTTCACTAATAACATTGCCATCTTTGTCTTTTTTGTGATTAAAATTATCCAAAAATTCTACAATGTCATAGCGGTTAATTTCACCTTTATCAAACATTTTCTGAATTTTTTTAATGCCGGAAGCATTCCAATTCATTCCGCTTATAGCTTTAAATGCTTGTTTGGTAATATATTTTGACACATTGTTAATACCTTTTTGTGAAATTGATATTTTTACATAGTTACCTTTTAATTTGCCATTTTGAATTGGTGGATTAGAGTTTTTATTCAAATTAATTAACTCATTTGTTCGTTTTTGTAATTCAGTTTCACTTGGCTTTTTGCCTTCCTGTCTAAATAACCATTGAGCCAATTCTCTATAAGTGTTTAGTCCGGTAACTTCTAAATTCATTGTTATTTTTCTGTTAATTGTTTGTTTGTTAACATTATTCTTTACTTTATCTAAGAATTGGTATAAATTATCAGCATTTACACCTAATTGTTTAAGAGTTTTATTTTGGGCATTTTTATATGAATTTACAAACCTTGTAGCTTCTTGCTTATCAAAAATACTTTTATTTCTTGAAGCTCCATATTGGGTAACTTGATTTAAAATCTGTGTTAATTCGTTGCTTTCAAGTTGTCCGTTATGGTTTGCATCAAAAAAATTGAAAATTTTAACTAACTTTTCATCAAGATTATCCTTCTTAACAACACCCTTGAAGTTAAGAAGTTTTTTCAAGTTATCTAAATTGTAACCATTGTTATAATCTTGGCTCATTAGTTTCCCTTTTCCAAACAAATGCCATCTTACATCATGTGTTATCGGCATTTTTTGCCAAAACTTTAATAAATTAAGGGGTTTTGTTACAAATGTTTACAAACAATTGCGTTGTGATTTAAAGCCTGTTTCGATACCATTGAATTTTATTCCTAATATCCTTTCTTTTTTAAAAACTCTTCAACTTCAGCAATAATTTCTTCAAAATTATCATCAGTTAATTTCAGATACGATCTTGCAGAGATTGTGGTTTTCTTGTTTTTGCCTGCTTGACCTCCGAGTTGGTGGATTGCTGCGTAGGCTAGGTTTGAGCCGATAACGGCTGAATTGTCATCGTAAGCAGTTGAAACAGAAGAAGCGAGTTGACCTGAAACTTGCAGAATTTGTCCGGGGTATTTGCCGATTTTTTGTCGTTGTTTTTTTGTTGTTTCAGATAAATCAACCCATTTGTCAGGTCTGCCCTCGTCTTTGAAATTATCTTCGGTTGCTGTTGCCATAATTCCTGCAATATTTTTCATCAAAGGACGAAGGTTCTCACCTCGACTTGCAAGTTCCTGCAAGCGTGTCAGAACCTCTTTGTTATCTATTTTTATTTCAATCGGTTTATTGTCTGCCATTAATTAGTTTATCCTTGAATGTTCGCATTAAACGGGTACGCTAACGCTTTCTCCCTCTGCTCACATTCGCTTTAATCGGATAATTTGCAATCAATAGTTCTTTGTAAATCTTATTTGTCCTATCCGTTCCTTGCCTGTTATTGATGCCGTTTTGTCGTTCAACTTCCACCATCTCAAAATCTTTATACAATTCTCTTATTTTGGGAGAATCATCATAGGATAAAAGAAAACGCCCTTTAATACCTTTTAAAACATCTCTTAAACGCTCGTGAGCAAAATCTTCGGTTGAAGTTACTGCATAACCACAACCTTTTGAATACGGTGGATCACAATAGAAAAATGCTTCTTCGCAATCATATTGTTTAATCAATTTTTCGAAATCTCTATTTTCAATCATTACTTTGTCTAAACGTTCATGAATTGCATCAATTTTTTCAAGAACATTTTTTAAAGATTTGCAAGCTCCACCACTAGAGCGTTTTACAGTTCCAAAAGTATCGCCACGACCACCAAATGAGCGTGTAATCAGAAAATAAAATTGGACTGCTCGTTGAATATCTGTAATAAATGTTCCGTTTAAGAATTGAAAAAATAATTCTCGTGAACCTAACAAATACTTAAATTCTTCCTTAAAGGCATTTGGGTGATATTTTACAATTCTAAAAAGGTTTACAAGTCTGCCGTCAAGGTCGTTGTAGATTTCTAAATCTGCCCATTTTTCTTTGTAAAACAGAACCCAAGCACCACCGCCAAAGGGTTCAACGTATGATTTTATATCTTTCGGAATTAGTGGAACGATTGTTTTTCTCAATAATCTTTTACCACCAACCCAATTAATTAATGATTTTTTATCAATAGTCATATTAACTCCTAAATATTATTCAATAGCCGTTCAAAAAGTGTTTTAATCTACTAAACCTGATGCAGGATTGTGACTCCAACCGACATCTGGGGCAATCTTTTTACCAGTAAGTGGGTCTGTATAAACAGTAACTGGTTTGTATTCGCCTGATTTCTTTGATACAAGATGCATCTCATCACTTAATGCACCATCGGAAGAATTTGGCAAAATATCAAGTGAATCAAGATTTTTCTGTGAGCGAGCAATGACTCGGCACCTACAATTCCAACCGTTCGGTGGGTAAAATGCATTCCAAAACGGATCATCGTATCTAAAAACTAAACCGTTAAGCATTGCGTGTTCAGGACGAGTAGATGAATCCATAACAGCAACGTATTCCCAGTATGGTCGATTGTCGACATTATCAAGTTGAGTTTGGTATCGCCCTGTCATATAGGCAGTTTGCATATTCACCTTATAAATATTTTTCAGTCGATACATAGAGCCGAGTTGAACTTTTTCTGCATTACCTTCTGTATCAACGACAATCTGTTCGCCCCACCAACCACGTTTTTGCAGTAGTGGTTTTAAGTCTTTTTGAAATTCGTGGAAAGTTTTGCCTTCTGCTAAGGATTTATCCAACGCATCACGAATATCATTGAGGACTTTGGTGTTCATAGCCTTAGCAACAGTAAAGCTCTTTTTGTGAGCATCTTGCCAAATTTCGTACCAATCCCAACTTGTTACGTTCTTTTTATTTCTGAAATATTTTATTGCAAGGGCAGGTTGTAGTTTAAATAATGATTTAAGTTCTATCATCAATATTTAACTCCGATAAAATCAAGGACTTTGCCGCAACCTAATTTATTAATGCAATAATCATATTGTATTGGGTGAGATTTTTTCATTTTTTCGAATTTGTTCGGAGTTTTTTCGCATTGAATACCAAACATACAAAACATACATCCTGTGCGGTTCACTCCTGTTGTATACCATTTACCTTTTTTGTCTTGCAGAATTTCACCGTAAACGGAACAGTATGGAATATTCTTTTCCTTTATGTATTGAAGCACATCTTGTTCAGTCCAAAATCCCATTGGTGTTGAAGATGGACGTTTTGTGTCAAATGCATTACAACCGTGTTTTAAGTATTCTTGTTTTCTAAGGTTGCTTTCCGCTGCCATTGTTGCTATAAAGGGTTTTAGGTTGTTTTCTTTTTCAAACTTGAATGACGGTTCTTTTTTCATAATTTTGCAACACTTGTTTGAGATTTTTATATCGCTCTCTAGCAAAAACTTCCATTTTGATAAATCATACCTTGAACCGTATTTTTTCACGTATTCGCTGTTGGAATCAAATTTTTTGGCGGTGTATCCGTTTGGATTTTTGCGGTTATCTTCAATTACTCCTGCGACTTCTTTGCTGATTACGGGATATCCGTATTTTTCGATTACTTGGTGAAATGGTGTTTTGGGGCGAAGAATTTTTATGTTTTCTATTGATTTTACAAATTGTCGTACTTCAGGATATTCTAAACCTGTATCGACAAAAACAGCTAAAACATTCGGATAAAGATTTCTTACAATATCCAATAATACGGTAGAATCTTTGCCACCTGAAAAGGACACATATACTTGTCCGTCAAAATGTTCGTAAAATTCTCGGATTCTTCTTTTTGTTAATTCTATTTTCAGATTTAGCGGAAGATTTTGTCTTTGTTTAAGAAAATTCTTTTTTAGTGCTAATTCTTCAAGGGTAAGTTTATTCATCTAATCCATCGCTCCTTCCTTGTAACTCACAAAGAAACAAAGCCTTTTGGAGTGATTCTTCAAACTTTTTGCTTTTTAGATTTTTGTCGGTTAATAGTTCGTAGGCTTCTTCGTAGCTTTCGCAACTTTCAAGCAATGAAATCAAAGGTGAAATCATTTTTTGAGATTGTTCATTTAATTTGGTTTCTGAGATGAAATTAAAAAGATTTTCAATTTGTTTTTGTCCGACAATAATTGGTTCATCTTCCTTAAATTCTTTAAAGTTAGGATTCATCGGCAAAATATCTTCTCTAATTTCAAAGTCATCATCTTCTAAACCGTAATTTTTAATAAAATATTCTTTTGTGAATTTTACTCCTGTTTCAGATAAAATTTTATCTCTTTGTGCGAGCGTTAAATCAACATCTTCAGGTGCAAACATTTCAAAAATAGGAATTTCAGCATTTGAAAAGTTGATTTCATAAATCCAAGCTATCAGTTGGTTTATAACACTTTCAACAAGTTTTTTATCTGAATCAATAATATCTTGTCTTACTGCCATGTGGGTGTTGGCTGCTGCATAACTTCCTGTTGAGCCGATTTCGGTCGTTAGAGTTTGACCTAAAATCGCTTTTGAAATTTCTGCATTCATTTTATCGATTAATTTTTCGTAAATTTCGGCAGATGAGGATTTACTTGCTTCTTGAATTTCAACCGATGAATCGTCAGGAATAACTGCGATTGCATCTTGTACCATTTCTTCAAGCATATCGGCAAGAGTGTTTGTTTCTTCTTTTGTCGCTCCACGTGGGTGTTTGCCAATCAGATGTGGCATTCCGTATTTTTCTGTAAACACAACCCAAAATTTCATACCACCTTTTTTGAAGGTTACGTTCCAAAACACACGAGACAATGTTCTTTCACCGTATGGGTTGTTATAGCTCGGATTATTTTGAGCAAGAAGAAATTTTTTATTTGGTAATAATTCACCGTAGTAATTTTCTTTTGTTCTGAATTTTAGATTGTTATCATCATCAAAACAAAACCATTCAGGAGGTTTGGCGATAATTTTTGTCGGTAAAATATATCCTGATTTATTCTTTTGCCAAATAATTTCAAGCGGTTGAAAACCGTATAAAGTTGCATCAAGAATATCATTTATTAATTTGTGAATATCTAAAGATTTTAGTAACTTAAAAATATTTTCGGCATTTTCGTCTTTATCCACTCCACGATTTATATCCCAATCAAGCGATAGCACACCTGCTTTTCTTGATTGAACACAAGCAAAAACGTGAGCATCGCACATCAGTTCTTTGTAAATCCTCATATCTTTACCTTGTTTTCTAAGTACGATATCGGGATCAGGCAGAATATTTGCTAAAGAATAAAAATTTAATGCACGTTTTCGTGTTGCAATTTCTTCGGTTAAATTCTTTTTAGAATTAGCTTTTTTCAATACAGTTTCTTCCACGATTAAGCTCCTGTATTAGATTTGAATTTCTTTAATATATCTACGTTACCGACTTTGTAGATGTTTTGCAGTACGTCAATTTCAAAAATCGGCACTTTGTTAACGACTAGTTTCGCGTAGGTTACTGCCATAGCAGTTTCGTAGTCGGCATTTTCTTGTGCTTTAATTGTTCCTAGAGGAAATTCTTTAAAAGTTCCGATGATAAAGGCTGTTGCCGGAACTTCTTCAATTTTACCTGTGCTTCCATAGGTTTCGAGGTTAGCTCTGACTTGTAACATTGAAGCGGTGAATGGATTTGAGCAGACTGTTAAAACTTGTGGGTAGAGTGCATTCCATTTAATTTTGCATTCAAGTTTATCTATTCCTGAAAAGAATTCGGCAGAGCCTACCATTCCCAATGCTTTGTGTTCCGCCATTTTGTGTTTAATTTGCGGTAATTGTACTTCTTCTGCTCGTCCCAAAAGATTTACGCCGTTTAGGTAAACATTGGCGTTAGTTAATTTATTTATTTGAATGTTGGACATATATACTCCGTAAAAAATTGTTGGTTGTTATTTTTTCAAAAGTCCGCATTGAGAGATTTCGACTTCTTCGTAGTGGAGGAAAACGTATTCTTTGCTTATTGCTTGGATTAAGGGACATTTGTATCTGTTTTTGCAAACCGAACACACATCATTTTCGTTTAAGAAAACTTCAATTTTGCCTTGGTTGTTTACTATTGCATACATTTAAGATACTCCTAAATTTTTGAGCAAATCAATATCAATAAAGGATTCAAATGTAATGCGTTCAGCAGGTGTCGGTGGCATAAATTCGACATCAAAAACAATGTGACCGTTTGCGATTTCGGTTGTTGGATTCTTTTCTGTATTGAATGTGCATTTACCGTCAATCAAAGCTCCACGTCCGATTAGAGTTCGGATAAATTGATTTACTGTTTCGCAAATAGAATCAATTAATCCGTTATCGATTGGGTAGTCGATAAATTGTAACATTGAGTATTCAACCGACTCATGAAGAATGTCAGCGGTTCTTCTTACGTTAATAAAATTAGTTGGGTCTGTGTTTATCGGATAGGCTGCGGAGCGGTTTCCCCAAGTTCTCATCCCTGAACCGTAGGAATTAAAAATTGTCATAATTCCGGCTTCGTTCAGTTGGTTAACTTCACTGGTTGAATCGTTAATCATTGAAGTCAGTTGTCTTTCGATTCCGATTATTCCTTGAATTTCTGTATTGGATGGAGACCAATGATAACCTTTAGATACGTCTTTTGCGGCGATTACTCCTGCAAGTCTTTGAGAGTATGGCTGTAATTTTATTGAATCAGTTGCAGAATCGTATACTTTTACATGCGGATAGCATAAAATCAGACGTTCTGATGAGGTGTTGAAATTAATCGTACCTTCACTTCCACGTCCTTTAATTGCATCTTGAACGGTCGTTCCGACAGGTGCGTCAACGATTCCTATTGCACGAATTTTGTTGCAAATTTTGTTTATTGCAGCGGTAACGGAATTATCTTCACAATAGGTTGGTGCGATTATTGTTTTGGGGTAATATCCGAATAATGAATAACAATCTTCAAACGCACTTAAACCTGTACGTTTGTAGGTTTCAGAATCGACTCCGCCGATAATATCGGATAATTTGACTTCATCGATTGAGTTGTGTTTTTGCGGGTTATAGACGTTTACTGCTAAAACAATACCTGAGCCTTGGTCAAATATTGATTCTAAGGCTTGTGGAATAGTGAATCCGTCTTTAGGTTTGCCGAAAAACTTAACGGCATCAATATCGCTAGTGATGAGTGTTGGTGTGTTTATTGTTCGATATTCTTCATCGACTTCGTCTATTGGCGCAGTTCCGACAAGACCGATTACAGCGGTTTTTACTGTCGAAATTGTTCTTGCGCCTTTTGTTATCTCAATGGTTTCAACACCATGTAAAAAGGATGCAGACATATTTTCTCCTTTAGGGGGTAAATCAGATTGGGGTAGGGATAAAGGGGTAAATTGAAAAAATTAATAATTTTGTATATTTTGAGTAGTCAAAGTGAAATTTATTCCGTATTGCCAAATTCCACCATTTTCGGATATGAAGTAATCTTTTGTCGGTGTAAGTTTTGTGCATTCATCAGGCTGAAAACCTGATAATGACTCTCTAACTTTATCAATGTATTCGTAAGCACCGTCATTAAAACGCAGATTTCTTGTAACGACTGTTATTGCAAATTCTTTTTTTGAATTTTGGGTAACAAAAGCAATAGCGTTAGTTTCTGAGTAATTTCCGCCTTGATAATGCACGAGTAATGCACCGATTGGGTGGAGTAGAATAAATTCTGAGGGTTTGTCAGGGAATCCTTCAACTAAAACTTCAGGGAAATGTTGTTTAAGTTTTGAAATAATAGAATTTTCAATTTCTCTAATATTCACTTAGCTTTTGTTTCCCAAACAATCTATCAATAATTTCTTTATTTGTTTTGTATTCACTTGGACTAAAAGATGCCGTTTCTAAAGTATCGCTTTCACTTTCAAGAGTTATCACACCTTTTTGAATATCTCTCAAAGTTGAGATTGCGTTGTCGTAATTTGTTTGGATTACTTCCGGCATTTCGTTTCTCATACGGCGAGAATAGAGGCGGTAGATACTTAAATCAATTGCAAGAATTCTTAATAAAGGAAAATGGATATTGAGAGGTAGTGTATAACGCCCTCTCAAATACCCATCAATGAGCGTAGAAGAATAAATAATGGCTTCTTCGACCACAACACGATTGACTTCTTCTTGCCCATTATCAGAAGAGAGCTGGATTAGAGTAGGGGTAGAGGTTTGAGTTTCTATATCTTCAATCGTGCAATAATCTGTCATTTCAATATCCTTGTTAAATCGTGTCTTGGATTATTCGGGTACGTATAGCCTTTCATTTCGTTTCAAAATTTCCTGACAGAAATTTTTACACTTCATCAGGCTATTTACTCTTGCGGGTTAGTCTGCCTAACGGCAGCCGTCACCCTACCGAAAATCCGCTACTTTCCTATCAGAATTCGTATAATTTGACAATCGGCTCCATTATCTAATGCGTAGCCGTTTATGATAGCAGAACCTTCTGCTTTGATGGCTTTGCCGTTATCGTCAGATGTGATACTATCACCAACAGCAACAGTTCCACCTGCTTCTATGAGTAGGATTCCGAAAACTGATATCGGTAAATATTGGTCTTTTTCTGTATCAACATCAGAGATACCAAAAGCTTTTGCACCTAATTTGCAGTATTTACCGTCAAATCCGATAAATCTTTGTTGGACGATATTTTCTGCGGCTTTTATTGAATCGATTAGGAGTGGTTTATACAATTTATTCGACATCATTTTCTCCTTGATTTTCGTCAGAGTTTTGGTCTTGATTTTCATTTTGGCTTTCATCTGATTTATCAGTTTCAGTCTTTTTTTGTTTTGAATTTTTGTTTTGTTGAGTTTTTGGAGTTTTTTCAGGAATCAATTCAACAAAATCTGCAAGCTTTTTGGCTTCGGCTTCCGTCAACTCAATGATATCGTTTGGCTTGCGTAATATTCCGTTATGCAGAATATGTGTGTGTTTGAGTTTGTATTTTTTAGTCATTATTCACCAATCCTTGTTCTTCTCGAGTTAATTGGGGATTAACTACATTTGAGATTAAGTACCCTGCTTCTGCACCTACTAAAAATGGGGTGTAGATATCAGTTGCTCTTATGTACTTGACTTTGTTACCTTCTTTTGAGTATTCGTCAATATTTAGGGCATCTTTTTTACGAACTGTGTAAGCATAACTTGGGTCGTATTCTGTTCTTGATGTACCTAAATTCGGAACGAATGCCAAAACTATATTGTCTTTCCAAATACGGACAAACTCACCTTTTTCATTTGTAAAAATTGATTTACCAATAAAAATATTTTCGACTTCAAAAAATTCTTTCAGGTGTTCGAGGGTAATAATTTTGTTTGTATTATTTGAAATCAGACTTCTTAGACTTGCATTTCTTTTTAATGCACGCCAAGCATCTTGACCTATTATCATTGTGTTTGGGTCTTGACCGATTTTCTTTGAGACTGCGTCTTTTGCGTCATCAACAACACCTTGGGGGTCGGAGTCTTTGTGGTTAAAACAAGATGAGCCTGAAAGGAGGATTTTGTTTTCGGTTGCGTAGCTGTTCACATCTTGAGCTAAGTCGGCACAAGCTTTTTCGTGTTTTAGTTGTAGACCTTGAGTAACAACATTTGTTGCGTGGAGTTGAAGTCGGACTTTTTCGGCTTCTTGTTCTTCTCGGTAATCAATCGGATAGGATAAATCGTGTTCGGCGAGGGTTGCAGAATGTTTTTTGAATCCTTTGGGTGCGATTACGTTTGAATTAGCGCGGATTGCTCTTTCTGTATCGTAGATTTGAAAGGCTTCTTTGTTAAATTCAAAAATGTTTATTTGTTCTTTTTCTGAATAAATCGTGGGGAATAAATTTTGAGCAACGAATGCGTTGTTACTGTATCCACGAGCGACTTCAGACAGGTACGCATTTATGCGTAATTCTTCTAGTCTTCCCATTTTTGCTCCTATTCTTATACTGGGGTAAAATTATTTTATTTTTTTTTGTTTTTTAAATATTTAATTTCAGCAAAGCATCTCTAAATGAGATATTTTCTTTTTCTGAAAGTGCTTTAGCTTCCTTAAATACTTCAAGACTATCCTCGTCAGCGTTGGCAAACGGTTCAACACCATCTTTTTTGTGATTTGGCAGCTTGTCTTTTGTTGCGGTTTCTTTGAAATCGATTTGTTTTGGTAGAGTTTCGATAAATGATTTAAAATCCGCAACTACGGTTGAATCTTCGCCAAATTTTTGTACACTATCCAATTCTTTTAAAACAGAGATTAAAATATTTTTGTTTGCAGGAACAAGGATACCTTTTTCAATTTGTTTGTTGATAAATTCTTCGTATTCCTTCTGTTTTATTGCTGATTTAATACTATCCAATTCTTTTTCGATAGCTTCTTTTCCTTCGGCTTTTTCTTTAAAGTCGGCTACTTCATCGTTCAAAGCCGAAATATGTTCTTTCAAAGATTTAATTGTTTCCAATTTTTTATTAGATTCTTTAAATTTTTCTATTTGGTTTTCTAAATCTTTGATTTGATTTTTTAATGAATCGATATCTTCTAGTGTTTCATCGAATTCAAAAGTATCGGCTTCGGATTCCATAAACTTAATTTGTTCCAAGCCTTTAACTTGAGGTGTTGCAGCCCCTAAAAAAGATACGGCTTTAAGGTATGCACCTTTACCTTCAAGGTTTCTGTATAATTCGACAGAAACTTTTTTGTATTTACCGCTGTTAACTTCTTGTTCGAATTCGGCAGGAATATCTTTAAAAGCGACTTTTAAGATTTCACCATCTGCTTTAACATCTTCTACCCAACCGTATGCAGGACCTGATTGTTGGTGGTCGATTGTAATAGGTGCTTCGCAGAATTTTGGATCGTAGTTTTTTGCAATTTGAGAAATTTCTTTTTTAGTGAATTTGCCTTGAGGGTAGACTCCGGCTCTAAAAACTTCAAAATATTTCATTTTTTTAGCTCCATTTTTTTGTGTTGTTGGTAAGTATTCTAACTATAACCTGTGTTAGATGCGGTTCTCAAATGTTCAAAACAAAATTTTTAGCATTGAATTTTTCAATGTAAAAAATTTTGCATTGTTCATTTGAAACGGTGGTTGAACAAGGTTAGACTGAGGATATTCCAACTTATTTAAATTCATTTACAAATCTCCCCTACCCTCTAAGAAGGTTGCAATGCTTGAATTTACAAGCCTCTTGCAACCGACTTTCTTTCTTAAAAAACAAAAAGGACAATAATATGGAAATACTTGACCAACTACAACCGCTATTAGAAAATATCGGTTTTCCTGCGCTCATATTTGCGATTTGGTACATTTACCACCAATCACAAGTAAAAGCGTTTGAACAAATTATTCAAAATAATTTTGAAATACTAAAAGACCTTCTTGAAACTAACCAATTTCACGCGGCATTACTTTCAAGAATTGAAAGCAAAATTGACAACAACCTTTGGTGTCCTCTTCTAAAAAAGGAGGTCAACTAGATGAATATTGAAAGACTGCAATTAAAAGGACTTTTGGCGGAATCTAAAAAGACATATCGAGCATTGGATACCGAAGCATCAGGATTAATTCTTCTGCTGCGTTCGCTTTTGAATCCGTATGAAGCAATAGTTTTACTTGATATGGATAAAATCGTATCAATCACAAGCCGTTTAAATACCGTTCAAACTGAGATGAAAAACTGTGCCGAAAAAATTAAAAAATTGGAGGCAGAATTTGAATAGTAAAAAAGAAGAATTTTTGACGGAAGCTGAAAGGCTGTTTGTGTACGAATATCTTCCTGCGGATGCAATAGCAAAACAATTGAATCTCAATCGAAAAACAATCAACAATTGGCGTGCAGAATACGAGTGGGACAAAAAACGAGCATCGTTTCTGAAATCAAAAACATCTTTTCACGAGGAATTATTTGAATTCGCTAGAAAAATTATGCGTGAAATTTCAGCAGATATTGATGCCGGAGAAAAAATTGACCCTGCAAGATTAAACGCACTTTGCAGATTTGTGCCGTTATTTGGAACATCGAAAAAATACGAAGATACAATCGCACAAAAAGAAAAAACAGAGATTAAGCGAGGCTTAACACCTGAATTGATTGCACAAATCGAAGAAGAAGTATTGGGAATTACCCCAAATGACAACCAAAATGAAGAAAACTAAATTTTTCTTACCGTATCAGATGCGGTGGTTAAACGATAATTCAAAAGTAAAAATCTGGGAAAAGTCCAGAAGAATAGGAGCAACGTATGTTCAAAGTTATGAAGATGTAAGAGATTGTGTAAAGCGGATTGTACCTGCCGTTTGGTTTTCTTCTGCCGATGAATCTGCTGCTCGTGAGTATATTGATTACTGCAAACAATGGGCAACTTTGTTTAATATAGCCGCAAAAGATTTAGGCGAACAGGTTTTAGACAAAGAAAAAGATATAAAAGCGTATGTTATCCAGTTTTCAAATGGAACAAAAATCCACGCATTATCTTCAAACCCAAAAGGTTTTCGTTCTAAAGGCGGAAAAGTAGTTCTTGATGAATTTGCATTCCACAATAATCCTGCCGAACTTTGGAAAGCTGCACGACCTTGTATCACTTGGGGATATCCTTTGAGGATACTTTCTACCCACAATGGTCAAAGTTGTCTTTATTACAAGTTTTTAGACCAAGTTGAGAGAGGCAAATTAAAGTGGAGTCACCACAAAACACCTATTCAACTTGCAGTAGCTGAAGGTTTGGTTGATAAAATTTTCGGAAGAAAAACAACCAAAGCAGAACAGGAAGAATGGCTTGAAGAAGAACGTAAAAACTGCTTTGATGAGTACACTTGGTTACAGGAATATTGCTGTGTTGCAATAGACGAAGCTTGTGCATTTCTACCGTATGAACTCATCACTCCTTGTGAGATGACGGATGTTCTTAAATCTCTTGAAACAATAAAAGGTGATTTATATGTTGGAGTCGATATCGGCAGAAGAAAAGATTTAACCGTAATTTGGTGTTTGGAAAGATTTGAGAATTCTAAATACACAAGAAAAGTTAAAGTCTTAGAAAAAACTCCGTTTCATATTCAATACGAAATAATTTCTGCAATATTAAGACATCCGAAATTAAGACGTTGTTGTATTGATAGTACAGGTATTGGAATGCAACTCGCTGAAACAGCACAAAAAGATTTCGGCAAATACCGAGTCGAGACCGTTATGTTCACCAACAAATCCAAAGAAGAAATGGCATACAATTTGAGGACAAATTTTGAAGATAAATCGGTATTTATCCCAAACGACCACGATATTCGAGAGGATTTGCACTCAATCAGAAGAGTTGCAACCAAAGCAGGGAATATACGTTTTGATGCAGATTCTTCTGAAGTAAACGGACACGCAGACAGATTTTGGGCATTAGCACTTGCTCTTATTGCCTGTTCTGTTCCGTATTCATCCGTAGATATTGCAACTCGAAAAAAATATGAAACACTCAAGATGACTCAAAATTTTTAAAATCGATTTTAAGACCTGTAAAAATACATTGAATGATAATTTATACCAACCAAGACCGTAAAATTCAATAGAAAGGTTTTTGAACACTTTTTGAACGGTATCAAAACGAACTGAATAACTTTAAAATAATTAAATAAAAAATCTTCCCCTAGGAGAATTATACAAATGTTTAATTCCCAAACGGTAATCCTGTATACTGCAACGAAAGAACTCATCATTTGGATTTTCAGAGGTTTTATAATAGTTATCTAGAACTTTTTGCAAATTAGGGTTTAAATACAAAACTGGTAAATCCTTTAATTCAAAGTCAATAAAAAATTCCTTAAAAAATCTAAAATATCGAAACATTTATATTCTCCTTTGCTACATTATAACATAAAAAGAAAGGATTTACACATGGCAAAAACATTAACACTTCCGTCAGGCAAAATTGCAATGATAAAAAAAGGCAAAGGGATTGATTTATTGAATGCTCAAAAGAATTCCAATTCATCGGATGAAATTCCATACGCTTTAATTGCACAACTAACGGAAATTGATGGTCAAAGTATCGTGTATGAAGATGTTTTAGAAATGGATTTGGAGGACGTTTTAGCTATCCAAACAGAAATCACAGGTGGTTCAAAAAAGGAAGCAACCTCCCTGACAGCCAAACAATAATTTATTTGTGCAAAATTACAGGTTGGCAATATTCGGAGCTTGCTCAAATGCTGATTGATGATTTGATTTATTGGTGCAGGCAAGCGATTAAATACGGAATAAATAGTCGAAACACATTGGAACAGGACGAATGCTAGACGAAGCAATGAAAGTATCATTAACCCTTGTAGCTTTTGATAAGATGTCAAAGGTTATTCGTGATGCCGTTCAAAAATCGAATGATGACTTTAATAAAATGCAAGCAAAAATTAAAGATACATCCGAAAAAATGGAAAAATTCGGTAAAACGGCTTCGCTTGTGGGTGGTGCTTTAGTCGGTTTTGGTGCAGTTAACCTCAAAATGGCTGCGGATTTTGAAGCAGGTATGTCCAATGTTTCCACGTTGATTGATACAAATATCGAGAATTTTGGTGCTATGAAAGATGAAGTTTTAGAAATTGCAAAAAGAACGCCTGTTGCTTTAGAAGGTTTAACTTCTGCTTTGTATGATATCCGTTCTGCCGGAATTAGTGCTGATATGCAGTTTAGGGTTCTAGAACGTTCTGCACAATTAGGTTTAACAGGTTTAGGCTCGACTTCGGAAGCAGTTGACTTGGTAACATCATCTTTAAATGCTTTTCAACTTAAAGGTGAAAAAGCGGAAAAAGTGTATGACACGATTTTCAAAACCGTTAAATACGGTAAAACTACAATTTCAGGAATTGCACAAGGTTTTGGTTCTGTTGCCGGAACAGTTGCAGCAGCAGGAATTGAATTGGATGATTATTTAGCCGCAGTTGCTGCATTAACGACAACAGGTCAACCTGCTGCACAGGCACACAATCAATTGAAAGCAGCTATTGCAGGTATGACTCGAGAGTCCGAAGATTCTGCAAAAGTTTTTAATTCTTTAGGGGTTAAAAGTTTTAAAGAATTAATACAAAAATCAGGCGGTATGGTTAATGCGTTTAAAGCAATTACTGACAAAGTAAATGGTAATGATTCTGCAATTTTAGGCTTGTTTGGTTCTACTATGGCATACAACGCTGTTTTAGGTTTAACCACAAAACAAAGCCAAAGCTATATCGATACACTTCAATCAATGAGATACGGTGTTTCATTAATTGATGAAGGCTATCAAAAACAATACAATACAGAACACGCAAGACTTCAGAGGATGAAAAACCTTACTCAAACTATTGGAATTGAACTTGGAGAAGCCATATCTCCTCTATTTGGAAAACTTTTGGATTTAACTGAATATGGAATAAATATGTTCGGTAAATTATCACCTCAAGTAAAAAGCTTTTTTGCGATATCTTTAGTCGGTTTTGGAGCTATTGCATCAACCGTTGGTGTTGCAAGTCTGATGGGAAGTAAACTTTTAGGATTTTATGGTGATTTTTTGAATAATGCAAGAAAATTGACTCCTGTACTTATTCAAAATTCTGCAAATCTTCTTAAATTCTTCGGCTTAACTTCTACTGCTCAAACTTTCACACTTGGTGGGTTATTTAGTGATATTAAAAGAATTGATACCGAATTAAAATATGGAATTGTGAACACATTTAAAACGCTTCTGACTAATATTGCAGAATCAACTATTGCTTTAAAAAGTTGGGTGGTAACATCAGCAAAAGCCGTTCCATCAATGTTTATTAATGGCTTAAATAATTTAAAAACGGCATTTTTCAATATTCCTAATTTAATTAAAAATACAATCGTATCTTTTAGAGCGTTTTCTTTAACTCTTCTAACGTCACCAATTGGTTGGATAGCTTTAGCAATCGGAACAGCAGCTCTTTTAATCTACAAATATTGGAAACCGATAAGCGGATTTTTTAAAGGAATGTGGCAAGGTTTGGTTGAAGGTTTACAACCTGTTTTACCGATATTCAAGCGAATGGGTGAAGCTTTGAGTCCGATTATTGCCCCGATAAAAACTTTAATCAATTGGTTCAAGCAAATAATCAAGCCTGTTGATGATGTTGGCGGAGCTGCCGAAAATATGGGTGTCCGATTTGGTAAAGCAATTGCAAGTATTATTGTTAAAGTAACTCAATTTGTTTCAAAAATATTTGAATGCGGATTAAAAATTCCGACAATGATAGCAAACGGAATAATGTCTGGTGTTGGAAAAGTATCAGATGCAATAAAAAAAGTTACTCAAACCATTAGAGATTTTTTACCGCACTCACCTGCTAAAACAGGACCGTTAAAAGATTTAAACAAAGTGAAAATTATTGAAACGGTAGCTCAAACAATCAAACCTGCACCGATAGTTTCTGCGATGAACAAGACTCTTGGAATATTTAATACAGGATTTAAAGCAAATGTTCCTAATTCAAATTTTGTAACACAAAACCATTCTGCCCCTGTTACAATCCACTACAATCCGATTATTACTTTATCAGGAACTGCATCAAAAGAAGATTTTGCACAAATGTTAAAGCAACACAAAGATGAAATTTTGAGGATTTTCAAGCAAGAAAACGAACGCAGATTGAGAATGGCTTATTAAACAAGGATTAAAATATGTTTGCACAACTTGGTGACATTAAATTTGAATTAATAACTTACTTTAACGGTTTAACAGAAACGGTTTCATACAATTACGCAGAACACGAGCGGATTGAAAACAAATCTGTTTTACAATTTATGGGCAAAAATTTGTTGCAGGAAAATTTGAAATTAAATTTTCACAAGAATTTTTGTGAGCCTGAAGAAGAATTAAAAAAGCTGACTGAAGTCGCTGACAAAGCCAAACCACTCAAATTTATTAAAGGTAACGGTGAATACGTAGGAGTTTTTGTTATAGAAGAAATTGCAAAAACAACCGAACAAGCTTCAGCGCAAGGTGATTTGATTTCAATTCAGGTAGAGATTCGGTTAAAAGAATATACAGGAAAAATTGATGAAGAGGACAAAAGTCAAGACAAAGGATTTAAGCGTAAATGACGGAATTTTATTCATACATTACTGTTGATGGTGACAGGTGGGACAAAATTTCAAACAAATTCTACAAAACACCGAAATTGTATGAGCAAATAATAAAAGCCAACCCTGACGTAAAAAGAACACCTGTTTTATCGAGTGGAATAAAATTAAACATTCCAATAATTGAAGAAAATCAAACTATACAATTTGAACTTCCACCTTGGAAGAAATAACCCCAAAAAACGTTTGTACTTTGAAAATTAAATAATTACTGAATTTGCTGTTTAGTGTATAATCTATGTATGATTAATTCCGAGGAACTTAAGAAATTTATACCTACATATAGTTTGGATAGAATAGAATCTTTTATTTATTCTTCTGATGACACTATTGATGATATTATTGAACGATATCAGGATAATATAAAAATATCTCAGGCGTTATACCCCGAGTTGGCAACATTGGAAGTAATACTCAGAAATTCTATTAATGCTGCGCTATGTAAGCATATTTCTGAAACTTGGTTAGAAGATGAGATTGCTAATAATACTTTATTAGAAGAAAATGATTACAATTTATTAATTAGCGCATATAACACAACTAAAAAAGAATGTTTATCTAGCAAAAAAGAACTTACATCAGGCAGAGTAATTGCAAATTTGAATTTTGGGTTTTGGACTAATCTTTGTATGAAAAAGTACAACTCTAAAATTTGGAACAAAATATACTTTTTTAAAGGTATATTTGTTAATTACCCAAGTAAAACGCAAGCGATTGGTGTTATTTCTCAAAAATTATATGCAATAAGAAAATTAAGAAACAGAGTATTTCATTACGAACAAATTTTTAGATATCCAAAGAAAACGCTAAAATTGTATAACGAAATTTTAGAATTATTGTCATATTTACCAAAAGACAATCTAAATGTTATTCAAGACACATCCTCTTTTTTAGATTTATATAATCAACTTGCTATTAAAGCAAAATAAAGCAACAAAAAAACCTAGGCTTCTATGCATGCTAAGTGCAGGAAGAACTTCCTAGGTTACTCATTTATTATTATTTACGAAAAAGCTCTATTTGTCAAGTGTATGGTGTTCTAATTCAGATTTAACAACACATTCAGTAATTATTTAATCCCCAATTTGAAAGATTAAATAATGCTAACCCCAATTTTTGAACTATTCTATGAAAAGAAAAATATCACCAAAGACGTATCACCGTATGTTACTTCAATCAGCTATACTGATGTTGAACATGGCGAATCGGACGAGTTAGAAATAACGTTTGAAGATTCTGCTAAACAATGGCAAGATGCGTGGCTTCCGACTAAAGGTGATTCCTTGCGTTTGTATCTCGGCTACAAAGATGAAAAACTTTTAAATTGCGGTTGTTTTGAAATTGACGAACTGGAATACAATGCTCCGCCCGATACTATTACCGTTAAAGGTTTGGCAACGGGTATTAAGAAACCGCTTCGACAAAAGAATTCAGTTGGATATGAAAACAAAACTTTAAAACAAATCGCTAAAGAAATCGCTGACAAGCACAATTTGACACTCGTTGGCGATATTGCAGATGTTAGAGTCGATAGAATCACCCAAAACAAAACCCAAGATTTAACTTTTCTGACAAAACTTGCGGAACAATATGGTTACATCTTCAAAATCGCAGAAAATAATCTTGTATTTTATAGCGTTCGCCAACTAAAAAATGCTAAAGCTATTCAGATTCTTTATAAAACCGATTTTTCTATGCTTTCATTCAGAGAAAAAACAAGCCAAAGATATAAATCCGTTGAGGTTTCATATTTCGATCCCAAGAAGAAAAAGACACTCAAAGCAACTGCTCGGAATGAAAAAGTTGAAAAAGGCGACACCTTAAAAATTACGGCAAGATGTTCTGATAAAAAACAAGCGATAATTAAAGCCAAAGCCGCACTTGGAACTGCTGACACAAAAATTGAAGGATATTTTGAAATTGTCGGAAATCCGAATTTAGTTGCAGGAGGTAATGTCGAAATAAAAGGCATCGGTCATTTTTCAGGAAAGTACCATATCACTCAGGCAAGACACGTCCTCGATAGACTCAGAGGCTACAAAACAATCTGTGAGGTAACTTCATGTTAAGATTCGGTATTGTTTCACAAATAAATCCAATTTCTGTTCAAGCACGAGTAAAATTTGGTGATGATGAGTCAACTTCTTTTTGGCTTCCGATTCTGCAAACAAAAACAATGAAGGACAAATTTTATGCAATGCCTGATATTGGGGAACAAGTTGTTTGCCTAATGGATGAAAATTCAGAAGATGGAGTTGTTTTAGGTTCAATTTATTCGGCAGAAGATACTCCTGTTATTAACACAGAAAAACAAATATCCCTCAATTTGGATAATAATTCGCTGATTAATATTGATAAAGAAACGAATACCTTGACTGTAGCATTTCAAAATATCAATTTAAACGGCAATATTAATCACAATGGAGTGCTGATTAATACAAACGGAATAAAATCAGATTCTGATATATCGGATAAAACCTCATCAATGCAAGAAATACGAGATATTTACAACCAACATTCCCACATAGGAAATCAAGGTAGTCTGACTTCCACTCCCAATAACAAAATGTAAAATATGACAAACTTAAACGAAATAACCTACATAGATTGGCAACCGAAAATTAATGTAATCGGCTCAATTGCCGAAGGTGCTGACGATATAAACCAATGTATCGAAATAATTTTGCTGACAAGAAAAGGCTCTGTACCTCACCGTCCAACTTTTGGTTCGAATTTATACAAATACATCGATTATCCGACTGACGAAGCGATACCGAATATAATCAGGGAAACTACGGATGCTATTGCCGAATGGGAAACAAGAATTACCATTAAATCCGTTAGTTGTGAAGTAGATAACAGCAGAATTATTGTAAAAATTGAATGGACTTTGAACGACAACGGTTCAAGCGGATATACAGAGGTTATTGTATGACACAACTTCCTGAACCAAATTTTATCGAACGAAATCCTGATACTATCACAAATGAATGGATAAAATTATACGAAGAAAAATCAGGCAAAACGTTACAACCTGCTCAAATTGAACGCTTAATTATAGATGTTGCAGCATATCGTGAAACAGTTTTACGAATAGATATCCAAGAAACGGCAAAACAAAATCTTCTAAGCTACGCGAATCTTGATAACCTTGAACACATTGGCGAACCTTTAGGAGTAACAAAACTTTTAGCTAAAGCCTCAATTGCAACAATCAGGTTTTCAATCGATGAAACAGTTGATTTTGATATAACTATTCCTAAAGGTACTGAAATAGAAACCAAAGACGGATTATTCATTTTTCAAACCGATGAAGAAGTGTTTTTACCGAGTGGAAGTTTATTCGTTGATGTTAAGGCTTCTTGCGAAACAAAAGGTGCAACTTCAAATAATTATGCAATCGGAAGTATCAATAATTTACTTACTCCGCTTAGTTTTGTTACGGATGTCGCTAATATTTCAATTTCAAGCGGTGGCGTGGATGATGAAGATGCAGATAGTTTAAGAGAACGTATCCGACAAGCTCCGGAAAAATTTTCTAATGCCGGAAGTCGTGGAGCATATCGTTATCATACATTATCTGCACATCAATCAATAACAGATGTTGCAATAAAATCTCCAACTCCGGGAGTTGTTAATATTTATCCGCTAACTGCGAGTGGTAATCCTTCAAAAGAAATTCTAGCGTTGGTTCAGAATTATTTGAGTGATGATAAAATTCGACCACTTACAGATTTTGTTCAAGTTCTTTCTCCTGAAAAAATTGATTTTCAAATTATTGCGACATTGTATTTATTTAAAGATGCAGATAAAGATTCAGTAATTGCAACTATTGAGAAAAAATTATCCGAATACAAAACAACACTTTCTGCAAAACTTGGTAAATCTGTCGTTCAAACACAAATCATTGCGATTTTAAACAGCGTTTACGGAGTGTTTAAAGTTGAATTAAAAACTCCAAATGATATAGAAATATCTGAATCTCAATGGGCAAATCTTACAAATTGGAATATATCAGTTGGAGGGTATGCCAATGAATGATTTAGCACCAATTAATGATATCAACCTTCAAATATTCGATGAAATTTGTGATGAACGTTTCAAGAAATTAAATATAGATGCGGTACTTGTAACAATTGTCGATAATGTTCCAACAAGTGCGTTACCGCATTTAGCCGAACAATATCACATTATGGGAAATGAAGGTTGGCTTCACGCATCAAGTGAATCTGAAAAACGAGCATTGATAAAATCCGCAATCAAAATTCACCGTTTTAAAGGTACAAAATTTGCACTTTTAGAAATATTTAAAACACTAAATCTAAACGGAAATATTAGCGAATGGTTTGAATACGGTGGAGCTCCATATCATTTTAAAGTGCAGTTTGATACAGACAAAATCTTTGAACAAGTTTTTGAAAAAGAAGTTTTGGATTTAATTAACGAAAACAAAAATGTGCGCTCGGTTCTAGAATGTTTGATTTTGCATCTCATTACAAAAAACAAATTGGTGTTTGCTAGTGCAGTAATAACCTTTGAGGAACTAACGGTTTAATGGAATTCTATTCAATTATTACAAATAAAGGTTTAGATTTGATTACAAAAGCTTTGAGTAACGGAACAAAGCTAAATTTGGAATACATAGCTGTTGGCGATTCAAACGGTGCATATTATGAACCTAATCCAAATCAAACCTCATTAGTCAATGAAAGATACAGAGCAAAGATTTCAGAAGTAACAGAATTGGTTGCAAAAGCACAAATTCCAAATGATATCGGCAGATTCTATATCCGAGAAGTCGGAATTTTTGATGACAAAAACAATTTAATTCTAATCGCTAAACAACCTGAAACATATAAACCGATTGTTTCTGAAGGTTCAACAAAAGAATTGTGGATTAAAGTTTTAATCCAAGCAATTAATCCTGACATTTTAGAACTGAAAATTGATACAAGCATCCAAACCGCAACAGTCGAATTCGTAGTTAATCTGCTTTCAAATCATACTCACAAAGATTTGATGAAAATTGCAACGTATGACTCTAATTCCAACGGAATTGTGGACACTTGCGACTACGTTGACGGTGGTTCGTTTAAAGATGATGCGAATGATATCGGCAATAATTCATCAGGCAATAACAACACAATGGATAAAAATATATACGACAAAGACGGCAACGGTATTGTTGATAATGCTGAAAACATTGATGCCGGAGAGTTTTAATTACCCCCTAAAATAAGAAAGGAACAACTATGGGAACTATTCAAATCAAGCGTGGTTTGTCTGCAAACCTACCTACATCAGCTGCAATTGCAGAAATTTTGTACACAACCGACACTAAAAAATTCTACATTGGAAATGGCGAGAATCAACCGCTAACAGAATTCAGCAACTATACACAATTAGTAGAATTATTGAATCAAAAAGCAGAGAAAGAGCATACCCACACATCTGCGGAAATTACTGATTTTGCGAGTGCTGTAAACACAAAAATCTCGGAACAAAAAGCCGTAGCCAATGGTTTAGCAACACTTGATGCTAACGGTTTGATTCCGACAAGCCAAATTCCTGCCGAATACAAAGAAGCACAAGTTGTTGAAACTATCGCCAAAAGGGATGAATTGACTCCGTTTGCAGGTTTGCACGCATTAGTTTTAAATGCAACTGGTGACAAAACCGTTGAAAAAGGCGGTGCTGAATATATCTATGACGGCACAAAGTGGGTAAAAGTATCTGAATTGAACGATTTAGATGCGATTGTAACTTGGGAAAATGTTACAAACAAACCTGATTTAGTAACTACATTACTGGATTTAAAAGATACTCCAAGCACATTCGCAAAACAGGCAGGCAAGATTTTGTCAGTAAAAGGTGATGAATCAGGCTTGGAATTTACAAATGTTTATGCCGGCGATGTTGACGGAGGTTCATTTTAATGTCAGGTAGTTCTATTAGATTTAAACGAGGAAACAAGGCGGATTTACCAAAATCTGCCTCCTCAGGAACTCCTTTGTGGTGCGAAGATACTAAAGAATTGTATGTAGGAAACGGTGATGGTGTTTCTAAAGTCGGTGCAATATCGAATTTGGTTGATAACACCTCTGTTTTAAATTTACTGGGAGTGAATGCCGGTGATAAAACAACATTAAGAAAAAATAATCAAATATCAATAAAAGGTTCAACTATTAATGCTGCTAATTTTAACGGTTTAGCATCAAAAGCAATCTCAGATAGGGATGGAAATAATATTTCATCAACCTACGTTAAAAAGAATGAATATTTAGGCTTCAATCTTTTTGATACAAAAACAGTTGGACACAAATTGACGAATGAAGAGTTGATTGGTTGGGCATTAAGCGGTTCTTTAGTAACGGATGTTTACCCAACTGCCGTTGCAAAAATTAAGGAATTATACAAAAAAGGCACTACAAACTATTTTAAAGAACATTTTGCGTTGCCAAGTTTTACGGCTAATACAACAAACGGTATTACCGTTAGTGATTCAAGAGGCAACACAGATATTTACAATGTTGTAAATGGTGTTTCATCTAAAGCTGTCGGTTTGTGGTCGACTTATTGGTTTAATATAAACTACAACAAATTAACTTTTTTAAGGTCATATACTTTGCGTGCAGATAATGCAGGAAATCCTGAATATCCAAAAGCTTGGGTCTTAAAAGCAACTGTTGACGGAACAAACTGGGATACAATTAATACTCAAACCGCACAAACTTTTTCTTTAAATCAAACGAGAACATATTCCGTAAATGCAACAAAACCATACAAACAATATCGCCTTGTATTTTCAGACGGTGTTCATTCTTCAAACAATGGTGAAATCGGAAGAATAACTTTTGATGTCGATAATGTTTTGTGGACTTATCGTAAATCAACAGATAACAGATGTATTGCAGATATTAGCGTAAAAGATGCAATTGATGCATATTACAACAAAACAGGAACATCAAATCAGTACATCTTAGATTCAACAAATAATAAATTTTATCTCCCAAGAATCAATGAACGAAAACTTATTGGTGTATTTGAAAAGAATAATCAATGGTGTCGAATATACTCTGACGGTTGGTGTGAACAAGGCGGTTATGTTAGCGGTAGCAGCACTTATGCTATAACGTTTTTGCATCCGTATACAACAACTCCTAAATATATTTTAACAACAGTTGTTGAAAAACGCTCATCATCAACTTCTGATTACAACTGGTTATCATATCCTATTAATCGTACGCCGAATGGTTTTACGCTTTGTATTGCAGATGCCGATTCTGCCTCATACGTTGTAGGTCAAGCAAGTTGGGAATGTAAAGGATATATTTTCAATCCTACAAGCACTTATACATATTATTGCGTTGGAAATAGTGTCGTAAATCCTGCAACGGTAGATGTTAGAAATATTTTAAATGCACTCGAAGATAATACCAAGAAAATGGATGCAATTAATAATTCGTTTTCAAGTATAAACAAAGCAATTCAAAGTTGTATGAGAATGCCAAACTACAGCGCAGCTATCGGTATCAGTATTCCATACACAGCACCCTCAAACGGATTTGTTTATGGCGGTGTTAATGGTATTGATGCCGGAAGATATGTTTACGTTAACGGCAAAATGGTTCATGGGCATTGCGGATATTCAGGCGGAAAGTGGGTTTACTCAGGTTCTTTGTTTGAAGTCAACAAAGGCGATGTTGTAACTTGCGATTACACTTCAGGCAACTATTACTTTTACCCAATGAAAGGATAAATATGGTTTTAAAATACGGTGAAATTGTAAACTCCGAAACAGGCTTGTGTAATGTCGGACTCGGAGATGATATAGAATACTACAAATCTATCAGTTTTGTTGAATTAAACGTTCAACAATCTGAAATCGATAACTTTTGGTACTTAGAAGAAAAATGCCCCAAAAGAACAGAAGTGCAAAAACGAATTCTTGAAATAGAAGATGAAAAACAAGCTATTCAAGAACAACTTGACAAATTAGACCTAAAATCCATCAGAGCCTTGCGTGAAGGCGGTACAAACGAAGATGGGATTCCATATTTGACATTTTACCAAAATCAAATCACCGAACTTCGAGACAAATATTCAGAATTATCAATAGAAAAAACAATGTTGGAGGAAAATAATGACATCACTAACTAAAATTTGTCTGCATTGGACTGGTGGGGCGAATATGCCTTGTGAGCAAAATTTTGATTGTTACCATTTCCTTTTTGATAAAAACGGAAAAGAATACAAAGGCAAATACAAGCCTGAAGACAACCTGAATTGTACTGACGGAATATATGCAAAGCATTGTGGCGGAGGAAATACTGGTTGTATCGGAGTTTCTTGTTGCGGAATGTATGGATTCAATTTGCAAAACAAGAAAACAAAATATCCGCTAACTCAAAAACAAGTAGAAGCTATGTGTGCAAAAGTTGCGAAATTGTGTACGGCATACGGAATCCCAGTAACTAATAAAACCGTTTTTACTCATTATGAATTCGGTCAAACCCACCCAAAAACAACAAGTGCCACAAAAATTGATTTTACATATCTTCCATATTTGCCAAATCTTGCAAAAGACAGAGTTGGCGATTATTTGAGGAATAAAATCCAATGGTACATATTACAACAGAAAAAACAGAAAGGAATTAATTAATGAACATTTTTTCTATTATTAAAAATTGGAAAGATTTTAATGTGATTTGGCTTGTTATTCAGCCGTTTATTTTAAAACTTATGAAAAAGAATGTCCCTAATTCGATTACAAAATTATACGAAAATCTCGCAAAATACACTCAGCCTGCGATTGATAGTTTGTTTAAATTGAAAGACAAAATCAAAAATACTCCAAATGAACTTGACGATTATTGCTTTAATCAAGGTGTTTCAGCGATTGAAACATTTGCGAACTATTTGCTTGAAGTCGCAAAAGAATTAAGAGCGTGATTGTGTCTGAATGATACGAAATCAAACCAATAGACTTCCAATTCCAATCACACCGAGTGATTAATGTGACTGTAGCGGATTGTCGGCAGAGGGTGCAAGCGGCAGCGATACCCGTTTAACGCCGACAACCAAGAATAATAAAAAGGAGGTCTATATGACAAATAACGTAGAAAACGCACTAAAAAGCAAAGCAAATTTTCAAGAATTTGTAGCAAACAATCCATTACCAACGGCTATTGTTGACATTGTGTCAAAATACACAAAAACAAAAGCGGAAAATTTGTGTAAAATAGTTGAACTTACACAAAACTTTGAATCGTTTTTAAATTTATTTGAACCAACAAACCCAAACTCAATGAAAGATGAATCATACATCGTTTGGATAGTTACAAATGAGAAAGAAAAGATTATGAATTTTGTTGAAAAAGTAAATTCTCAAATGCACAATTTCGGCATTTTTGTTATTAAAGTTACACCAAACGATGAAGGATACTTGGATTGCACTTGTTTAGCCAAACCGCCAATCAAGAAAAAGCCGATTAAAAACCTCAACAGTCCTGCATCAATAATTCAAAAATCATATTGGGCAAAATATTTTGAAGTTTGCGATGAATTACAAAGTCAAATGCAAATTCCAATGAATAGCAAGCCACAACATTTTCAATACATATCAATCGGAAAAAGCGGAGTGCAAATCGTTCAAACAATTAGTGCAACCGAAAACTATGTTGCTACAGAGTTGTTTATAAACAACGATAAAATAAAATTTGAACACCTGTTGAACTTCAAAACCGAAATCGAAACCGCACTCGGTACACTTGATTGGCATAATAAAGAAGGTGTGAAATCCTCAAGAATCCGTAAAACTGAGCCATTTAATTTATCAGATGACAACAATTTTGAAGAAGCTTGTAAAAAGCACATAAACATGGCGGAAGAATTTAAAGAAACTTTTTGCAAATATTTGTAATCAAAAAAATTGTGGGGAACTAAACATCCCCACTTTTTTAAATGTGTCCGAATGATACAAAACCACCTAAATGAGTTGATATGACACTCATTCAGAGTGATTAATGTCGGTGTAAACAAAAAAGAAAGGAACACATTATGGCAAAGAAAAATTTGAAAGAATCAGCACTTAGGTATGAAATCAATGTTCACATCGATGAAACTTTAGAGATTCTTAAAAAGCTTGGTTTTGTAGAAAATTCAGACGTGTTTTACGACAGTCTAGCTTACGATTGGATTGATAATAAACCGTCCGAAAAGGATATGAACAAAGTGTTGAAGGCATTAGGATATTAAGAGGTAAAAATGGATAACAAATTAGAAAAACGATTTTTACAACAAAATTTGAACGTAACTCCTAAAAATATACTTGAAGATTTGTTTAATTATATGGACGAAAAAAGAATCAAATATGAAGAACAGGAATTCCATTACAAAAGGCTTATCAGTAAGTTTAATCGTAGAATTAACGAATTACAAAAAGAACGTGATGAGGATAAAAGCTTATCCAAAAGGGAGGTTAGGAATATAAACGAGTACATTGAAAGCCTAAAAAATGACATTGTTCAAGCAAAAAGGGAAATCCGACTCTTGTACATAAATTGCAACATTCTTTGGAAAAACGAACTAAAAATCGGAAAGATTTTGGGATATGAGCTAGAGGGTTAACCTCTAGCTTTTTAAATGTGTTGGAATGATACGAAAGTATTCTAATAAGTTGATATAACGCTGATTCAGAGTGATTAATACAGGTGTAAAAGCTAAAACGAAAGGAGCAACAAAATGATAGTATTGATTATTTCAGCAGGTGCAAGAATTTACAAAATTCAAAGAAATTACACTACGGAAGAATTTGAAAGTATTAAGTATGCCGTTCTAAAGAATTTAAGGTTTATAAAATACGACGATGAACAAGAAGCATTTATTTGTGAAAACAAGTTGACGGCAGAACTTGCATATTACTTATTTTCACAAAAAACATTTTAATTTTTAATCACATTCAAGGTCGGATTTTAAGTCCGACTTTTAGTGTATCCGAATGATACGAAACTGTTTAAATGGCTTGATATGACATTCATTCAGAGTGATTAATACAGGTGTAGAACATAACATAAGGAGACAACATTATGACAACAAAAAAAGAACAAGAACAAAGAGCTAAATTGGAAGCAAAAATTGAAAAGGCTATTAACAAAATCTGCGCCAGCAAGCCTTCAAACATCCGCCCTAAAAAATGGGGATTTTCAAATGACAATGAAATAACATTAGTTTACTGGTTTTGGTATTACGAAGACAAAAAAGTTGAAAAACTTATGTGTAAAATTATGGATAAAATCGAAAAACAATTTGGAGTTGAAGTTACGGCTTGCGCAGATACAACTGAAAAACTAAATTGGCATTATATCTAAAGGTTTTATATAAAAAGGATTAATTTATGAAAATAATTATACGCAATAGGCGAAAATACGATGAAAAGCAAGAATTAAGCTTAGATAAATTTAAAGTGAAATTCAAAAATGAATTAGCTTGTGCTATTCAAATTTACTCAAATCACCAAAAACAAAAAAATATGTTAATGCCACCGTTTATGACGATGAATACCGATTATCATGCAGATTTTTATAACGACCTGCGTTGGAATTTCAATAATTTTGTTCAATCAGAATGGTACATCGATAGAATTCAATAAATGTGTCCGAATGATACAAAAGGATTCAAATGAGTTGATATGTCATAGATTAAGAGTGATTAATACAGGTGTGATACATAACAAAAGGATCTAAATATTATGGCAAAAGACAAAGATTTTGAAAAACCGATTTTATCAGGTGATGCAACATTATTAGCCAAAGGTTATTATGAGATTTTACATAGTGAATACCGAGACGAAAATGTAAAAAATAAATTTTACGGATACGTTTACTTTTTAGATTATTCCGGCAATTCAGATGAATATTCGACAACTGATGATTTTGATACAAAAGAGGAAGCTTTAGAGGCGATTAAAAAAACATTTAAAAGTAGAACTTCAAAAACCGTTTTAACACCGTTCGAAGATATTAATTAATTGTGTCCGAATGATACAAAACCCTTTGAATGAGTTGATATGAAACTCATTCAAAGTGATTAATGTGTATGTAAAACAAAACAACGAAAGGACAAAACGATGGGCATTTATTTAGAAGAAAAAGAAGAACGTAATTACCAAAAATTTATTACTGAATTAGAAAAAATTTCTAAAAAGTATGGAATCGCTTTTGAATCAGTTGGAGGATTTGCATTTAGCGATGAAAACGGATTTAAAAGTATCAAATACTCAAGAGATTCGTCAAGCGGGGATTTATTAGTAAAAGAATTAACATTCTCAGATGGTACAAAAGCAAACAGATAAGTGGCTAACAAAAATGAAAACAATCGATAAAATTGAAAAAGTTAAAAATATGAATGTATTACTTGAAGATGTCGGAATTAACAGAACTTTTTACTGGGCATACATTAGAACTCAAGAAACAACAAACGAAAATTTAGATTTTGAAGATGTTATATGGGAAAGCGATGTTGAAGGCATAATCAAAAATTGCAAAGAGTTTGGTTTGAAAGAAATTACTATATCATCTAGGTTTGCAAGTTTGATTGATATATTAGCTGAATTTGAAAAGCAAGGAGCAAAACTAGCAGGATTAACTCAAGTAACAAGTAGATTTTATGCTTGTGGAACTAATAACTACGAACTTATAAATGCCGTTAAAATCGAAATTTAGAATGTGTCCGAATGATACGAAACAGGTGCAATAGACTTGAATAGTCGTTGCATCTATTCGATTAATGTCAATGTAAATAAACAGAAAGGACAAAATTATGACATTAGAAAATTTAAAAGATTTAGACAGAACATTATTTGGAACAAAGGTTTTAAATTGGAACACACAAAAAATTGGAATTGTACTTTACACTTGGACAAATGTTTATGCAGATGGCAATATCCCATTTGCAACCTGCGTTGATGAAAATGGCAAAAAATACAATATCGCAATGGATTTAATAACAGCTATTGAAAACTTAGAAAATGAAGAACTTGAAAAATTAGGATTAAAAGCATAAGGAGGTAAATATGACAGAAAAAATATTATTTCAAAAAGGTAAATATATAGTCGGCATTACTGAAGAAGGCAATATATACGAAACTTATGGTTATACTAATTGTAGAAATATTTTAGGCGGAGCGGCTTTGTATATAAAAGAATTACAAGCCGAAATCGAAAAATTAAAAAACAAATAAAAAAACTCCGGCATCTGCCGGAGTGGGAAACGATGTAATTTACAGACATACACTGTTTTAGGAGTTTGGGGTAGATGTAGAACTTAAATGCCGTTCAAGGATTTTGTAAACGTGCCTTTGCGAAACTTCGCATTCAACGGCTAATTTGTTTAACGAAAATTTTGTACCGTCATATTCGTTTAAAATATGACGTTCTTTTACCAGTTTTAAAGCATTCCGAGGTATGCTAACGGTAAGCCCCGGTACGCTCAAAATTAGGGTTAATGCACATCTCATTCCTGCATTTACCGCAACGAATTTTAAATCGTCATTCGGTAAATCTTCAACAGTTATAGAATCCATCCAAGGTTTGTAATCCATATCAGTCCTCTTCTAATTTGGTCTCATCAGTTAGAGCCTTACTCTAAGACGGTCAGCTTGGCGGATTGCCGGCAGAGGGTGAAAGCGTGAGCGATACCCGTTTAACGCCGGCAACCAAGAAGATAGCCAACCGTTTCGACCTACGCAATTTCAGGATTAAACATATCAATAAAAATTGATGATATGTCATCAAGCAATTTTACTTTTGCTTTCAAAATGTTACATTCAAGTGTTTTTACATTTCTTTCGCTCCATTTATCGGGGTCAAGAGTCGCTTGTCCTAATTGAAAAGTTGCTTGTGCTAAAGCATCTTCTGCTTTGTTAGCCATATTTTGGATTTCTTCTAAAAAGCTTTGTTCTTTAGTTTTTGTTTCCTTTTCTTCTGTTTCGATTTCACCAAAGAACTGATTTCCCATTTTGTTGTTTTCTACCATTGTCATCTCCATTGTTTTCTCCTTCTTTTTTTCTATTTTTCAAAGGGTAGCTACACCTTTTTTATACTTTTTTTAATCGCCATAATGCCTTGAATAACTTTAGTAGCTTTTGTTTTAGTCAGGAACATTATGTCGTCAATTTTAAATTTGTTTTTCAAAAATTTTCTCAATGAGCTTTTAGAAAATTTGTCATTGTTGATGTAGGCAATTTCACGCCAAAGACTTTCTATCATTCTAAGTTGTGCGCTTGATGCCATATTTTCGTTGCGTTTTAGTGATTCGTATTTTTTAGGCTGCTTAACCCATAGGTTTTGAGCAACCGCTTTTTCTTCCAAAATTTCCAACAAGATATTAGCTTCGGTAAATGTCAGATTTTTAGAGGATTGAACACCAAAACTCATAAGCATATCGATGTACAAATCGTTATTAATACTCAACAAATTTTTGAGGGTGTGGATTTTCTTAATTTGGAATGATGATACCATAATTTGACTCCAATTCTTGTTTTAGCAATTGCTTGCCTTGTATTATTCCAAACTGAACTCCCAAGTTAAAAATGGCGAGGAATATTATTAAAATATATAACCAAGTTTCGAGTCGGAATTCCAAAACCTTTAATTTCATACTTATTTCCCCCTATGCCATCAATAACTCAGAAGTCTTTTTAATCACAACATCATCGACCTCAGCCTTACCGTTTACGTGGGCAATGCTGATGCTGTGAGATATCAAATGGTCTAATTTTCTTGTATTACCATCTGAATATTTTAAATATGAATCAGCTAGAGCAGGATTCTGATTTGATGCTTTTAATAAATCAATAACATCGCTCAACATCAGTCTGCTTAATGATTTAAAGTATTTAACTCTTGAATAAAGTTGGTCATATTGATTTTTGTATCCTCTCAAGTTTTCGTACAAAATATTTCTACCAACCAATAAGACTCCGATACCTGTTTTGTCGTGGATTCTGCGAGCAATTTCTAATGCTCGGTATGGTAAATTTTCAGCCTCATCAATAATCAGTAATCTGCCTGAATTATTTAATTTGTTAACTACTTCACCCATCAAATCGTAGACTGAGCCTTTAGAACTTAATCCTAAACGCTTGTGAATCTCAAGTAGAAGTGATTTAGCTGTATAGCCGGAATCGCTTTCTATTAGGATTGAATCCAAGAATTCTTTTGTATAATTTTTTACCGCTACGGTTTTACCGAGTCCTGCTTTACCTACACAAACTCCGATACCGCCTGTTGTATGGCAAACACGTCCGATTTCTGTGATGTAGCCTACAATTGATGTATCAACAAAAGGTAATTCTTCGTTCAAAGAGCGTTCTTTTTCACGTTGGATAAAATTATTAATTTTGTCATTAATTTTATCAATTTTTCCTTTATAGGTATCGTTCATCCACATACTTATTGTAGATTTTGCAATTCCTGTTGCAGTTGATACAAAGCCCATACTAAAGCCTTTTGCTTCCATCAGAGAGCGTAATTCGGTTTTAATATCCATTAGCAACCTCCTTCATTTTTTCTTCAATGATTTTGTCAGTTTCAAATAAATACAGAGGATGCTCTTGTACTTTGGATTCTGCCAGAAACATTGACAAATCTTGTGTTCCACGAGACTCCATCTCCTTATTCTTACGAACGGCTTTGTCCATATTTGTATTAGCCATTTTTGAAATTTGTGGCTTATTGTATTCTTTTTCAAGAGTTGCATAAGCATATTTGTAGTTTTCACATTGTTCTTCAAGTGAAATTTCTCTTGTTTGTTTAATGTATTCTTTAGCAATTTTGAGATTACGTTTTTTTATCGACATTGCTTCTTTGAATTCTTCTTTCGAAATTTTATCAGC
The DNA here is from genome assembly GCA_900553895.1 of uncultured bacterium. Lineage (GTDB taxonomy): Bacteria > Cyanobacteriota > Vampirovibrionia > Gastranaerophilales > Gastranaerophilaceae > CAG-196. Next base: position 2,724 of record USFB01000003.1, on the reverse strand, counting down.
GTGTAATGCGGCAACGGCTTTAACGGCAGAAACTTTTCCGATAAATTCATCATTATCTAACTTGAATACCCAAGCTTCTTTGTAGTTTTTGATATCACGCCTCAAGTAAACTTTTTCACCTGTATAGCTGATTAGCCAATCATTCCAGTAAGTTATACCTAAAGAATTGTCTTTGATTCCGTTTCTTCCGATTGTGAAATTGCGTGATGTTCTCATGCAGAATAGTTTCAAAGCATCTTTAGATGGTGTAATAATTTCTGTGAATTCTTGATTAAACAATTCATCAGGTGATAAGCCTTTGAGGTTTTTGCCTTGAGATGGTCTTTTGTTTAAAATATTAGTGATAAAATCATCAAATATTTTTTTAACATGTGTTTACTCCAATTCTTTTAATTTTTCATTCTACTTTTTTCATTATGCCCGCTTCTGAAGGTATTCCTTCAAAAATGCGATCAGACGGTCCATTTCCTCATCCGTACCGACCGTGATACGCAGAGAGTTGGAAATGCGGGGTTTGTTCCAGTGTCTGACATAAATATCCGCCCCGCGAAGCACCTGGAACAATTCTTCTGCCGGAACTTCCTTATGGGAGGCAAATATAAAATTGGCCCGGGAATCCGGAAAAGTAAATCCCAGCTCTGTCAGTTCCTTTTTCACCCGTTCTCTCGTAGCTATAATTTTAGCCGTGGTTGCTTTAAAATAAGCATCATCCTTCACTGCTTCCACGCCCATTACCTGCGAAGGCAGGTTCATGGTGTAGGAGTTAAAGGAAAACTTCACGTCATTCAGATAGTGGATCAGTTTCTCGTTGCCGATGCAGAAGCCGATACGCATTCCCGCCATAGCTCTGGACTTGGAAAACGTCTGAACGACCAACAGATTTTCGTATTTTTTAAGCAACGGCAGTGCACTTTTGCCACCGAAATCCACATAAGCCTCGTCCACGATCACTACCACATCCGGATTTGCCTGCAGGATCTCCTCAACTGTTTCAAGAGATTCCTCTACGCCGGTAGGAGCGTTGGGATTCGGGAAGATGACACCGCCGTTAGGCTGTTTATAATCTTCCGGATGGATATGCCAGTTTTCATCCAGTGCACAGGTGCGATATGGGATCCGGTACAGATCTGCCCATACATCATAAAAGGAATAGGTGACGTCCGGGAACAGAATCGGCTTACCACTGTTAAAAAAAGTCATAAAGGCCATAGACAATACATCGTCCGAACCGACTCCCACGAATACCTGCTCCGGTTTTACATCATAATATGCTGCCAGGGCATCCACCAGCGGCTGGGCATTTGAATCCGGATATAATCTGAGTGCTGCACTCTCCATATTTTCCGCCGCTTTCCGCACTCCGGGTGCGGGAGGATACGGGCATTCATTTGTATTTAATTTGATCATATTGGCCCGGTTCGGCTGTTCCCCTGCCACATAAGGAACTACCTTACGTACATTTTCTTCCCATTTCATAATTTCACTCCTCACTCCTGCTGTTCAGCTCTTCCCGATAGCTTGCTGCCTGTTCCGAAAGTCCCAGGCGATCATAGCATCGGACCAGTCCCTCCAGGGGTTCTGCCCCGGAAGTCCTTAGTGCCAGTACCGGCTGCGTTTCATATACCGCATTGTAATACCAGATGACCGCTTCCTCCAAGTCCCCGGATGTTTCGTAGAAATGCCCCAATTCGCAGCAGATCTCCGAGCAGCCGTCTCCGGCGATCACCTTCGAGGTGTATTTGAAAAAGCTCACCGCATCTCCCCGCAGTCTTGCCGCTTTTGCTGCCACACAACAGCCTTCCGTGATCTCATCTCCGCTTCTGTCCGGTGAAGCCACCTGCGTCTGAAAATAGTTCTCTGCCTCGAGGAAATCCCTGTCCGCTCCACTCAGGAACAATTCTCTTGCATACATTCCGTACAGCCTTCTGGAAAGCTGTCTTCCTGCTGCGATCTGTTTACGGAAATTGGCAATATCCCTGCCTGCATGATTCTGCTCCGGCATATGCGTAATGACAATATCACTGTCATAGATCACCGGCTCCAACCGGATCATCTCATGGATTGGCTCCTCCCATACGAAGCTTCGCAGTCTCCGGAATAGTTTCGGACGATATTCCTCATCAAAATTATATACCGTGCCATTCTGCAGCTGGTTGCCGTATTTCATCTGTACAATTTCAATTTCGGGCAGAAGCGTTTCTTTTAACACCTGAAACCTTGCCCGGTTCTCTTCCGAGAGAACCTCATCCGCATCTGCGGAATAAATATACTCACAAGTTGCCTTGGAAAAAGCAAAATTCCTCGCTGCACTGAAATCATCGATCCATGTAAAATCATAAACCCGATCCGTGTATATCTGTGCGATTTGTCTGGTCGCATCCGCAGAGCCGGTATCCACGACGATGATCTCATCCACCAGATCTTTTACGCTGTCCAGACATCTTGCCAGGATCCGTTCTTCATTTTTTACAATCATACAGAGGCTGATAGAAATCATAAAAGATAATTTAAAGCACCTTTCAGGGTAGTTATCCGGCTGACAGCGGAAAAATCCCCATTTTTTAATAATAGTACTTTTAAAAAAACAATTAACTAAACATAAAATATATTTACATTTTACTTAACTAAACTTTCGTATGTACGGAAGTTGAATTACTTGATGACAAACTTCTTGCCATTGCAGATATAAGCACCTGGAGCCAAGAGGTATTCAGCATCCTGAAC
>USFB01000002.1 GCA_900553895.1 uncultured bacterium | reverse complement strand
AAATTATTTTCTTTATTATAAGTTTTTAAAATAGAAAGTTTTTCACCTTTTTTGTAATTAACGTTGTAATTTGTAAGGTGTTGATTATCTTCCATAATCTTTTCCGGTGTTTTTTCGGATTGAGAAACAATATCATTTCCCCACAAAAGATCAAAACTCATATCCTTGTGATATTCTTTTAAGAAATCATCCCACAACATATATTCTGCAAGAGTTCCAAAATAAGGGATTTTACTTTTTAAGGTTCTGTTCATTTTTCCAAGCACAACTCTCGGTGCACGATAACTTATTGGTCTGCCATTATTTTCAGAAACTTTATCTACAATGTGGTCAATATGGTCAACCCTAAATCCGTCAAAATTATATTCTGTTTGGAGTTTAACCATATAATTAACAAAATATTCAATTACCGGTTTGTTTAAAGCTCCGTTTTCCAAGAATGCAAAGTAATAAGGTGTTTGACAATCAAGGTTTGCAAAGTGAGTTACGTCTTCGCCGTCAAACTTGTAATGTTTGAATGTTGGATATGATGCGCCTTCGCTCATTTTGTCAAATACTGGAACTCCTGCAGAGCACCAAGCACCACCAGGAGCAGGCCACATACCGTCTTTAATCAAAGCTTGAATAATTTCACCTTGATTTTTAATATCATTTTCTGACATTTTTTTATTGTGTTTATTGCCTGCAACAGCATTAATAATTGATTTTGCTTTTTTGTGCAATCTGTCTTGAATACTTTTTTCTAACATAGAATTAGATAAGAAAATTTTTGTTTCTTTTAAAAGCTCGTCTAATTCATTAAAAATATTTTGATAATGTTCAGACAAATCTCCGTAGCTTTCGCCTTTGATAGATTTTTTGTAAATACCGCTTACAATAGCTAAATCATCTTGAGAATATTTATCTTTAAGTTCTTGTGCTACTTTATCAACATTCTTTGATAATTCTTCAATTAAAGCGTTAATGTCAAACCAACGTGCACAATCAGGAGTTGTTAAAACGATTTTTGAAAATCTTCCTGTTTGTGGAAGTATATCATAAATTACAGGGTGTCCTGCAAGTTGTGTCATTTGAATAAATGTTTTAACCTGTTCATCTACATTCAAACCGGTCTTTTCTAAAATATTTTTGTCTTCCAAATTAGGGCTAACGCAACTTGCCGTCGGAAGATAAGCACAACCAAATTCGCGCGGATGGAACGGAATTAAATACATTGTTGTAGAAAATACGTTATTATCTAAATTTCCGGTAGGTAAAATCAATAGTTGGCGCATCCAATCCATAAATTTACCTGCTTGAGTGTTATCTTTGCCTAAACCTGCAAGGTTTGTTAATTTAATATCGTGTCCTTCTTTTTGTAACCAGCTTGAATTCTTAACATTATTTCTTGCTAAAACGCTTGATTTTGAAAATTCAAATTTGCCGTCTTTGAAAACTCCGTTAGCTTCCCATTTTGATTCAAGCGCAAATAAAACTTCAGCATCAGATAATTCTTCTAAAGCTTTAACTTGCGGATAAGGAAGATACCCGAATTTTGACATTGTTGTCTTTAAATATTCTTTTCTTTCGTCTGAAATACTATCAAAAGAATACATTTCTTTAAGCTTAGAATAGAAACTGTTTAAATTTTCACAAGAATTTACAGTTTCTTTTTTGAACAAAAAGTCTAACATAGGGATCTCCTTCAAATTGTGATTGTTTGGATTTGTATACAAGGATAATATCATGCATATATATTTTTTACAAACAAATACAAGTATTTTTATTCGTTTTGTAAAGAAATATTAACATTTATTATTTTATCTCATCCGAGCCTTTTGACACAAAATACGGTTCTGCGTGAATTATAGTGTTCACTTGTCCTAAATTAGATTTGATTTCATTTTCAATTTGGTCACAAACGTTATGTGCACAGCTGATTTTCATATCAGGATTAAATAAAAGAGTTAATTCTATATCTTTATATTGACCCGATTTTCTACCTTTAATATTTTTATATCCTTTAATAATGGAATTTCTTTTCAGAATTACTTCAATTTTTGCGATATCTTCTGCAGGTAAAGAACCATCAAGTAAATTATTTAAAGTTTCTTTTGAAATTGAAAAACCTGCTTTTAAGATAATTAAAGCAACGATTAATGCAATAAGCGGATCTAATGCCGCAATGCCTGTGATTCTTATTAAAACTAAACCGACAAAAACACCCAGTGAAGAAAAAATATCAGTGCTCAAATGTTCGGCATCCGCTAAAAGTGATACCGAGTCTGATTTTTTTGCGACATAAAAAAGATATCTGCTTACTAAAAAATTAGCAATAACGGCAAATGCCATAACATAAATCCCGAGCATAGAATCCGATTCTAAAGTGTAACCTTTTATTAGCTTGCTGAGAGCTTCATATATAATAAAAAAGCCTGCAAAAATAATTAAACCGCCTTCTATAAAACCTGACATATCTTCGTATTTACCGTGACCAAATGGGTGACTCTTATCTGCAGGTTCGGCGGAACGAGTTACGGCAAAAAATGTTAAAACAGAAGCCAAAAAGTCGGAAAGCGAATGAATAGCTTCCGAAATTATACTGATACTTCCAGATACCATGCCGGCAATAATTTTAGTAGCAATAACTAACGCATTTGAGGTTATTGAAAGCCCCGCTGCAAATTTCTTTTCGGTATTTATATCCATAAATTACGCCACTCCGTTGTTAAGCAAATCGTGAATATGAATTACACCGACAGGCTTTTTACCTTCCAAGACAAAGAGGTTTGTAATCTTCTTATCATGCATAATTTTTAAAGCTTCCGCTGTCATTGCATTTGGCGAAACTGTTTTTGGATTGCGCGTCATCAAATCAATTGCTTTTTCTTCTAAAATTTTTGAAGATAAACATCTTCTTAAATCGCCATCCGTAAGAATTCCTGTTAAATCGCCCGTTTGATTTATAAAACCTACGCAACCCAAACGTTTTGAAGTCATTTCTAAAAGCACAGCCTGCATGTTTGAATTCTCATCCAAAATAGGCATTTCTTGACCTGTATGCATCAAATCAGAAACACGCTTCAAGATAGAACCAAGCTTTCCTCCCGGATGTCTATCATTGAAATCTTCTTTTGAAAAACCTTTTCTTTCAATCATTCCAACTGTTAAAATATCACCAAGGACAAGTGTAGCAGTGGTTGAACTCGTCGGTGCCAGTCCGAGCGGACAAGCTTCACCGTTATTTGGAAGTTCTAAAACAACGTCACCAGCTTTACCGAGAGAACTTTCCGCATTTTTTGTTACGGCAATAAGTTTTATGCCAAAACGTTTACAATAATTTAAAATATCAATAAGCTCTCTTGATTCACCGCTGTTAGATATGGCAACTACAACATCATCTTCAGTAATCATGCCCAAATCTCCATGGCTTGCTTCTGCAGGGTGTACAAAAAATGACGGAGTTCCTGTTGAAGCTAATGATGCTGCAATTTTACGACCGATATGACCTGATTTTCCCATGCCGGTTATAATTATTCGACCTTTTGAGTTTTGCATAAAATCTAAGGCTTTAGTAAGATTCTCCGCTTTTACAGAGTCTTTTAAATGATTAATTGTATCAATTTCAGAATCAATTGTTTTTATTGCTGAAATTCTATCAAGTTCCATTTGTGATTGTTGCATTTCTAAAGCCATATTCTTAAAACTCCTTTTAAGATATTTTACCACAAATTGTTAAATGGGGATAAAAAGTTTTAATAATAGTAAAAATACAAGTGACTATCTTTACATTCTGTGAACTTATTTTAAGCTCAAATCTCATGGGGGCTCGACATTTAATCTTTTTTCAGGTAGTATAGGTTTATACTAGCCCAATAATTATTAAAGGAGAAAAAGAAATGCAAGTAATATTGAAAAAAGAAGTTCAAAACATCGGTGAAGCTGGCGATTTAGTAAACGTTAAAGATGGTTACGCTAGAAACTTCCTAATTCCTAAAAATTATGCAGAAATAGCTACAGAAGGTGCTTTGAAGAACAGAGAACAAAACTTAGCAAGACTTCAAGCTAAACAAGAAAAATTACACCAAGAAGCTTTAGCTAAAGCTGAACAAATTGAAAAACTTGGTTCTATCGAATTATCAGCAAAAGCTGGTGAAAGCGGTAAATTATTCGGTACAATTACAACTAAGAAATTGTGTGAAGAATTAAAAGAAAAAGCAGGTATTGAAGTTGATAGAAAAACTGTTTCATTGAATGCACCAATCAATAGAATCGGTGAATTCACAATGTTAATTAAATTAACTTCAAAAGTTAGAACTGAATTAAAAGTTGTAGTAACTGCTTCAGAAGTTGTTAAAGAAGCTGTTGAAGAAACAGAAGAAACTGAAGCATAGTTTTATATCAAGGATTTCTAAAACGTGCCGATATTATGTGTTGGCACGTTTTTTTATATAAAAGAGAGGTTTTATGCAAAATTCATTCCCTAGATGCATGCCGGTTGGTTCATTGCCATATGAAGATGATTCAGCTACCACAAAAATGATGGTTAAACTTTATGAAAAAATTCCATATTTAGCTTTATTACCAAAAGTTGATATTGATGAAAATCTACTTTTTAGAACACTATCAAACATTCCAAATATAAAATTTCAAGGCAAAAATGCGGTTTTGGTAGATGATGCGATAACTTTTAGGCAAGAAATAAATGCATTAGATGTGGCTTTTAATAATCCAACATTGGAAAACTTAGAACCATTTGGCGATTGTTCATATTTTTTACCAAAGTATATGTTGATTATAAATAGATTGAAACCTGCATACACAGTTATAAATTTATTAGGTCCTTTGACCGCCTCCCAAATTTTGAGTACGGAAGGCAATAAGCAAATCGCCTCTGATAGATTATATAGAAAATTACTCGTTGAAGCTGTTGCGGTGAAGGCACTCTGGTTTATTAACGAAATAAAATCATTTTCACCTAATACAACACCAATTGTTGTATTAGAGGAACCATTGCTTTATAAAATTGGAGAACTAAAAAGAGAGAATGAAGATATCACACAAGATGTTATAGTTAATTTTCTTGCAAAAACAATTGAAAAAATTAAAGAAGCCGGAGCAAAAGTTTGTATTCAATCTTTTGAAAAATGTGATTGGCAGATTCCGATAAAAGCAGGGGTTGATATTATTTCCTTTGACGCATATCACAATCCAAATAATATAAATATAATATCTGATAAGATAAATTCATTCTTGCGTGGTGGTGGAATTATTAACTGGGGCATTGTTCCTGTAAAAAATGAAAACTTGATAAAATCTCTGTCTGTAGAAAAATTATATGATAGATTTATTGATACAATTAGCACATTGATTATTGATGGTGTCGATGAAAAACTTATATATAACAATGCGATGGTTTCTATACAGGGTGATTTAGAAAATTTACCATTATTTTTCGCAGAAAAAGCCTTAATTTTATCAACTCAGTTAGCAAAGAGAATTCCATTTAAAAACTAAATTAGGCAGCTTCCTGTACGCCATTTGAGTCAATGAAAATAGTGTTTCTAATAAACGCGTGTGCCATTAAAAGTAAATAAGGGTTCATTTCATTTGTTGCAGAAAGATTTACTTTCGCTTCGTTTTTTTCTAAGATTTCCTTCTTAATCGGTACAACAGATTCTACGTCAATCGTTGTATTCATTGCGTGTGCAGAACTTTCTTCCATCAAGCTTTTTTGCAGAGTTTTTTTCGGAAAATCTTCTGAGCATAAAATATAAATATCTACAGAATTTGATGTTGTTAGAGTAAACACACCTTTTACGTTACCATAGTTTCTGGTTTGAATAAGTACGGTTAATTTTGAATCATTTGATGCATTTTCACCATCAGGAGCTTCTACTTCTAAATCAAATCCTACACCCTCGTTAAGCGGAAGCCAAGGTAAATACAAAAGCATCAAACTTTTTAAAGTCTGTGTCGGATTGTCAGAACTAGCCATTGATACGCAAGAGTTAATAATACTTAGGGTTTCTGTGATTTGGTCGTTCGACATGCCACCTTTAGAAGCTGAAGCCATTGCTATTATTAAGTTCGCAACTGCTTGTTTGCTGTTTTTCAATATCATTTCTGAAACTGCCGGCATGTGAATCATGCCACTAAAAAAGAGCATTACTGCATCTTTTTGGTTTGCTGCAATTTGGGTCTGAATGTTTTGAGAGGTTACGTTTAATGGTATTTCAGATGTATCATCAAACAATTGAGAAATCATTTTCTGATTTTTCAATAGCTCTTCATTTAAATCATTTAGTAACAATGTGTTTGTATTTACAGTGTTAATAGGGCGGTTTTTGTCTTGCACGGCAAGTAAAATCTCTCCTAAAGTCTGCGGGAGTCCAAGTAAATTTTTAATATAAATTGATCTGTCCATGCTTGCAATTTGGTTCATTTGAAGTTGCTGCATCAAACCAACTGTAGAAGCGATTGTTTGCGAAATATTTGGCTTAGGTTGCGTAAGTGAATTGTTAAACCCGGTATTTGTACCAATTCCTTCTTGTTGCTTAAGCTTTTTTAAGTATATTTCGGGGTTTCTCAAACCGGCTAAAATTTTTCCAATACTAAATCCGTCCATAATTCAATTATAACAATTTGATACACTAAATCAACCGTATTTTTGGAAAATTTTAATAAAAAAAGAGAGCTGAATGCTCTCTTTTTTTATTAAAATTTGGGCCCGGAGGGATTCGAACCCACGACCAAAGGATTATGAGTCCTCTGCGCTACCGCTGCGCCACAGGCCCTTATTAAAGTATGGCGTCTTAATATTTAGTTGTTATGCCTTGCCTGTGTCTTGCGGCAGCGACGCTACCTATTGCGGCGGTAACGTGACATTTAGTCACCTTCCCTTGCAATGCCACAGGCCCTTATGTAATATGGCGTCTTAATATTTAGTTGTTATACCTTGCCTGTGTCTTGCGGTAGCGACGCTACCTATTGCGGTGAAAACTTGACATCTAGTCAACTTTTCTTGTAATGTCACAGGCTTTTATCAAGCTTGGTGTCTTTATACTTAATTTATCAAGTAAATACAAAAAAATCAAGAGTCTACTCTACAAAAACGCCTTCACATTTGTGAAGGCGTTACAAACTATTATAAATAGGAGTTGATAAATTTAATTGATTAGTTTAAACCTAATTGGCTTCTGTAGAAACTGCTTGATGCAATTTTTTGTTCAACCAAGTTGTTGTTGTTTGAAGAAGCTAAGTATAGACCGCTCAATTTGTCTAATCTTCTTGTTAATTTATTGTCTGGATAAACTTTTGATGCTGATTTAAGTCTTGTCCAGCATGCTGCTTCTTTTTGTGTAGCAGTTGTTTCTTCTGCTAAAGTTGCACTGTAACCGGTGTGACAGCTTTCGTGTGCAATTAAGCAAGCGATTTGTTCAGCAGGTGCATTTCTGTAAATTGAATTGATATAAATAACTTTTGTGCCAAATTCATTTGTTGTGCTTACTGCAAATGCATTTGCACTATTGTATGATACCATAGATAGATTATTGAATTTGATTCTTACAGCTCTTCTTTCAAGGCTTCTTAATACATCTGTTTCGCCGGCTTGTTCCAAAACTCTTACAGCTTCAACAATTTTTGCATCACTAGAGAAATCTGTAACTCTGTAAGCGAACGCTTGGTTTACTCCTAAAAATAAAAACGCAAATAACATTAAAACTACTTTTTTCATCACGACACAACTCCTATTTTTTATTTCCTAATCAACAGCTTTGATAATTGTGTCTACGGCGATTTTTAGAAAAACTTTAACGCTTGATATCACCTTGTTACAAAACTTAACAAAAAGCTGGGCTGATTTGCTCAAAACCCTTGCAATAAGAGAAGTGTAGAGTTTTTGAAAAACCGTTAAGAATTATTAAGAAAAAAGAATGTATTTTTTTTAAATTTACAATTCTTAATAAATTAATTAGGAATAAAATTAGAAATAAAATTAGAACAGAACTGTAACGTTTAGAAAATGGGATATAATTAACAAATTTAAAGAATTTAACGATAGATTATGACAAGAGTTTAAAAATTGTATTGTAGATATCAATTTTTCAGAAGACGATATAAATAAGTTAAATTTTGCGTTTGACTTATAATTTTTTTTATATTAGTATAGGTTCAGTGATAGTTAAATATCCGCATGCCCTTGTGGCACTCTGCCGAATAAAAGGTGACTAAATGTCACGTTTTATGAGAGGGGAGGTAGATGTTCTACCGATTCCGCTACAGAGAAATGAAAATTTAATATCCGCATGCCCTTGTGGCGGAATCGGTAGACGCGTTGGACTTAAAATCCAATCGGGGTTCACCCTCGGTGCCAGTTCAAGTCTGGCCAAGGGCAATTTTAAAAGACTCACCTGTGGTGGGTCTTTTTTAGTGGTTTTATTATCTTACGCAAATGGAGGGGAGAGACGAAGTCGAGTCTTCCGCGTCGCATAAAAATAAATAAAGAAAAAGAGCCCCAAAGGACTCTATTTATATTTCTAATCTAGTGTAAAATGGAGCGGAAGACGAGACTCGAACTCGCGACAGTCTGCTTGGAAGGCAGATACTCTACCAACTGAGCTACTTCCGCATGTTAGCTTTTTATCTGTTTAGTTGGTAGAGTATCCGACATCTTTAAATTGTTCGGCTCTCACCGCCTAAACTTTTGTTAGCTTCATAGCCTTTGCCTCACTGGCAACTGAGCTACTTCCGCATGCTGAAATTTTCAAATCGCAATGCGACCTTTGCAATCATAAATCAAACAAAAACTTTTTTCAAGACTTATTTAAAAAAATTATTGTTGTAGCTGTAGCAGTAATGGTTGCGCTAAGATATTTTCTACATTATTAATATGTAAACAAAGAGAATGCTTTTTTAGCATTCTCTTTGTTATAACTCTTTAGTTTCCATAACCAATCGGATGACGATCTGATGCTTTTTTGTTTTCTAAAAAGTCGTTCATTGCGTTATCAAAATCCTCTTGTATAATTTTGAAATTGTCCGTATCACTTTTTTTGAAAGTTTTATTTTCCATCTTTTCGTAAATTCCGCTTCTTTTAAATCCGTGATGATGAGCTTCATTTACTACAAATCTAACATCGGCACCACTTGCTTTTAAGCCTTCAAGTTTTTTAAGCATGCCTTCTACATCGACATTTTCATCAATCTGCTTGTTTTTTGTATGGATTTTGAAAATATCTCTTAGACCGTTTAAATCCGGTGTATCAACTTTGTAGTGTTTGCCAAAACGTCCGGCACGAGTTATTGCTTTATCTAATGCGTCAAAATTATTTGTGGCTGCGAGTACAAAAACATTATCGCCTTCGTTATCAATATCTGTCATTAATGTTAAAATTTGGTTTACAATTTTATCACCATATTCATCACTACCGCCTCTTTTTCTTGCAACAGCGTCAAATTCATCCAAGAAAATTATGCTTGGTTGGCTTTCTTTTGCATCCTTAAATAATTCTCTCCAACCTTCTTCAGCTTCACCTGCCCATTTTGATTCAAGCTCTAGTCCGTTAAGACTGATAAAGTTTGCTCCGGCTTCATTCGCCAATGCTCTTGCGATATGTGTTTTACCGGTTCCTGGAGGTCCATAAAGAATTGCACCGTGATTTGTTTCAATATTTTCGTATGCTTCTGGATAACGTAGAGGAAATATTACATCCCTTTTTAGTGCCTCTTTAAGTTTGTCTAAACCGCCTACATCAGCGAATGTAACACCTGAGCTACCTTTATGATTTTTTACAACCAGTTTTGAAAGAGTTTTTTTGTTCACTTGTTCCAGTTTTTCCTGTACTTCTTTATTGTAATCAAACGTTTTTGCAAAAGTTTTTCTGAATTTACTTAAATCTGTATTTGGCTTATCTTTTATTTGCAAAGCTTTACCTTTAATATCAAGTTTGTCACCATCAATTAAATAAAAACTTTCGTTAGGCTTAAGCTGTTCTGTTTGATTTCCGCTTGTAAAAGGAATATTAAAATCATTTAAATTAATAACTTGTGTATCTCCGATACTATTTTTTACAAAACCTAAATTGCCATCCAAATTTTCTTCTGCAATGAAAAATGCGCGTTTGATGGCATTATCACCAATGTTGTCGGCACTTAGCATTTTTTTTGCACATTCGTTAATATTTTTGCCAACAAGTAATAAATCACCAAGTTTGAATGTTTGTAAAACGCATGAAATTCTATCTTCTAACGGAATTTGTTTTACCAGTTCTTTTGCACCGTTTACAGGCATGGCTCTAAAATTAATAGCAACATTGTTGTAATTACTATTTAGTAAATTTAAATCCGTGAAATTTTTTGTTTGCTCTTTTTCGGCTTTCTTGTGTTGAACGGGAGCATAGCTAGCGTAGTTTACTTTTTGTGCGATTGGATTAATTCTCATTAGGTCCTCCTTGATGGTGTACAAATTTAGGCTTGTAAATTCCCTTTGGATTTTACAAGCCTAAAACAAATCTATTTATATTAAATTAGTTTAACAAACCTGTAATCCCATAAAACCACAACACAACACGACCATCGAATTCATCACTCGACGTTTATTATTGTTAATGGTTTTTGAGATAATGTTAAACAAAAATAATCCCTTTTTTTATTAATTGTAGCTTTTACACTATATAGGATGTTTTAAATTCTGTCAATACCCCAATTGAAATATTAATTTTTGTAAAGCTTTGTATATTTAAGGAAACGGGCTTTAGTATTGAGAAATCTTGAAAACAAGTTATAATAAAAATAGTATGTTGTTTTTAATGAAAGGATTCAATGATGACAGGGATTGGTCTTGGAGTTACAAATATTGGTAACAAATCTTTTGGAATTCAAACTAATAATTTTTCAAATTCTAAAAACGCTGTCTATGCAACAAAGGATGAGCCTATGTATCAAAAAGAAATGGACACAGACGAAGATGGTGTAATTACGTTCAAAGAATTTATGGATTACTGTGATGAAAACGGTATTGGGTATAAAGAGCGTGTATTGATGCTGAATAATCGAATGACATATCAGCTTAACAAAAAGGCCGCAGAAAGTAGTGAAAAAGTTCAACAAGAGGCTGAAAAGGCAGAAAAATCTGAAAGCGCAGTAGAAAATAGTGATTCTGAAAAAGTTTATGCAAGAAAAGGCGATTCTAACTATGAAGAAGTTATTGATGGAAACGATGACGGCACAATTACTTATGCAGAATATATGGAATATTGCAGAAAACAAAGTGAAAACTCTGCAGAACAAGCATTTTCACCAAAAACAGAGGCTGTAAAAACAGAAAATCCTGATACAAAAGAGGAACAAATTGTGGTAAAAGATTATGCAAAAGCGTTCAAGAGTTATGCTAATTCTGAATCTAAAGCAGAAGGCAAAATTGAAGATGAAGCTTAGAGCTTTATTGTTTAAATTTCAATCTCACCTTGTCTGTATACAACAACTTCACCATTATTAAATCCGGCAACAGTTGAAGCTTTCCCCTTTGCTAAATGTCCATAATCAGGAATTACTAAATCTACTTTATCGCCAATATATTTAACAGCTTCATCATAAGTCAAAGCAGGAGCTTCGCCTGAAAGATTTGCACTGGTTGTTGCTAAAACTCGTCCGTCGATATTTTTGCAAATATTTGCGAATGTTTCATTGTCTGGAATTCTAACTCCGACAGTAGGCATAGAAGATGTTATAAAATCAGGAGTTTTTTCAGATTTTTCCAAAACAAGAGTTAATGCTCCGGGGAAATATTGTTTGATTAAGCGTTGAGCTTCTTTATTTATCGGTTGTTTTACATATTCAAATAAATTATAAAACTCGTCACTCATTAAGATTAGCGGTTTTTTGCCGTCACGATGTTTGATATCATAAATCTTTTTTACGGCCTTTTCACTTGTCGGTAAGCATCCAAGCCCCCAAACCGTATCGGTAACATAGGCAATAACACCGTCATTTTTTAAAATTTCATTAATTTTTTCAAACATTATTTTATTCTCCCAATTATTTAATTATACTCCTAAAAAGCATTATTTAACATTTTCATCTTTTTGTAATATAATTTTTGGTGTGTAGAAAGATAAAGGAGAACTTATGGTTCAACAATTTAATACTCCACAGAAAACAAGACAAGCTGTAATCCTTTTCTTAAAGGGCTCTGCGACTCCTGTCGTAATGTATTTCGAAAATCCGCAAGCAGTTTATGCTGAATTGAAGCAATTAATGAAAAGTCCAACTCCTGTTTTGGTTGAAAAAGAACCTGTGGGACCAATTAAAAAATTGTGTTTTGTTTCAACTCAAATTGCAGGATTAGTATTGCAGGAAGAACCTTATGCCTAAAGAAAAGCACATAAAGAATCATAACGCTGTTCTTATTGAAGACATTGAAAGAGAACAAGATAAGACGCTTTGCATAGAGTTTGAAGCTGAAATTAAAGAACTTGAAAATTGTAACGTAAAAGCTGATTTAGAATTTAAATCTTTAGGTGGCTATATTGAAGTGAGCGGTCATGTTGATGGTAAAGTTACGCTTGAGTGCGATAGATGTCTTAACAAATATGAATATATTTTGGATTTTGATATTGACGAAACTTATGCTAAACATTCGCTTCATGATGAGTATTCACAAGAGGTTGAGCTGCAAAGCGGTCAATTCATTACGGATTTAAACGGTGCTAAAGAGATTGACATTTATGACTTATTGTATCAATCTGTAATATTACAGTTACCAAATAAAAAAGTTTGTGGTATAAATTGTAATGAGGGATTATTTGTGTCTGATGAAGATATGGAAATCCACGACGACAGAATGGACGTATTTAAAAACATTCAAATTAACCCAAAATAAAGAGGTTTTACCTCTCCCTGATAAGGGTATGTAGGTTGGGTTTTCAGCCCAACGCAACAACTAAAGAATATATAAGTAGTACAACAAGATAGAAAGGTATAGGAAAAATGGCAGTACCAAAGAAAAGAACAGGGCACAGCGCTCAAGGTAAAAGAAGATCAAACTGGAAGGCTACAAAGCCTGAATTAACAACTTGTCCAAATTGTGGAGCTAAGGTTTTAACTCACACAGTTTGTACAGCTTGCGGAACTTACAAAGGCAAAGTAGTTTCTAATAAAGCTGAAGGCTTCCAAGAAGAAGTAAAAGAAGAAAAGAAATCTTCAAAAAAAGCTGAAAAAGTTGAAGAAGTTAAGGTTGAAGAAAAAGCTGAAGAAGTAAAAGAAGAATCTTCAGAAGAAAAACCGGAAGCTTAGTTAAGGAAATTGAACGGTGCGGCTTTTAAGTCGCACCCTGTTTTCTAAATAATTTAATGGATAAAGGGAAGAGTTAAATGACAAGAATAGCTATTGATGCAATGGGTGGAGATCACGCTCCTTTTGAAATTGTTGCAGGTGCAGTATGGGCAGCCGCTGAATACGGTGTAGCTTTAGAATTAGTAGGTAAGCAGGATAGAATTGAGCATTGTCTTGAAGTGATTCAACAAGAGGGTTTTCTTTCTGATTGCGGTAAAGCCGGCAGAAAAAGAAGAGTTCGAGTTGATGTTAAATCGCTTGATATCAAGGTTACTCACGCATCTGAAATTATTGAAATGGGCGAAGCTCCTGGGCAAGCTATTCGTAAGAAAAAGAATTCTTCAATTGTTCTAACTGTTAATTCTGTAGCAACAGGAAGTTCAGATGCTTTAGTTGCAGCAGGTTCTACAGGTGCAGCTATGGCATCAAGTTTATTCGGCTTAGGTAGAATTCCGGGAATTGATAGACCTGCGATTGCTGTAACACTTCCTACAATGAAAAAGCCAATCGTAATTATTGATGGTGGTGCAAACAGCAATTGTACACCTCAAATGCTTAAACAGTTTGCTATTATGGGCATGACTTTTTCTAAAAATGTTTTAGGTATTGAAACTCCTAGAGTTGGGGTTTTGAATATCGGTGAAGAAGCAGGAAAAGGTAACGAACTTGCTCAAAACACTTACAACTTATTAGAAGAAGAAAAAGAAAAATTCAACTTCATGGGTAATATTGAAGGCAGAGAATTATTCTTGAACTTGTGCGATGTTGTTGTTTGTGATGGTTTTGTAGGTAATGTAGTGTTGAAAGTTACAGAAGGCACATCTTCGTTGTTATTCAAGATGATTAAGAGTGAGTTTAAATCTGATTTCTTAGGCATGTTGATTGGTATGTTAGCAAAACCTTTCATGAAAAGAATTTATGAAAAAATTAACTACGAAGAATTCGGCGGTTGTTTACTTTTAGGCGTTAAAGGTATTACAGTTATTTCTCACGGAAGAAGTAAGGCTTACGCGATTAAAAATGCTGTAAGAGTAGCTAAAGAAGCAGTTGAAACCGGTGTAAACAGAAAGATTGCTGAGAAAATTGAAGGATAAATTAAATTAATTTTAATAAAACGTGAAAAATTTTGGGCAAAGAGAGTTACCCAAAATTTTTCCGTGATTAATAACAAATGGATTGCCACACCTCTTACGAGGCTCGCAATGACAGCACGCTTAAGGTGGAACGCCAAAACATTGCGAGGAGCGTGAGCGACGAAGCAATCCACAAAATTAAGAGAAATGTAGGTTGGACATTCCTGTCCAACAATAACTAAAGAGGGTAAAACCCTCACCCGCATTCGTAAGGCGCGCACGGCTCGCCAACGACTGCTCCCTCTTTTAAGTAGAGGGGAATAGATTAAACAAAAGAGGAGTAAACATACAATGGGAAATAATACAATTCCTTTAAGAATTGCAGGCGTTGGATATAGCGTGCCTGAAACAATTATTACAAACGATGATTTAACAAAATTATACGAAACATCTGACGAATGGATTTATACAAGAACAGGGATTAAAGAAAGACGTCTTGTTTCAGGCAATGAAGATGCAATAGATTTAGGAGTAGAAGCTTCAAAAAGAGCGATTGCAAAATCAGGTATTAACGTAGATGAAATTGATATGGTTATAGCAGCAACTTCTGCGCCACCTCAATTATATCCTGCGCTAGCTTGCCAAGTTCAAGCGAGATTAGAAATTCCTAATCATGTTCCTTCATTTGATATTACAGCAGCTTGTTCAGGTTTAATTTACGCTTTAAGCATGGCAAAAGCTTATATCGGAAGTGGAATGTACAAAACGATTTTAATTGTCGCAACAGATAATAATTCAAGACTTTTAAATTGGGAAGACCGTTCAACTTCTATTTTGTTCGGTGACGGTGCAGGTGCTATGGTTGTAACTCAAGCAGAAGATGGTGTTGACGACATTATTGCTATTGATATCAAAGCTGATGGTTCTTTAGGTTCTTTAATTGAATTACCATTTGCAGGTAAAAATTGTCCGCTTGTTGAACCTTGTGATGAAGTTAAACAAGGTATTGTAATGAACGGTAAAGAAGTTTACAAATTTGTTGCAAGAGTTCTTCCTCAATATGTGGAAGAAATGATTACAAATGCAGGCATGAAGGCTGAGGATATTGATTATTTGATACCTCACCAAGCAAACTTAAGAATTATTCACGCTGTTCAAGAAAGATTAGGATATTCAGAAGAAAAAGTTGTTACTAATATTAAATATTACGGTAACACATCAGCAGCTTCAATTCCTCTTGCAATGGCAGAAAGCGTTGAACAAGGAAAAGTTAAATTAGGCTCAACAGCTATTCTT
The DNA here is from genome assembly GCA_900553895.1 of uncultured bacterium. Classification (GTDB taxonomy): domain Bacteria; phylum Cyanobacteriota; class Vampirovibrionia; order Gastranaerophilales; family Gastranaerophilaceae; genus CAG-196. The sequence continues at coordinate 109,527 of USFB01000002.1, read as the reverse complement.
TGCGGTTTTGGCGCAGGCATGACTTGGGGTGGCGCAATTGTGAGATTGAGAGAAGGAATATGTTAGGAAAGGTGGGAGGTTCTTTAGCATAATCCGTGCCGTCATTGTGAGCGGAGCGAAACAATCCAGCTTTTTCGGCAAAATGGGACATTGAAATTTGAAAAACAATTGCAGTTATGTATATATTTTATTTAATAAACGAAATGGCACTCTTTATGTTGGTGTAACCTCAAATTTAGTAAAAAGAGTTTACGAGCATAAACAAAAGTTTGTTAAAGGTTTTACTGAAAAATACGGTATTGATAAACTTGGATATTATGAAGTTTTTGAAAATATTTTAACTGCAATTGAAAGAGAAAAGAAATTAAAAAATTCACCAAGAAAAAAGAAACTAGAATTAATTGAAATAAATAATCCGGATTGGAATGATTTATATTATGAAATTTTAGATTAAATGAAAATAATTTATAAAAAGCTGGATTCTTTCGGGCTAATCGCCCTCAGAATGACGGCACGATAAAACATAAGGAGTTAAACATGGTAAAAAAAGTAGCATTTTTATTCCCTGGACAAGGTTCACAAGCAGTGGGCATGGGAAAAGATTTATATGATAATTTTGAAGCTGCAAAAAATGTTTTTGATACAGCTGACAAAACTTTGAACAAAAGTATTACAACAATTTGTTTTGAAGGACCTGAAGAAGATTTGAAACAAACTGTTAATACACAACCTTCAATTGTAACAATGTCTATCGCAGCGATGGAAGCTTTAAAATCAGAATTAAATATTAACGCTGATTTTGTTGCGGGTCATTCTTTGGGAGAATATTGTGCAATGCATGCTGCAGCGGTTATGGATTTAGAAACAACTCTTAAACTTATCCAAAAACGTGCAGATTTGATGGGCGCTACAAAAGGCGGTTCTATGGCAGCAGTTTTGAATGCTTCTGAAGAACAGCTTAAACAAGGATTGGAAGAAGGTTCAAAAGTTGGTTATGTTGATGTTGCAAACTACAATTCACCTGCGCAAGTTGTTATTACAGGTGATGATAACGCCGTTAAAGCCGCTTCTGAATGGTTGCTTGCAAACGGTGTAAGAAGAGTTGTACCTCTTGCTGTTTCAGGTGCATTCCACTCTAAATTCATGGAAAATGCAGGTAAAGAATTCGCAAGCTTTGTTGCTGAATTTAGTTTAAATGACGCTTCTATTCCTGTTATTACAAATGTTGACGCAGAAGCTACAATTAAGGCTGATGATTTTAAATCAAAAATGCCAAGACAAATTTCTTCATCAGTTCATTGGACACAAACTATTCAAAAAATGGTTGCAGAAGGTGTTGACACATTTATTGAAATCGGACCGGGAAAAGTTCTTGCCGGTTTGAATAAGAAAATCGCTCCTGAAACAACTGTTTACAATGTGTTTGACAAAGCTTCTTTAGATGCAACGGTTAGCGCATTAAAAGAACAAATGGCTGGTGTGTAAAGGCTTAGAGGTGAGGTCACAATTTGTGACCTCAAAACTTTGATGTTCCTATTTGGCACATCAAAATAAAATATAGAAAATGTAGGTTGGGCATACCTGCCCAACAAAAACTTAAAAATAAGGAGAAGAATTACATGACAGAAAGAAAAATTGCACTTATTACAGGTGGTTCACGTGGTATCGGTTTGGCTTGTGCTTTAGAATTAGCAAAAGCTGGTTGCGACATTATTATTAACGATATTTGTGAAGCTGAAAAAGCTCAACCTGCTCTTGATGAAATCAAGGCTTTGGGTGTAAACGCTTGGTTCTACCAATTTGACGTTTCAAACGCTGAAGCTGTTCAAGCTGCTGTTGATAAAATGATTGCTGAACACGGTAAAATCGACGTATTGTTGAACAACGCAGGTATTACAAAAGACGGTTTATTCATTAGAATGGATATGGAACAATGGGAAAGAGTTATTAAGATTAACTTAACATCTGCTTATTGTGTAACTCACGCTGTAATCAAGTACATGATGAAGGCTCGTCAAGGTTCTATCATCAATATGTCAAGTATTGTTGGTCGTCATGGTAACGCAGGTCAAGCTAACTACTCAGCTTCTAAAGCAGGTTTAATCGGTTTGACTCAAACTCTTGCAAAAGAATTTGGCGGAAGAAACATCAGAGTAAACGCAGTTTGTCCTGGCTTTATTCAAACAGCTATGACTGCAGAACTTCCTAACATTGACGAATACTTAAAAGCTATTCCAATGAAGAGATTAGGTACGCCGGAAGATATCGCTAAGGTTGTTAAATTCTTGGCTCTTGATACTGAATACGTAACAGGTCAAGCTATCGAAGTTGCAGGCGGTTTGATGATATAGTGTGCGCGCGTCTTATTAAAGATGCGAGTTGAAAGTTGAAAATTGAAAGTGGAAAGTTGTTTTAAATAATATCAACTTTCCATTTTTATTTCAAAATCTAGGTGGGCTTTCAGTCCAACTAGATTTTCTTCTTTTTTTTCATTTTAATAGCCAAATATATTTGTTCACCCATAACTTTTTGGGCTTGCTCAGAATTTGTATATTTTTCGGGGTTTCTTTCTTTGCGTTTTTCTTTCTTCTTTGCCTGAATTTTTTCTTGTTCACTTTTTGTAACTGTCAGAAATTTATTACTAACGTAATCTTCTAATTTTGCTTTTTGCAACTCAATTTCATGCAATTTTGGTTTATCTATACTTTTTTGTCCTGTCGGTTTAATGCCATATTGCAACAATCTGCGCATAATTCTTTTTTCTTCTTCATCAACGCTTCCGCCTGACGAACAAAATGAACAAGTATAAATTTCTATTCTATTTACTGCCATAATACACACCCTAAGTCTAACAATAATGTTATCGGCTAGTTAGACTAAAAACTTTAATAAAAAGAACAATTTGTTTACAAAAATTTACATAGTTTCTTTGAAAAACTAGCAAAAAATTTTTTTACGATTTTTCATGAAATCAAAAGGAGTTAAATATGAATATCGCAATTAAATCAACTAATTTTAGTCAACAAGTTAATAATAAACCTGCTTTCAAATCAAAATCACCAGTGGTTAAAGACGCTGTTGAGTTGATGGCAAATGTTAGAAGTTCTTATGATAACTTTGAACCCAACATCCTACATCGTGTAATAGGAAATATGCGCCAAAAGTTAAAGGCAATATTAAATCATCAAAAAGAAACCGGAACGCCAATTCTTATGGATGCTGATGTTAAGGCAGTTGAAGACAAAATATCTTCATTAAAACGTTTGGCGATTTCAAAATTTGATGTTAGTGCTTAATTAAAAATATTTATTTCAAAAATTGTTACATTTCAGCTAGAAGTGTAACAATTTTTGTAGTTTATTGCAAAATTTTCTTGAAATAGTATAATTTAGAAGAATAGTGTATTACACAATAATGAAGAGGATAAAAAACATGAGTACATTAGAAAAAGTTAAAAAAGTTGTAGTTGATCAATTAAGCTGTGATGAAGCTTTAGTTACTCCAGAAGCTAGCTTTACTGCTGACTTGGGTGCTGATTCTTTAGATACAGTTGAATTAGTTATGGCTTTCGAAGAAGAATTCGGTTGCGAAATTCCTGATGAAGAAGCTGAAAAAATTCAAACAGTTCAAGATGCAGTAAACTACATCGAAGCTCACTCATAGTAAGTTTTAAAATTATATTAAGAGGGTGAGGATTGTATATTTTCGCCCTCTTTATTTATTATTTGTGTAAACAGAGAATTGATTAAGGAAAAGGGGAAGATGACAAAACGTAGAGTTGTTATAACAGGGATGGGAGCAGTTACTCCATGCGGTATTGGAGTTGATAATTTTTGGAATGCTCTTCTTAATGGTAAAAGTGGTGTTTCACTAATTGAATCTATTGATACGGAAAAACACACTGTAAAAATAGCAGGTGAAATTAAAGATAAAGATTTTAATCCTGAAGATTATATGTCTTCTAAGGATGCAAACAGAATGGATAGATTTACTCAATTTGCAATGGTAGCAGCAGATGAAGCTATTGCAGATTCAGGTATTGACGAAGCTGATATTGACCCATATAGAATTGGTGTTTTGGTAAGTTCTGCAGCAGGTGGTTTCAAAACTTTTGAAAAGAACCACATGGCTATGATTAATAAAGGACCTACAAAAGGTTCTCCATTCACAGTTCCTATGCTAATCGTTGATATGGCTTCAGGTCGTGTATCTATGAAACACGGTTACAAAGGTGTAAACAAGGCTGTTGTATCTGCTTGTGCTACAGGCTCTCACTCAATCGGTGATGCATTCAGAACAATTCAATATGGCGATGCGGATGTTATGGTAGCTGGCGGTTGCGAAGCTACAATCACAACTTTAGGTATTGGCGCATTTACAGCGGCTAGAACTCTTTCAAAGAGAAACGACGAGCCTACTAAAGCTTCAAGACCTTATGATAAAGATAGAGATGGTTTTGTAATGGGCGAAGGTGCTGGTGTAGTTGTTCTTGAAGAATACGAACACGCAAAAGCTCGTGGTGCTAAGATTTATGCTGAAATCGTAGGTTATGGTCAATCAGCTGACGCTTATGATATGGTTGCTCCTGATCCTGATGGTAACGGTGCAATTAAGGCAATGGAATTGGCTCTTGCTGATGCAGGCATGAAACCTGAAGATATTGATTATATTAATCCACACGGAACAAGTACAGGTTTAGGTGACGTTGCGGAATCTCAAGCTATTGCTAAGATTTTTGGTGACAAGGAAAAAAATCCAAACTTGTTAGTAAGTTCAACAAAGAGCATGCATGGTCACATGTTAGGTGCAACGGGTGCTGTTGAAGGTATCGTTTGTGTTAAAACTATTACAGACGGCAAAGTTCCTCCAACAATTAACCTTGATAACCAAGATGAACACGTTGCTAATCTTGATTATGTTCCACATAAAGCAAGAGAAAAGAAAGTTCATGCTGCACTTTCAAATTCATTCGGATTTGGTGGTCACAACGCAACTTTGGTATTCAAAGAAGTTTAACTTGAGTTAAAATAAATATTCAAATAGAAACGGATGGCTTTTAGCCATCCGTTTCTGTGTAGTTTTAATAAAAATATTGGTAATTGTTGGGCTGAAAGCCCAACTTAAAATTAAAAGTTCTACAAATCTTAATGGTTAATAGCCAGTAAAAAACATTTAATAGCGATTAGAATTAGGTTAATACTAATACTATACTTTTATTATGGGTATAAATAATAATCTTGAAAAAAAGTTCGGCGCAAAGCTTGCTTACGTTAGAAAATTCAAGAAATTTTCTCAAATGAAGCTTGCAGAAATTGTTGATATGAATTTTAATTACATTGGTCAAATTGAACGAGGAGAAGCCAATGTGACGATTCATACAATGAAAGTATTGGTAGATGCACTTGATATAGAGATGAAAGAATTGTTTGATTTTACGTTTTAACAGTCGTTTAGTGTTCTTTATAAAACAACTCTTTTTTAAAATATATTGATATATTTACCCCAATATGCTAAAATTGAGGTCTGAACATTTAAAATGGAATACAGGCTAAAGATTTTGATGAACATTTATCGAATTTCACTAACGCGAAAGGAGGTTTAGATGTTAGTTGAAATCAGCGAAAAAGAACTATTACTAATACTAGTAATAGTTCTAACACTCAAATCTCTATTTTAGAGATGCGGGTAAGGGTATTGACGCTACCCTTGCCTGTATTCTTATTTTAACCTATTTAAATAATTTTTCAAGAGTATAATATGAATATAAACCCAATAAACAAAATCCATAACAATATAAATTACCGCGCGAGTGTGAATAAAAGCACGCCGCAAACCAATAATTATCCCGATGATAAGTTAGTAAAGGAGCTTGATAAAATGAGTATGATTAACAACGTAGGATTCTTGAAAAAAGATTATGAGCTTAATCTTTCACATGAAGAGTTGGAAAAAAGAACACATAAAGATTATTTAACTACAAAGAAAATGCTTGCTGTTGATGCGCCAGAATTCTTAAATCTAGCAGATGGCGACAAAGAAGCACTTAAACATTTGGTTAAAGCAGCGGTTGTTTTGGATAAAATCAACATGCAGTTAGACAATCCGAATAACTTGCCGTTTAAAGAATATTTGGATAGAGAAATCGAAAAAGGAAACGAAGACGCTAAACTAACGAAAATTCTTTTTGACGCTCAAAAAGGTGTTTGCTCATTGGATAGAGAAAGCAATATGATTGAACTTGCTAAAGGCGTTTCAATGCGTGCGGGAAAAGGTGTTTATCCTCAAGATTTAGAAAAAGATGAATTTCATAAGATTTTAATAGATATGCTTAAAAACGGCAAAGTTGACGAAGTTGCAAAAATTCTAAACCAACGCTCTGTTGTAGAAAGAGCAGGCAATGAACTTGTTGCAACAGATTATATTGACAAGTTTAAAGATGATTTTGCTTATATGGCTTCTGAACTTGAAAAAGCATCTGAAACTTCTACAAACGCGGACTTTAACGAGTTTTTAAAATTACAAGCTAAAGCATTAAGAACAGCTGATCCTATGCTTGACGCTTATGCAGACAAAAAATGGGCAACTTTGCAAGATACTCCGCTTGAATTTACAATAACAAGAGAAAATTATTCAGATGAATTAACAGAAACTGTTGTTGAAAATCCTGAATTAAAAGCACTTTTGGACGAAAACGGAATTGTGCCTGTTGCAAAGGATTTTCTGGGCGGAAGAGTTGGCATTATTAATAAAAAAGGCACTGATGCTATTCTTAATGTAAAAAAATTCTTACCTTTGATGGCGCAAAATATGCCATTTAAGGATGATTATATTCAAAATATTTCTCCTGACAAAGAATCTAAACAAACGATGGTTGATGCGGACTTAGTTGCCGTTACGGGTGATGTGGGTGAATTTAGAGCGGGAATTACGCTTGCAGAAAATTTGCCGAATGACGACAAACTTTCCATTCGTGAATTGGATGGCGGAAGAAGAAATGTTTATCACAGACAAATTCGTCTTATAACTTCTGAAGATGCTAAAGAAAAAATGAAAAAGCGTTTGAATGCGACTTTGAACCCAGAATTACACAAATTCTACAATGACGAAGCAGATCATTGGTTCACTGTTGGTCACGAAAACGGACACTCTCTCGGACCAAAATCAGGCACAGAAGGTTTGGGCAAGTATAAATCAATTATCGAAGAAAATAAAGCTGATATGGTTTCTTTGGCTATGCTTGACGTTTTGACAGATGCCGGCATGTACACACCTGAGCAAAGAAAACAAATTATCGTAACTTATGCAACTGATAATATGATGATGTCAAAACCAACTTTGAGCCAAGCGCATAGAGTTCGCTCAGTTATGCAAAATTATTACTTTATAAAAGAAGGTGCAATCAAAATTTCTCCTGACGGTGTGCTTGATATTGACATTGAAAAAATGGTTCCAACTGCAAGAAAAATGTTGGAAGAAATTATCCAAGTTCAAATGAAAGGCGATTTTTCTAAAGGCGAAAAATATGTAATGGATAATTTTGTTTGGACTCCTGAGATGGATAAAATGGCTGAGAATATTAAGACAGTTTCTAAAACGCTTAATGGCAAAGTCGAATCTCCACTTGCAGATAAGCTTTTGAACGAATAGAGAAGCAAAAGGTTAGGTTATAAAACCTAACCTTTTTTAATGAAAAATAATATTGAAAAAACGAATGACATACGCACCGCGAGCGTTTTTAGCGAATATCAAAGTTCATTCAATTTTTGATAAATTCCACAATACAAAATATATAGAAAATCTTTTTCAAATTCTGTCTTTGCGTAATTCAGCCCAAACCCGGTATTATATAAAGTGCTGTCATTTTTTATTAATCTTGAATTAAAGAAACCTATAAAATTCGCTTTTTCTTGCACCAGAGCTTTTTCTAATAATTTTGAATACTCTAAAATCTGATTGTCATTAGAAAATGTTTTCAATGTTTTTCCATCAAAAAACGATGTTACATTCAATACTTCTCCTTCTATAAAATCTTCCAAAAAAGTTGTACTTGCAATTTCCGAAGGATATTTTTTATTAATAAATTCCTTTATTTGCAATACTTCAGCCAAAGTATTTGCTTTATATTTAAAACCCTTGCCTCTTACTAACAAGGGAAATTTATTAGGATACGTCAGTTTTTGAGGAATATTGATATTGTATTTTAAAAGAAATTGTCTTGATAAAAGACTATCAATCAATCGTTCTGCCATCAAAGCATTTGGCGCAATACAATTTACAAAATTTTTTCTTAATACATCTGCAATACCTTGTAAAATCCATTTTTCATTTTCCACTAAAACAATATCAATTTGCAGTGCTCGACATTTTTTTGCTAGTTCCGCAAATGTATTGAATTTGATATGAACGGCTCCGTCTAAATCTGATGTAGAATAAAGTTTTTTCAAAAATTTTGAATTCTTAATAAGCTGTAAAAGCTTCCCGTCACCAGCGATTAATATGTTCAGTGTTTGCAAGAGTTGCATCCTCCGCAATTGCCAGAACATCCTTTTGATAAAAGTTGTCTGATTTCAAAAGGTTCGTTATTAAGAATTTTTTCTAATATCAGAGGGTAAATTGTTTGTTCTAAATATTCTAATTCTCTTTCAATATCGTCATAATGTGAAAAATTTGAAATGAAAATCGGATATTGTGTAATTATTTTTTCAGGATTAGTATAATAAAAAGTTATTCCGGTAACCTTTGCACCAGCTAAAAATGCTTGCTTTACAGGTTCGGACTCTCTAAAAGCAGGTAATAAGGAATAATGAACCGCAATATGATTTTCAGGAATTCTTCCTTGATAGTTTGTGTTAGCAATTAAATCAAAACTGCTCATATCTCTATAGGCATCAAAGATTTCAACTTCAAAATCCTTAAGATGGTTGATGATAGCATCTATAGTCGGTGTGTATTTTGAATATATTATTGCAACTTTTTTCATAAGAACATTTTAGCATATTATAAACTTATTTGTTTTGTAAATTTTTGTTAAGAAGATTTTAAGTTTTGAAATTGGTTTCTAAAATAACACTTTTAATATATGTAAGATTAATTTGAGGATATTAAAATGACTGATATATGGGATGTTGCCGGAAAAACAAGTGCAGCAGATATGTTTAAACAAACAAAGGCAATGATGTTTTGTACTGATGTTAAGGCTGCTAATATTCTTACAAAAATGTGCAATGAAATGTCTGCAGATTATGAACAAATCATAGATGATCAGAATGAATATTTAACAGAAATTGATGCTCAAATTGATGAAATAGAAGTTTTGCAAAAGGAATTAGAAGCGCAAATAAAAGAACAAGAAGCCGAAAGAGAAAAACTTTTAGCAAATGCAGGTAATGACGGTTTATCTGAAGAAGATGAAGCAAAAGTTAATGCAATAAATTCAGGAATTGAAGCATTAAACGACAATGCCACTTCAAAAATCGGAGTGATTAGTTCAAATATAAAAAATAATAGTTCAAAATTAGAAAGTACAACTTCAAAAGCAGAAATAGCAACTGACTATGGTAATACTGCAATTGAAAAAGGTACTCCTTTAGCGAATACCAAAGATAAAAGAAAATCTTTCTGGAGAAAGCTTTCAGGAAGTTGGAATCAGGCTGCTAAAAGAGAAGCCGGAAATAAAGCGATAGAAGCGGGTAATGGCTTGTTAAATCAAGTTGAAACGGTAAAAAATTCAGAAAAAGAAATAACAAAAAAAACAAAAAAATATCATCAATAAATTTGAATATTAAAAATAGCCTTTATAGGGAATTTAAAAAAACTGCGTTAATCTTATCATAAATTTACTATGACAAACAATTTTGATTACAGATACGACAGTTGTATTTCCCGTGGGATTTGTTCTATGAATCCTCGCTCCTCTTCTTTGCAAGAAGTTTTAGTTTTATACTTAAAAGCTTCGGCTCATTATGCACTCAAGCTTTATGAAAATGATGTTGTTGATGAAAAAATCAAAGCAATGATTTTGAATACAATTTCTGTCTTAGTTTCTAATCCGCAATTTTCAGAAACAGATTTTAATGCACTTACTCATGCTTATAATGAAGAACTTCCACGCTTAATTAAAGAGTATGAAGAAATGTGTAATAAAAAAGGAGCTGAACCTGAGTATTCGAAAACCGTAATTAAATATAATAAAGAGCTTGATATTATTAAAGCAATTCAACTTGGTGAAAAAGAATTTCTTGCGAAAGTTAAAGAACTTTCGCAAGAAACACAAGATTTATACAGAATAATTTTTGTTATTGCAAAAAGTATCTGTATTAATGTTTTAGATTTAGAAACTTTTGAAATTGATTCTAAAGACGGTTATTTGATGATATTAAAAATTTTAGATACTCTGAATGTTGAAGAAACAAAAGCAGAATGTTTAAAAGATTTGATTATTGAAGCTGTAGAACTTGATAATAAGTTGATGAAAAATCTTCGAACTGAACAAGAAGAACGTTACGGAAAACGGCGAGTTAATGATGTTTCATACACGACAACTCCGGCTAAAGCAATTTTGGTTGTAGGGTCGAATGTTCGTGAATTGGAAGACGTTTTAGAAGCAGTCAAAGATAAAGAAATTGATGTTTATACTCATGATGAAATGATGATAGCACATACATTCCCAAAATTTAGCGAGTACAAAAATTTAAAAGGACAATATGGACAAGGTATCGAAAATTGTCTTTTGGACTTTGCAACTTTTCCTGGACCGATTGTTCTAACTCGTCATTCGCTTTATAACGTAGAAAATCTTTATCGAGGACTTCTTTACACTACGGATTTTGCTTCTTCAAAAGGTGTAATCCAAATAAAAAACAAAGATTTTTCTGATGTTGTTAAAGCCGCAGAAGACGCTAAAGGTTTCAAAACCGGAAAACAATGTGAAACAGTTTCTATTGGTTATGATTACCAGAATTCTATGGGAATTATAGAAAAAAAATTGAAACAAAAAAGTTATTCACATATTTTTATAGTCGGCTTGAACGGATATACTTTAGAACAACAAGCTTATTTCGACAAACTTTTGAAACAAACACCAGGAGATGTTTTGATTATTTCACTTTCTTATTGCACGCAAAAAGAAAATATTGTTTGCTTGAATGCTTGTTTTGATGTTTTTGCGACAGTTGAATTTGCAGAAGGTTTATCAGAAAAATATTCAATTCCAATTAGCGTATTTTATCCAAAATGTGACAGGCACACAATTTCTCAAATGATTTATTTGAAAGAAAAGTTTAATACAGATGTTTTAATAGGCAAATGTACACCAATTCTACTTAATCCAAATCTTATAAATACACTGGATAGCGTCTTTAATATAAAAGGGCTTACGTCTGTAAAAAAAGATTTGGATGAAATCTTAAAATAAACCGGCAAATGCAGGTTGGGTTCTCAGCCTGACATCAACTATGAATCTGGTAGCATTGAAGATATTTCCGCAACAATTCTCGAGATATCCGGACCGCCAAAAATAGCTTCTAAAATAAGGCTTGAATTGATTATTGTAGTTTCACGATACTCCATCGTATCAATATCTATAATATTGAATTCAATATAGTCTTCGCCAACATAAGTAACTTTTCCGTACTCTGCTCCTGTTGCCCATCTCAAAAATACATACTTCTGTTCAAAAACTTTAAGTCTGTTTACTAATTTCATCTAAATACCTTCGTCTGTGTATATAATATTATTAGTTCAAATTTTTATAAAGTCAAATTAGTCAATGCGTAATAAGAAATTTTTTAAGATTTCTTCATCCTCTGGTTTAAGTCCTACAAACTTGAAGCTATACATTGTTCCTTCATAGTTGTCGGTTAAATTTTCTCGCACGAATTTTGTTTCTACTGTCAATTTTCCATCAGGAAAGTTGATAAGTGTGTTTCTAGGTAATTCAAGAGTTAATATACCTGAAAGCTTTTTATAAATGCTTGAAATTTGTTGTTTTAAAATAAAAGAAACACCGCCTAATGACAAATCTTGAGTCTTTGTTTCAATAAGAAAACCGTCATTAAAGCTTATGTTTAATGGTAACTCTATAGTTTTTCTTGAACTCAAACGCGACTGTGAAAAATTCCACTTAATTGGAATTGAAACTTCGTACAAAACTTCATTAAGTGACATGTTAGAATCTAATAAAGTCACTTGTGATTGATAAATTCCATCAGTTGTGTAAACTTTTAATTCTGCTTGAATTTTCTTTTTAGGTTTTTTGAAGTTTGTAGGAGTCGGAGTTACAAAATAACATTCTTTGTTATCCATAAATCGGAGTTTCACCGCAATTTTCTTTTTAGCTCCGTTATCAACATAAATTAAAAATATTTTCGTAACATTTGATTCGCGTAATATATTGTGTTGCATATTAAAAACTCTCTATTAATTATACTCAATGATACCACATTTTATATTAGATAACAACTAACTTGACGCTGATTAAAAAAAACGGTAAAATTTTAATTATATATTTAAAGGGGACTCTAAAATTAGATGTGTAGAATTGGCGCAATAAAATCAAAAAAGAAATTACACCCTTCTTTGGCTCTAAAGCTTATGAGAAGCCAACAAGAGGGACATGACGACTCAGGTTTTGCATTCATTATGCAGGATATGGGCGGACTGTTTGAAAACTACAAAGATTTACCGCTTCTTTCAATGGCTGCAACCGTTGAAGGGACAAGACTTGCAGAAGACATTCTGCGTGAAATAGGCTTTTCTCGAGTTATGCAATGGTCACCAAATATCAATAACAAAAAAGGCTTAAAAATTGAAGCAATGCCAAACTATATATTTGAGGTTGTTCAATATCCTAAGAGTTATAAACACGCAACAAAAGAAGAAAAAGAAGAGTTACTTATTGATACTGCAATAAGACTTAGAAAAGCTTTAGAACAAGACAATTCTGGCTACATCTATTCTTTTTGGCCTGATACTTTGACTTTAAAAGAAATTGGCAGTCCTCGTGATATCGGAACATATTTTGATTTGTGGGAAGGTAATAAGGATTTAACTTCCAGTATAATTACCGCACAATGCAGACAAAATACAAATTATGATATTGTGCGCTATGCTGCGCATCCGTTTTTCTTGGAAGGCTATACAGGTTTAGTAAATGGCGAAAATACTTTTTACGAAAAAAATAAGTATTATCAACAAAAACTTTACAAAGGTTATATGGGCTTTGAATCCGATTCACAATGTCTTTTGTACACTTTGCATTACATAAATAAAATACTCGGTTGGCCACTTCAATACTTTAAACACACAATTACGCCTTTAGAGTATGATGAAATAATTAAACGTGAAGACAAAGAGATTTTGTTAAGAATAAAAGCTTCATTATCGCATTTGGAAATTAATGGTCCAAACACGCTTCTTGCAGTAACTCCAAACAAAGAACTTCTTTGTGTTTGCGACTCTAAAAAACTTCGCCCTGTTGTAATCGGACGCGATAAAGATACGGTAATTATGACTTCAGAAGTTGTCGGAATAAATGATTTAATGCCAAATAGGGATATTTCAAAAGATATTTATCCAAATGAGCATGAAACAATAATAGTTAGAGATGATTTAACGGTGGAAAGATGGCAGCAGTAAAAATTAACGAACTTCATAAAAGTGACTTACCTTGGATAATTGAGTATGACGAAGAAAAATGCATAGGCTGCGGAAAATGTACGGCTACTTGTTCTTTTAACGCAATTACTCCTGCGGTTGAAACAAGAAAAACAAACTCAATTATGGCAAAATCAAAAGCCGAAAAAGTTTTAGTAATCAAGCAACGAGTTTCTTTGGATAACTATTGCCACGGCTGTGGCATGTGTGCAAATGTTTGCCCAAACGGCGCAATAAAAGCAGTTCGTAACAAAGATGACAAATATTCGGTAGCCTATAGGGCACAAAAAGCAGACTCGTTTAAAAAAGGCGGACGTTCTAATTTAAATACGGAAGGTCGAACTTTGGACAAAATTAAAATCGGCAGAATTTCGCAAATGACCGATCCGTCGTTGGACGCTCAACGACACACATTTGAACTTAAAACTCCATTCGGACGAGTTTTAAAAGCCGACAAATTAAATTTTGACGTTAAAGACGGAAAAATTATTGAAACAGCTTCACTTCCGCCTAACAGATGGATTTATCCTATTATTTTTGGTGATATGTCAATAGGTGCAGTTTCTTGGCGTATGTGGGAAGCTATGGCAATTGCAACTGCTTACTTAAATGAAGTTATGGGAATTCCAATCCGTATGTGTACAGGAGAAGGCGGAATTCCGACTAAGCTTTTAAAATCCAGATATGTAAAATACATGATTTTGCAAATTGCGTCAGGTCACTTCGGTTGGAATAGAATTATTAAATCTTTACCTGAAATGACAGAAGATCCTGCGGGTATCTTAATCAAAATTGGTCAAGGCGCAAAACCCGGAGATGGCGGACTTCTGCTTGCGAGCAAAGTCGCAAAATATGTTCAAGAAATCAGGGGTGTTCCAAAAGCAGATTTGCTTTCACCACCTACACATCAAGGCTTGTATTCAATAGAAGAAAGCGTTCAAAAAATGTTTTTGTCTATGAACGCAGCATTTAACTTTAAAGTACCTGTTGCAATTAAGGTTGCGGCGTCTGTTACGAGCGTTTCTGTTTATAACAACTTGCTTCGTGACCCATATAATATCGTTGGCGGATTTTTCCTTGATGGTTTAGCAGGAGGAACAGGAGCTGCGCACGAGATTTCTTTAAACCACACAGGACATCCGATAACATCAAAATTGAGGGATTGTTATTTAGCAGCGGTTCATCAAGGTAGACAAGGAGAAATTCCACTGTTTGCCGGTGGAGGTTTAGGACAAACTGGAAGCTTCGCAGCTGACGCATTTAAACTTATTTGCCTTGGCGCAAACGGAGTGTTTACAGGCAGAATGATTATGGAAATAGCAGGATGTGTAGGAAATGACACAGGCAAATGCAATGCTTGTAACACAGGACTTTGTCCTGCTGGGATTGCGGCACAACAAGAATGTTTGGTTAAAAGGCTGGATGTCGATAAAGTTGCTCAAAATCTTGTTAATTACATCCTAGCGACAGATATCGAACTCAAGAAGCTTATGGCACCTGTCGGCTGTTCAACGTTGCCAGTCGGACGTTCAGATGCCTTAATTACGGTAGATAAGCACATTTCACGAAGACTGGATATTCAGTATAGTTGTTAGAGCAAGGAAAAATCATGACAATTTGCAAAATAAAATCATTAAAAAATAATACAAGAATGTCAACACAAGAACTTCTTCAAACGATTTACAAAAAAATCGAAGAAGGTGTTTGTGAGTTTGAAATCGAAGCCTGCGGACAACACGATATCGGTGGAGGTTGCAAACATTCTATAAACAACAATTTAACATTTCATATAACTAATCCCGGACAAAGAGTCGGTGCTATGGGAATGGACGGAACAAAAATAATTGTTGAAGGTTCTGCCCCTGCAGATATTGGCTGGTTGAATTCGGGTGCAGAAATCATTGTTAAAGGTGATGGTGGAGATACCGCTTCACATTGTGCTGCAGGCGGTAAAATTTATGTTGGCGGTCGAGTAGGAACACGTTCAGGCGCATTAATGAAACACGATCCGAAATTTGAACCACCACAATTTTGGGTATTAAAAAATACAGGTTCTTTTAGTTTCGAATTCATGGGTGGCGGAATTGCCGTAATTTGCGGTTATGACTGCGAAAATTTACCGTCAATCCTCGGCAATCGCTCTTGTGTAGGCATGGTCGGCGGAACGGTTTATGTTCGAGGTAAAGTTGAGGGTTTGGCAAAATGCGTAGAAATTGTTAAGCTTGATAAATTTGACAAAGATTTTCTAAAATCCGGCATGGAAGACTTTTTGAACGCCATTGAACAACCCGAATTAAAAGACGAATTGCTTGATTTTTCTAGTTGGTCAAAAATTGTTCCGCTTCCAAAAGAACTAAAAGAAAAGAAAATCTCAGTAAAAGAGTTTAAAGACGCAGAATGGTTTAAAGAAGGTTTATTTGGTGATTTGGTCGAAGACGATGGAGAAGTTTTCGGGCTGTCAGAAAGCGGAAACGCAAGACTGAGAATACCACATTGGAACGCAGAAAAATGTGTTGGGTGTGATTTATGTTTAAATAATTGTCCACAAAAAGCAATTACTAAACTAGAAAAAACATATTTAGTGCATGATGAAAAATGTATAGGTTGTGGTATTTGCTCAGGAGTTTGCCCACGTCAGGCTTGGGAGATGATAAAAGCTTAGTTCGTACGATTCCAATCTGCGGAGTAACAAATCTGATAGAATCTATAACAATAGAAAAAAGAGGTTGATTATATCAACCTCTTAAATATTCGAGAAAAGAGAGAGAGAATTTATGTCTGAATTAACCATTCATTGCACGGTCAATTTCGTAAATCTTTAACATAAGAGAATCTAGCTGTTCTTTTAACCATAATGCGAACATTTTGATTTCATCTCTAAAACTATAACATCCTGGCCACATTGCGTACATATCGATTACTCCTTATTTTGTATTACCTACATTTTGTATATCGGCATTTTTTTGAAAAACTTTAGAGTTTTTAATTAAAGTTTTACAATCTGTTACAATATTAACTTTTGTAAAGATTTTTATTGCGACTGAAATCAACCTTTAAATCTAAACTTTATATATATAAGAGGTGTTTAAGATGGCATTAGATGGTATTAACAATAAAATTGAATACGCTTCTAATACAACAGCGACAACAAAAGTTGCAGTTGAAAACAAGCCTGTTAATTCTGTTATCACAGAAGCCAACAAAGCTAATATCTCTGTTGAAGACAAGAAGAATACCTCTAAACTTGATGAATTATTAGAAAAATTGTGTGCAGAATTTTCTAAACTTGGTTTGAAGCCTGAAGAACTTAAAAACAGTGGTATTTTATATCGTATTTCCGGTATGAACCAAAAACAAATTGAATCAGCTACTGACGCTCAATTAAAACAAATAATTGATTGCTTAAAAGTTGCTATTAAAGATTCTGTTGTTGATGGCAAAATTGATTTAGAAAAAGCCGGAAAACTTGGTAATGCTTATTTTATCGCTGTAAACACAGGTTGGACAATAGAAGGATTTAAAAAACACAATGATAGTGTTAAAAAATCTTCTCTTTTAGAAAGATTAAAAGAAACAGGTTGCTTAAAAAAAGATGCAACTTTAGAAAATACTCAACCTGAAGAATTACAAAAAGCTTTGTTTGATTTCTTCAATAAAACATTATTAACACCTCTTAAAAATGCTAAATCAGCAAAAGAAAAAGCAAGTATTTATAAAGGTCAATTACAAACCTTTGGTCGTTTGTTAATTAACACTCCTGATGAAGAAAAAGCAATCTTCAAACAAGCAATTGCAACTTTGGCTTCTGACAACAGACTAAAAGGTTTGAACGCTGTTCTTGCAAGCTTTGAAACTCCTCAAGCTAAAGAAGCTTGGGCTGACAGTTGGTCTGTTGAAGAACTTTCACAAGCAATGGGAACTAAAGACGTTGAAGGTAATGTTCCAACTGATAAAGATCAAACTGCTATGGCTGCCGGTATTTTTGCAGAAAAATCAGAAGAAAGCATTAAAGAAACTTATTCTCAAATGAGCGAACCTGCAAAACAATTTTTCCAAGAAAATGCAGAAAAACTTAAAGCTATTAAAGAAAAAGAAGCAAAAGGTATTGAATTAACCGAAGACGAAAAAGAACTTGTTGCTCAAAGAGATTTGTATAAAAATCTTTATTCCGGCGCAATGTCAGGTACTGCAGTAAACCAAAAAGTTGCTGAAGAATCTAAAAAAGAAATTCTTGGCACAATGAACAAAGATGCTTATAATCTTCCTATTTATAAAGAAGTTTTGAAGCAAGTAAACGAATTTGTTGAAGAACATCCTGAAGCTTTAACAATGCCAAAAGAAGAATTGGTTAAATTGTTGGATGAAGTTACTAACGGTAACTATTCAACAGTTGCAACCGATAGCGGAGCAGAATTAAAAGCTCCGGCCGAAAAAAAAGTTGGTGTTACTGAAATCGTTAATACAAAAACAGAAACTGAATTCAGAGAAGCTCAAACAAGACAGCAAGCTTTGATGAACCAAATCAAAGCTAACTCAGAACAAATAGAAAATAAATTTACAGTTGATAAAAAAGAAGAAGTTGTTAAAGAAAATGAAATACAAGAAAAATCTAACTTCTCTGAATTAGAATTAAAGAATAAAGCATTCAGAAGTGCAGAAAATATTACAAAATATTTGAAAGAAACAGGCGAATCAAAATTTGGTTTTGCAACAGAAGTATTTAAAAAATTCAGCGATATGGGCTCAACAACTCAAGACTGGGCAATGAACTATTTTTCAAACGCATCATCAACCGTTCAAAACTTGTTCTTGAATAAAATCACAGGCTCTTTCTCCGGAATGGTTGCTGCAGCAAAAGAAGTTGACTTATCAAAATTCAATTTAGTTGGTGTTTCTGTTACAACTCAAAAAGAAATTGATAAAATTCAAGTTGAAAGAAACTTTGCTTAATTTTCCCCCTCTTCAGGTGTATATGAATAATTAGGCTCTTTAACGTCTTCTTCAGTTTTAAACACAAAATAAAAATCGTCACCTGTTTTTATATCAAGTTGTTCTCCTTTTTCGACAAGAGAAATTGGAGATTCTTCATAAGCATTTGTTACACCTGATTTTAGACGATTATCCTGTTCATTTTTAGCAATACCTTCTACAAACGCTACACCAACAGAAAGTCCTTTTACGAAATAGCTACCAACTAGTAATACGCCATTTTTAATCAATTTCCCGTATGGTAATTTCTTAAGTTCTTCTTTTGACAAAACCACTGTTGTGTATTTGCCATACATTTCTTCTTCTATATTAAGAGTTTGAGTATCTTTGGTATAAGTAAGTGGTTGTACGAAGAAAACCGCATCTCTTTTGCCACGTTTTGGGTCTACGATTTGTAAAACTTTGCAATGTAAAATAGAATTGGTAGGTAATTCATATTTACCGAGCGTGCCTTCTTCTCTGAGACGTACATTAAAAGTATTTTTAGGAGCATCAGTGCTGAAATCTTCCATTGCTGTCACTTTTAAATAGTCTGCTGCAAAACAGGTAGAAATTTGGCATAAACAAATCAGTGTCAGAAAGATTTTTTTCATAGGTACTCCTAATATTATATTAATCTGTATTTCTGCAAATATTCAACTACTGCTTTTATTGCAGCTTTAGCTTTTTCAATAAATTCTTCTGCTAAGTTTGGATCAAATTTTGACTGCATAACTTGAATAATATCTGCTTGCATATATTCATAAACAAGAGAAGATTTTACGATTGCTGAAATTAAAGCCGGCGAGAATACACCTTTTGAAAGTAGTGAAATAATATTATTTATTAAGAATAACTCTTCTTGAGTCCAATCTTTTGTCTCAATTTTAAATGGTTTAGGTTCTGCTAAAATCAAGTTTAACCCTGTTGTTGATAAAAATAGAGGAATATTATCAAATGCAACATTCTTCATTCCTTCAATTGCAGCACCAAAAGATGTTGTATTGTAAACCTCTTTAATGCCTAAATCTTTTATCAAGGTTTCAAAATGGTTTATAAATGCAGCGTAATCGTCACGAGTATTTACCGTTTCACCTGTCACAGATTTAACTTTTACAATATTTTTAGTAGAATTTCCTGTGATAATTTGACCGTTAGGTGCTTTGTTGATTGTTTCACCGGTTGAATACATAATATCGTTTTTGAAGGCTAAATCCAATCCAGTGCAAATAATTTTGTTGAACCCCAGTTTGTAAGCAACTACAAGTGCCATTGTTGTTGCAGAACCGCCAAATTCATACGCTTTTAAACTCTTGTTGAAATTAATCAATTTTTTTGCTACAAAATCAGAGTCAGAAAACGTTAGAAAATGTTTTTTGAATGGTGAAGTTAAAATTGTTGCATCTGATTTTAAATCACTTATGCAGTTAATTTTTGCACAATAATCTTCTAAACCGTTATACGTAGCACTAATTGCACTAGCGTCCATACATACTGCAAAATCAGGAGTTATGCCGTTTGCTTCCAGGATTCTTAAAACTTTATTAACTGCAAAAATTATAAATTTATCTCTGTTTGCTTTGATTTTTTCTATGTTTTCACTTAATGAAGGTCCTGCTGCAATAATCAAAGCCGTTTGACCGATAAATTTGTTTTCTAAATCTGAAAGCATCGAAACAGCAGTATTGTTTACAGTGCTGATATTTCTCAAGGTATTCAATAACCATTTTTTAGAAAATCTTGCAATTGTGTTTACGTCAACCATTTTGGTCTTACAAGTTTCGTAAACCTTTTGAGTCAATTCTAACAGTTCTTTGCTTTTTACGAGAGCATAATTTTTTAAATAAACAACTTCGACTTTATCTTTATTAATATAAGTTGCACTCAATTTATTCAACAAATCTTTTAAATTATCTGTTATATAAACTCGACCGCTGGCAAGATGCTCTGAAATATCAACATTATTTAACACAAAATGTAAAAGTTTTGTATCAGGTTCGTATAAGTATATTTTGCTTTCATATGTATTGAAAGCTTCGTCAAGTAAATAGCCTAAACCGATACCAAACATAATAATAATATCATTTTTGCCCATTTCACCTTTGATAGTTGATTTAAGCATTTGTTTAACTGCTTCGCGCGGATTATTAATATCATCAAGTGGAATCTCATCTTTCATTAATAAATAGTCGTTTGATGGTGTCATGCAATATGACATATTTTTTCGAGTATCATCTAATGAAAATTTTTTTAATCTCTCTTTTAGTTCTTCATTATTTAAAAAAGATAAATTTTTGTTAAACATTTCAAATCCTTTTTAGAGTTTATGCAAAAATGTCCCCAAACAAGTGGTTTTATTTAAAAATAGCATGTTTTTTAAGAAATGTAAAGTTTTAGCAATAAACGCGGCAAACTAAATACTTTAGTTTGCCGCGTTTACATAATAATTTACAAATCTTATTGCTTATAAAATAGCAGCTTTTGCTCTCTTGATAGAATTATCTTTACCAATAATAGCTAAAGTTGCAACCATATCAGCACCGCAAGTTCTACCTGTTACAGCACCTCTGATTGCCCACATAGTAAATTTAGGTTTGTAACCTTTTTCTTCTTTGAATTTACCGCGGAATTCTTCCAATTTGTGGTGTAAGTTTTCTTCTGTCCATTCCCAGTTAGAAGCTTCTTCAACAAAAGTTTTTAAAACATCTTGAGAAAGTTCTGTAGATAAAACTTCATCTTTAACTTTTTGTTCAACTTCAACTTTATCGCCGCCAAAGAAATAAGAAACCGCGTCTGTAATATCAGAAAGAAGAACCAATGGCTCACGAGTGATTTCAATCATTCTGTTGAATTGTTCATCTGTTAATTCTGTTAAATCATATTTTGTTAAATATTTTTTAAGCTTTGCTTTTAATTCATCCATTGGTAACATTTTTATGTAGTGGCTGTTCATCCATTTCAATTTGTCGTATTCGAAAATTGAGTTAGAAGATGAAATTTCACCGATTCTGAAATCTTCTGCGATTTGGTCAACAGTCTTTATTTCTTCTCCGTCAGAAGGTGACCAACCCAATAAAGCAACGAAGTTTACAAGAGCTTCAGTCAAATAACCTTGTTCAACGAAATCTGAAACAGCTGTTGCGCCGTGTCTTTTTGAAAGTTTGCTTCTATCAGGTGCAAGAATCATACCTAAATGGCCAAATCTTGGAACTTCAAAGCCTAAAGCTTCGAAAATCAAGATTTGTTTGTATGTATTAGAAATATGGTCTTCGCCTCTTATTACGTGTGAAATTTTCATTAAAGCATCGTCAATTACAACAGCGTAGTTGTAAGTAGGCGCACCATTTGATTTCATAATTACAAAGTCACCGATTAAGTTTGTATCCATGTGTAATTTACCCTTTACAAGGTCATCAAATTCTAAAATAGAAGACTCATGGAAAGCTTTTTGCGCTTTTGCAACATTAAATCTGATTGCAGGTTTTCTGCCTTCTGCTCTTAATTTAGCTTTTTCTTCTTCTGTTAAATTTTCACATTTTTTAGAATAAACGTAAGCTTTTTTGTTAGCTGTTGCTTCTTCTTTTTCTGCTTCTAACTCTTCCGGTGTGCAGAAACATTCGTAAGCAAAGCCTTCATCTAAAAGTTTTTGTATATATTTTGGGTAGATATCAAATCTTTGAGATTGTGTATAAGGACCGTAAGCACCACCTACATCAGGACCTTCATCCCAGTTTAAACCCAAAGCTTTCAAGCTGTCAAAAATATTGTCAACATAAGCTTGGCTTGTTCTTTCTGCGTCTGTATCTTCGATTCTTAAAACAAAAGTACCCTTATTTTTTTTAGCAAATAAGTAGTTAAATAAAGCTGTTCTAGCTGTACCAACGTGCAAGTTGCCACTTGGTGACGGAGCTATTCTTACTCTAACATCTGACATAATTATATCCTTCCTTTTTTCTGCCTATATTATTCCACAAACAGAATTGAAATAAAAGTTTTCACAAGTTGTTAAAAAACGTATTTAATTTTCGTGCTAAAATGTACTTATGAAATATAAGTGGCTGAACAAAAAGAATAACGAAGAGTTGATATTGTTTTTTAACGGTTGGGGAATGGATGAAAGTGTTGTTTCGCACTTAAATCCTGAAAACTTCGACGTTATTATGATTTATGATTATAACAATCTTGAGTTTGATTGGAGTGTAATCGAAGGTTATGCAAAAAAATATCTTGTTGCTTGGTCAATGGGAGTTATGTGTGCGACTTTGTTTGACATTGATTATATTAGCAAAACTGCAGTCAATGGTACACTTAAACCTATAGACAATGAATTTGGAATTCCGACAAGAATTTATGATTTGACAATAAAAGGTTTTAGTCCAAAAGGCAGAGAAAAATTTATCAATAATATGTTTTCTAATCCAGAAGATTTACCGAATGTTTTAAGAGAATTTGAAAACCAAAAATCAGAACTTTCAGCTCTAAAGAATTATCAAGCAAATATGGATTTTAAGTATAATCGTGTTATAATAAGCGATTTAGACAAAATTATTCCTACAAAAAATCAAGAAGCTTTTTGGAAAAAAGAAGCGAATCTAAAAAGCGGTCATTGTCCGTTCAAATTGTTCAGCAAGTGGAGTGAACTTTTATGAACAAGGATTTGATTCAAAAAAGATTTGCTAAAAATCTCGATACTTACAATGACAACGCAAAAATTCAAAAGAAAATGGCTGAAAGACTTTTGTCGTTTTTAGATAGGAAAGATTTTAATGATATTTTGGAAATCGGTTGTGGAACAGGATTTTTGACACAACTTGTGAATGAAAAATTTAGTTTTAAAACTTATACCGCAAACGATATTGTTGAATCTTGCGAAAAATATGTGAAAGAAATTAACCCAAAAATTAATTTTATTCCTGCGGATATTGAAAAAGCTGTTGAAAACAGTGATAAAAAGTATGATTTAATAATTTCTAATGCGGTTTTTCAATGGGTTGAAAACTTGGAAAGTTTTATAAAACTGCTTATTTCAAAACTTAATGATGATGGAGTTTTACTGTTTTCAACCTTTGGACCTGAAAATTTTAGAGAGGTGAATTTTGTATTGGGCAAAACTTTGCCTTACTATTCGGCAAATGAGTTGCAGGAAATTATAAACGGTTATAAAAGTGTCGTTGAGCAAGAAATGCACGTTATGGCATTTAAAACACCAAAAGATATCTTAAAACACATAAAATCAACAGGTGTTAATGCATTAGAGATGGTTTCTTGGACAAAAACGGATATGCAAAAGTTTGAAAACGGATATAATAATTTTTGCTCAGGTATTCCAACGCTTACGTATCATCCGATTTATGTAAAGATAGAAAATAAATAGATTATGTTAAAACGCTTGAATTAAAAATACTTTTATACCGTTATCAAGGCGTTCGATTCTTTTAACATATCTGTAATCAGTTGGGCTTGTTAATATTAAGACTACAGCAGGAGCTTTACCTGTTAGTTTTGAATAATATAGGGCTTGTCCGATTGATTCTGCCCACTTTTTGGCAAAATCAAATTCGATAGCATAATCTTTGGTCATGCAATCAACCCTTGTCATATCCCATAAAATAACTTCCTTGCGCCCAAAATCAGGAGTACACCACTCATTCTCATAATATATTTCTACTTGGTTTGGTTTCATCTTTTGGGTTTCATAAAGCTTTTTAGGGACATAACTTAAGCCAAAATAATAAATTCCTGTTGCCATAAGCAAAAAGGTTATAACAAAATGGATAGTTTTATTTTGGTATTTCTTACGCGCCATTATTTAACTTTATTTCCCAACATTTTATGAAAAAGTCCAACCAATTTATCTACAATATCATCATTTGAAAAATAACGTCTGTATTTGGTCAAAGCCATGGTATCAAAACCCAACACCTCACCTTTTTTTAATAAATAGA
This sequence comes from uncultured bacterium, assembly GCA_900553895.1. Taxonomy (GTDB): domain Bacteria; phylum Cyanobacteriota; class Vampirovibrionia; order Gastranaerophilales; family Gastranaerophilaceae; genus CAG-196. The sequence continues at coordinate 84,961 of USFB01000002.1, read as the reverse complement.
ATTGGTCGTTGTCAAAATAAGAAATGTAATCTTGCAATAAAACCATATCCGGATATTCTTTTGTAGCTTCTTCAAAACCTTTCGCTATATCTGGGTGATTATAGGCATTCGGATAATGATAAAATTTTGCGCCAAAATTCGGATTATTATTCTCTACTTTTGAAATTAACATCGTGTTTTTATACCTTTATTTACCTAAATCAATCTTTCTTATATCTCTTGCTGTTTCAATAGGATATTGTTGATGAATTGGTCCGGCAAATGTTCCGGTTTTTTCGTTATAATTTTTGCCAACTTGAAGTTTATACTTGTGTTGCTTTGGGGTTAATCCGAAGTCGTCCATACAATTTGCGGTTAACCAGCCCATACTTAGTCCAAACATTGCACCACCAAAAGTAGCGACTAGAAAAGCTGCAGGATTAACAACACCTTCAACAAAGGCAATTGCTAAACCAGCAAGAGCACCAATTCCAGTTCCACCTGTTAAAATTCTTGAAACTTCAATTTCACTTAAACTTCTTCTCTTAGAAGTTTTTTGTTTTTTTATAACTACATCAAACTTTTCAGCATTTTCTTTTATTGATTTATTAGCAAGAACATCTTCTCTGCTTAAAACCTCTCTACCCCATGCCGGACGGTAAAAAGTCATTTTTTTAGGCATAATTAACCCATTAAAACTTGTATTTTGGCTTTGGATATTTTGTACTTTCATATTTTTCCCTTTCTATAAAGCCAACTCTTCTTTGTTAATCAATATTATTTTACTACTTCTAATGTTTCATAGTCATTCAAGTATGGCAAATGTTCTTCTGTTATTAACTCTCCGGGAAGTAGAATAGAAATCCCCGGAGGACATTCTGCAACAACCTCTGCTGAAATCCTTCCAATTGCTTCTGATTTTGAAATGGTTTCTTTTTCAGCATAAAAAGCCTCTCTTAAACTCATCTTGATTTGAGGTTCAAGAAGTGGCATGTGTTTGCGGTTTTCCAAATAATAAATATCTTGATAATGTGTTGATGCAATTTTTTCTAAAGCGTCTGCTAAATATTTGAAATCAGAACGTTTATTGCCAATGTTGCATAAAATCAAAACGCCAATGTCGGAAGCTGATTCAACTTCAATTCCAAAATCAATTTCTAAAATTGACTCCAATCTTTTTCCTGAAAGTCCGTCAATTCTGATAAATACTTTTGTTACATCAGTTTTATAGCCAAAATCGCCTTTAAGTTGGTGTAAATTTGGAATCGCATCAAGTCTTGTTCTCAAATATTTTGCATTTTTAACAGCTCTATCCAAAAGTTTTTGACCGGCTTTTGACTGTAAATTAGCTCTAGCTGCGTCAAGACTTGCCAATAGCATTAAAGAAGGGCTTGTTGTGTGCAAAAGTTTCAAAGCTTTTTCTACTGCCGCATCATCAAGACAAGAGTCTTTAGATATATGAAGCATTGAGCTTTGACTCATACTTCCACCGGTTTTATGCAAAGAATGAACAACTGCGTCTGCACCTAGTTTAAGTGCCGTTTCAGGAAGATGTTTATTAAAATTCCACAGACAGCCGTGAGCTTCGTCTACAATAAGCGGAATTCCATATTTTTTGCAAACTGCGCTTATTGATTTAATATCAGAAACAACGCCTTCATAAGTCGGATTTGTAATCCAAACCATAGAAACATCATCGTTGTTTTTGATTAATTCTTCAATTTTTTGTGCATCAATATTTCCCCAAACTGACCAATCGTCAATTTTGTTCGGGCAAACCCAAATAGGTTCTGCGCCTGAAATAATCAATCCTGTTAAGATTGAGCGGTGGCAATTTCTGTTGACAATGATTTTTTGTCCTTTTTTTGTTAAAGCCATTGCCAAAGCCAAGTTTCCCGCAGTAGAACCGTTTAACAAGAAGAAAGTTTTTCTTGCGCCAAAAGCTTGTGCTGCCAACTCTTGAGCTTCTTTAATCGGTCCTGTAGCAGGATGAAGTGTTCCAAGATTATCGAATTCATCAGTGGTATCAACATTTAAAGCTTTGTCACCAATAAGTTTTCTAAAATCCTTAAAAATAGCTTTTCCTTTTGTATGTCCAGGAATATGAAATTGATAAGTCGGATTGTCATAAGCATTTTTAAGCGCATCAACAATCGGCGCTTTGATTTTTATTACTTCTTTTTCTTTTATCTCACTTTTTATATTTTTTAAATCTTTTACCACTAATTTTTCCCTTTGATTGATATTGACACTTAATACATAATACCTGAAAAATTTTATTTTTGCTAAACAAAGAGAAAAATGTTAATTTTTATGACATTTAATTTTTTATAAAACTTCTGCTGGTTCTGTCACAGAAACGCCAGAAGTTACAAACCGTAAATTCTGCAATACCTGATAATCATCATTAAAAGGATTTTCTTTCAGATTTCCCAAAATAAAATATGTTGAACCGGAGCCGGACATTATAGAATTCGGTAATTTTTCTTTTATCATTTGCAATTCTTTATAATCATCAAAAATCGCATATTCTAAATCGTTATATAAAAATTCTTGCAAATTAGAATGATTTTGTATTGCTTCAATCATTTTTTCCGTCATATTGTTTTGCGGCTTAACTTTCTTTAACGCATATTTTGTATAAGCTTCTTTTGCTGAAATCCCGAGATTTTTAGGTTTAATCAATGTAACGGGAAAGTTGGCTTCACAATCAATTTTTTTGATAACTTCGCCTCTTGAAGTTGCCAAAAGAGTTCCACCTTCTAAGCAAACATTCAAATCCGATCCCAAACTTGAGCAAAGTTCATGCAAATCTTCTCTGCAGAAAGGGTGATTAAATATTTCATTTAAGCCGTAAAGCGTGCCGGCTGCGTCTGTACTTCCGCCTGCAAGTCCCGCAGCTATCGGGATATTTTTTTCTATAAAAATATTAACCTGTGCCGAAATGCCACTTTTTTCCAAAAATAATTTTGCAGCTTTGTAAACTAAATTCTTTTCATTATAAGGTATTTCTTCACTTGTACCAGATAAAGTAATACTTGTAGCTTCAGATTTTTGCGCATCAATTGTAAGATAATCACACAAACTAACTGTTTGCATAATACTTTTGATATTATGAAAACCATCCTCACGTTTGTTTACTATTTCTAAAGTCAAGTTGATTTTTGCAGGACAAGAAACTTTTATCATAATTAAAAATGCCTTACCTTTGGATTAAGAAGCATATTTGCAAGCTTGTCAGCACCTTCAAACTCCCTTTTTCTAAGTTTTGCACTAGCTCTTTCTTTATCATATTCTACAAAATGATGTTCAAATAGACACTCACCATTATTTACTATTATTGTTAAATAGCAAGATTTAGGTTCTGGTGTAAACGGACGTCCAATACTTCCTGCATTTACTACGGTTTTCTTTTTAGAAGTTTGGAAACCGCAAGGCAAATGTGTGTGACCGCATAATACAACGTCAGCACCTACATTTACGAGCATTTTTTCAACTTCTTCTATTGGTGTATCAGGCAAAATGTCTTCATTATTTTTTCTTGGAGAACCATGAACCAATAAAAATTTAACTCCGCCTTCTGTAATTTCTAATTGAATAGGAAGATTCTTCAAAAAACTTTTTTCTATGGGATTTAAAAGCTCTGCATCATTTTTTAAAGCCTCTGCCATAACCGGAGCTTTTTCTTTTAATTTTGCATAAAGCCCGTCCGAATAATCCGCAATCATCAAATCTGTATTACCTTGAATAAGTTCAAATTTAGGATTATCTTTACGAGCCATAAAATATTCAACCGTGCCGTTCGGATCAGGTCCCGCCATTGCATAATCGCCAAGCACAAAGATTTTATCACATTGTTGTTTTTCTATGTCACTCATAACAGCTTCTAAAGCTTCCATGTTGCCGTGAATATCGGAAATAACTGCTATTTTCATTTTTAGCTCCTTTTGATAGTTTTATTTTAGCATGAGCTATTTTAATTTTACAGAGAAAAAATGGGCGAAGAAAATTTTCTTCGCCCGTTTTTTATAAAAATTTCTTATAACAATTCTTTTAAATAGTTTGGCAATGCAAATCTTGCATTATGATAATCTTTGTTATAAATCTTACAAGTTTTTGTAATTGCTTCGCCTCTTCTTTCATCCCAATAAGAAAGCGGTTCAACTTCTTCTGAACAAAATGCCCAAGCCCAATATCCACCAGGGTATGTTGGAATGTTTGATGTAAATGTTGAACAAATTGGGAATACTTTTTTAAGAAGATTATACATTTTTTTGATTTCTTCTTTGTTTACAAAAGGTGATTCTGATTGAGCGCACATAATTCCACCTTTTTTCATAGAATTCTTAACGTTTGTATAAAATTCTTCCGTAAACAAACCTTCCCCAGGCCCCATTGGGTCTGTAGAGTCAATTAGCACAATATCAAACATGTCTTTTTTGTCTTTAATATATTCAATAGCGTCTTCTACAAGAATTTCGCATTTTGGGTTATCAAGTTCGCAAGCAATTGTTGGAAGGTATTTTTTGCAAGCTTCAATTACCAATCCATCAATTTCGCACAAAACAACTTTTTCAACGGTATCATGTTTTAGAACTTCTCTAACAGTTCCACCGTCACCACCTCCGATTACAAGAACTGTTTTAGGTGCTTTGTGGTGCATCATTGGAATATGAGCAATCATTTCGTGGTAATGAAATTCATCACCTTCGGTTGTCATCATTAAATCATCAAGAGTAAGAATTTTACCCAATGTTGAATCTGAATCAATAATTTCTACTTTTTGAAAAGGTGACTGTTCAGAAAAAAGAACTTCTTTTTGTTTAATTGCTATACCAAAACCTGATGGTGTAATTTCTTTGTAGAATTGTGTCATAGTTTAATATTCCCCGCTAATATATGTATATGCAGGTGGAAAACTTCCTGTCCTGCCTCTTTTCCTGTGTTAATAACCGTTCTATAAGATTTTAGACCTGCCTTTTTAGCAGCTTCCTTAACTGTCATCATTAATTTGCCCAATAAAACTTCATCATCAAGCTCGTTTAATGATTCAACGTGTTTTCTTGGAACAACAAGCAAGTGAGTATCTGCTTTAGGGTTAATGTCTTTAAAAACAACGGCATATTCGTTTTCGAGAACGAATTCTGTATTAAAATCCCCGTTAATTATTTTACAAAAAATACAATCGCTCATAAGCCACTCCTTTTGTTTTATGGTAATTCAAAAGAAGATGGTTTGCAATAAGTTAAGGCGTTCTCTTATAAATAGAAGTCATCAATATTTTGATTGTAGTAACAAGAAACTACAAGTAACATTTAGGTTCTTGTCCAACCACACCTGCATAAAGCTCAACATATTGTTTTGCAGGGCTTGAGTCAATTTTTGTAAACAAAACTTCTTCAATTTGGAAAAATCCTACATCACCTGTCATTTCAACAGTAATTTTGATAGGTTTCTTTTCTCCGTGTTGAATTCTTATTCTATCAATAGCATTTGCAGAATATTTATGAATGTCACCGACTTTTGGCGTTGTATTCATTGCAAGAGGTATTCTCGCACGGCCTTTTGTCATGTCACATCCGTCTGCAATAAGAATAATTCCCGCTTCTGTAGAATGAATTTTTCGAGATGCCATGTGACCGATAATCGCTTCAATTACAAGTGAACGAATAACAACACGTCTGTGTAAATCGTTTGGCAAAATGTGCATCAAAGCTCTTTCAACAAGCGGTTTTGCTAAAATTACAGACATTTCTTCGTGACCTTGACGTCCTATCATCATGCCTAAATCGTGCATTAAACCTGCTAAAATTACGGCACACATACTATCTTCAAAAGTTCCGATTTCTTCTTTTTCAAGCGATGTTTTGATTCCACATTCGTGAAGAATGTTTAACATTTTGATAGAGTTCGCTGCAACCTGTCGCATGTGAACAGGTCCGTGGTCATTGTAACCCAAACGTTTGATTGAAACATTGTTAGCATAATCCTGCATTTCTTGAAGCTCTCCGTCTTCAAACAGGTAATGTGCAAGTTCCAAACATAGAGGGTGACTTTGTAGTCTTTTAAGAATCTTAGATTCTACTGATATTTCTTTTACTGATTTCATAGCTCTATTTATATTCTAGCACATGTTTTTAGTAAAATAAACTACTTGAAAAAATGATTTAAATTTATCTTATGCAAACAAATTGTGATATTTTAGGCATGAATTGTTTTTATTGTGCAAATATGTTATGTTAAAATAGGGAGTTATGTAATATGGTGAAAAAAATTTTTGCGTTTGATATGGGAAAGTCTAGTATTGGTTATTGTGCTAGAGAAGGTTTGAAAGTTTTAGAATTAGGTTCTTTAATCATTGACAAAGACCATGCTGAAATCGTTTCAAACAGAGATAGAAGAAGAGTGTTTAAAACTTTAAATGCACATAAAGCAAGAGAAAAGTTTTTTAATGATTTGTGGAAATCTTGTAACCTAGAACCATTAGAAAAAGAAGATAAACTTTTTAAAAAAGAATTTGGTAAAAAGGATGAAGAAACTATATATAATTCAACCTTGCTAAGAATTGCATTATTGCAAAATATAGAATTGGAAGAATGGCAAATTTATAAAGCTTTACATTCTGCTATTCAAAGAAGAGGGTATGATACAAGCTTAGCATGGGCAAATGCGAATACTGATGATGAAAAAGAAAACAAAAAAAGAACTTTAGAATATACTACGAATAAGGAGAATGATGAATTAATAAGTCAAGAGGAATATAAGTACCCTTGTTACTATGATGCAAAAAGATTAGGTTTATGGGAAGAAGAAAATCCTAAGACGTTGAAAACTTATGTTGACGTATATAACAATGATAAAATTAGAACTGCAGGGATTGTTGCACCTAGAAATATGGTTGAGAAAGAATTAAAACAACTTTATATCAATGCACAAAAACAGTTGCCAGAATTAAATAAATATTCTGCGGATTATTTTCTATATGGAGTTAGTGAAAAAGCTTATGCAACATATTTAGATAGTGATTATAAAAAATATCGTGGCACAAATTGGGAATGGGAGAATGGTGGTGTTTTAGGACAAAAAATTCCAAGGTTTGATAATAGAATTATAGCAAAGTGTAAATTGTTACCAAAACGAAATGTTTGTAAGGCAGAAACTGTAGAAAATGTTTCTTTAGTGCTATTGATGAAATTAAAAAATCTCCGTTTTACGGATGTTTTGGGCGAAAAATCGATGCTTTCAGCAGAGGCAATAAAACAGATTTATGAAAATTGGCAAAAGAAAGCGACCAAAAATGATGGTTCTATAAAACTGGATACCACAATAACAAAACAAGAAATAGAAAAAGTTATAGGCGAAAAAATATTAGAAAAATTTGAGCCAATGAAAGCAAAACTTTCCGGTCGCTCTAGTTTTTGTCGTAGAGCTTGCAAAATAATGTGTAAAATAATATTAGAAGGAATTGAAAACCCTGCAACAATGGACGTTGGAGAATTTATTGATAACATTGATGTAAAAAATGGAATCACGGAAAAAGAAATACGGACTATGTTGTCAAAAATTGGTACTTGGGATAATTTATATATTCCTGATAATCGTTATGAAATGGCAGAAATTTCAAGTGATGAAAGAGAAAAGACAGATATTTTAATCGGTAATATAACGAACGCAATTGTTAGAAACAGATTACAAATATTTAGAGATAAAATTCTTGAGCTTAAATATAAACATGGCACTCCTGATGAAGTTATTTTTGAATTTGTAAGAGATGATAATTCCCTATTTGGAGCTAAAAAAACTCAAGAATACATAAGCAATATTAATAAAAATCAGAAAGAAAATGAAGAAATAGCGCAACAGTTAAAAGATGCAAATTGCTTCAGTTCTAAAAATCTTGAAAAATTAAAATTACTACAAAAGCAAGGAGGACATTGTATTTATTCCGGTAGACCAATTGCAATAAGTAATTTAGAAGAGTGTGAAATTGATCATATTTATCCACGTTCAAGAGGTGGAAATGATGCATTGTCAAATAAGGTTTTGTGTTACGCGATAGAAAACCAAAACAAAAAAGAACAAACTCCATACGAATGGTTGCATAATAATGAACACTCGTGGAATGAGTTTGTAAAAAGAGTTACAAATAAGCAGGAAGCATTAGGTAAAATAAAAGTTAAACTATTGATAAGCAAGCCTGAAGATAGTGAAAAATTGATAAAAAGTTATAATGGCTTAGCGGAAACCGCTCAAATAGCACGAGTAGCACAAGATATAACGGCTTTCGTTTTTGGTTGGGGTTTGCAATTAGAGGGTGAAAAACGCAGAATATTTGTAAACAATGGTGCTACAACATCAGCGATTAGAAAAACATATAGATTAAATAAACTATTAGGCAATGATGTTAAGAAAAATCGTCAAAATGATAAACACCACGCATTAGATGCGATATGTATAAGCTTTTCAAGGGGTTATAAGTATAATGCAACAACCAAACGGGATGAAATAGAAGGTTTAGATATCCATGACAATGAATTTAGAGACTTGGTTAAAAGTAGCATTGATAGTTTATTGCCATATCCATATTCTAATGATAAACCGTTTAAGGGGAATATAAAACCACTTGAAACAATCTATGGATATCGAAAACTTGGAGAAAAAACATATATAACACAAAGAGTCGATATTACTTCTATTGAACAAAAAGATAAAAAAATTAAATCTATCATTGATGAAATTATAAAAAATGATTTGTTGGCAAAATTAGAAGATAAAATGACATCAAAAGAGTGGGCTAATATGTTATCGAAGTATGTTCACCCAACCAAAAAGACAAGGGTTAAAAAAGTTTTATTGGTTGTGTCTGAAGGGATTACAAATTTTGATGAAAATGGTAGAGCTAGAATCGGAGAATTTGTTGATTTTGGAACCAAAGGTACTAAACATCAATTTAAACATTCAAAAGGCCATAAAGGACAAATTCTTTATTACAACGAAAAAAATGCAATAAAAGTTATGCCAATTTATGCAAACCAAAAACTAGGTGAGGTTAAAGACAAATTGGAACAAATGAATTGCAAATTATATAAAAAAGGCATGATGTTTTATTCAGGTTGTTTAATTAAAGTAGATAAAGAATTTGAAGGAACAGCATATTATACGATTGCAGATGAGAACGGAAAAGAAAAACAAACTCCTAAGAAAGAAATTTTACCGGCTGGGATTTATAAATTGAGAACTTTAAAAAGTGATGGAAGAGTACAACTTGAATCTTCTGTTGGAATAGAAATTTGGACAAATGCTAAAAATCTAGTTGATACAGATTTCAAAAAATTGACAAAATAAAAATTGTCATTACATGCATGATATGAGTTATCATATTTTGCATATCACAACACCAAATGTTAAACTGTATTCAGACAAAGGATTTTTTTGCTGTCGATTTGATGACGAATCTGAAAACAGATTACCAATAGATGATATTAGAGCTATTATTATTGCTACTCATCAAGTATCTTTTTCGAATAGTTGTCTTGCAAAATTATTAGAAAATGATATTATCATTTTGCATTGTACTAATTCTTATAAACCTATTGGCTGGACGGTTAGTTTAGATAGGGTTGTTAGAACAAAAGCTTTTTATAATCAAATTCTGCAAAATAAAGAATTTGAAAATAAACTATGGAAACAAATATTAAAGGCAAAAGTTTTAAACCAAGCAGATAATTTAAAATTAATTGGTCAAAATAATGATAATATTCTCCGATTAATAAATAAACCACTTATGAATGAAGCAAATATCGCAAAACAGTATTGGGGAATGTACTTTGATACCTTAGAAGTTCCGCAGAAAAGAGAACATAAAAACGCAGAGAGTTTTGAAAATATTTGTTTGAATTATGGTTATGCGGTTTTTCAAAGTTTGTTGTATCGTTCAATTTTAATACACGGCTTACTTCCAAATCTAGGTATTCATCATGAAGAGAAATATAATAGCACTCCCCTAGTGTATGACTTAGTAGAGCCATTTAGAGCTTTTGTTGATTTTTATTTGTATAAATTTAAAGTTAATGAAGGGGGAAGTTTTAAAAAGAAAGATTTAAAAGCTTGGAATAAATATTTTGCTTTTTGCATAAAAAATTACAGGTTGAAAGCAAAAGACTACAGTTATAAAATCATTGATTATATTGATATTTATATAGAAGAAATTGTAAATTCTTATATCAGATTTAATGTTGAAAAAGTAGTTTTGCCTAATCTTAAAGAGCAATATTTACATATTGATAAACATAGGAATAGAGAATATGAGGAGTAAATATCGTATGGGGTGGCTTTTTGTTTGTTTTGATCTGCCTGTAGGTGAAAAAGAGGAAATGCGACAAGCAAATGCATTTAGAAAATCATTGCTAAAAATGGGATATTTTATGCTCCAAAATTCAATTTATGTCCGCTCTTGTGTTACTTACGACAAAACAGAACAGCATATCAAAAATGTAAAACTAATTGCACCAACAACAGGAAGTGTAAATGTGTTTTATCTTACTGATAGACAATGGAGCCTGTCGGTTTGTATTGAAAAAGTTGATTATAAAATATCAAAATACAAAAAGAAGATAGGTGAAGATGGTGCAAAACAAATGACATTCTGGTAATTTTTTGTTAGAATGTTATTATAGATATTCTATTTTTAAAGGATTTAGAGAATGAGATCTTTTTCGTACTGTCGTAGAGGAAACGTCTATTCCCTGGTCAATTCTGACTGGACTCTTAACTTAAAATATTTTACAATTTTATTATATCATGATTATTTAAGGTTGTATATCCTATTATAACATATTTTAAATTAAGAGTAAATCAAAACGAATGAACAAACACGTAATCAATTTCAAATTATAACATATTTTAAATTAAGAGTAAATCAAAACGGGATTGCGACAATGTTGTTCTTTTTGGCATTATAACATATTTTAAATTAAGAGTAAATCAAAACGGAACAACTGCTATTGCTTGTAAGCGTTTGATTATAACATATTTTAAATTAAGAGTAAATCAAAACGGGGAATTACAAAGCTCTTACACTCATATATTATAACATATTTTAAATTAAGAGTAAATCAAAACGCGAATGCTGATTATTATTGCTAAAATAATTATAACATATTTTAAATTAAGAGTAAATCAAAACTGTACTGCTGGCGTATCTTCCCATATTGTATTATAACATATTTTAAATTAAGAGTAAATCAAAACAAGGTCGCCACCTTGTAAAACAACCTCTGCATTATAACATATTTTAAATTAAGAGTAAATCAAAACACTTCTTCTTATCGTGTAATGCGTATCAAAATTATAACATATTTTAAATTAAGAGTAAATCAAAACATACACTTGTCTAGGTGTGCAATTAAGACCATTATAATATATTTTAAATTATTAGTCGTAATATATTTTAAAACTTCTTATTCTTGTTGTAAAATTAAACAATGGCAAATTTTGATTTTTTAAAGAAGATAGATTCTAATTTATATGAAATAATTATGGAAGCCGAAAAGCTTTATGCGTCGGAGTTTTTTGAACAATGCATGGGGCAAACTCGAAGATTTGGGGAACAAATGTGTAAAGCTATTTTAGCAGACAAGCGTCAATATGACGGCAGTTTTGATGAAATGCTTGCAACCTTAAAAGACCAAGCAACTTCGATTCCTGAAAAAGAATTTATCGACGATTTGTATTTCTTAAAAAAACAAGGCAATATTTCCGTTCACTCATCAACAGTAAAACGTGATGGAATAACAGCGTTAGAATGTTTACAAAGAGCGTTTGAAGCAAGTTTAAATTATGCAGTTTTTTATAAAAAAGGCAATAAAACAATTCTAAAAAAGCAATATGATGTAGAACTTTTAGTTACGGGTAAACCGGGTTTAAATGAAAAATACGAAGCTCAAAAACAAAAGACGAAAAAATCAAATTCTACAAAATCAACGACAAAAAGTGCACCGAAACAGTCTTATACAATGAAACCTTCAAAACCGAAAAAACAAGGTAGTATAACCCCGTTTTGGATTTTTGTAGGTGTTGCATCAATTGTTTCTCTAGTGATGTTAATCTTTATGGCAGTTATTGCTTAATTCAAAATTCTTTAATCTAGTTTGTACATCTTCCATAATCTTACGATTAATAGAAAGCAAATCTCCGATTATTGCAATAATCGTCATTTGAACTGCAGATATTAAAAGAATAGCAACTAATATTAAAGATTGGATATGACCGTTTCCGTTTCCAAAAATAAAAAAGTATAAAAATCTGAGTGCGATAATAACGCCTAAAAAGGCCAACATGCCTGCTATTGTTATAAAAAATCTGAATGGGCGATAAACAATAAACATTCTTATTGTTGTTTTCATTGATTTAAAAATATAATCAAATATATTTTTAACTAATTTAGACTCTCGAAGCTGTTCGTTTACCCTAATTTGAACAGAAACAACTTTTAAACCTTTGGCATTAGCTTGTAACAAAGTTTCCATTGTATAAGTATAATTATCAAATACGTTAATCTTAATAGCAGCGTCTTTAGAAAATGCTCGAAACCCGCTCGGCGCATCTTCTACTTGAGTAGAAGACAGAAGCCTTAGAACAAACGAACCTAATTTTTGAAAAATCTTTTTTGTCGGTGAGAATTCTCTTATTGAAAAAATATCTCTTGCGCCGATTACGATATCAGCTTTTTTCTCCAAAATCGGTTTAACCAGTTTAGTAATATCGTCTGCACAATACTGATTATCAGCGTCTGTATTAACTATAATATCCGCACCTAAATTCAAAGCTTCTTGCAAACCGCTTCTAAACGCGTTAGCAAGTCCTTTGTTCGGTTTGATATTAAAAACTTTTGCGCCCCATTTTTCAGCAATTTCTGCTGAATTATCAGTAGAACCGTCATTAATTACAAGGACTTGAATCTCACTAATTCCTTCAACCGTTTTGGGTAATGCTTCCAGTGTGGTCAAAAGCGTTTTTTCTTCGTTAAAACAAGGTATTTGAATAATAAGCTTTGTCATGTAAAATATTATATATAAAGAAAGAGGGAGTGGCAAGATTTGTTGTTTTTTGTACTACTTGTAGGATGTATTTTAAGGCTGAGTTTCATAAATAAGCCAGAAGGCTTATGGAACGATGAATACGTAAGTTGGTATGTCGCTAATACTCCATTCCGAGAAGGTTTTTGGCAAGAAGTTTTAAAACAATGTCACATGCCTTTATATTATTTGTACCTAAAACCATTTACACATTTTTCTGATATAGTTTTACGTTTAACATCAGTTGTTCCAAGTCTTTTGGCAATTGTTGTTATGTACCTTTTAGGAAAAGAATACTCTAAAAAACTCGGTTTAATTTGTGCAACAATTACATCCGTTCTTTCATTTTTAATTTATTACGCACAAGAAGTCAGATTCTATTCGCTTCTTTTCTTGTTTTCGGCATTGGCTCTGCTTGCAACCATAAAATTAATCAAAAATACAAGCAAGAAAAACGTTATATTTTATTGTATTTCAATGATATTAATTCTTTTAACGCATGTTTTGGGCGGGATTTTTGTTTTATTTAATACTCTTTATGTGGTTTATAAAAAGAAATGTTTTTCTAAAAAAATATTATTATATGTATTAAGTTGTGCGGTTTTCCTACTTCCGTTCGGATTAAATATTTTAAAAATGCTTCCGTCTTCTCAATGGTGGGGACATTTTTCTTACACAAACATTTTGTTTTTGTTTAGTGATTACTTATCACCTATTCTTACAAATAATATAAACGCACCAACGGTTTTCTTTTATAATAAATCTTTGGCTTTTTGGATGGTTTTACCATTAGTCGTTGCTTTTTATCCGATTTGTATTGGTATTAAAAAAGCAAAAGGATTGAGTCTTGTTGCAGTTTTAACAGTGCTTACAATGTCTGCTTTAGCATTAAGTGGCAAAATTGTTTTTATCACAAAATATTCAATCGAAATATTGCCAATACTTATTTTTGTTTTAGCTTTAGGTTTGGAAAACTTAAAAAAAGTTGGCAACATTCTTTTGGCACTCTTTGTCTTAATCCATTTGAGCGCATTTTTCACGCCTAATTATGTTATAAAAATCAAACGTACAGAAGGCAATAGGATTCCTGCTGAAATAATCAAAGCAAGAAATCCTAAAAATATTATTTTTACGTATTATGAACCAAATAGGTTTTCAAGATATGTAGATTTAAAAGAAAAAAATATTTATTACATAAGTAAAATTAACAGATTTGAATATCAAGAACAACCTGAAAGAATTTTAGAAAATGTTAAAGCTGGTGAAACAGTTTCTGTTGTTTTTTTGGATAGCGTAAGTTTTTTTGATGAAGATTTCGTAAACAAGCAAAAAAATAATTCCAAAATTCCTGAAATGTTTTTAACTTTCTCACATATCAAAAATTCACTGGTTGCAGAACTGAATAATGATTTTACGGATTTTAAGGTTGATAAACTCGGAGCTTGGACAGTAATTACTGCAAAACGCAAATAAACCCCTACATGTTATCAAAATTTCCTGCAAGAACTCTTAGAGCTTTGTCTTCTGCTTTTTGAGCTCTATCTAATGCTGATTGCAAACCTGAATTATCAAATGTTTTTTGAATATTTGCTGCTGCCTGAGACGGAATATATCTTCTTTGGTTTTCATTTGTTTTATCACTAGGGATTTTACATTCAGAAGATGGAATATAAGTATAATTATCTACGCCATTTTTCTTTGTTTTATGAGGAATTACATTTTTTGAAGAAGGAATGTATGTATAATTATCAACTTTTTCATCTTCAGAATAAACTTGAGGAATCGCATTGCTGTTTGCTTCTCTTCCTCTTGTTGCCATCATTTGACCTTGAGGGTTAATTTGTTGAACTTGCGGTTGTTTACCATATTGTTTGATTCTTTGAGTTTCATATAATCTTCTGTTTAAATCTTCTGCCAAAAATTGTTTTTGTTCTTTTTTAGCTGTTTCATCTTCTTCATGTTTCATTGAATCATAAGATTTACCGAAAATTGTTGTTGAAGCTTTTTTGATACCTGCATCCAAAACGCCCATTGAAATCAGACCCCAAATAACTAAACGCATTGGAACTCCGCCTACATTTCTGAAGAAGCCTTTTAAACTACGACCTATATTGGCAACAACATTGCTACCTTTGTATCCTTTAAATGTTTCCAAATCCATTGTAACAAATTGAGCAAGTTTTCTTATTCCTTTTGTGAAAATATTTTGGTTTGGAACTTTTAATTTATTTTTTACTTCTTGTTTTGCAATATTATATTTTTCTTTATTCGCAAATCCACCAGCGCTTGCTTTTTCATTGAAATCTTTTAAAGCATTTCTGAATTCTTCTACCTGTTTCTTTGTCATGCCAGCATATTGCGCACCACATAATGAATGCATCATCTTTAATGCAAGTGGGAATGTTAATACCCAAGATGTTGATTCTATTACACCACCAACAGCTGTACCGATTTTTTGGTCATTATCAGCCTTTTTAACATTACATCCTACTTCTACAAGAGCAGGAGCAATAAATAACAAAGCTCCAAGTTTACCACCACCGAATGTTATGCCTCTGTGAAACATTTGCATTGCTTTAGACATAAAACGACCTGTTGCTGTTTTAGTACCTTCTTTTGATAAACTGTGCAACTTGTTATAAACTTCATCACAACCAACTGTTCTTTCAAAAGGTTTTGTTAAAGGTCCCATCCATTTTGAATAATTTCCGGCGCCGATTTTAACTTTTCCACTAACTCTTTTAGCAGCGTCTTCAACTGTTTTAATATGCTTGCCAAACATATCATCTTTTATTTCATTAAGCTGTTTTACGTTTAATCCCATTTCTTTTAGGATTTCTTTTTTTGTTGCAGCAACAGCTCCATCACCTAATGTTTGAATTTTTTTAATTTCTTCAGGCGAACGTCCTAAACGATTTAAAAGTACTTGTACTACTGCTTTTTCTTCTGGAATTTCTGAAACTTTTGCAACGTTAAAAGCAGACTTAAGCATTTTCTTTTCTGCGGAAGTCAAACCAATATCTTTTAATTGTGGACAACCTAATTCGCCAAGTTTTGAATTTGAAGATTTAAAAAATGACATAAAACCCGGCTCTTTTTTATCTTGTCCTAACATCAATGTATCAGCAATTTTAATAAAATCTTGAACAACCTCTTGTTTTTGATTAAACATTTGAGATTTAACCATACTCCATTCAGGCATAGAAGGTGTATCACGCATTGCTCTTAAGATTGCACTATTTTGAACAACTTTTCCACCTTTTTTCTTAAGTGAAGAAATGCCGCCTAAAACGGTTTGAACAGGTTTATTTTGAATAAGTTTAGAATTTTCTATGCTGTCACCAAGATTTGCAGCCTTTTTAACTAAGCTGTCTTCATATTTTCCGCCACAAGCTTTTGCATACGCGTCAATTCCAACGCCAATACCAAGCCAAGTAGCTAAAGTTAAAATAGGATGTTCGATATACGGAGTCATCATTCCCATCGCATCCGCGTCTTTAACTGTTTCCTTAAAACTTTTGTGCATCAGGCTATTTTCCGGCACATAATAGTAACTCGGAATTTTTACAGGCTGTTGTTGCTGATTAGCTTGTTGTTGCCTGTATTGCATATTATTATATTGATTAACATTTGGATTAATCTGTGTCACAATAATAAACCTTTATAAACCTTACTATTTATATAAAGTCATTCTCTAAAAAAAAATTGCCTAAAAAAACATGATTTTTAGGCAATTTTTAACTTTTGTAACATTTTATCTTTTTATCACACTTTCCAATGTATCAATCGCGCGTTTCGCCAATAATTCATTTTTAAGCTTCTTATTTTTTCTTTCTCCTTTCGGAAGTTCAATCGTTGGCAAAATACCCCAATTTGAATTAATCGGCTGTGGTGGAAGATATCTTAACGAATTATCCCTTGAAGATATATGCTCTAAATGCGCTTTGTCCGTAATATAAAATGTTATTGCTCCAAGCATCGTTTCACGCGGCAATACAAGCTGTGCTTCTCCTAAAAGTTTTTTTGCCATATTAATCCCGGCAAGCATACCTGTTGCAATAGATTCTGTATATCCTTCCGTTCCTGTTATTTGTCCCGCAAAATACAACCCTTCGCGCGCTTTTGTTTCTAACGTAGGATTAAGCACTTGTGAACTATTGATAAAAGTATTCCTGTGCATAACGCCGTAACGCACAATATTCGCGTTTTCTAACCCCGGAATAGAATGTACAAGTTCTTTTTGTGCTCCCCATTTCAAGTTTGTCTGAAAACCAACAAGATTAAATAAAGTTTTTGCAGAATTATCTTGTCTTAATTGTACAACTGCATAGTTTTCTATACCTGTTCTTTTATCTACAAGTCCGACTGGTTTCATTGGACCAAATCTGAGCGTATCAACTCCGCGAGAAGCTAATACTTCAACAGGAAGGCAAGACTCAAAATACTTTGAATTCTTATCAACTTGATGTTGTTCAATTCGAGGAGCATTCACAAGTATATTATAGAAGTTTTCATACTCTTCTTTATTCATCGGGCAATTTATATAAGAGGCTTCTCCTTTATCATATCTTGAAGCCCAAAAAGCTTTGTCAAAGTTAATTGATTCAACTTCAACAATTGGTGCAATTGCATCAAAAAAATGTAAATGTTCACTCTTAGTAAAATTTTGAATTGCATCAGCAAATTTGTCACTTGTAAGAGGGCCTGATGCAATAATTACATTTCCTTCAGGAATTTCTGTAATTTCTTCTCTAATTAATTCTATATTTGGGTCATTTTTGATTTTTTCAGTTACGGCTTTTGCAAAATCTTCTCTTGCAATTGCTAAAGCATTTCCTGCCGGAACAGCATTTTCATAAGCAATTTTCAAAAGCTCTGAACCTAAAAATTCCATTTCTTTTTTCAAAAGTCCGCTAGCGTTAGAAATATCGGCAGAACCAAGACTGTTAGAGCATACGAATTCTGCACAATCTTCGGTTACATGCGCACCGGTAGTTTTATTTGGACGCATTTCATATAATTTTACTTTAATTCCTTTTTTAGAAAGCTGTAGTGCAGCTTCCGAGCCCGCTAATCCGGCACCAATTATTTTAACTTCTTGCATATAAATCCTTATTTGTTGCACTCCGAACAAAATTATTATACAGGGAAGAAACCAATAAGTGAAGCATAAATGGTAACTGCACTATCCGGAGGAGGGGATGGAAAATTAAGTAGAACTCTTACAAAGCTTAGTTTTTCGGGTGAGAGATCTGCCCTTAGGAGTTCTTAGAATCGTAGTGTGTAAATTTTTGCACCAAAAACAGGTGGGAACCGCTCACGCTTTTCCCACCCTACTGCCTATCAGAAAGAAAAAGGGTGCGCTCACGAGCGCACCCTTTTAAATATAATGTTTTAAAACAATTTTCCACTTTCCATTTTCAATTATCCATTTAATCAATATCTTCCAACCTGATTTCTACCGTGTTCTTTCGCGTAATACAAACCTTTATCCGCCCATTCAATTAAATCTTGTGGAGTTTGGGCATTTTCAGGGAAAGTTGCAACACCAAGGCTTATTGTTACAGGTGCTGTATCTACAGGTGTCAAATGAAACGGTTTTTCTGCAATTGCTTTACAAATTCTGTTTGCGTGATTCATTGCTTCTTCTGCAGAAGTGTTAGGAAGTATAATACTCATTTCTTCACCACCATATCTGCAAACATAATCAGTTGTTCTTGAGTTCTTTTTAAGAATTTGTGCAACTTGTCTTAAAACCGCATCGCCTGCTTGGTGACCGTATGTGTCATTAAACTTCTTAAAGAAATCAATATCCGCGATAATCAATGAAAAAGATTGATTGTATCTTCTTGCGATATCCATTTGCTTTCTTAAAGTATCTTGAAAATATCTGTGATTATAAAGTTCTGTTAAACCATCTATTGTAGCTAATTTGTATTGATATTCAAAATCTCTGGCTTTCATTAAATATTTAGCTAGGAATGATAATGCAAAAGCTGCCATTATTGCCAATGTCGGTAATACAACAGGAATCCACAAGTTATATAATTCCATCGCATAAAAAGAAATAAATAAATATGCTATTGCAAATAATGAAGTTGATAAAAACGCAAACAATGTAGAAGTTGAAAGCATTACAATAGCACCAACCAAAGCTATAACACCTGCAATAATCAACACATTTGTTATTGTTGAAGTTTTATGAATAAAATTATCGTCTAACATATTATTAAAGAATGTTGCGTGAACTTCTACTCCCGGGTAAACATTATTTTGCACAGGAACACTTTTATTATCTTGCAAAGCCATTGCAGTCGTTCCTACAATAATAATTTTATCTTTGAAATCATAACCGCTCTTTTGTCCACCTTGCATTTCGTTTACCAATTTATACATTGGAATCATTGTATGTGTTTCACTTGGACCGTACCAATTAAGAATTGCTTCTCCATTTTTTGTTAGAGGGATTTTTGTATCACTTACTAATAAATTAGAAAATTTATCAATCGTAAATTCGTTATTATGGCTTTCATTTAAGTAATCAGCACCTGCTTTAAATGAGATGAACGGATAGTATTTCCCTTTGTATGGAATAAAAGGAGATACTGTTCTTATTATCCCATCATTATTTCTTGTAACATTTGTCATCCCTACATTAACTTTGCCATTAAGAAGCTCTGATAAAATTGGTCTGCAATTTGTATATTCTTGAGGGATTTTTACATGAGAATTGTTTTCAAGTTTTACTTCTAATCTCTCAGGCAAATCAATCGGTTTTCTAACATCTGATGTTTGAGTATCAAAATTCATACCTGTATAAATATTAGAATATTTATTCATTGCAGAAATTAGAGCATTATCAGAATCTTTAGACGCTCGCATTGATTTGATAAACAACAAGTCAAAAATTATTGCTTGAGGTTTTTGAGCCTCCAAGTAATTAATCATATTGCCGTAAACATTTCTCGGAATAGGCCATTCGCCATATTTGTCCCATAAATATTCAAGGCTCGCATCATCAACCGCCAAAACCACAATATCTGAATTTGGATTTGGATGTCTTTTTATATGAAGCACTTGTCTATAATCAAAGCTTCTGTTTTCAGCTACATCAAAAAATGACACAAGCCCGTGCCTTAAAGTACTGTTATTCTGCAACAAAACGAAACCTATTAAAAGTGCCGCCAAAACCAGCAACAAATAAGTTCCGAAAATAAACCACTTCGTTTTTACCAAATTTTTCAAGATTACCTCTCCTTGGCTCAGCTAAAATACTTAAGCTCCGGTATAGTTAATCTTTGTGTTCTTTGCAATAAGCTTATCAACGCGAATTGTTCTCTCAATCAGCGTGTTGTTGAGTTTCAAAACCTCTGTTGATTTTAGCAAATCCAAAGGGTTTAATAAGTATTTTAGTAAGCATTCTTCATGTAAATTCATAATTTTTAAAACGACCAATATTGACTTTTCTTGAAGGATTATTAAAAAAATAGTACAAACGGATGAATTGAAAGTCGTCGTTAAGTCATTAAGTCGTTAAGTTCGTATCAAATATTTTCAATGTAAAGCAAAGTTTAATATTGGCTATAAACTAAAATGAACTTAACGACCTAACGACTTAATAACTCCTCCAATCAGATGATTTTCTCAAATCCTACTCAAAAAAACTAAAATCCAACCGATAACAATAAAAAAGAGGTGAATTATATGTTTAACGGTTTTTATCCAAGATACGATTTAGAAGCAAGAATTCAGCACACAAAACTTGATAGCTGGGGCGATATGCCATCTGCAAGAATGAGTCGTGTCGAAGAACCGGCTGGTGCAGACTTCCAAAGCGTAATGTCAGGACTTGTTGAAAACCTCAATACATCTATGAATGCTCCTGATAACTTATTGAAAGACGCTATGATGGGCTCTGAAAACGTCGATATTCATGATGTTATGGTTGCTATGTCAAAAGCAGAAATTGCCGTAAATGTTGCAACAACTGCGACAGGAAAAATCATCCAAGCGTATGATAAAATAATGCAAATTCAAATTTAGACTTCTCATATTTGATATGTATGTGTATAATAATATAGGGTAGGAATATGGATTTCAAAAAATTATTAGAAAATAAAGTGCTTTTAGCCTCCGTAGCCGGTGGTATTGTACTCGTATTGGTAGTTTTTATCATTTGCGGGTCTTTAGCAATGTCTAATAAATCCAAAGATGAACAAATTGATGTAAGTAAAGAACCTTTGAAAGAAGACGTTGATTTACTTACAACCGACAATTTAGGAAAAGCTTTAGAAATTCAAGCCCTATTAGCAAGAAACAATATTGTTGCGGCTCGTGCGGTTGATGGTACAAAATCTGTTTTAAAACTTAAAAAAGGCGACTGTACCCCGGGGATGAAAAAATGTACAACCGAACAACGTGATAGAGCTATTATGGTAATCGTTGAAAGTGGTTTGTATGACCAAAACGTTGGATTAGAAATTTTTGATAAAGGTGATTTTACCTCCACAAAGGAAGATAAAAGAATTAGATTAGTTCGTGCAATGGATGGCGAACTTGCGCGATTAATAAGAAGAATTGACGGAATTGAAAACGCGTCTGTATTTATTTCTATTCCGGAACAAACAATGTTTTCTTCTATGCAAAAACCGATAACCGCTACTGTTCAACTTCAAGTTGATGTTGGTCAAACTCTTAACATGGGAACGATAAAAGCTGTTTCTAACTTGTTATTAGGTAGTGTTTCAGGCTTGAAAGCAGAAAACATCTCAATTACAGATACAAATGGACACGTTTATAACAGTATGATTGATGCTCAATCCGAAATGCTTGCAAAACTTCAAGAAAACGATAAATATATGCAAGAAAAAGTTCAAACTCAATTGAACAGATTAATCGGTCAGGGTAAATATGTTGCAACGGTTAGCACATTCCTTAAACAAGCACCTGTTGAAAAATTTACAATTGCTTACGACCCTGAAAAGAAAGCCGCTGTTAATGAACAAACTTTCTCTGAAGGATTAGGTGATCAAACACAGGACGTTAATAAGAATACAAATGCTGTAAGCGTTTATCTTCCAAATGGTTTGCCTGCAGGAAGTTCAGATTCTACACAAAACAGAAGCTATTCAAGAACAGCGCGTGAAACCCAGTATGGTGTAACAAAAGTTCAAACAAATGAATATATGTCACCGGGAACTTTAGAAGAAATTTCAATTGCTGTAACTTTAGAAAAAGATGCATTGCCTGTTGAATTGACTTTGGAAGAATTGAAAGAGTTAGTTGCACACGCTGCAAGCCCTAAAGCAGATCCTGAAAATGTAACAATCGCTTTTGCTGATTCTTTAGATCCATTCATGGCGGGTGATAAGAACGTTAAAGCACCAATTAAGGCTGAGCACGGAAATCCTTGGTGGTTAGCAATTGCATTACTTGCATTCGGTCTATTCTTTGGACACAAGGCTTTAACTCAAAAAATCAATGCAGCTAAAGCTGCTCAAGAAGAAGAGTTGATGCGATTAAGAGAAATGAACGAAGCACAGGAAAAACAAATCAAAGATTTGAGCGTCAACGCTGCTGATATGATAGAAAAACAATCACAACTTCAACAAGGTTTGTTGGAACAGCAAAACAAACCTGTTGCAATTCCAACTTCAGGAGCCGAAATTCGCGATGCGTTAAGAGAACTTAAACGTGAATTTGACGGCGTAGACGAAGGCGAAGCCGGCGAAAAAATCAGAAGTTGGATTGAGCAAGGTTAAAAACAGGATAACAGTTAATAGCGCAAAAAATTGCACCCTGTTTTTTTCAATGGAAATTTGAAAGTAGAAAATGGAAAATCGTTTTAAATAATTTTCAATTGTCCATTATCCATTTTTAATTTAGAAAGGTGGGGTGCAATTCTTTGCACCAGTAAGTTTTTATCACAAAGCCTCATTAACGATTCCTTTTTTTTAAAGAAGACTCCATTTTAATTGTTATGTTATAATATAGCCAAAGAGGATATATAAATGAGTGAAAATTACATACAAATGATTGGTCAGGATAAGATTTATCCGATTATCAGATGCAAAGAAGCAAGTCAAACAATAGAAATAGCAAAAGCCTTAGTAGATGGTGGAATAAGAGTTTTAGAAATCAATGTTGAGAACCCTTCAATCTATGAAGCAATTCAAGAAGTTTCAAAATTCGCAAATGTTTGCGCAGGTGGAATTATTACCTCTATGCAAGCAGACGCTGCACTTGAATGTGGTGCGAAATTGTTTTCTTCACCAATTTTTCAAATGAACATGGTGAAAATTTCTAAAAACAAACAAGTGCCATTTATTGCAGGAGCTTCAACTGCTAATGAAGCATACAACGCATGGAAATCAAGAATTCCTTTAATTAAATTATTTCCAACAGACGCAATGGGTGGTGTTCAATACATAGAAGATATTTTAAGACAAATGCCATTTCTGAACTTAATGCCAATGGGAAATATTAAATTGGGCGACGCGGTAACTTATATTAAAGCAGGCGCGACAGCTGTTGGCATCGGTCGTGACTTCTACAACGGATTCACTCCAAAAGAAATCACAAACCGCACAGAAGAAATTTTACTTGAAATAAAGGATTATACTAAATGGAGCCAAAAGTAGATATCGCAATAATCGGCGAATGTTTAATTGAGCTTTCCTCAAACGGAACGCTTGCTGACACTTCAACGCTTAACAAGTATTTTGGCGGAGATACTGTAACGACTGCGGTTGCAATCGCAAGATTGGGCGGTAAAGTCACTTATGTAACCAAAGTCGGCAACGACGGATTTAGCGAATTTATACTTTCAAGCTTAAATAAAGAAAATATTGACACTTCTTTAATCAAGGCAAACGAAGAGCAAAACGGCATGTACATTGTTTCTCGTACACCAGAAAAAAAAGAACTTTTATATTACAAGAGAAAAACCGCCGCAACTAAATTATCTATTGATGATTTAAATGAAGACTGCATAAAAAAATTAAAACTCGTGTATTCAACAGGCGTTGTTCAATCGCTTTCTGCAAGTTCAAGAGAACTTGTACACAGCGCATTTAAACTTGCAAAAGAAAATGATGTAATGACGGCTTATGATCCGAATTACACATCTTGTTTTATGAATTCTACCGACACAAAAGAATATTTTGAAGAAATAGTAGATTATACTGATATCATATTTTTGAGCCTTAAAAATGATGCAGAAAGACTTTATGACGTCGAATCAATTGATAAGGTTATGAATTATTTCTGGGATAAAGGAGTTAAAATCGTTGTTGTAAAATCTCATATCGATAACGGTTATTATACAGGATATAAAGGCGATATTAGCTTTACGGAATTTTATAACACATCTAAAGCTATTGATACAACGGCATCAGGCGATGTATTTAATGGCGGATTTTTATACGCAATTACAAACGGCTACGCGCCTGCGGAAGCCACAAAATTTGCTGCGGTTGTTTCAGGTTTGCAGACACAAAATTTCGGCGCAATACAATCAATTCCTTACTTAAAAAATGTTTTGGAGAATGTTTAATGACAAAATACGTTGTTTCAGGCTATATCGGCTTCGATAATTTCGGAGATGAAGCAATAGCACATGTTTTAGTTGATAAATTAAAATCAAAAGGTGCTGAAAAAATCACTTTGATTTCTTCTAACCCTGAAAAAACCGCTCAATTATACAATGTAAATTCTGTACCGATGTTAAAATTTGTTAATGCAATAAAAGACGCAGATGTTTTAGTGTCAGGAGGCGGGAGCCTTTTGCAGGACGTAACAAGCTTTAAAAGCCTTTTATATTATCTCGGCGTAATTTATTGCGCTTTATTCTTTGGCAAAAAAGTTGAAATTTTTAGACAAGGAATCGGTCCGATTCATTCTAAGTTCGGACAATTTTTGACAAAAATTGCATTAAAGCGTGCATCAAAAATATCAGTGCGTGATAAAAAATCACAAGAGCTTTTAAAAAGTTGGAAAATTGATGCGGAATTAAAACCTGACCCTATTTTTGATTTGGATTTGCCTAAGAAAAATAACAAAGGAATTGTTGGCGTACAATTAAGAAGTTATCCGACTTTAAACGAAAAATTTTTAAATGCTTTGGCAGATGAAATAGTAAAAAAATTTTCTGACAAAAAAATAGAAGTTTTATCTTTTCAAGATAGCATTGATTTAGCTGTATGTGAAAAATTCGCAAGAATTTTGTATAAAAAAGGTTTAGAAAATGTTGAAGTTATAAAAGGGCTTTCCGTAAACGAAGTTTTTAAAAAAATTTCAGACTTAGAATTTCTTATAGGCATGAGATTTCATGCTAACGTTGTTGCAATTAAATCCGGCGTAAAAGCACTTGCGATAAACTATGACATCAAAGTTAAAAAACTTGCTGATGAATACAATTTGCCGTTAATTGAGCTTAAACAGACAGATTTTTCTAAAGAATTTAACTCTTTGTTAGATTAGTTTTACAACTTCTGTCTTAAAATTGAATTTGAACCTTGGCAAGTTATAAACAACATATTTCCTTCGACATGTAATCCGTAAGGCTTATCAATTTTTGAAACAAGCACAGACGCTACACCTTGAGGAGTAATTTTTATAACGTTATTTGTATTGTAGTTGGAAACATAAATATTTCCGACGCTGTCGCTCGCCAAGCTGATTGGACCGCTGATTAGTGCACTTTTCAGGAATACCTGTCTTTTGCCGTCAGGCGTAATTTTTATGATTGAATTATCAGAGAAAGTTGCAACATAAATATTGCCCTGATTATCAGTTGTAACTCCAGTTGGACTCAAAATGTTTTCATAAATTCCTGATTGAGTTGCAATTTTTGAAGGTGTGTTTGATTGTGGTTTCGGTAGTGTTGTTGAAATCTTAATAGATTCTGCTAACTCTTGACCTCTTGCATAATAACTGCTTGACTGCGGTATCAAACGCAAATAATCTGCGGTTTTTGTATAATCTTCTATTTTAGAACTCATCAAAGCTAATTTATAAATAACTTCGTAATCGTTCGGATTTCTTAAATATACTTGTTTATAAATATTTAAAGCTTCAGCATATTGTTTTAAATATTCCAAAATTGTAGCCAAATTATAATACGCATCAATGTAATCAGGATATGTTCTGATAGCAGAGCGGAAAGATTCTATAGCTCTTTCATACATTCCTAATTTATAAAAATCTATACCTTGATTGTAATCAAGTTTTGCGTCAATCGGAATTTCTGCTGCGTAAACAGAAATTGACATTGATAATAAAATTGTTGCAATAATTCGTTTTAACATGCCCACATTATAACATAGTTTTAGATTTTACGGTAGAATATAATTATGAAACCAAAAGTAATAGCAGTAGTAGGCCCGACAGCAAGCGGAAAAACCAAATTAGCAATAGAACTTGCCCATAAACTCAATGGCGAAGTTGTTTCTGCTGATTCAAGGCTTGTTTACAAAGGTTTTGATATTGCTTCTGCTAAACCCACAATGGAAGAACGCGAAGGAATTCCACATCACCTGATAGATATTGTTGAGCCTGAATTTAATTATTCTGCCGGTAATTATGTAGAAGACGCAAAACGCGCAATTGAAGATATTTTATCGCGCAATAAAACTCCAATCGTAGCGGGTGGAACTGGCTTATATTTTAGAGTGCTTTTAGAACATTATGACCTGCCAAAAGTTGAAACGGATTTTGAATTAAGAGCAAATTTAGAAAAACGCTCAAAAGAAGATTTGCTGGAAGAATTGGAAAAAGTTGACAAAATAACTTATGAAAGAATAAAGGACGCTAACTTAAGGCGAATTATAAGAGCATTAGAGCTTATTAAAACTCTTAAAAAACCGCTTTCTGAAATCCAACTTGAAAAAGAACCTGAATACAATGTTGAGTGGATAATGCCCGAAATTCCATCAAGAGAATGGTTGTATGATAGAATTAATAAGCGTGTTGATATTATGGTTGAGATGGGAATTATTGACGAAACAAAAAATCTTATAGCAAAACACGGGCGAATTGGCAATATCGTTGACACAATAGGTTACAAAGAAATTTTGACCTATCTTGATGGTCAAGCAACGCTGGATAGTGCTTTGGACAAATTGAAGCAACATTCAAGAAACTATGCCAAACGTCAATTAACTTGGTTTAGAAAAAATCCGAACTTAGAAATTAATTGTTAGATTTTATTTCAAAGTTTCTTTAATACTTGCAAAAATGGATTCAACCATTCTATTTTTAAAGTCGCTTGAATTCAAGTTGGCCACATCTTTTTCGTTCTTCAAGTTTCCGGTTTCAATCAGAACTCCGGGAACAGGTGAAGTATGAGTACCGTCCAAAGACAATACACCTAATGACTGTGATTTTGAGTGAGTAATTCCTTTAAACCAACTGTCTTGATTCATTTTATTTTTAATTTTTTCAGCTAACTGCAAATCGCCTTTATCAATAACACCGCCTCTTTTGTTCCCAATAACAAAGATACCTCTTGAATCTTCGGCAGAATTGCTGTGTAAACTAACTATCATATTAACTTTTTGGCTTTGTTGAATGTTTTTTATTGCTTTTTGAGCACTGTAAACAGAACCTTGAACAAAAACTACTTTGCCACCTTCTTTTCTGATTTTTTCAACTAAAACATTTGCGATACGTTCGTTTACAACCCATTCTTCTAAAGATTTTCCTGCATTAGCAATAAAATTATTCGTTTCTTTATTTGGATTCTTTTTATCCATTACAGCATTACTTGTTCCGGGGTCAAAATTGGTATTTAATTTCCCTGTCTTTTTGTCTTTGTAATTCATAGCCCCACCATGTCCCGGGTTGATAATAATTGTTTTACCGTTTAATCTTCCTTTGCCGGTCGGATTTAGAGTTTTTACCAATGCTTTTATATTTCCGTTTGCGTCTATTTCAGGCATTGGTCTGGCAATATATCTAAGTTTAGCTTTTGCATTTGCTTTCCAATCGTCATATAAAGAATTTACTGTATAAGTTGTTGGTTCACCATTTATGTAAACTTTTTTTGATGTATCCATGTTCGGTACAACAGGTTTTATATTTGTTGTTTTTTGTATATCTAAACCTTCTGATTTTTTACCAATTTTTCCGTTATACCATTTGTATGCAAGGCCTTTATATTCAGCTTTTACGTTCTCATAAGCATTTGCAGAAATTTTTCCTTCCTTAACCTCTTTTTCCATTTGCACCAAACCGTTTGCATAAACTTGTTTTGCAGATGCTAAAACTTTATCAGGAATTCCGCGTTTAAATATTTTGCAAGCATTGTACATATCAAACAAACGACGTTTGCTTAATCCACTCGCATATTTTCTGACTTTTTCACCATTTGCTTTTGTTACTATTGAATAATCTTGATTCAAATTTGCAATTGCAGTTACATAATCTTTATTATTGAGAGCATCTCTTAATTTTTTATTATCACTAATTGCACCTTCGCCTTTGTTAAAAGCTAGGTCCATAACAGATTCTCTAAGATGTGATGGCATAGATTTATAACTTTTTTTATCAATGATTGTTTCTAAATTTAAATCTTTATTAATAATATCCTGCCCTAACATTGTGAAAATTTCTTTATCACTTAAAGTTTTATTATCAAATTTATTCCCTTCTTCTGGAGTAATAAAATGTCCAATCCCTATTGTTTTATTTCCATTAATATCTTTATAAACTTCAGTTCTTTTTCCTTCCATTTGGATAAAATCATCTAAAAACTCTTTGTCAAAGCCGGTAAAATTAGCCAAATCAGCCTCGTTATTAATGTTTTTTACTGTATATGATTCAGGCACTTTTAATGTATCACCAACATTAATGATATCACCTGATTTCATGTTATTAGCATCTAATAAACGCATTGTAGAAATGTTATATTGCTTTGCAATGCTTCCCGGATTTTCACCTGCTTCGACAATATGAGTTGTAGCAGGCGTTTTATCCAAATAGTTTTTTAAAGCGGTTGTATCAATAGGCGTATCAACAACTTCAATATTATTTGTATTATTACAATGGTTTATAATTCCAAGTGTCGGCAATAAAAATAAAGCTGTTACTGCTCCCAACTTAGCTTTTTTAGTAAACTTTGGTAACATTTTATGTGCTTCAAAAGTTGGATTTTTTTCTTCCTTGTTTGTTGCTGATATAGGTAATTGTTGGTGATAATTAGATGAAATTTTCATAATTTTTCCTTACACATTTTCAAAGACTTTAAATCCTGTGAAAAAAAATATTTGACTCAATTAAAAAAATATTTACAATTCTTAAAATTTTCAGCAGAATTTTATTTACCCTTAAAATAAATTCTGTTACTACATTTACCCAACAAGAAAGGAGCTTATATGGCTGGAGTTTCAATAAACAAGTTTGACCAATTTGTGAAAAACGCTTATAGAGGTATTCCAGAGCAAACCTCTACTGTTGAAGAGAAAGAAAAAGCAATTGCTGCTAAAAAGAAGATATTGCAGCATCCTGTTTGCCCGGCTAAATCAAAAGTAGCATAAAAAAAGAAATTGAAATTATTGAAGGTGAAATTGCCGAAATAAAAAATGAACAGCACAATGCGTCTATGAATAGCAGTATTTTTCCTAAGAGGAATAATTTGGGGTAAAGGTTAATAATACCCTCTCCCGCCTTCGGCACCCTCCCCCAAGGGAGGGAGTAACTTGTGCTAATTGAACGTAATCAAGTTTACGCTAATTGAACGACTTTAGTTCCCTCCCTTGGGGGGAGGGTGCCGAAGGCGGGAGAGGGTGTTATCAACATTTGCTATGTAACAATTTCTTAACATATCCTAAAGTTTTTACAAAACTTGCCGTTAACTTATCTATAAGGAGTATTATTTTATGACAGAAATAAATCAGATCTCAAATCTATTTAAAAACTTTGGTGGAATAAAGTTCGCTGTAAAACAACAAGAAACTGAAAAGTCTTTATTAACATCCAAAACAACTTTAGACACTGTTAGTTTAAACAACAGTAAATCTGAAAAATTTGAAGAAGTTTTTGCAGAATTTGACAAAAATGTACCCGACTGTACATCGACAATTTCGGAAAAAGAGTTAGCAATCTCATATATTGATAGAATGCTTGCTTGTGATGACATTTCTGAAGATTTAAAAATTTATTGGCAAAACAAAAAATCTGTAATCAAAATGGAAATGCAAAGTATAAAAAACGAAGAAGCCAAAGGCTCGGAAGAAAAAGTTAATGATGTATGGAATGAATACGAGAAATTTGTAAATAAATATCGAGCTAAAGTTAACAATAATTTATCAGCAAAAGATAAATACGAATACTCTATGACCTATAATAGAACCGCACAAAGCTTTATTAAAAGACTTATGAATTGCGCAGATGTGACAGATAAACAACTTTCTATTTACCAACAAATGTATCAAAATTTTGAAAATGATATGCAAAATTGCAGACGTGATTTTATGAATGTAAAAAAATCTCAGAATAAATAAGATTTTATATAAATAAAAATAGCACTCAATTATTGTATTACTTTAATTTCACCAACTACTTGCCCATGCAGTGTTTTGATAGTTTTATCGAACTCTATATTTCCCCAGCCCAAACGGTTAATCATTTCTAAAACTGCAAAACGTCTGGCTTCCATTGAGCAGTCATTGATTTTTACGACAAATCCAATTTGTTCTTTTACGTTAAAAACAATACAAAGTCCACCGGCTCCGACTTTTGCAATTAAGCCGTGAGTTTTTTCAATAATTTCTGTATCCAAGCGATTTTCACCGCCAAAAATGTAAGGATATTTTTGAATTGCGTTTATGATTTTTTCGTATTGAAGTAAATTCTTGTAGCCAATTAGCATGTTTTTTAATGGCATGCTAAGTATTGGAACTCCGCAACCGTCTGTTGTAACGGGATAAGGCTGTGTTGCCCCTTCTTTTGAACCCTCTCCCGTAGGGCAAGGAAGAGAGGTTAAAGTGTTTATTTTATTTTTTATGGCAATTTGCAGAGGATGTTCAGGTCTATCATAAGTTTCCATGTCCCATCCCTTAGTTTTACAAATAACCAAAAAACCGATGTGTTTGCCCGAACAATTATTGTGGATTGCTCTAGCCTTTTCACCTCTCAAAAGCATTTTATCTTGCATGCTTCGAGCAAGTGGGAGATGTACTCCGCATTTTAGATACTTTTCATCAATTTCGAATTTTTCTAAAATTTGTTTGGCAACTCTAATATGACATTCTTCACCGGCATGCGAACCGCAACATAGTGCAAGCTCTTCTTCTGTTAAATCTATGCCGTAATCAATTAAAAGCGTTGCTTGTAAAGGTTTTGCGCAAGAACGTAAATAGTAAGGAATTGTGTCATAGGGCTCGGTTGAGAGCATAAAAAGCCCTTCATGAAGCTCTTCGACCAAACCATCCCTAACATATTCAATACGCATCCATTAACCCCATTATTCTTCTTTGTGGTCTTTAATAAAAGTAAGAAGCGCATCCATTTTCTGTTTAAGGATTTCGTTTTCTTCCTTCAAACGCGTATTTTCAACTCTGATATCAAAACTTTCTTTTTCTAAAGCAAGAGTAGGAATATCATCAGGATTAAGCGAAAATCTTTTTCCTGATTCTTCTTTCATAAAGATAATACTCTTTACGTCTTTTTCTCTCACAAAGCCCATTTGAACCATCAATTCTGCTATGAATACGTGTTTGCCTGACTCGTTCATTTCTTTTTGTTTATCAAGAACTTCATCAAGTTGTTCAATTGTCATTTTACCTGCGCGGATAAAATATTCACCTGTTCTGTATTTTCCCGCAATAAATCCTGCAATCGCGCTAACAAGATTTGGAACTTCGTTAGAAAAGAAGCCTGAAGTTTTGCAGAATGTAAAAGCTTTTGCAACTTCTTCCATTGTAAAATTGTTTTCAATTGCAATTTCAATCAACGACATGCCTTTTGAACAGCAATTCATAAATGCATAGATACTTTCATCGAATTTAGATTCTTTTGTCAAAAGTTCGTTTTGACCCAAATCAGAAAGAGCAGGCTTATAAATATGGAACAATTCGCCTTCGGGCAAATCCAAGAATTCGTTACTTAAATAATTTGTCAAATCGTTTGACAAATTTAAGAAGATTGTTTGCTTAATCCAAAGAGGGAAAGCAAGCATTTTTTCCATAAAATCTATAAATAAGCTCTTACTCATGAAATATATCCTTCTTTTATATGATAACTACAAACAAATTATATCATAAGATAATAAAAGTTAATAAGTACATTAAAATGGATTGCCACGAGAAGCAAAGACCGAAAATCTGTAAGCGTGTGTTATTGCGAGGAATGACGTTAAAAGTTGGCGACAAGGCAATTCATAAAAACAAACAATAAAAGTTAATATTTGTAAAGGACGTTTAATATATGGGCATGGACGGTTTGTCTATCGCAAATACAGGTGTAGTAAAAGAATCCACCTCCGCAGAAATTGCCAGTAAGACTGAGCAAGCAATGCAAGCTGAGCAGGTAAACTCAAACCGCCAGGTCAACGGACTTAGTCAAAATCAACGAGTTCGAGCAAAGGACGAAGGGGACGAAAACAGCAAAAAACAAAGTAAGAACAGTCCGCAAGATACTTTTGAGGATGGTTTTGTAGAACCAAAAGATGATACTAATGCAGATGATTTAGTTGATGTTGAAGATATTGAAAATCCTAACAAAGATTTTTATGTTAAATTAAATGTAAAAGATGATATAATAGAATTATATGACAGTGCTACCAATCGATTAATCGAAACAATTTCCGGTAATGAACTTGGAGAGTTAGTGCAAAGGCTAAACATGGCTTCAGGAATATTTATAAATAAGAAGGTTTAGATGCCACCAGTAAATCCTTATAACAAATATATAAAACAATATCAGGCGAGTAACGTTAATACGGCAACGCCTGAAAAACTTATGATTATGATGTTTGATGGTGCATTGCAATTTCTACAAAAAGCAAAAATAGCGATTGCAGAAGGCAATTTGAAGGAGCGTTCTATAAATATTGATGGTGCAAGGAAAATTATACGAGAGCTAATGCGTACGATTGATTTAGAAAACGGCAATGATGTTTCTAAGCAATTATTTAAATTGTATAACAAAATGGCAATGAACCTTATTAAAGCAAATGTTCAGCGAAATGCGGCTTTAATTGATGTTGTGATTGAAGATGTTTCTAATATTCGCTGGGGATTTCAAAAAGCCATTGATATTAAAAGCGGTGTAACAACTTTAGAACAGGCTATGCAGGAACAGCTGTTAAATAGTAATAATTCTCACCAACAGTAGAAAGGAAGCCTATGCAAGACGAACAACAATTTGAGCAATTAATGCTACAATACCAACAGCTTAAAAACGGCTCACTTGATATTTCTCGCATGATTGACAATGAAGATTTTGATAGCGCAATTACTATGATTAAGAGCCGAGAACAGCTGTTTTTGAGTTGTAAATGCATGCGTAAGTTTTTAGAATTAACGCCTGTAGAACAAAAACAAGCTGATGAAATTTTGGATGAAATAAGAACATTAGAGTTGCAAAACATCAAAAAGCTTGAAAAAGGCATGGAAGAAGTTCAGGCTGAACTTCGAAAATCACAACAATCACAAAAATTTCAACACGCTTATGAAACTGATGAAGATTACAAAGGAAGCATTATCAATATTCAGGAATAAAATAACAAGTTGGTAAGCAAGGTTGGGCTTTCAGCCCAACAATCTCCTAAAACCGCTCCTATTTAGGCAATCCAACTTAATTCAAAAAGTCGTTGATTTTTTGTACTTTTTGTGCTGTTGGTCTAAAAGCTAGATATATAAAGTATTTTGAAGAAAAAAAGACTTGCATTATTGTTTGGAGTTTGTATAATAGAGTTTGTAAATAGAAGAAAGGAGTTTTAACAATGAACAAAGAAGAATTAGTACAAGAAATTTCAAAGAAATCTAAAGTTACTCAAAAAGAAGCTAACGAAGTTTTATCAGCTTTAATCGAAACAGTTCAAAAAACAGTTTCTAAAGGTAAAAAAGTTACTCTTGTTGGTTTTGGTACTTTCGAACCTCGCAAGAGAGCTGCTAGAAACGGCAGAAACCCACAAACTGGTAAGGAAATCAAAATCCCTGCTAAAACAGTTCCTGTATTCTCAGCTGGTAAAAAATTCAAAGAAGTTGTTAACGGTAAGTAATTAACGATTTTTAGAATAAGTTTGAATAAGGCGTGTCAATTTTGACACGCCTTATTTCTTTTAAATATCAAATCAAAATTCTATTTTTCTAGCACAACCAGCCTATCAACAATAGCTTGTGTAAATTCACTGCAACTTGCACCGCCGCCCAAGTCTACCGTTTTTATTCCCGCATCAAGCGTATCAAATAAAGCCAATCGGATTCTTGTTCCAGCTTCGTTTTCGCCGATATAATTTAACATTTCAATCGCAGACATAAGCATGGCAGTAGGATTTGCTTTGTCTTGCCCTGCAATATCAGGCGCAGAACCGTGAACCGGTTCAAATACTGCATAATTTTCACCAATATTAGCACCTTGAGCAATTCCTAAACCACCAATCAAACCTGCACAAAGGTCTGAAACAATGTCACCATAAAGATTTGGCAACAATAATACATCGAATTGATTTGGATTTTGTACAAGCTGCATGCAACAGTTATCAACAAGAATCTCGCGAAATTTAATTTGAGGATATTGTTGAGCAATTTTTCTTGCACATTCCAAAAATAATCCATCGGAAAGCTTACAAATATTGGCTTTTGTAACAACACAAACTTCTTTACGATTATTTTTTATCGCATAATCAAACGCAAATTTTGCAATTCTTTCTGATGCTTTTCTTGTAATAATTTTGATACTCTCTGCGGTATCCTCATCAACTTGGCGTTCAATTCCAGCGTATAAATCTTCGGTATTTTCTCTAACAACTACAATATCAACTTTATCATAACGAGTTTTTACGTTTGGTAAATTGTAGCAAGGTCTTAGGTTTGCATATAAATCCAACTCTTTTCTGAGTTGAACATTGACAGAGCGGAAACCTTTGCCGATAGGTGTTGTTACTGGTGATTTTAAAGCAATTTTATTTTGTTTGACAGAGTCTAAAACTCTTTGAGGAAGTGGAGTTCCTTCTGTTTCAATTAAATCTGCTCCGGCAGTTTGAACATCCCAATCAATTGCAACGCCAGCTGCATTAATAATCTTCATCACTGAATCCGTAATTTCAGGTCCAATTCCATCACCTTTAATTAATGTTACTTTTTTCATATAAAATCCTCTGCTTCATTATGCAGAATAATTATAACATATTAAAGTCAGACTCAATAAAATATTTATCTAATTTTAATTCTCAATAAATTTATTTTTTACATCTACAATTTTATTAACACCTTCATACCTAATGCAAACTTCTTTGTTTGAAGATATTTTTTTTATTTCACTGATGTTCAGATTTGAACTTAATTTTGCATCCGTAAATACAAATTCGCCTTGTTCATCTTCTTTTGCTTCCATATAACGCTGCGGTTTGTTTGTGTAAACATCTTTTATTAACGTCCGAAACTTCTTCCCGTTTGCAGAAAATTCGGTAATACTTCCGATATTTCCATGGGTTATTTGATACATTATGTATTTGTCGTTGATTTTTTCATCATACACGGTGAGATTTATTTTCTCTTCGTTTTCTTTTTGGACTTTTTCTATTTTACTTATTATAGAACCGTTTCGCCTATCGCGTTCTATGATTTGAGAAATTTTTTCACCATTTTTTGCCGGGATATAATCTCTAACGATTTCGTTATCATATTCTCTTATACATAATAACTTTCCATCTTTAGAATTTATTCTTTCTCCGTTTATTTCATTTGGATTAAAACTATAGGGAATATTTAATTCTTGAGGGATTAATTTTGATAATGCGTCAACTTTCGTTAAAATTTCCATAGAATCATAATCAAATTTCGGCTTCGTAGTAACTTGATTGTAGCTTGAAAGAGCTGCCAAACTTGATAAATTAGCTTTCAGCCTCAATGGATTGGCAGGATTTTTTGTATTCGCCTGCTCAACTTTGCGATTGTATAATACACTAGATTTAAAATTCATAGGATTGACTTCCATTATACTATAACCTTAGGTTTTTAACAACTGGATAGTATAATAAAGTATTTTTTTTTAAGAAAATTGCCTATTTTTTATTTTTGGCGATTGTTATTTAAATAATTCTTAACATTTGAAGAAAGAGAAATATTTTGCAACATCATATTATAACGCTTCAAATCGCCGATATTAGTAGCTTCTGTTAATAAATCACGATTAGTTGATATTTGTATTCTTGGTTGTTCATCTTTATTTTCATTTTTTGATTCTATTTTTCTTATGACAGCATCAATATCAGTTGAAGTTGAAATACCATATTTTGAGGCGATTTGTTTAACAGAGGCTCCAGCTTGGAGTCGATATAGCCAATTTATAGAAAGCTTATCATTTTCGGAAAGCGCAGAAACGCCATATTGGTGCGGAGTATACATGATATCACTTTTATAAGGGCTGTGATTTAACCCTAGTGCGTGACCGACTTCGTGTAAAATCGTGTGATAAACTTCTATATCACTATCATATTGTTGATGAATTCTACCGTCTGTAAGTCCGATTGAAACTTCTGCGCCGTACAATCTGCCTTGCGCATCCCAACTAAAATAACAATGTCCTAAAGCTTGTCTGTCGACACGCTTCCAGTCAACATTAATATTAGATTCAAGCAAAACATTTGTGACTCTGAATTTTAATTTCCCACCTGTCGCAGCAGACCACACCGAAAACGCGTCCAAAACCATTTTGCGATATTTAGCATCTTCGCCGGGTTTTGAGTAAAATTTCATCGGCGCAACATAAACAAACAAGTTATTTATTGGCCAACGCATTATATTACCGTTTTTAACGCTTCCGTTAAGATATGTGTTTCGCTTCATAATCTTATGATAACACAAGATGGTTTAAGTTTCTCTATTTCTCGTTTTCATCCATTCGTCTTTTGGCAAATCCGAAACAATATTTCCATCCTTAAAGCGGATTACTCTTGAACAATATTCAGCAATATCGGGTTCGTGTGTTACCAAAACTATTGTTTTACCTTCTTTGTCACCAAAACCTTGATTTAAGCGTACAAAAAATTCCATAACCTCAATACTGGTTTTAGTATCTAAATTACCTGTCGGTTCATCCGCCAAAATCAAAGGCGCATCATTTACCAACGCTCTTGCAATCGCAACACGTTGTTGTTGACCACCTGACATTTGATTCGGCATATGAGTTTCACGATTTTTCAAACCAACAATCTCTAAAGCCTCTTTTGCTCGTCTATGACGCTCTTCTTCAGGAATACCTTTATAAATCATTGGGAGCTCAACATTTTCAATTGCAGAAGTTCTTGATATCAAATTAAAACCTTGGAATACAAAACCAATTTTTTGGTTTCGAATTTCAGATAACTCTTCCTGATTAAGTGAAAACACATCAACTCCATCAAGATAATAGCTTCCGCTTGTTGGTCTATCTAGCGTGCCTAGAGTATTCATACAAGTTGATTTACCTGAACCGGATGTTCCCATAATTGCTACAAACTCACCTTTTTCCACAGAAAAAGATACGCCGTTTAGGGCATTAAAACAATCATCGCCTGTTTTGTATGTTTTTACAATATTTTTGATTTCTATAAGTGCCATAGGAATATTTTATATCAAAAACAATATAAAAATTTGGTGGGGACGCTAACGCTTTCCCCACCGAATCAATTCAATTACTTTTTATAAAGATTCTTAGCGGCTTCGCTTGATAACAAACCTTTTACGAAATCATTGTGTCCTAATGCAGTTTCTTTTAAAACAATTTCTTTTAATACAGTAGAATCTTTAACCTGATTTGCACGAGTTAAACCAGCTATTTGTTCCATTTGAGCTGTCATTTTTTTGTTTTTTCCCAATTTATTTAAAGCATTTTTAATACCCTTAAACGCAGCTATAGGGTTGATTGATGTCATATTAAAACCTCCGTACTTTATTACGCTACATTTCTATTAAAACACCCCAAATTAAAAATTTGCTAAAAAATCACATCACACGATACAAAACTTAACATTTTAATATATACATCAAGCTTTCTTCATGTTACGCTTATATTACTGAAAAAGAAATAAAAAAAGAGCGTATTACTTATTTAAAAAAGGAGAAACTAATGACTCAAAAAAGAGTATGGCTGTTCCGTGAAGGTAATGCAGATATGCGCAACCTATTAGGCGGTAAAGGTGCTAACCTTGCTGAAATGACAAATTTAGGTTTACCAGTTCCACCGGGACTTACTATCACAACTGAAACTTGTATGGATTACATTAATAATGGTAATAAAATGCCTGAAGGTCTTATGGATGAAGTTAAAAAGGCTTTGGCAGACGTTGAAACTCAAACAGGTAAAAAGTTTGGTGATACACAAAACCCTCTTTTAGTTTCAGTTCGTTCAGGTGCAAGAGTTTCTATGCCTGGTATGATGGAAACTATTTTGAACTTAGGTTTAAACGATGAAACTGTAGAAGCTATGATTAAATTAACTAACAATCCTAGATTCTGCTACGATTCATACAGAAGATTTTTGACAATGTTCGGTTCTGTAGCTTGGGAAATGGACAGACAAAAATATTTTGAATCAGAAGTTGAAAAAGTTAAGGAAAGAGAAGGCGTTAAGTCTGATACAGAAATTTCAGCAGAAGGCTGGAAATCTCTTATTCCTGTTTATAAAAACGTTATCAAAGAAGTTACAGGCAAGGATTTCCCTCAAGATCCATACGTACAACTTCAAGAAGCAATTGAAGCTGTATTCCGTTCTTGGAATATTCCTCGTGCAGTAGCTTACAGAAACATGAACAAAATCGACCATAACTTCGGTACTGCTGTTAACGTTCAAACAATGGTATTCGGTAACATGGGTGACGATTGCGCAACAGGTGTTTCATTTACTCGTAACCCTGCAACAGGCGAAAACAAATTCTACGGCGAATACTTGACAAACGCTCAAGGTGAAGACGTTGTAGCAGGTATCAGAACTCCAAAACCTATTTGCGAATTGGAAACAGAAATGCCTGACTTGTACAAACAATACGTTGATATTGCTAAAAAACTTGAACTTGGTTACAAAGATGTTCAAGATATGGAATTCACAATCGAAAAAGGTAAATTATACATCCTTCAAACTCGTAACGGTAAAAGAACTGCCGCTGCAGCTGTAAAAATTGCCGTTGATATGTGCAAAGAAGGCATTATCTCTAAAGAACGTGCAATTCAATTGGTTGACCCTTATTCAGTAAACCAAATCTTGCTTCCTTGCTTTGATGCTAAAGCTATGGAAGAAGCAACTAAGATTGCTCACGGTGTAAACGCATCTCCTGGTGCAGCTGTTGGTAAAATCGTATTTGATACGGAAGAAGCTGCTCAAAGAGGTGAAGCAGGTGAAAAAGTTATCTTAGTTCGTGTAGAAACTTGCCCTGACGATATCCACGGTATGGCTGTTGCTCAAGGTGTTTTAACACTAAGAGGCGGCGCTACTTCTCACGCAGCTGTAGTTGCAAAAGGTATGGGTAAACCTTGCGTTTCTGGTTGTGAAGATATGAAAATCGACCTTGCAAAAGAAACTTTAACAGGTGCTGATGGTACTGTTTACCACAAAGACGAAGTAATTTCTCTTGACGGCGGAAAAGGTATTGTTATGGCAGGTGCTGTTAAATTAGTTGATGCTAAGATTGATGACAACTGGAATACATTCTTCAACTGGGTTGATGAAATCAGAGAAATCCACGTAGAAGCTAACGCTGATACTCCAAAAGATATCGAAAACGCTTTGAAATTCGGTGCAGAAGGTGTTGGTCTTTGCAGAACAGAACACATGTTCATGGATCCTGACAGACTACCTTGGGTTCAAAAGATGATTATTGCAGGAACTCCTGAAGCTAGACGTGAAGCTTTAGACAAATTATTGCCAATGCAATATTCAGACTTCTATGCTATGTTCAAAGCTATCGGTGACAAGCCAATGACAGTAAGACTTCTTGACCCACCTCTTCACGAATTCTTACCTTCTAAGGAAGAATTGATTAAAGAAGTTGCTACTCTTAAAGCCTTAAATCAAGACGCAACTGAAAAAGAAGAACTTCTTCACATTGTTGAAGGTCTTTCAGAATCAAACCCTATGATGGGCTTGAGAGGTTGCAGACTTGGTTTAACTTATCCTGAAATTAACGAAATGCAAGTAAGAGCTATCTTTGAAGCTGCTTGTGACGTTAAAAAAGAAGGTGTTGACGTTAAGCCTTGGGTTATGATTCCTCTAATCGGTCATGTTAACGAATTGAGAGTTGCAAAAGAAATCTTGGAAAAAGTTGCTGAAATCGTTATGCTTGAAAAAGGCATTAAGGTTGAATACAAGTTTGGTACAATGATTGAAATTCCTCGTGCAGCACTTACAGCTGATGAAATTGCTGAATACGCAGAATTCTTCTCATTCGGTACAAACGACTTGACTCAAATGACATTCGGCTACTCAAGAGATGACGCAGAAGGAAAATTCTTAAACAGATATGTTGATCAAAAAATCCTTCCAGCTAATCCGTTTGCAACATTAGACCAAAAAGGCGTTGGACAATTAATCGAAATGTCTATGAAATTAGGACATAAGGTTAATTCTAAACTTGTTGGCGGTGTTTGTGGTGAACACGGTGGCGATCCTGATTCAGTTAAATTCTGTCACAGAATCGGCTTGAACTACGTTTCTTGCTCACCATTCAGAATTCCACAAGCTAAATTAGCTGCAGCTCAAGCTGTTGTTGAAAGCAAGTAGAATTTGATTTAATAAATAAAGCGGGCGTGTTATTTAATACGCCCGCTTTTTACGAATATTTGTAATTAAATCTTTTCAAACCTTCAACTTTGAATTATAATAGGTCTATGGAGAAAAAAGTCATATCTACAAACAGAAAAGCTTTTCATGATTTTTTAATTTTTGATAAGTTTATTGCAGGGATAGTTTTAACGGGGACGGAAATTAAATCTATCCGCAAAGGTATGCTTAATTTGAAAGACTCATTTGCAAAAATAGAAGACAATGAAATGTTTCTGTATGGTATGCATATTTCTCCTTATGAACAAGGTAACAGGTACAATCATAAACCCGATAGAGTGAGAAAACTTTTACTTAACAAGCGCGAAATTTTGAAAATTCAAGATAAAGTAAAAAAAGATGGTGTAACAATTGTGCCTTTAGAATTGTTTTTAACAAACGGTTTTGCTAAACTTGAAATAGGCTTAGCTAAGGGTAAAAAACTTTACGATAAACGCGAAGCAATCACAAAGAAAACTCAAGAACGTGATATAGCAAGATTAATGAAAAAATAGTTTATAAATTTGGGTATGTGCCCAAAAAAAGATGGGGTATAGCGGATGTTTAACAGAGAAAGTATTTTAAAGAGTTTGAATACAGAAAATTATTATATAGACAAGCATTCGCTTGATTTGTTTTTAGAAGATTGGAAAATAGAATCAATCTATGAAGATGAAGACGGCTTAGAATTCTATGACGATTTAGCTTTAGAAAAGATTAAAAAAGGAATTTCTCTTAAAGCTCAAGGTTATAGTGATGAGCAAATTATTACAAAATTAAGTAGAATGGAAGCTAAGGTTGAAAAGACTCCTGAACCGCCACAACCTGTTCAACCGATTATGGTTAGTGACCTTTTGAACCAACAAGAAGAAAAAACGGAAGAAAATACTTCAACTGATGTTGTAGTTCAAGAAGAAAAGGCTCCTGAAGTTATTCCTCAAGGTAAAAGCTTTACGCTTGATGTTTCCTCACAAACGCTTCAAATGCTTGCAGAAGCTGTCGCAAAAAAGATTAGTGATGATATTACTAACTCTGATATGGTAAACAGACTTGTTGAAGCTGGCGGTTACAAGCGAG
Source organism: uncultured bacterium (assembly GCA_900553895.1). Lineage (GTDB taxonomy): Bacteria > Cyanobacteriota > Vampirovibrionia > Gastranaerophilales > Gastranaerophilaceae > CAG-196. Next base: position 42,872 of record USFB01000002.1, on the reverse strand, counting down.
ATAACGAAATTTTGGCAAAGCAAGTTAAAGAACTTTTGGAACACAATAAAGAATTGTCACACAGAATAGAGCAATTGGAAAGTCAACCATCTAAGAGCTTTTGGAATAAAATTTGGGGCAAAAGATAATTTTTTAAGATGAATTATGAAGAATTTATCAAAGAGCTTGATATTAAATTAGCCAACTATTTTGAATTACATAAAAACTTTATTCATTGTAAAGCCGGTTGTTCTGCTTGTTGCGAAAAAGGTGATTACCCTCTTACATCGATTGAACTAGAATACTTAATGAAGGGTTACATTGCACTCGATAACACAACAAAACAAACAGTTCAGCAAAATATAAAAACAATGAAGAAAGGCGAAGTTTGTCCTTTTTTAGTTAATAAAAAATGTTCTGTTTATCCGTACCGCCCGATTATTTGCAGAGTACACGGTTTGGCTTACCGTTATAAAGAAGATAAAATAAAGCTTCCATATTGCGCAAATTATGGAAAAAATTATTCAGAGATTAACGAAAAAGGCGAAATTATAATTAACCCGATTTTTGAAAATCTTGATACGCCCAATATTCTAAATACATCTGAATTTGGGGATGTAATAAATTTATATGATTGGATAAAAACTTCCGATGGGACATCATTTTAAGATTTAATTTTGTTTGTTGGTTGGGCATATTTGTTAAACATTAACATTTTTTATGCTTTTTTATTCAAACAATTTATGCTATAATTTTGAAAGAATTTGGGGGCGAGAGCCTAATTATTATGAAGAGAATATTTTTTCTGATAACTACATTTATAATGTTTTTGTTGACTTTGTCTTGTCAGGCAGAGCCTTCAAAAGTCATGTCGCTTAATTTTGATGACACGGCAAACGTTGTCTATATTAACCTTATGGAATCTACACAAAATACAGAGCGTGAACTTAAATCTTCCAAACTCGAAAATCCAAACCGAATTTATTTTGATATAGATAACTCTGTTTTAATCGGTGACAAGCAACATCTTGTGTTTGAAAAAAGCAACATCAAAGAAATTCGCCTTTCACAATTCACTACAAATCCTGATGTCGTAAGAGGTGTAATTACTTTTGAAGAAGGTTTTGATACGACTAAAGTAAAATTAATTTATACAAACGGGAATATAATTGTTAAATGTGCAAATTTACCTTTAAAGAACGATTATTTTAATTCTCTTTATGATGAAAATGCACCAAATTTAGCATATTCAAGCATTGTAGCGAATTCTCAAGTAATCCAGAAAGTTGCGATTCCACAAAATACAACCCAAAAAGTTTCTAATTCTACGATGGCTGAAATTCAACAAGCGTTTGAGAATTCCACATTGAGTAATTCTGATGGCAAAACTTATGACTCTGTAATTTCAGTTGATATGTCATCAAATTTGAAGCTAAGAACCAAATATTTTATAAATGGATATTACTTAAAAAATAACGGACTTTTAGTGAGCGGTTTAGGACAAATTACAGCGTCTAAAATGTTTTATTTAGATTCGCCAAAAAGAGTTGTAATTGATTTGCCTAATGCTTTTGTTCAAAAAAATATACGCAATAAAGAGCTTAAACTTTGTCCGGACGGAAGTTGTAAAGACACTGCAAAAATCGGTCAATTTGAATATAACAAAGCTCGTGTGGTTGTAACTTCAGATAAAGCAGATAAATATATTCCTGTTTTTGCTGCAGACAATCAGTCGATGTTTTTAATTAATGCTGATAAATTAAAACATACGGATTTAGTAAGCAATGTTTCGAATTTAAATAAAGCTTTCGTAAGAAAAATCGACAACAAAACAAACGAATTGATTTTATCATTCACAACGCCTGTTGTTAGTTCAATTTTAAGAGATAATAACTCGCTTACAATGTATTTGTTTAACGTAAAAAGCTATAATGAACAGGACTTGATAAAAACTTTGAATAATACTTATTATAAACCGTTCACACTATCATTACTTCCACAAATCGGCGTTAAAGCTACAATGAATATTAATAAAAATGATGTTGTAAAAATTGAACAAAGCGTTGATGGTAAAGCTTTGAGATTTACAATTGCACAAGGCAATGTTACAAAAGAAACGCCTGCTATAACTTCAAAACCAACAGTTATTACTGGAAAACCAGCTGAAAAGAAAAATGCGATTAAAGGTAAAGTTGTTCTTGATGCGGGACACGGCGGAAGTGATTATGGTGCAATAAGAGAGGGTATTAACGAAAAAGATATTACACTTGATGTAACACAAAGAGTCGCATCAATTCTTAAATCAAAAGGGTACAAAGTAGCTTTAACAAGAAAAGATGATACATTTGTATCATTGCAGGATAGAGTTACGTTTTCAGAAGATGAAAAACCTGAAATTTTTGTAAGTATCCATGTTAATTCGGCGGTAGCTACTGAGCCAAAAGGAATTGAAACACATTATTACCATGATTACAGCGTACCTTTAGCGAAAACGGTTCATTCACACTTGGCTAAAAATATTGATACAAAAGACAGAGGATTGTTTAAGTCTAAATTTTATGTTATAAATCATACTACAGTACCTGCAATACTTGTTGAAATGGGCTTTATTTCAAACGAGGAAGAACGAAACGAGCTTGTAAGTGACAGCAGAAAACAAAAGACTGCTAAAGCTATTGCAGAAGGTATTATAGAATATTTGAAAGCGAATGGGATTAAATAGATAAGATATGAAAGTTTTTGGTAAAAATTCGCCAATAGGTTTTTTTGATTCAGGTGTAGGCGGTTTGTCCGTTTATTCCAAATTTAAAAAAGTTTTACCAAGCGAAAACACGCTCTATTTTGGAGATTTAGCCCATTTACCTTATGGAAATAAAACACAAGAAGAACTTGTAAGCTATGCAAGAGGAATTTTAAATTTCTATAAACAAAAAGGAGTTAAAGCTGTTGTAATTGCTTGCAACACTTCTTCTGCTCAAGCTTATGATATTGTTAAAAATGAGTTTGATTTCAAAATTTATCCGATTATTCAATCTTGCGCAAAAGTTATTGCAAACTCTGACGTCAAGCGTTTAGGAGTGTTTGCGACTTCTGCAACAGTAAATTCGGGTGTTTATACAAGAGAATTGAAAAAACATAATTCGACCTTAGAGGTTAAAGAAATTGCTTGTCCTAATTGGGTCGATATTGTTGAAAACGGCAAATACAAAGATACTTCGGCTCAAGCAGATATCAAATCTCATCTTGATACCATGATGAAATTTAATCCTGAAAAAATAATTTTAGGTTGCACTCATTATCCGTATTTGCTTCCGATTTTAAGAGAATTAGAACCAAATGTTGAATTCATTGACCCTGCTGAAATTTTTGTAAATTACATAAAAGAAAATATGAAAAATCTGCTGAATGAGAGTAAAATTCCAGGTTTAGAAGAGATTTTTGTCAGTGCTAATCCTGAAAGCTTCATAGAACATTCCACTATTTTTTATTCAATAAAAAATAGCCCTGTTATCGTAAATTTATAAACCCTGTTTAGCCAAGTAAATGGTGAATTAAAATTGCATATAAAATACCATAGATTGCACCGACAAAAACCTGCATCGGAGTGTGACCAAGAAGTTCTTTCAATTTTCCGCCTGCTTCTTGTAAATCTTGTTTGTATAAATCCATAATGATTTTATTCAAACAAGCCGCTTGCTTGCCTGCGGCACGTCTTACGCCGGCTGCATCATACATTACGATAAAAGCATAGCCGAGCGCAATTGCAAATTCTATAGAACTAAATCCTTTAATTAATCCGACAGCTGTTGAAAGCCCCATTACACCCGCAGAGTGTGAACTAGGCATGCCACCTGTTGTTGTAAATAATCTTAAATCTAAATTTCTTTTAACAATAAGATGCAAAATACATTTAATAAGTTGTGCTGTGATAATTCCTGAAAATGCTACAAAAATTACTTCAAAGCCGGTACCGAAAATTTGTGATAAATCCATTAATCCCCAACCCTATTCTCTAATTTGTCTAATATTTCTTTGAAAATATCAGAATTGTACTTTTCAATTATACCATAACATTCCTTAATTAGGTAATTGAATTTATGTTTAGCCTCTTCTAACCCGTACAATGAAACGTATGTAAGCTTTCCGGAGTTTTTATCCTTGCCAACAGTCTTGCCCAGTTCTTCAAAGGACGAAACTTCATCCATAATATCATCGTATATTTGAAATGCTAAACCAAACTTTTTAGCGAAATCGTCAAATTCGTTTATTGTAGCATCATCAGCACCGGCTACAATTGCGCCGATTCTTACCGCTAATCTAAATAATACGGCAGTTTTATTTAAATGAATAAAATCTAAAGTTTCTTTTGGTGATTTAACAAGCTTCCCGCCTTCGGATTCAATATCAACGACTTGTCCAGCTATAAGTCCATAAGCACCTGCAAATTTTGTGTATTCATGTAAAATTCTTACAATTTGAGTCATAGAAAGCAAATCTTTTGATTTTTCAATAATAAGCTGAGGGGCGAAAGTTAAAAGTGCATCACCGGCTAAAACGGCATTAGCTTCTCCGAAAACTTTATGGTTAGATGGTTTTCCTCGTCTGAAATCATCGTTGTCCATACAAGGTAAATCATCGTGTATAAGACTTTGAACATGCAACATTTCAATTGCACAAGCAGAAGGAAGTGCTTTTTTTATATCTGCACCTAAAATTCTAGCAGTTTCCAAACACATTACTGGTCTCAAGCGTTTCCCCGGTAGCATTAGCGTATATTTCATCGCTTTAAAAATATCCTCAGGATACACGACTTGTAAATATTCGTCTAAGTGTTCGTTTACTAAATTAATTAATTCCTTCATCTTCAATGTCCTTATAAATATTTTGTTTTAATGTGTTTCTTGCGCTCTCTCTTTTGCGAGAACTAATTTTCACAGCCGTTTTATTATGTTGTTGTTTGTGAGTGCTTTCTGTCTTAACACCCTGATATTTAACACGTTCTTTATATTCTTGAGCTTCTTTAACAAATTCTACATAACTCTGGTAACGTGTTTCATCAATTTCATCAAAATGCTCTTTTACACAACAATCGGTTTCCGTTAAATGCAAACAATCTTGAAATTTACAGTATTCTTTGTATTGCCCGATTTCAGGAAAAAGTAAATCAACTTCGTTTGGCATCAGAAAATCAAACTTTAAATTACTGAACCCCGGAGTGTCAACAATTCTGGAATTGTTATCAATCGGAATAATTTCACAGTGTCTTGTTGTGTGCGTTCCGCGTTGAGTTTTTTCGCTTATTTCTTTTGTACGCAAATTCAAATTCGGACAAACAGCATTAATCAAACTAGATTTTCCAACCCCTGAAGAACCGCAAAGTACAGAGGTTTTTCCTGATAAAATTTCTTTAAACTCTTCTATTCCAAATCCTTCTAAAGCAGAAGTGAACAAAATATCGTAACCTAAAGGCTGATAAATTGAAAAAACTTTTTCTATCGTTTTGTCATTATTTGAAAGGTCGTTTTTGTTGAAGCAAAGAACTGTTTCAAGGTTATGATATTTTGCAAAACTGATATATCTGTTTAACTGTGAAAAACTTAAATCAGGCTCTTTAACAGCAGAAATAATAATTACTCTATCAACATTTGCAACCGTCGGACGAGTTATGAAATTTTTTCTTGGTAAAATCTTTTCAATTGCACCATCTTTAAATTCGACAAAATCTCCAACAAAAATTTTTTGTTTTTGTTTTTTTAACACTTCACGTATTTTACATTCGTGTTCTTCACCGTTAGAATTAACGTAATAAAAATCTGAATGAATTTTAAAAATTTGACCACTTGCCATAAGTTAATTTTATCATGTTAATGGATTTTTTGTATATATATTGTTGAGTTTTATTGCGCCGGTGTCGGATGAAAACGTTTTTTATTTGATTTTTAATAATTTTGAAAGGAGAATTGTTATGTTTTATGATGTAATTAAAGCGAAAGACATTATTAATCTTGATGGAGGAAAATTTCAAAGAAAAGTGCTTATGGAACATGACGACAGTAGTCTTAATATTGTTGCAATAAAAAAGGATGAAATTATAGATACTCATACTTCCATAACTGATACAGCGTTGTATTTAATAGATGGTGAAGTTGAACTTCATTTTGATGCTGAAAAATTTAAGATCGATAAAGGCGAAATGTTGATGTTTAAAAAAGACAAAGAACATAAAGTTTTAGCGTTGAAAGATAGTAAATTCTTTTTGATAAAAATTTAATAAGAGAGGGCGGAAACGAAGTTTCCGCCCTCTTTATATGTTATTTCAAATATTTATTTTCAATTAGTTTCTTCAACGCTTTAGCGTTTACGGCTTGCGGTTCAAGTTCAATAATTTTATTCAAATTTTCAACTGCTTCTTTATATTGTCCCAAATTCTTTTGAATCGCTGCAATTGAATAATATGCATCAATAAATTTTGAATCCAATGCAACGGCCGATACAAAATCATCGAGTGCTTGTTTTGGATTTGTTTTAAATAAAAGTTGACCGCGGTTGAAATAAGCATCAACCATGTTTTTATTTAGTTTTAGTGCGTTTGTATAATTCGCAAAAGCTTCATCGGTTTTGTTTAAACTATGGTAGCAAATTCCTTTATAAAAATATGCAAGTTCTGAATTTTCGTTAAGTTTTAATACCTCATCAAAACTTTTTATCGCGTCAGGAAAATTTCCTTCATTAACGTCAGTTATACCAAGGCTCAAATAATATTTTTCTTCAAAATCTTTATCATCTTTCATGCAAACAGATTGGAATAACTGTGCTTTGTTGTCCAATGCCATTTGGAATTTCGGATTCAGAAGGATTGCTTTATTATAGTCTTCCAATGCGCCTTCATAGTTTTGTTGTTTAAATTTTGTGTATCCGCGATTATTGAAAGCCAATGCACACTTTGAATCAAGTTCAATTGCTTTGTCATAATCTTTGATAGAGGCATCGTAGTTCGCAAGCTCGTTATTTACAAGCCCTCTGTTTATCCACGCATCTAAATATTTGTCATTCAAATTTAGTGCCTGTGTATACAATTCTAATTTTTTATTCAAGTCTTTTGATATTAGCGCAAGGTAAAAATAGTATTCTTCCTTTGAACCGACACGTTTTAAGTCGTTTTCAATAAGTTTTCTTGCGGTTTCTAAATCATTTGCATTTAATGCGTCAGATATTTTGCTTAAAATTTTATTTTTGTCTTTCATAATTTTCAGTTTAACACAAAAAATCGGGCAATTTAACCGCCCGATTTAGTTATTGTATGTGATTTTATTTTACAAAGAATGTTGCATTTACATTTGCGTTAATTTTAATAACTCCGCCTGAAATTGAAGTAGGAGAAGCTCCTGCCGCTTCATCTGCCACGGCAGAAAGCATATTTTTAGCCATGTATAATCTTGGAGTGTTGTTATTGTTTGCACTACAGCTTAAATCAAAAGATTTAATACCATCAAGAGTTGCAGAAAGATTTTTGGCAACAACACCGGCTCTTGTTTTAGCTTTTTGAGTTGCAATTCCTAATAATTGGTCGCATTGTGAATCATAATTTGAAACAGAGAAAGTTAAATTATCAACATTGGTTGCGCCTGCTTCAATTGCTTTATCTATCATAGTTCCAACTTTGTCTAAAGATTTTGTATGAACAATTACTCGGTTAGAAACTTCGTATTTGTCAAGATTTCTCTTACTTCCTGAATAAGAATAAATAGGAGATGCGCTGAAATCAGAAGTTTTAATATAATCACCGTTATCAGTTTTCAACATTGATTTAAGCGTGGATAAAACTCTATCGGAAGTTTCTTTATTTAAAACTGTTGCTTTTTGCATTGATTTTGTGTCAGAAGTTACAACAGCAAAAGAAATTTCAACAACATCAGGTGCAACTTCAGTGTTTGCGGAAGTTGATACGTGAATTGTTCCTCTTTCAGGCGTAGTTTGAGTTACAGCTTGAGTTGAAAGAGTTGCGCAACCTGCTAAAAGACTTAATACAGTAATCGCTAATAAAGTTTTTTTCATACTAATCCTCCATGTTTTCTTATAATTATAAACGATTATAAAATAAAATTGTTCATTTTGAATCTCCAAATAACATTCTAATCAGTTGCAAAAAGTTAAATAAATATATATAATTCATTTATGAATAAACTAAAGAATTTTTTTTACGAATGTTTATCTCGTTATAGTTTTCATTTTTTTGCTTTGCAAGGTATTGCTATAACGATTCTAACCTTATTGGTTTTTCTTGTTTATGTTATTCTTGCGCGTGATGTTGATATATTAATTCCGGTCGGTTTCTCATATATAACATTTTTTATTCCGTATCTTGGAATACTTCTGCTAATTTACCTGATTTATCGTGAAGTTAAAATTATAATCAAAGAACAGAAGAGTTCTGATTTCAGAATTAAAAATGACAAGTATTCGAAAAATTTCTTTTATGGCATATTTCTATTTTTTGCATGTATGTATACTTTTTTAGTATATTTTGTCTGGATGTATTTTGCTTATGTAGAATACTATTTTCAAAAATTTAACGCATTTCACTATTTATTTGGTTAAAGTTTTTTCGATATTCTAAAAAACTATATATATGCATCCAATAGTTCATCAAGTTCTTGCTCTGACATCTCCATTATTGATTTTGGAGGTTTTAAATTGGTAGAGGCTTCATGTTTTGCTCCACAAGTTCTTTCATAACCTGAAACTTTTGTGCCGTCAGAACGCACATAACCTTGAACGTAATATGTACCAACACAGTTTTTAACTTTGTTTATTAATGGTTTTGCAATTCGATTTTCTAAAGTATAGTCATTTTTAAGTTTTTCAGGTGTTATAAGCTTTCTAGTTTCTAAACCTTGCATATTTTCTGCTTTATGATGGTCAAATACCAAATTCTTTGAATTTACAACATAACATTTCCCAATTTGCTCATTTCCGTTTCTTTTTGTTACAGCATCATTAGGATTACAGTAGTTTGTAACATTTTCTTCATTCAGTACAGCGTCATCTTTAAATAAATCACGTGTTCCATAAGGATTAAACGTAACTCCTTCAACATTATTTCTATCCGCTGCTACAATTTGCGCTAAGCTTCCTCCAAGAGAATGTCCTGTTACACTAATCTTAACATTAGGGAAAATCTCTTTTACCTCATCATAGTATTTTAAAGCAGAGTACGCTTGAGAAGGTAATTTATGATTATTCATTGCAACATCATTTCTCAAATCTTTTATACTCGTTAATTCCGTTCCTCTAAATGCGATTGCAACTTCATCCCCTTTCTTTGCCAAACAGGCATAAAAACCATTTTTAGGATTCTTTTCGATTTCAATCAGTTTCCAACCTTCTGGCAACTTGTTTTTCTTAACATCATAAACATAGATTGCCAACTGTCTTAATTCTTCATGCTTTTTTAATTCATTTGTACTCATTTGTGATAATTCCTTTCTTGGGATAATTGATATTTGGACTAAATTTATTATACAAATTTGTTTATTTTTCCTAAGGATTGTAAACAAATTTTTACATCTAAACCCAACATTCAATAAATTTAATACATACAAGCTAATTAACCTTACTTAAACCGTTAAAGCGGAAAATTCACATCTTTACATTTTGTTATAATAATTGTATGATTATAATAGATTGGAGGAATTTTGGCAGAGAAATTCAAAATACAAGGTGGAGAAACTCTTAAGGGTGAAGTTTCAATAGGCGGAGCAAAAAACGCTGTATTAAAACTTTTAGCCGCAACCATTCTTGTTAAAGGCAAAACTAAAATCTACAACGTACCTCAACTTACTGATGTTGAGATTATGCTAAATGTACTTTCTGATTTAGGTGCAAGCTACATTTATGATAAAAAAGAAAAATCTGTCGAAATTGACGCTTCAAATATTTCATCAATAACTGCTAAGTATGAACTCGTTAGTAAAATGAGAGCTTCATTTATCATCTTAGGCGCATTGATGTCACGTTGCCGAGAAGCTATTGTAGCACTACCCGGTGGTTGCGCTATCGGCGAACGTAGAGTAGATTTTCACATTAAAGGTTTAGAAGCATTAGGCGCAACTATTAAAATTGAAAACGGTTATGTACATGCAAAAGCTTCAAAATTAGTTGGTGCTGATATTTATTTGGATATTCCGTCCGTTGGTGCTACTGAAAACTTGATGTTAGCTGCAGTTTTAGCAGAAGGCGCAACAAGAATTCAAAATGCAGCGCAAGAACCTGAAATTATTGATTTAGCAAATTTCTTGAATACAATTGGTGCTGATGTTACGGGCGCAGGCACTTCTGAAATTTTGATTAATGGAGTTAAAGCTGAAAACTTACATTCAGCAGAATATACAACAATTCCTGATAGAATTGAAGCGGGAACATTTATGGCTGCTGTTGTTGCAACAAGAGGTAAGGCTATAATAAGAAATGTTTATCCTGCACATTTAACATTCTTTAATGACAAATTAATCAAGATGGGTGCAAGTATTAAGTTGGTTGAACCTACAACGATTGAAGTTAGTTGCAAAAACAGATTACAGTCTATCAATTTTGTAACTCAACCTTATCCGGGATTCCCGACAGATTTGCAAGCTATTGCAATGACACTTTTGACAACATCAAACGGTGTTGGTATTATTACCGAAAGCTTGTACGAAAACAGATTTATGCAAGTGCCTGACTTAAGAAGAATGGGCGCAGATATTCATCAAGACAGAAACCATGCCATCATTAAAGGGGTTAAACATTTAACAGGAGCAACTGTTGCAGCAAGCGATTTGAGAGCTGGTGCAGCTTTAGTTATCGCAGGCTTGATGGCTCAAGGTGAAACTATTGTGGAAAAATTACACCACATAGATAGAGGTTACGAAGAGTTTGAGTACAAGATTAGAAATCTTGGCGGTAAAATTTACAGATATGATGATTCAGAAGCAGGTGTAGACCCGATTACAGCTTCTCAAATACAAAATGGGAGAGTTTAATGAGTCCGGCTTATAAAAGATGGTACGATCATGACCCAAAATTATTGGAAGTTATAGAGCTTTTAAAAAATTATCAAGATGAACTTAGAGAACATGCGGTTGTGTTCTTAGATAGGTTGGAACAAAAAGTTTCTAAAGAAGCTTTAGACAGATTTTATGATTTGGTAAAACCTGTGAACGGTAGTCGTTGGTATGATAAAGACCCGATTATTTCTAAGACGGTTGAGATTTTGAGAGTTGTACCACCGGAAGTTCAAAGTGCTTGTGCTGAAAGATTTATTGCAGCATTAAAAGAAAAGGGTATCAATTACGAAAGTCCTAATCATAATTAGATTTATAAAAAACAGACTCTAAATGAGTCTGTTTTTTAGTATTTATTTTGAAATGTTTTTAACCAAATGTAAAACAGGTCTTCCAAAACTGATTTTAGAAACCTTTAAATCTCCGCTTTCAACAAGAGCATCTATTAATTCCCCAATCGCTTTTTGGCTCCAACCTTCCAACGCGCCTAAAAAGCTTGAAGAAGTAACTTTTTCATTATACCCGTTCTCTCTAATTTGTCTGCTTCCCGCAAGAATTTTTGCAAAACCGCTTTTGCCGTACTGTCCACCGAATTCTGCAACACAATCCAAGATAAGTTTTTTAGCTTCGTCTACTGAAACTCGTTCTTTTTCTTCTTCCTTGTTAAATTCTAACGAAAGATTGTTTGGTTTTACTTCTTCAACTTCTTTTATATTTTCATAAAATTCTGCAACACGATTATCAACAAGAACTTTTTCGGGTTCAAAGTTTTTCAAATAAAGTCCTTCAAGGGTCTTAACACGGCTCATTGCAACATAAGATTGACCACGTTCAAAAATTCTTGCACAATCTACAACAAGTCTATCCAGTGTCATTCCCTGTGATTTGTGGATTGTTATGCCGTAAGCTAATTTAAGCGGATATTGCATCCTCTCTGCCACAACGCGTTCGTTATAATAATATTCAAACTTATGTTTTGGAATGTTTGAAACAATACCGTTATCAAATTTAATGCTTATAGTATCTTGATTAAATCCCTGAATGACGCCACAGGCCCCGTTTATCAAGCCTTTATTAAAGTCCATGTTGACCAATAACATAACTCTTGCGCCAAGCTTTAACGCAATTTCTTTTTCAGCGCGACAGTTTTTTGAAAAGATTTCTAAAATATAATTTTCGCTTTCCGTAAAACCTTCCGTTACAAGTTTTGAACCTCTATAAACTCCGTTCTCTGCATGGAATAATTTAACAGGCTCTTCAATCATATTGAATTTTGCAAAATTATATCTGTTCGCTTCTTCATTTGTTGAAAAAATATGTAATATATCTGCATCTTCGTTTTCGACGCATCGAGTTTTTAGAAGTTCAATATCTTCAACCTCAAGACAATTTTCTCTCATGTGAGCAAGCGCAGTTATGAAATTCTCTTCATTTTGGCGATAATTCTTTTTTAGAACAACATTTTTTAAACCTAATTTATCCCAAACAGGAGAATCAAAACAATAGTGTCTAATTTCACCTTCTTTTTCAACTGGAGGAAGTTGGAAAAAGTCGCCGATAAAAAACACTTGAATTCCGCCGAATGGGTCGTTACACTCTCTAACTTCTCTCAAAACTTCATTTATATATTCAAAAGCTTCAATGTTAAGCATTGAAATTTCATCAACCGCAAGAATTTTGCAGTTCATAATTTGTCGATATTGAGTCGGGCGTTTTTTAATTTTTTCTACGGTATTATAAACAGTGTTTCGGCATAAACCCACACCCGCCCAAGAATGTAGAGTTTGTCCTTTAACATTAACCGCAGCAATCCCCGTTGTACTTGTAATTGTCAATTTCTTTTTGAAATATTCTTTTAGTTTATTAAGAATATAACTTTTACCTGTTCCTGCAAAACCTGTCAAAAATACATTTTCGCCATTCTTTAGAAGAGTTAAAATCTTTAAATATGTTTCATCCTCTTCTTTATCTTCAACTTTAGAAGCTTTTTTTGTTGAAGGCTTTTTAACAACTTCATACTCATCCGCGAATTCAATTTCTTTATCAAAATCTATTTGATCAAAATTTATCATCTTGTACAAACAAACTTCGCCTTTATTGTTAATTCGCGTAAAACTAATTGGAGTTTGACCTTGTTTTAGTTCGTAGCGAAGTTTGTTTTCAGCCACCCACTCGCAAGACGAAAAGCCATAAATCCTTTTTATGCAATCCAAAATACACTGCGTAATTGACATATATTTACGCCCGTCTTGATTTACGTGCATTACAGACAGCATAGGCATAAGATTTTCACAAATTGCCAGCAGATCCGCATAAGTGATATTTTCAGAGGTCAATATTTTAAGTGTTTCTGTTGGATTAGAAAAGTCGTTCATAGCTTAATTTTAGCACGAATACAAAAATATAGGGAATGTCAAACATTCCCTACAAATCTCTCTTCTTAATATTATTTATTTCAAATTACTTTTGTTTAAACTTGCTTTTAAGCCTTGTGCCAAATCGTGACGTCCGCTTTTTTCGTAAATTGCTGTCATTGATTCTAAGAATTTCAAATTATCAACATTCGGATTTGATTGATTAACAGGTGCTGTATTAACAGGAGTTGTATTTTTTCTAACCGCTTGTTGAACAGCTGTTGCTTGTCTTTGAGGCTGGCTCATTGTTTGAATGTTCTGTTGCACCTTAGGATTTACAAAATTTCTTAATCTTGGATTATGTATTGGAGCTTCTGTTTCATAAGGATTTCTGTTTTCTTTTTGGTAAGCATTTAAACCGTAATTAACAGTTGTGAATGGTTTTTCGGGAGCTACGTAAGAATAACCGATTTGTTGAGAGCCTTTGTACATTTCGATTTCTCTATCAGTTAAGCTTTGAGAAAGACCGATTTTCATATCAGGTTCTTTACGTTTGAATAATCTTATAACCGCAAATGCTAACAAACCGACTAAACCAAAAGAAACAGCCTTGTTTGCAGTATCTGAAACAGTATCTTCGTCCACTGAATCTTTAATACCTTCTACGGCTGAAGATTTTTGTAAACGTTGGAACAAGCTTGATGTTTTAGCTTGGCTCATATCCTCTTTGTAAATAGGAGCATAGCTTTCAATAGGATTGCTTAATTTTACGCTTTGACTTTCAGCTTTCTTAGGCATTGCAGGAGCTAAAGAGTCGAAAGAAACGCTTGCACCTGCTGCGTTTTCAGCTTGGAAAAATATACTGATACCATTATTGCCGGCAGGTTCTACCATAACCGTATCTACGTTTGACACGTTGTTGTAAACAGTGTTTAAAGTTTTAGAAGCTCTAATGTCTTTCATATTTAAAGTAATTTGATTTGGAGCTTTAACGGTTTTCTTAACATCAACTGCTTTATCTGAAACCAAAACAATATTATATGTATCTTTTACAGGAACAATTTCTATTGATTGCAAAACATTTTCTTCAGCAGAAACTGCTAGCATAGATAAAAACATTCCTAAAAACAACAACGTTCTCTTCATAATAGTATACTCTCTCTCCCTTAATATTAGTCTACTAAATTGGCATGACCATGCCATCAACCTAAGGGTTAGATTTTAGGATAATCCGTATAGACCATTTGGTCTATATAGATACATTTATCACTTGACAGGTATAGTATAATTAAATTATGGATGGAAAGAGATTTTTAGCTCTAACTTGCACATTCTTGATTGCAGGTTGCAATATAGCTTTTGCACACGCAGATGATGAATTATTTAAAACCGTTATTATAAAAGACGGAACAGAATTATCTGTGCTTGATTGTGTTGCAACGGCATTCCGTAACAGCCCGAAAATTAAACGTAAAAAATACTATTTGGATATTGCCAAAAGTAACGTTGGAATAGCAAAATCTCAATATTTTCCTGTTATCGGTGCGGGTGTAGGTTTTCATAACGAAAACAACTCAAACAGCATTTATTATAATAATCATTATAGAGAACTCCCAAATGTGGGTGTTTCCGTAAACAAAATGGTTTGGGATTTTGGTAGAACAACCGCTAATATTCGTATGGAAGAATTCTACAAACTTGGCGCAGAATACGAGTTTATGGACAGTTTGTGTTCAACTCTTTTTGATGTAAAAGAAAAATACTATAAACTTTTAAAAGCTCAAGCTCTGCTAAAAATTGCAGAAAATAATGTTGAGATGAATAAAAGTATAATTAAATATACAAACAGAAATCCTGATTTAATCACAGCTAAAATGAATTTGAATGAGGCAGAAGTTGCACTTTTGGAAGCTAAAAACAATTATTTGAACGCGAAAGTTGATTTAAATAATTCAATGTATTTGGATTCTCAACCTGATTACAAAATTGAAAATACAAAGACCTTCAATTTTGATGACGATTATGCATTAAATACTAAAAAAGAGCCACAAGGCTTTGAAGAATACAAATTCAAATTTCCTAGAGAGAAAGCTGTTCAAATGGCTTACGACAACAGCCCTGATTTACAGGTTTTGATGGCAACAAGAAATGCAATGGAACAATCACTCATTTATATTAAGAGAACTTATTTCCCAGAACTTTCAGCAAATGCGGGTTATGGTTTCAACAACACAAATCAAGCTTCAAACAACAGTTTTCAGGTCGGTGTGAATCTAAATTCGTCTGTAAACTTAATGGAGTTAAAACATTCGATTAAAGGTGCGGATGCACAAGTTAAACTTGCCGATAACGAAATCACTCTGTTTAAAAAAGATTTGTATTTTGAAGTAAAAAGGGCGTTCAATAATTATGATAAAGCAAAACGCGCAATTCCGACTACGCAAATTCGCGCAAAACAGGCTTTAGATTTTTATCCTATGGCAGAAAATTTGTATAAAACAGGCGGACTGGATTATACAGCGTTGCAGGATGCAAGAAAGGATTATATTGACGGGATTTCTGACTATATAGAAAGCCTGTATGATTATAATATCGCTCTTATTCAGGTTGAAATGGCAATGCACTATCATCTTGTAGATATTCACCATAAGACAGAACACGCTATGTGCTACCATTCGGAAGAATTGATTAATCACCTGAATGAAGTTTTAGGTTGCGATGAAAAAGAAGTAAAAAGATTCAGACGCAAGAAAACAGAAATTCAAGAAAATTTGTAAATCCAAAAACTAGTTTGCACTGCTTTCTTTTACATCATCCTTGACGCCTTTATCTATGTTTAAAGTTTTAACCAAAGCTCTAACATCGCCTTTTAATTTAAAATATTCGGCAAATTTTGGAGTAGTTTTGATGTTGTATGAACGTCCGTTTTTATCCTTATGGCGAGAAATCAAACCTTTTTCCAACAATTCTTGTACGTGTTCATAAGCATTAGAACCTCTTAAATCCTTCAACAAAGATTGTCTGATAGGTTCTTTTAGTGCAATAACTGTAAGCGTTTTTAGAACAGGTGGTTTTAATTCAACTGGACAAAGTTTTTCAACAATATCCAAGTGCTCCTGCTTAACTTGCAAGATATAACCATTTTCATCATCAATTTCTAATGCACCGTCTCGAGAAGCGTAGTCCATAATCAATTCTAATAAAGCTTCTTCTACTTTTTCCGGCTCTTCTTCTAAAATTTCTGCGATATCTTTTATTTGAAGCACTTTAGCTGTTACAAACAAAACAGCCTCGATTCTCGATTTTAACTGTTCCATTACGCGCTAACCTCACTATTCTCAACTAAAACACTTTTTACATTATCAATTCTCGAATCCAACGAGTCTGTTCCCTCATCTTGTTTTTGAGAAGAGGCTTGCCTTTCATTATTTTCCTCAACATGCGGACGTTTTACGACATACAAATCAGAGTAGAATTCATCTTGTTCTAAATCGTAATCACTTTCTACAGTCAAAAACAGTAATGAAATGTAAGCACTAATTTTATCCATTCCAAGAAGTGTAAGTTCATTAAGTTCGATTTTATCTTGTCTGCTTAAAATTTCACACAAATTTGCTTTTAGTCTTTGTACACCGTTTTCAATGTATTCATCATGCGCAAGATTGATAATGTCGTCAGGCGAAAGCTTGGCGTAATTCTGAACACGTCTTTTTGCTCTTTCGTGTGCATTCTTTAATGACTGCTTTTTATCAAGCATTTCGTAGAATTCCAATTGACGAATCAAATCTCTCAATGTTACGACACGGTTATGGTTTAGTCTTACACTAGTTCTTCGTTGTAAAACTTCGTCAATAGAAATTACGTTATTTATCGGAGTATATTCGTCGTCCTGATAATCCAAAGGAGCATCATCATATTCTAAATCAATTTCAGGTTGTGGCTCAAAATCAAGAACGTCAATACCCTCCAAAACATTGGATTTAAGTTTCAGAAGAATTGCAGCAAACAAAAGAGTTCTGCCCGTTAAACGTAAATTCTGAGCTTTTGACTGAAACAAATGCATAAGGTATTTATCTGTAACTTCAACGATATCAACATTCCAAGGATCTATTTTGCCATGTTTTGCTAAATCAACGAGAATTTCGATGCCGTCGACTTCCGCTTCTTGAACATACTCGTTTTCTTTTGCGGTCACGTTATGAGCATTTGCCAAATTACTATTCAAACTATCTATATTATTTACTGCCATATTTATATTTTAAATTATATCTTTAGCCTTTTAATCCTCTGTTTCAATGAAGCGATAAAAGCCTTGATTACCAAATCCCTTTTGTAATTCTAGCACAATTTATAAATCAAGACAAATTGTTACAAAAATTATAATTCTTTATAAAAAAAGACTTTAAACCTTAAAAACATCTGCTATAATAAAAGTAGAACGTGTTTATTATAGAGGTGAATTAATGAAATACATTTGGCTTTATGTTGTGGCGATTGTAGCATCTTTGGGTGGATTATTATCGGGATATGATACAGGAGTTATTTCAGGTGCTTTATTATTTATAAATGAAACTTGGATTTTACCCGACACTTTGCAGGGTTTTCTTGTAAGTTCTGTTCTAATCGGTGCAGTAATCGGTGCTGCCACAAATGGCGTATTAGCGGATATTTTCGGGCGTAAAAAGATTATAATGGCAACAGCAGTAATCTTTATTTTAGGTTCTGTCATGTGTGCTTTTGCTCCAAATGTATATGTATTAATAATTTCAAGAATATTTGTCGGCTTTGCCGTAGGTATTGTAAACTTTGTTGTTCCACTTTATCTTTCAGAAATTTCACCTAAAAATTTACGTGGTACTTTAGTTTCTTTGTATCAATGGGCAATAACTTCAGGCATTTTGTTTTCATACTTTATAAATGCAGCTTTTGCGCAAGCTGTTTACAATTGGCGTTGGATGCTTTTTGCAGGTGTTCTTCCGGGGTTAATTTTGTTTGTTGGCATGTATCTAATGTCAGATACTCCTCGTTGGCTTGTTAGTAAAAATAGAGAAGATGAAGCAAAGGTTATTTTTCAAAAAATCGAACCTGATATTGATACTGAAAAAGAAATACAAGATATTAAAGCAACTTTAAAAACAGAAGGACAAGATAAAAATTTTCGTTTCAAAAAATGGATGATAATGCCGTTTGTAGTAGGTGTCGGTATTATGTTTGCACAGATTTGTACAGGCATAAACACGATTATTTATTATGCGCCAACTATTTTTAAAACTGCAGGTTTTGACAGTAATTTAACTGCAATTTATGCGACAACCGGAATTGGTGTGGTTAATTTTGTCATGACAATCGTTGCAGTATTTTTTACCGACAGACTTGGCAGAAAACCGCTTTTATATTTTGGCTTAACCGGGGTGATGTTTAGTTTGTTTGCACTAGGAACGTCATTTGCTTTTGCAAATATTTTAGGCTCAAGTTTAAAATGGGTTGCTGTCGGTAGCCTTGTAACTTATATTGTTTGTTTTGCAATGAGTTTAGGACCAATTGGCTGGATTTTGGTTTCAGAAGTTTTTCCTCTTAAGATAAGAGGCGTTGCAATGAGTATATGTACTGTTTCAAACTTTGCATTTAACTTCTTTGTAGTCGGAAGTTTTCCAATTTTATTGCATAGAATCGGTGGAGCTTGGACATTTTGGATGTTTGGTGCAGTTTCATTACTTTGCATAATTTTTGTTTACTTTTTTGTTCCTGAGACAAAAGGCATTTCCTTGGAGCAAATTGAATCAAATTGGCGAAAAGGAATTAATCCAAGAAAATTTTAAACAATGAATTCCGGGTGTTCTATTTTAAGCTTCTTGCAAGTATCCATATTTGAGTGAGGAATAACAGTTTTCTTAAATATCCACTTCACTGTTTGCTGCTCATCTTCATCAAGAAAAAGCTCTTTAAAACGAGTCAACCCTGAATTTAAATAGTCTACAAAGCCACACCAAGGATCAACAATAATTGAGCGTTTATCAAAGGTTGATAAATTATTAAAATCTGCTTTTTCGCCGGCATTAAGAATTAAAAAACAATGGTCCATATCTTCGATAAGCTCTTCACCACAAAAATCATGTTTTATAAAAAGATTTGCAACATTTACATCCTTGTATCCATTTGCAAGAAATGCTCCTTTTGCCATAATAGCAAGTTCACCGCAGTTTGCAAGTCTATGATTTTTAATATCGTTAATCGTAGAATTCAAATATTCATCTGCTCCTACATACATTCTCTTCAAACGAATACGATTTAATTTTTGCGCTATATTTTTAAACTTTCCTAAAATATCAAATCCGCCATATTTTACAACAGAATAATCAAAATACCTTGTAGTAGAAACCGAAGGATAAACATTTTGCATATTCCGCAAAACTCTATCAGCTTTACGAATTTCAACATTCTTTGATTTAAATAAAACAGGTGCTTTGTAATTTATTTGCATATAAACATCTTTAGATTTTGTGGTGATATTTAAAATAAAAAAGAGAGGCTTAAACCTCTCTTTTTATAATGGTGGGCGTTAGAAGACTCGAACTTCTGACCCTCTCCTTGTAAGGGAGACGCTCTACCAACTGAGCTAAACGCCCAACTCGCGGGGTTGTAACACTGAACTACTTCTTGTGTTTCGCCCTACCGGCTGTCAACAAGATAATCATATTATAAACATTTTTTAATGTCAATCATTTTGTTTAAAATTTTTTATAATCTAATTAACGTATTTAATTTTTCTTGAAACTTGCTTAAAATAGGAGTAAATAAGAAAGGAGTTTTGAACTATGGAAATCAAAGTTGTTCAAGATGTTAAAACTATTGAGGCTGACATCCTTGTCGTAAACTTGTTCGAAGGTGAAAAAACAGTTAGCGAATTAGCTAACAAATATGCTATCGAACAAGACGGTTTCAAAGGTAAATTTGGAGAAACTTATCTTCTTCCGACTTATGGTAAAGAAGTTTACAGAAAAGTTCTTGTTTTAGGCTTAGGTAAAAAAGAAGATTTTACACCAAATAAAATGAGAGAAGCTATTTACAAAGCTGTTAAAAAATGCATGCAAATGGAAGCTAAAAAAGTTGCCTTCTCTCTTGAAGGAATTGAATTTGATTACTCAGAACAATTCACAATGGGTGCATTGATTGCGGATTATGCGTTTGACAAGTACAAATCCGAAAAGAAGGATAATAAGGTTAAAGAAATTTATGTTCAAGCTAACGAAGGTATCGTAAGAAAAGCTGAAAAAATCGCTTCTGCCATGACTTTTGCGAGAAACTTGGCAAATGAACCAGCTCAACTTGCGACTCCAACAGAACTTGCAAATATAGCATGCGATTTCGGTTTGGAAACAAAAATCTACAATAGAGAAGAATGTGAAAAAATGGGCATGGGCGCATTTTTAGCAGTAGCTCGTGGTAGCGCACAAGAACCTAAATTCATTCACATGAAATACTCAGTAGATAATCCTAAAAAACGTATCGCAATCATTGGTAAAGGTATTACATTTGATAGCGGCGGATTAGACATTAAACCTGCATCTTCAATGCTTACAATGAAAGATGACATGTCAGCAGCAGCTTGCGTTTTAGGTGTAATGAGTATTATAAGAGAATTTCATCCGCAAGTAGAAGTTCACGGGATTATTGCAGCATGCGAAAACATGCCGGGATGCAGTGCTTATAAACCGGGTGACATCTTAACCGCTAAAAACGGTAAGACAATTGAAGTAGATAACACAGACGCGGAAGGTAGATTAACTCTTGCTGACGCACTATGTTATGCTTGCGAACTTGGTGTAGACGAAGTTATCGACCTTGCAACACTTACAGGTGCTTGCGTAGTAGCATTAGGCACAAACGCAGCAGGCATTATGGGTAATAATGAAACTTTGGTTAAAAATCTTATCTCAACAGCTGACAGAAGTGGTGAAAAATATTGGGAACTTCCTCTTTGGGATGAATATTTTGATAGCTTAAAAAGTGACATTGCAGATATGAAAAATACAGGTTCTCGTTGGGGCGGTGCTTCAACAGCCGGAGTGTTCTTACAAAAATTCGTAAAAGATGTTAAGTGGGCACACATTGACATCGCTGGCGTTGCTTACCTTGAAAAACCTCAACAAGAATTTATCAAAGGTGCAACAGGAGCAGGTGTTAGAACATTATTGAACTATATTTTAGAACAATAATTGCTTTTCTACAGAACAAAACGGCAGACTTTATATAAAAGTCCGCCGTTTTGTTTAGTTAATTTGTCTAATGTTATTCGCTGAAAATATTTTATATTAATAATATAAGAAATCGACCGCTATAACCCACATGCTATATCGCACGTTTACAGAGGGCGTACTCCCTCTTGAGGTTAAAAGCGGTAAAGGGCAACTCTGAGTTTGCCCTTTTATATAGTAAAGGAGCTGATTTGACTGTTAAAGAATCAGCTCTTTTTAAAATTTGAAACAATAATGTTTTTATGTAAAATATCGTGTATAGAAAAAAAAGGAACAATGAACGAAAATAATATTATTATGGAAGATAAGAATAGATTAAGAAATTTAGGAATTAACATTAAGAGTGAACGTCTAAGACGTGACATCTCTCAAGAGAAATTAGCAGAACTTACAAACATTTCAAGAAACTCAATCAGTTTAATTGAAACAGGTAAGATTAACCCTACTATATTGAAAGTAATCGATATTGCTAACGTATTAGGCGTTGACCTTCCTCTTTTGACAAGAGATGTTTAGTAGCTTGACCCTAGTTTAATGTTAAAAAAAAGTACGCAACAAGACAAAATTCGGTGCTGTTTGTGCTGAATATTTGCCTTGTTGTTTTTTGCTTATTGGTGTAAATAAGATTAATAAGTAAAAAAAAGACTGCACATTTATATTGAACAGTCTCTTTTTTGTTGCTTTAAAAAACTTTATTAAACTTTCATTTCTTTTTCAAATCCGAACAATGAACTGATTGATTCATCATCATGGATTCTTGAAATTGCTTGACCAAGTAGCGGAGCGATTGATAATTGCTTAACATTACTTGGCAAATCTTCTGTTTTCCAAGGAATAGTATTAGTTACTATACATTCTTCAATCGGTGCATTTTTAAGTCTTTCAATTGCAGGACCTGAAAATACCGGATGAGTTGCACCAACATAAACAGCCTTTGCACCTTTGCTCTTAAGCAATTTTGCGGCTTCGCAAATCGTACCTGCTGTATCAATAATGTCATCAAACATCAAGCAAACCTTGCCTTCAACGTCACCTATGATATTTGCTGCTATTGCTTCATTGTGTTTATCTCTACGTTTATCAATCAATGCAATAGGGCAATCCAATTTTTTTGCAAAGTGTCTTGTTCTGTTTGCACCACCCATATCAGGGCTTACTGCAACCATTTCATCAGGGTCGATATTTAATGATTTAACATAATCAACAAGAATTGGTGTTGCAAAAATATGGTCAACAAGGATATTAAAGAAACCTTGAATTTGACCTGTATGCAAATCCACCGCTAATACTCTGTCAGTTCCAGCAGTTGTTAATAAGTCTGCGACAAGTTTTGCAGTAATAGCTTCTCTGCCTGAAGTCTTTCTGTCTTGACGAGCATAACCGTAATAAGGAATAACGGCTGTAATAGTTTTCGCACTTGCTCTTTTGAAAGCATCAATGATAATTAAAAGTTCCATCAGGTTTTCATTAACCGGATTGCAAAGAGGTTGGATAATAAATACATCATCGCCTCTGATACTTTCTTTTACTTGAACATAAATTTCGCCATCCGCAAAATTCTTAATTACCATAGGTCCGACTGTTGTACCTAAATAATCTGCAATTTCTTGCGCCAATTTTGGATTAGAACGACCTGCAAATAATTTGATGTCGTGAGTGGGATTTACTGCTTTTTCCAATTGCGGATAAGTCATTTCAAGAACCATTTAAAAAATCCTTTCATAAAAAATTGTTATAGTTGAGTACGATTATTTTACTACCAAAATACTTTTTTCAAAAGTGTTTTTTACGAAATATTAAGCCTTTTTAAGTTTAACTGATAATAAAAACAGGTACGTTTTTCGCACCTGTTTTTGTAATACTTAGTCTTCTAAATCGCCTGCTGTTTTACCATATTTTCTGATAGTAGCGTTCAAAAGATTTTCTTGGTGCTTTTCTCTATAAATTTGGCACAATAGGTTGTACGCATATCTGTTATATGGATTTTGGTGCAAAATAGTGTCTAATTGTTCGATTGCTGATGTTGAACGTTTTGTATAATAATCAATCAATGCCGGCAAGATTTCGGTTTTATCGTTCATATCAGTTGCGCAAGCAATTTCAGCACAACTTTTTGCTTTATCGAATTCTTCTGCATCCAAATACATAACAGCAACTTCGTAGTAAACTTCTGATTTACTTCTTCTGTCACTCTTCATTTGTGCAACAGCTTGGTATTCTTGAGCCGCTTTATCGTATTCTGCACGGCGTCTGTATTGTTCAGCCAATGCTAATTTTGTTTCAATATCGTTTGCAACAACTTCGTCCAAATTCTTTGTATCATTTGTTACAGGAACGTTTAATGTTGACAAAATTTCAGGAACAGTAAACATTTGTGATTTTTCTTCAGGAGTTGGTGCAACGTTTGTTACATCAGGAACTACTGAGTAAACCAAGGCCAATGTTTTTAAATCTCTCGCCGTGATTTCAGTATTGAATTTTGTACCGATTGGGTACATAACATCATAAATACTTGGGCTTTTGCCGTTCAAACCAAGAGAAAGACCGATTTCCTGAAGAGCAGATGAGAACAACTGCTTAGAATCCAAATTGTGTCCTTTGTAATCAGTTTTCTTAAACGTAATAATTGAATCTTTAATTGTATTACCGCTTAAAGTAAATGATTGTGTGCCTAAAATTGCCTTGTTATCATTTATATTTTTGAAGTAGCATTTCATGTCAGCACCTGCTGCATCTTCTACGATTTCAAAACTTACAAGTCCATCACTTGCTCTTTCCCAATATTTATAAGCACTCAAAACAACTTCTCTATAATAATCAGGAACATCAGGAGTGTCTTGAATATAAACTTTTAGAGGGAAAGAAGCTTTATTCCAACGAACAATTTTGCCGTTTGCTGCAACTTCTCTAAAATAGCTGTCGATTACAGCCGCTTTTATTGTTTTTTCACTCATTGATTTGTCGTAGCCAAGAGTGATAGCATAACTATTTTTTAGATTGAATTCAGGTATCGTGTCAGAAATTTTGTTGTTAATACTAAGTAAAGACATCGCACCTGCTGTGATTAGTAATGTACAAATTGCTATCTTTTTCATATTTAGAGAAACCTCATTTTCTTTATATTGTCACTTATATTATATACTAAAAACCGTCAAGATATTTTTTGCTATATTCTCGCTTTAGATTATACAATATTTGACATAACTTTACAATTAGTATACTAATTATTGAAACTTTCAAAATTTTAAGGTAAACTTTACTCATTAAGGAGGATATATGCACGAGTACGTTTTTAAAATGAAAAAAGGCGATATTGAAATCGAATTGAAGTCTGATGACTTAGAATTTGTTGAAGAACAACTTAATAAGTGGCGTGAAGAATTATTGCAGGATAAATAATTATGTCAGTTTATTCATTTAAGATAACTAAAGGAAAGTACATATTGTCTTTGTCAACTTCTGACAAGGAACTTGTTGAAGAACAGTTTGCGCTTTGGGTAAGAAAAGCGTCCGAATATGTTCAGAAGCACAAAGTTCAACAGTGTAAAGATATGGTAAATGACCAAATTAACACTGAAAAAGAAATTACAAAGAAGAAAATTGATGAGCAACTTAGAAGAATTCCAAAGTCTGAACCTGTTGAAGAACAGCCTGTAAAAGAGGTTTCTAAAGAGGAAAAAAACAAAAATTTGGATATTTTCTATGCTCCGTCTAAAAAAGAAGAATATAGAACGACTGTCAACGAATCTGTAACTGAAGGCGGTGTGTTTGATAATATTTTAGAAAAATCAATTAACACTCCTCAAACAGAATTATCATTTAAACCAAGTCCTTCTATTAAAAAGGATAATGCGTTTTTGAATTTTATAAGCAGTAGAAATGTTGAAAAGAAAATAGATTATTTATTATTAACTGCTTATTATTTTACTCAATACGAACAAAAACCAAGGTTTACATTAAAACAATTGAATGCAAAGCTTATGCAAAATATTGCCGTAATCATTGATCACAGTGTTTTGCAAGAAGCTATTAACCGTGATTACATTGAATGTTTGCCTGATTTGACAGGTTTAGTCGGGGCTTCTGAATACAGATTAACCGCTTATGGCGAAAAGGTTTTGCTTGATGAGTAAAGTTACGGTTGCACTATCTGGTGGAGTTGATAGCAGTGTTACTGCGTTTTTGCTTAAGCAAGCGGGATATGAAGTCATCGGGATTACTGCTAATACTACAAATTCAGAAGATGCTAGACAAGTTGTTAAAAACGCCAAATCAGTAGCTGACAAGTTAGATATTCCTTTTTATGAATTTGACGCAACAAAAGTTTTTAAAGAAAGAATCGTAAAATATTTTGAGGATTCTTATAAATCAGGCGAAACTCCAAATCCTTGCATTATGTGTAATAAATACATGAAATGGGGCGCGCTTTTTGATTATGCAACACAAGAGTTGGGTGCGGATTTTGTTGCAACAGGTCATTACGCAAATATAAAAGAAGAAAACGGTTTTTATAAATTGTATCCTGCATCTGATGAGCATAAAGACCAATTATATTTCTTGTTTTTGCTTGGGCAGGATAGATTAAAGAAAACGTTATTTCCACTTTCCAAATACAAAAAGGACGAAGTAAGAAAAATTGCGTTTGATAATGACTTGCCAAGTAAATCTTCAAAAGAAAGTCAAGATATTTGCTTTATTAAAGCTCCGATGACAACAAAAAAATATTTGAACAATTTGTTTGAACCTAAAGATGGATTGTTTTTAGAAGAAGGTACCAACAAGGTTCTAGGCAAACACACAGGATTTTGGCAATATACAATAGGGCAGAGAAAAGGAATCGGACTTGCTGCTCCTGAAGCTCTATATGTTACAAAAATTGATGCAGAAAACAATATAGTTTACGTTGGATATAAAGATAAGTTATTTTCTAAATCATTAGTTTTAGAAAATGTCAACTGGAGTTATCCTCAAGCAGAGAAAGAGTTTGAAGCGTTGGTAAAAATCCGATATAATATGAAAGCTGTACCTGCAATCGTAAAAATAAAAAAAGAGTGTGCTGAAATTGAGTTTATAGAAGAAGTTTCTGCTGTCGCAAAAGGTCAAGCATGTGTAATTTATTCTAAAAAAGACGGACATTTATTGGGCGGTGCATTTGTTAAATAAGTTATTGTTGGGCTGAAGGCCCAACCTACAAAACTAAAAATTAACCGAGGAGTTTTATGAAAAATATTGAAAGATGGTTAGAAAAAGGCTACATAAATCAAGAATTGGCTGAGGTTTTGAACAATGATTTAAAACAAGAGCGGGAAAAAGTTTGTAAAACTGCCATGCTCTGCGTTTTATATACAATAGGAGCGTTATTGATAGGAATTGGAGTCATTGCTTTTGTTGCGAGCAATGATTGGATTTTGGAGTTACTGACCCAAACTCCGATTCTTAAAGTATTAATTCTTTTAATACTTGCAGTATCTTCATTGGTTGGCGGATATCAAATTGGTATCAATAAGCAGAATTTCCCGAGATTAGGGCATGCTCTGATATTTTTATCAACAATTCTGATTGGAACTTGCTACATACAAATGGGACAAATATATAATTGGTCAGATAGTATTTCTTCTATTATTTTGCTATGGTTTATAAGCGTATTTCCGCTTGCGTTTATATTCAACAGCTCTGCTATAAATTGGTTAAGTATTATATTATTTGTAACGCTTTTCCCGAATTTCTATTTAGAACTTAATTGCGACCCGTATGAAGTTTATACAATATTCATGCCATTTACATTGGCAGGTATTTTATACACCTTCGCGAATTTTAAAACGATATCAACAAAGTTTGAAAAATTTGCAATTAGTTACAAACTGACAGCTTTAATTCCTACATTTTTTACATTTTTGATTTTAATATTCTCGGTAGAAAAAACTTATGAGCTAAGAAATTGGTACTATATGTCATTTCCAATAGTTCTTATACTCATTAACTTGATAACATTTATCAAAAACAAAAATTTGCTTACAAGAATTGAATCAGGTTTTATTTCAGCAATAATGCTTTTTGTTTTGGCATTGCTACTTTGTCATAGCGTAAATATTGCATTTGTTATGTGCCTTGCACATGTTTTTTTAGTATTTATGATATTTCAAGGATTTTATTGGGGATATAAAACAGAAAATATTTCACTTATAAATCTTAATAATTTCTTTTTTATAATTTATATTTTAAGTGTTTACGGCAGATTTGGTTGGAATTATCTGGACAAAACTCTGTTTTTCTTACTTGGAGGCGTAATTCTATTAGCATTGGGTATATTTTTAGAAAAAGGGAAAAACAAGTTTATCAAAGCCAAACAAGGAGGTGATGAATAATGAGAAAAATTGTTATTGCAATTGCTTTAATTTGGTTGGGAATTGTATCAGGAATTCTTTTTTACAATGAAATGTTAATTGTAAACGGGCAAGAGGTATTGTTAAAAATAGTTCCTGTAGATCCGAGAGATTTTTTACGCGGCGATTATGTAAGTTTACACTATGACATAAATGAAATGCCTAAAAACAGCAAGTATTACAATGAATATCATCATTTCAAAGGCTTTGTGACACTGAAGAAACAAAAAGACGGAACATTTATTGTAGACAAAGTTCTTGAAACAAAACCAAAAGACCAATTATTTCTAAAAGGTGAAGTTCATGGTAAGAGTATTTATTACAATGGAATTAATAAATATTTTGTAAAAGAAGGACAAGGCAAAACTTTAGAAAAAAGCCTGGCGCAAGGCGGTTTTGCAAAAATTTCCGTTGGTAAAAATGGTGAAGTCAGAATCAAAGAAATTGTTGATAAACTTTAAAAAATTATGAATATTGTTGTATTTAATGAAAAATGTTGAACACGACAATTCATTTGTTAAATAGGTTATTGTTGGGCAGGTATGCCCAACCTACAGTTATAATATCTTTTGACCGTTTTGGAATAAATTTATAATTTTACCGGAGAAATCTTTAATTGAGAGCATTTCATAGTTACATTTTGCATTTGTTTTAGAAGTAAAAACTTCTTTTATATATAAAAATGAATTTTTAATTTCTTTTGTTATTGTTCTAATATATTCTTGTGATTTACTTTTGTAATGCTCTTGTATTCTATTATCAGAATATGTAAACTCTTGTATATCAAGTAATTGACCGCTGTAATCATAGTGCTTAACATTTAATATTTTGTTGGTTTTTAAATCCCATTCTTTAGAGGTTAGAAGATGGTTATTATCTGAATATTCTTTAGTATATCCGATTTTACCCGTAGAACCGTTTTCTATTCGATTGCCGAATGTAATATTATTTGCTTTCATACAAATATTATATTTATTAACGACAAAGAAGCAATATTTATTAAAGAATTTAAAATTAATAAAAGTTGTTGGGCTGAAAGCCCAACCTACATTTTTATTAGAGTTTATTATATAATTCAAGAATGTTATTCACAAGTTTTGGCGTTTTTATACGGATTATATCCAATTCATATCTTAATGTTTTTCAAAAAATTTTAACAAAAAAAGGACAAAAGTCGTCTGTTGTGAATTTTTTCACATATTTGGGGCTTCTGTGTCTGTGTTTACCATTCTATAACAAAATAATATTATCAACAGAAATTCTGCAAACTTTGCTTATTATGGGTTTTTTAGGAGCGTTAGGAAATTATTTTATTATAAAAGCTCTTTCGCTCGGAGATTTATCAGCAATTGCACCGATAAATTCTTATAAGCCGGTTGTCGCCATTATTATTGGATTTTTATACCTGAAAGAAATTCCAAGTATAAACGCTCTTTTTGGAATTTTGTTAATCATATTTGGAACATATTTTGTTCTTGGAATAAAATCAAAACAAAAAATTGACAAATGCGCAATTATTTATCGAGTTCTTGCTCTGACGTTATCAGGTACAGAAGCTATTTTTATTAAAAAATTAATTTTGCTTTCTAATGTAACAAATGCGTTTTTGTTATGGGTTGTTTCAGGATTTGTTTTTTCACTCCTGTTCTTATGCTTATCAAAAAACAAACCGATAATTAAGTCCTATAAACACCAACTTTGTTTAATTGTATCGGTGGGAATTATGCAGTATACGACAAATTATGTTTTTACAAAGATGAATGTTGCATATGCTCTTGCTTTGTTCCAACTTTCGACAATCTTTAGTGTATTTTTAGGGGCAAATATATTTAGTGAAGAAAATTTTAAAGAAAAACTGATTGGTGCAATAATTATGGCAATTGGAGCTGTAATTATTATCTTAAACTAATATTTGAAACATTCTTTTTCGTGGTCGTCAACAACACCAATTGCTTGTAAATAAGAATAAATAATTACAGAGCCGACGTATTTCATGCCACGCTTTTTTAAATCTTGAGAAATTTTATCTGATAGTGGAGTTTTAGTGTACATTTCTCCCGTACTGTTCTTTATGACTTTATTATCAGTAAATCCCCAAATATAGTTCGAAAAGCTTCCGAATTCTTTTTGGATTTCTATAAACATTTTTGCGTTAGAAATTGCAGCCTTGATTTTATTTTTTGAACGAACAATTTTTTCGTTACACAAAAGTTCATTAATCTTGTTTTCATCGTATGTTGCGACTTTTTCAACGTCAAAATCGTCAAACGCAACTCTAAATGCTTCACGTTTATTAAGTATAGTAATCCAAGAAAGTCCCGCCTGGAAGCTTTCTAAAATTAACAGTTCAAACAAATCTCTATCATCATGTTTGGGAATTCCCCATTCTTTATCATGATATTTAATATAAACGGAAGATTTTTCATTAACCCAATGGCAACGTTGCATCTACACTCCAGAGCCTTTAACTTCTATCTTCTTTAATCTTTGTTCAATTCGTCTGTACCATTTCAGTTTGCGTTGGAATAAAGTATCATAACCTTTAAAATGTCCTTGGCTAATGTCATAAAATTGTTTATCGCATAAATCCTGCAATTTATTAGCCAAAAATTCCGTATATTCTTTTCGATTAGGCTTATCACTGTTTAATTCAATTATTTCACCCATTTCAACAAGAACTTCCGGACGATTGTCACGCAAAAACATATAATTAACAGCGATTGGCATAAGTGCAACTTTACCATATTTTTTTGCAGCTTTTTCAGCTATATATGTTAAACCTGATTGAAATTCTATAGGTCTAAAATTAGGCGGTTTAATAATTCCTTGAGGAAATATATAAAGAATGTTATTTAAATCTCCTAAAGCTTTAACAGAATATTTTAAAGCTTCCATTGATGCTTGAGCAGATTTTTTATTAACATTAAATGCACCACCGCGTCTAAGTAGAGGAAAACGATTAAGTTCTTCTACCATCAAACGGATTTCTTTTTTGAAAATTCTGTTACAGATATTATACCCAACGATACCATCCCACCAATTGCTGTGAGGTGCAAACATTATAATAGGAGTATCCGGATTTTTTTTGTAAAAGTTTTCAGCACCTTTATAGCGAAATGCATAAAACCGATTTTCCAACATACCATAAAAAAATCTATCTGCTACCCACAACCAAAAAGGTGAAGTTTGCGCCGGACGGAATTTTTCATCAATATTTCTTAATTTAGTCGGCGGAACTTCTGAATATAAATCCTCTAAATTTATCATATATCTATCATACACATTCAAGCAATATTTGTGAACACCTAAGTGGCTAAAGTTAATTAAAATTTACAATTATATTATAAAATGAAGCCCCCTGCATACGCAGGGGGCTTCATTCACTATTTAAGAAAAATCTCTTAGATTAAATTCAACGCAATACTTGGAGTTTGGTTTGCAGTTGATAATAATGTAGCTGCTGATTGTTGCAAGATTTGGTATTTAATATAATTTGAAGATTCAGTAGCAACATCCGCATCCTTAATAGAAGAGTTAGCAGATACAATATTCTCCTTCTGTACACTTATCGCATCAACAGCTGATTCAACTCTGTTCATGTAAGCACCGATTAGAGTTGTTCTGTTTGAAACATTTTCAATTGCTTCATCAATAAATTGCAAGAATTCACGAGCTGTAGCATCATCTGTATAAACGGCATCGCAAATAGCTGTGATACATCCTGCGTTTGTAGCACCTGTACCTGTATCGTTTTCATCATATAATCTATCTTTAATAGCTTGACCATACTGTGTTTTATCAGAATAATCATAAACCGTGCCATTTGTAAGTTCTACTTTTGCTCCGGTAATTCTTGCGTACAATGCTGATGTTGTGTAATTAACATCGCCGGTAGGTTTCCCTTGTCCTCTCATGTACCAATCATCTTGTTTTCTGCCGTTTAAATCCATAAATAATGCAGTACATTTTGCAGATTGGAAAATTGTATATTTTAAGTTAATAATATTTTCTTTACCAGAATTATTTGATACTTGCAAGTTTAAACCAGCTTGTGTTCTACAAGCGGTACTTGTACCATCAAGTAGTTGAATACCATTAAAATCAATAACTTTACAAAGACGGTTAATTTCTTCCATTCTCTGTAAAACTTCAGTTTTTATTGCAATCATAGAAGATGTACCATAGGTACCGTTGGCAGCTTGTTCGGTCAAATCTCTGATACGTTGTAAGTAATCTGCAACAATATCAAGAACACCTTCTGCTGTATCTAGTAAAGATAGCCCCATTGTAGCATTTGATTCTGCAACATCATAACCAGAAATTTGAGCTTCCATTAATGTTGAAACTGAAGAACCTGCTGCATCGTCTGCACCTGAGTTAATCTTATAACCTGTTGATAATCTTTCCATTGCCTTGTTCATGCCGGTTGTTGCATTAGACAAGTTTTTTTGCGCCGTCAATGACGCAAGGTTTGTGTTAATAGTGATTGAAGCCATAACTAGATCTCCTTTTCTTAAGTTTTCTTCCTTGAACATCACAAAATTGAACGCCAAAGCCACAGCGTAAATCTTGTGATAGCCTTTTATTTGCGATAGATATTAACTTCTTCGCACTATCATAATAAATGTTTTCAAGCAAGAATTAAATTCTAAAATAGTTAGAATTTTCTCAAACTTAAGTTGGAAATTTCGTTATTTGAAATCTTCTACAATGACTTTAAATGATTAAGAGGCCAGAATAAAAATACTGCGCGCCCGATAAAACGTTCTTTTGGTAATGTTCCCCAAAAACGACTATCCATTGAGTTCCCTCTGTTATCACCCATCATAAAATATTGTCCTTCAGGAATAACAAGAGGTCCGCAGAACATGTCAGCTTTGCATTTATGAAAATCATATTCACTCATAATATAATCTTCTTGCAATGGTTTATCATTGATATAAACTTTGTAAGCTCCGTTTGTTCCTTGTTTGATTTCCAACTTTTCTCCCGGAAGTCCTACAACTCTTTTAATATATGCGATATCTTTGCAGAAAAAGCCTGTTAAACGACTAAATACAGCCCAAGGTGTGGTTTTAAGTTTTACAAAAGGCGGATAAAAAATCATTACATCACCACGTTTAGGGGTATTTTCAAAATGGTGTGTTTTAATTAAATTAGGGAATTTGGTTAACTTTTCAACAACGATTCTATCGCCTTCGACAAGTGTTGGTTTCATAGAGCCGGATGGAATCCATCTTAATTCTGCTACAAAAAATCTTATCAAAATAACTGCAATTACTACGAAAACGATTGTATCAACGGTTTCTTTTAGGTTTGCCTTAAATTTTTCTTTATCAATCATATTAACCCTAATAATCTCTCTAATCCTCTTGAGTAAATATTTTGAGGTAAATCCCCAATTTCACTCCTTATCTTCTCTAAATAATTATCCATTAAAGCCTGAGTTTTTGCAATCCCTAAAATGTCTTTTAAAGTATAAATTTTATTTTTCTTATCAGCTTTGGCAGAGTTTTTTTCTAAATCATTTTTTAATTGGAATAAAATTCCAAAATTTTCTGCAAATTTTTTTGCTTTGTTTTTATCCAAATTTGATAATATAGCAGAGCCTTCTAATGTGGCTGTAAACAGTTCTGCGGTTTTTCCTTTGATAATTTTCAAATATTCCTGCTCAGTCGGGATTTTACCTCTTAATGAATATTGCAAAATTTCAGCTTCGCTCATATTTTTTACGCAATTTTGAAATCTCGTTATGATATCCCAATTTTGGATTTTTATCAAATTCTCAGTTGCAAGTGATAATAAATAATCACCGCTTAAAATAGAAATATTCGGATTAAATTTTTTGCAAATCGTTGTAATACCGCGCCTCAAATCGGCATTATCAAGTACATCGTCATGCAGAAGCGAAGCATTGTGTATAAGCTCGCACGCAAGCAATAAATTCAGGTTTATTTCTTTCGAAAAAGACTTTAAATATAAAATTGTTACAAGAGAACGAATTCTTTTTTGCGGGCTATTTAGAAAAGTGCCTAACTCGTTAAAAACTTCGTTATTTTTTTCAAACAAATTATTTAAGCTTTTATCAATTAGTTCAAGTTCATCTTTTGCAAGCAATGCGATATTTTTCATAAAAGCAATTTTAGCATAAACTCAATACTCTTAATAGTACCGGATGGGCTACTCTTAAGAAAATTTAGCTTTGAAACACACTTGCAGAAAAATCTTTATAATTTATAATCATTCTATAATGAGTATTATCCAAAAATCACAAAAAGCACTTGAATACGACAAAATTTTAGCCGAATTATCAAAGTTTGCAAAAACGGAACAATCAAAAAGACTTTGCTTAGATTTAACTCCGTTTGTAAAAGCGGACGATATTCAGGCTCAAATAATTTTGACTCGTGAAGCTAAAGATGTTTTGGATTTAGCTCGTGATATTCCGATTGATAAAGTACAAAATTTCAAAATATTAAGAGAACGTAACGAGTATTTTGTAGAAGAAGAACTTGTTGATATTGCAAAAACAATGCGCACTTCAAGGATTGTCAGAAATTTTTTGAAAGAAAATCTTCCGTTTGATGCAACTATGCACGAACTTACGAATGATTTGTATTCAAATAAAGAGCTTGAAGACAAAATTCTTGATACTTTTGATGATAATTTTACGGTTAAACAAAATGCTAATCCTGATTTAAAGGGGCTTTATGCTTCATTAAGAGATACAGAAAGCAACTTAAAACAACGCGTTCAAGAGTTGATGAATTCGCCTGAATTCCAAAAACATTTACAAGAAAACATCTATACTCTAAGAGATGACAGAATTGTTTTTCAAGTAAAAGCTTCGTCTAAAAGCAAGGTTGGCGGAATTGTTCATGATGTTTCGGCAACTAATAAAACGTTCTATATTGAACCTGCGCAGATTGTTCCGATAAACAATAAAATAAGAGAAATTAAATCAAAAATTTATGCAGAAATTATCAGAATATTAACAGCATTAAGCAATGAAGTTCGCAAAGAAATGGATAGCTTAATTAATACTGAAAATTTACTTGCTCAAATAGATTTTCATTTTGCAAAAGCAAGATATGCTGTTAAGATTCAAGCAATTGAACCGGAAGTTAATGTTGATAGAAAAATTAAGATTGATTTAATGCGCCATCCGCTTTTAATTGGTCACGTTGAAAAAATCGTTGAAAATGATTTCGAGATTGGTGAAACTTATAAATCTGTTGTTATCACAGGTTCTAATACGGGCGGTAAAACTGTCGCATTGAAAACCGTCGGATTGTTTATTTTAATGATGAAGTCGGGTTTATTTTTGCCTTGCGCAGAAGCTCATATTTATCCGTTTGAAAAAGTTTTGGCTGATATAGGAGATGAACAAAGTATTTTGCAAAACTTATCAACTTTTTCATCTCACATGAAAAACGTAATTGATATTTTAGAAAATGCAGATTCTGAAACATTTATTTTGATTGATGAACTTTGTGCAGGTACAGACCCTCAGGAAGGCGCAACTTTGGCAGAAATTATAATGAAAGAGTTTGCAAAGCGTCACGCTCAGTCAATTATAACAACTCACTACGGAGAATTAAAAACTTTAGAATATACAGACCCGTATTTTAAAAATGCGAGTGTTGAATTTGATACTGAATCTTTGTCGCCAACTTATAAATTGATAATCGGTATACCAGGGTTAAGCAATGCGATTTCGATTGCTTCGAATTTGGGTTTGCCTGAAAATTTGGTTTGGGAAGCAAAAGAACTTCTGATTACGCAGCGTGATACATCCAGCCTTGTTGTAGAAAGACTTCAAGATACTCAGCAAAGGTTAGATACAAATCTTAAGGAAGCTGAATCAAAAAATGCAGAAGCTGACGAATTAAAAAAACATTATGAAAAAGAACTTTCTGTGCATAAAAAAGAAAAGAAAAAGTCTTTAAAGATTATTAAAGATAAATTTGAAGGTCAGCTTGATGAAGCTAAGGCGGAAATCAAAGAAATTTTAACAGAATTAAGACGTGAAAAATCCGAAAAAATTGCGCGTCGTTCTTATGAACGTTTGGCATTGATTGAACAAAGTTTCCGTTCGGGGATGCACGAATTAGAAGAAAAAGAACAATATTTAGAACTTGATTGGACAAAGGTTCAAGTTAATGACAAGGTGATGATTAAGGACTTGAATCAACAAGTTACAGTGCTTTCTTTGCCTGACAAAAACGATGCTTTGTATATTCAGATGGGAATGATTAAAACCAAAGTTAAGAAAAATAAGCTTGCAGTTTATAATCCACAATTGGCAAAGAAAGTTCATTTACCGTTGGGCGCACTAAAGAAAGATACTACATTCTCCGTAAGACGTTTGGATGTATCTAATGAATTGGATTTACGTGGTGAAAGAGTTGAGGAAGCTTTGGATAATTTAGAAGTTTACTTGGATAAAGCAAGCTTAGCAAATCTTTCCCCTGTTTATATTATTCACGGACATGGAACTGGCGCACTAAAAAGTGCAGTAAGAGATTTTCTTTCAACATCACCTTATGTTGCTAAATTCAGAGTCGGCGAAGACACCGAAGGCGGCGATGGCGTAAGCGTAGTTGATATAAAATAAAATTTCATCTAAAAAAATGAACATAAATATTTTTTTGTCGTTTATAATGTAGTAGTAATGTTGTGTTTAAATGTAAACAGATGAATTTATGAAAATTAAAATAAAGTTTGTAATAGTCGCATTATGTTTGAGTTTGAGTCTTCAGGCAGGCGCAATACAAAATATAAAAATCGAACAAAATTCTGATTTGGGATTGAATGATTGTATAAAAATCGCACTTAATAACAGTCCTGTAATCAAAAAATATATCTTAAATCTTGATGTTGCAAAATCTACTGTTGGAGTTGCAAAATCGGCATATTTCCCTAGTATAAGCTTGGGTGCAGGGTATAAACAGGGCTTTGGTGAAAGAAGTCACAATTTTGGAAGTTATCAAACAAGAACCTTACCGGGGTTTGATGCTTCTTTATCACAACTTTTGTGGAATTTCGGTAAAACTGACGCGAATATCAGAATGGAAAAATTCAACAAAATTGCAGCAGAATTTGATTTTGATGAAATGGTTTTGACAACAATTTATAATGTAAAACTTCAATACTATGGAGTTTTGGCGGCAAAATCTTTGATGGAGGTTGAGCGTTTAAATGTTCAGATTAACGAGAGAAACTATCAAAGGACGCTTGCTTATTTTGATGAGGGTTTGAAATCCAAAATTGATTTGGTAAACGCAGAAGTTAATTTGAGTGATTCAAAAATTGCGTTAGTAAAAGCTGAAAACACTTATAAAAATGCAATTGTAAGTTTGAATAATTCCATGTATGTAGCTTATGCGCCGAGTTATAGTATAAAAAATACAGAAACTTTTAACCTTGGCAATCCTTATGTGCCGATGAGTTTGACAAACATTGAAAACTACAAAAAACTTCTTACTTTGCCAGATGATGTTTCAAGCGCGACTTATGCCGTAAAAGCCG
The DNA here is from genome assembly GCA_900553895.1 of uncultured bacterium. GTDB lineage: Bacteria > Cyanobacteriota > Vampirovibrionia > Gastranaerophilales > Gastranaerophilaceae > CAG-196. Next base: position 5,328 of record USFB01000002.1, on the reverse strand, counting down.
AGAAAGCGGATTTTTTGAAGAATTATGTTTTTCAAAAATATCCTTATACATTTGAAAAATCAGTAAGTATAGCAAAAGAAAATCGTCCTGATTTGAAAGCTTTGAATGCGACAGTTAAAGCTATGAGACAATATGTTTTACTTACTAAGCGTCAATATTTGCCTGATTTAAAAGGTGGAGTGGGTTACAGTTACGCAAACAATCGTAATTATGCTGATAGTGGAATGAATGTTTCCGTGAATTTGAATACAACATTTAATATGATGCAAGTTAAGCACGAAGTTGATATTGCTAATTCTCAATTGAATCTTGCGAAAACTGAAGTGGAATTACTTAATCAAAATTTGTATTTTGATATTCAAAGTGCTTATGTTGATATGATTCAGCTTGAAAAACAAATTCCGCTACTTGAAACAAAGGTACGTCAAACTTTAGAAAACCTAGAACTTGCAGACGGACGATACAGCGTTGGTTTGGGTGATTATATTCAGTTACAGGATGCGAGAGTGAATTACAATAATGCTCAAAGTTCTTATGTTCAGGCCGTTTATAATTATAATGTAGCGAGGGCAACGCTTGAAAGAGAAATTGCACTTCCGCAAGAAGAAACTTTGACAGTAGAAGATGTTAAAGATTTTCAAAAGGATTTAAAGAAACAAGAAAAAAATAAAGTGAGCGTAAAAAGTAATCAAAAGAATTCCAAAAAGGATAACGTATGAAGATTTTAGATAAAATAAAAACGATAAAGAAAAGATATATAACGGCAGGAATTGTGACCATTTTTGTTGTGTTTACGGTGATTTCCGACATGATGAAAAACAAAGTTGAATATGAAACTGCGCCGATTGAAAGACGAACAATCACTCAAGTTGTTGAAGCTTCAGGTACAATTAACCCTGTAAATACGGTTTCTGTCGGTTCTACAGTTTCAGGATTAATTAGCGCGATTTATGTTGACTTTAATTCTGTTGTTAAAAAAGGTCAGTTGCTTGCAGAAATTGACCCTAGAACTTTCCAAGCGACCGTTGACCAAAATTTGGCGTCTGTTAATTCTGCACAAGCGGATTTGGCTAATAAACAAGCTACTTATGAGATGAGTGCAAAAACTCTTCGACGTTACAAAAATCTTTATGCGAGAAGTTTTGTTCCGAAATCAGAACTTGACCAAGCAGAAGCGGATTATAAAGCAGATTTGGCACAAGTAAACGCAGCAAGAGCAAAAATTACACAAGCAAGAGCGCAATATAATCAGTCTTTGGTGAATTTGAATTATACAAAAATTACTGCGCCTGTTGATGGTATGATTATTTCTCGTGAAATAGACTTGGGACAGCCGGTTGCTGCAAGTTTCCAGGCTCCTGAATTATTTACAATAGCGCAAGATTTAGAGAAAATGCAAATTGAAGTAAATGTTTCGGAAGCTGATATAGGCGAGGTTAAAGAAGGGCAAGATGTAACTTATACGCTTGACGGATATCCAAACAGCGAATTTTATGGAAAAGTTACACAAGTTAGAATTTCACCGACTACGGTTTCAAATGTTGTAACTTATTCTGTAATTGTAACTGTTGATAACAGTGATTTAAAGCTTAAACCGGGTATGACGGCGAATGTTTCAATTATAACTGCTAAAAACGAAAATGTTCTTTGCGTTCCGAATATTGCTTTAAAATTTACTCCTAAAACTGACGGTCAAAAATATAAAACACAGGGGCTTTGGATTAAAGACGGTTTGAAGCTTGCAAGAATTGATATCAAAACAGGCGCAAGCGATGATTCGTATACAGAAGTTATCGGAGATAATATAAAAGAAGGTGAAAAGGTTCTTGTTGGTATAAAAGGCGGTGGAAAAAAGAAATCTAATGACGCTCCGCCACCAAGAATGTAGATAATTTTTATAAATCAAAGGGCTTGCTTTTTTCTAAAAAGCAAGCCCTTTGATTTTAAATTTTATTCAGCTTCGAACATGTCTTTCCCAACTGCACAAAGCGGGCAAGTCCAATCTTCCGGCAAATCTTCAAACGCAGTTCCCGGTTGAATTCCGTTATCAGGATCGCCAACTGCTGGATCGTATTCGTAGTGACAAACTGTACAAATGTATTTTTGCATGATATTCTCCTTTATTTTTGATTACTTTTATATATTACATTAAGTTGAAGAACATTTCTATTGGAATTACAACATTTAGTTAAAACTTAGTTCAAAGATTTTACAACAACATCAACCATATTATCTAATTCAATAAGCTGTTCTTCTTTTAGTGTTGATTTAATACAAATTGCATCGTTCAAGATTTCTGAACCATTAACTTTTTCCAGTATTTCACGCATTTGTTTTCCACAAGTTGGTGCCCAACTTCCGTTTTGGATGAGTACATATTTTCTGTTTTGCAAATTATGCGCACTTAAAACATGTAAAAACGCTTCCATTGATTCAAAAATCCCAGCATTATATGTCGTAGTCGCAAGTACAATGTGAGAATATTTAAAGGCTTCTGCAAGAACAAAAGATGTGTGTGTCATTGATACGTCAAACATCTTTATATTTTTAACGCCTTTATCAGCAAGCTTTGCAGCTACAAGATTTGCAACACTTTCAGTGCCACCGTAAACAGAAGAGTAAGCGATTAACACAGAGTTTTCTTCCGGCGTATAAGTTGACCATTTATCATATTTTTCAATAAACAAGCCGATATTTTGTTTTATTAATAAGCCATGTAAAGGACAAATTAGGTTTATATCAAGCCCTTTAGCTTTCTTTAGAAGCATTTGAACCTGCAAACCATATTTGCCGACAATATTTGTGTAATATCTTCTTGCTTCATCTAAATAATCACATTCCCAATTAACTTCATCATCAAACAAATTGCCGTTAATTGCACCAAAAGAGCCAAACGCATCAGCTGAGAATAAAATCTTATCAGTTTTATCGTAAGTTACCATAACTTCCGGCCAATGCACCATCGGAGCAAGAATAAATTGGAATTCGTGTTTTCCTGTATTTAGCGTGTCACCTTCTTTTACAACAATTGCGCGAGAATCAATATCTATATTAAAGAACTGTTTTATCATTCCAACGGTTTTCGCAGTGCAAACAATTTGCAGTTCAGGGTAAAGTTTAACGACTTCCGCTATTAATGCACAGTGGTCAGGTTCCATGTGTTGCACAATCAAATAATCTAACTTTTCTCCGTCAAGAGCTTGTGCTAGATTCTCAAAAAACTGTTCGGCACAAACTTTGTCAACGGTATCAAACAAAACATTTTTTTCATCCTTTAATACGTACGAATTGTAAGACACTCCGTCTTTAACAGGATAAGCACTTTCAAAAAGGCTTAATCTTCTGTCTGAACAGCCTATATAAAACAAATCCTCTGTAATTTTTCTTACATTGTGCATAGTTAAATCTCCCTCAATACACAATGCATTATAGCATAAAAAGATTATTTCAAGCATATCCACAAGTGTATGCTAATAGAACGACTTTAGCCCCCTCTCTCCCCCAATGGCACCAGTGTCCAATTAAAATTATTTATGATTCTTTAAAATATAGTCAAAATTAGAAGTACAAGTAAACGATGTATAGTACAGATTTAAAATAACAGTTTCTAAAAAGCTGGATTGTTTCGGTGCTAATCGCACCTCACAATGACGCCCAACCGGTAGTCTCACGCCATGTCATTGCGAAGGCGATTAGCCTGAAGCAATCCAGCTTTTTAGAAACTGTTATCTTAGAAATTCTGATTGGGGCTGATTAAAACCGGCAATATTCTCCCCTCGCTCCAAATTCTTCTTCTAAACGTCCTCTCTCAACTCCAATATCTAAAAAACAAAATTTTCTGCACTCAAAAAACTAATACCACATATATTGCATATTGCAATGAAAAAAAAAAAATGTTATTATATTGGTACAAAATTTAAATATTTATTTTTGGAAAGTGAGAGGTATTAGTGAAAAAGAGATATTTAAACGCATTTTCTTTAATGGAAATGATGGTTGTGTTGCTTATTGTAGCAATAATTGCAGCTGCAACAGCTCCAATGGTTACAAAAAAAATGGCAAGAAATGCCGGTTCAGGCGACAGTCCTTGGGTGTTCACAGGACTAGGGAACAGCATTGCTTATAATATGAATGGAAGCGACGCAAGCGCAATTATCGGTTCGCTAAATTACAACAATAACGGTGGACCGACAAGACCAAGATTAATTATAGCTAGCGGAAATGATGAAAACCATCCGGCATTAGCCTTTGCGGATGCTAATGGCACATATAGCGGTCAAATAAATATGAACGCAACAACCGGTGTTGTTACAATGAGTAATGCGGTGGTTGGAAATAATTCAGTTGCACTTGGCATGGGACAGAATATCTCTGGAACTCCAACAAATATTGTTGCGATAGGAGAAGGCACTAATATTAGTGGTACACACAATGTTGCAATCGGATTTGAAAGTACAGCTGCTGATAATGCAGTTGCTATTGGTAGTAGAATGGCTAGAAATACTAGTGATCGATTGAATCGAACCAATGCTACTGGTGATGGAGCTATTGCAATAGGACAAGGAGCACGCTCTGAAGGCACAAGATCAATAGCTATAGGAACATCAAATTTTCGTAATAATAGCCATCAATCACCATTAGCAAGCGATGAAGGCGCAATTGCAATCGGTGCAGGGGCACAAGCTTTTGGAGTTTATTCTGTTGCTTTAGGAGCCGCAAAGGGGCTTAATACTAGTCCAAAAACACAAGCTTATGGTAATTATTCAGTTGCGATTGGACCAGGTGCAAGGACTGGTATAAATTCTGATAATACTGTCTCTGGTAGTGTTGCTATTGGTCTAGATGCACAGGCAACTGCCAAAAGGTCTGTGGCTATTGGTTCGTTGAATGATAGAATAAACAACAGTAGAGCTACTTCAGCTACACATCGATATAGCACGGCAATTGGTTCTGGTGCACAAACAACTGCAGAAAACCAAATTGTATTAGGAACCGATAGAGATACAGTTTATATTCCGGGAAATTTAAGAGTCGATGGAAATGTCGAATTAGGTGTTAACGAAAATAAATATGTTGCCTTAAGAATAAATGAACGTTTATCAGATGGTGGTGGTTGGAACTATTTTGGTCGTCCTGCTTTCAAAGATGGGGATTATTCCGGTCATAGAATAATCACATTACCAAACAATACATGTGGAGCGCAGCTAAAATCTGACCGTCGTTTGAAGAATGTTGGCGAAAAATACACAGCAGGTTTGGACGAATTGAAGAATTTAGATTTCTATCATTACACATTCAAAAAAGACGAAGCTAAAACACCGATGGTAG
>USFB01000001.1 GCA_900553895.1 uncultured bacterium | reverse complement strand
CCCCAAGAGAAAAAGGGCCGACTGCAATTGGTCGTGGTGGTGATCCGTTGTTTAGAGGAATTTCTGCTACGAAAGCTCAGTTAGAAGAACTAAATAATGAAACTGCAACTGTTCAAAATTGGGTAAATCGTGAAGATTGTAATGACGTTGCGAGAAACTGTCTTAAAGATGAAGGCTTAAAAGATATTTATTATGAAATTAAGGACGGTTTTGGCGAGTATGGTAAAATTTCTTTGATGGGATTTAAGACTCCTCAAGGAATTGAAATCCCTAGACTTAAAATTTACGATAAAGACGGGGAAGTCCTTCAAGTTTTAACGGGTCCAATGGCTATCGACGAATTGAACAAAAGAGCGTTGGCTTTTAAAGAAACTCAATATGATGTATTACCTCAACAGCAAGAAACAATGGGAGTAATTGCAGATTATTCAGGGAATCCTAATCAACCATAATATTTTAATAATAATCCCGTGTTTTATTATTGAACACGGGATTATTTTAAAATCTATTTATTTAAATTAACCAACCTGATTGTTAGAACCATCATCTTCTATATCTGTATCAGCTGTTACTCTAACATCTGATATAGTTCCATTAAATTTGTAACTACCGCCTTCTAGTGTTACAGGCAATCCCATTTTGATTTTATTGCCACCTACAACAGCACCATCTTTTGTTATTTTAGCGGTGTCAGTGATTGTTACTACGGCATCAAAAATAGCCGGTTGAGATGGGTCTTTTACTAAAATGTATTGATCAACAGCTTTTGATGAAGCAACTGCTGTTTTTCTTGTTTCAGAAGACACATTCAAAACATTTAATTCTGTATAAGGTACGTTTCTGATTGTTATAAATGTTTTATCGTTAGCTTTGATTGGAAATTCTTCGCCGGTAACAGTTACACCTCTTAAAAATACTTGGAATGTAATAGGGGAGGTTGCTTCTATCTGCTTGTCAGCAGTTTGTCTGAAGTGTTTTGTTGTAATAACTCCAACTATAAGTGCTATAATTACGCCTAAAACGATTAAAATATCTACTAAGTGAAAATTTTTCATATTTTACCTTTCTTCTTATTATTCGTCTCTTCGTTCTTGTGTGGGATGGTTAGGTCGATGGGGATTCCTCAAAAACCATAAAACTAAATCTCTAACACAATTCTTTCCGGCACTGAATCCAAAATTTCATCAATGCTTGTAGTTGCGCAACCAAATTGTTTTACAACAACGCCGGCTGCGATGTTCCCTATTATAGCAGCGTAAACAGGCTCTGCTCCGGCTGCTAAAGCTAATGTGTAAACGGCTGTAACAGTATCTCCAGCACCGGTAACGTCAAAAACTTCAGCCTTATTAAATACAGGAATATGTGTATATTTATTTTCAGGTTCAACTACAACCATGCCATCAGCACCACATGTAATTAATATTGCATCTGCTCCTGTTTCATTAAGCAATCTGTTTCCCGCTTTCAAAAAATCTTCTTTATTATTTAAATACATGCCTACATATTTTTGAGTGTCCGGAAGGTTTGGAGTCATTGATGTGATACCTTTGTATCTTCCCAAATCTCTTTGAGCGTCAACTATGACCTTTTTATCATATTTTTTAGCAATATCAACAACTGCTTTAATTACATTGTCAGTTAGCGTTCCAATGTGATAATCAGATAAGATTACTGCATCGTGTAATGGTACCAATTTTTCAATTTCTGTAATCATTTTTGCTTCAGTTTCTTTCGAAATCGGAGCGTTAGTTTGCCTGTCAATTCTAACTATTTGTTGTGTAATTGAATGAGAGCAGGAGCCAGAAATTCTAGTTTTAGTAATTGTTTTTCTGCATTTATCAACAATTAGGGAGGAACAATCAATGTTTGCTTCTTCAAAAGCATTTCTTAAATCGTTTGCTTGATAATCATCTCCAATAATACCAATAACACTAACCTTTCCGCCGTTAATTTCAGAAACGTTATGTGCAGCGTTTGATGCCCCGCCTAAAATAAATTTTGTGTGAGTATGTTGTAAAATTAAAACCGGTGCTTCTCTTGAAATTCTTTCAGTGTCGCCGTAGACCATTTCATCTAATGCCAAGTCACCGATTACAAGAATTTTAGATTCACCAATTTTTTTAATTAAATCTACTAATTTTTCTTTGTCCATATCATTCTCTCATTGCCTAAACACGAAATATCATATATAATATATTTATATCTTACTACAAAAAAGAAAAGAGAGTTAGACATGGCGGGAAAGAACGTTTTTAGTGATAAAGATACAATGGATATCAACGAATTAGCGTCACTGAATGATGATATTTCGCCTGAATTAATAGAACAACTGCAACAAAAGCTAGCACAAGATGCACAAGTTTTGAGCGATGAACCACAAAAAACAGAATTTGATGAAAATGATGATTCTACTCTTTTTGAAGAACCGGCTCAGAAGACAAAGGGAAGTGATAATGTCAATAATTCTGAAACTTCTGAAACTACTCAAAATGGTGAAAACGCAGATGGTGGAAATTCAGAACTTTCTCAAGTAGCCAAGAATGATATTAATGATGCTCAGCCGAAAAAATCAGTAAGTTTTGATAAGAATATTGATGATAACTTTATCAAAAAATATAAGGCTAAATTAAATAAACAAAAGAATTTTGGCGGACAGAATACAGAAGCCGATGTTGTTGATGAAAATACAATAAGCAATGCCGCTTTTACAGAAATGCCGGCAGTAGATAATAATATTGAAGAACTTTCAAAAGGGAAAATTACAGAAAAGCCACTTACGCCTGAAATTAAAAGTTATAATGACAGCTTAGATTTATTAGATGGAAATGTAAAATATTCCAAATACGTTATGTACATTGACCCGCAAAATGTCGACTTCATTGAAAGTCTTACTGTAAAAGAAAGAAAAAATCTAATCAATAAAATATTAAAAGAACAAAACGATATTGCAATCACAAAACAACGTTTCAGAATGGTGCAAACTGTAATTAAGCATGCTGTTGTAGCGATTTTAACAATTGCAATTTCAATTCCAATAATTTACATAACAATTAATGCTTCATTAGAGGCTTCAATTAATAATTATAGACGTTCTCAATCAATGTTCCAAACATTATACAAACAAGGTGGGAAAATTAAAGCTATTAATTAAGCAGATTCTTTTCCTAAAATTTTGTCTGCAGCTGAAAGCCCTAACTGATAACCACCGATTGAACAACAAACGAAAGCCAAACCTTTTGCGGTACCCGGAGCTATTTTCATCAATTTTTGACATACTTTTGATGTGTTTTTAGTATCACTCAATGCTTCTGCTTGTTTTTCTTTAAACATTCTTGTAGCTTTTTCTAAGAAAGGAACTTTTTTATACAAACCTTCTCTTTCAACTACAAGTTGATTGCCATTTAATTTATATTTTCCTTTTTCAGCAATTAAAGTTTCTTTGCCGTCAACAATTCTATAAATGCCGTCATTTTTTTCAATCATTGTTTTAGGATCATATTTCATATTCTTTGGAATTCCAATAAAACGTTTTCCTGCTGCTTCACAACCAAACATAACACCTAAAGCAGTTCCTTCTTCAATCGCTGTATCTTTTTTATTGTCAGAACATGCGACTTTTACTGCACCTGTTGCACAAATAATTGGGTTGATGTGGTCTGCTGTATAATTCAAAACTTTACTTATGCCACCAATCACTTTATCAGTTTTAGCTAAGTTTTTAATTGATTCTTCTGCACTAATAATATCTGCAGATAAAGTATTGTTTGAATATTTTGCAATATTAGAAACACCTTTTGCAACATTTAAAGCTTGACCACCGGCGATATCTGCATTCATTGCACCAATAAACGGATTATTAGCACTGGTAGCAGAAGATGCTCTTCTGGTGGAGAAAATTCCGCCTGAGGTTATTGATGGTAGAAACGCTGAAATTGCTAAACCTGACATATTGTAATTTTACCTTCACTACTTTTGTATAAACACACTACATTTATATAAAGTAAATTTGTAAAATAAAATTGCAGAAAAATAAAAAATGTTTACAATTGTTTACATGAATTTTAAAAGAATTAAACTTTATTTCTATCATTAAATCAACTTTTGTAGTATTATATAGAAATATAGCATTGGGGAATAAGAATGAGAATTGAAGCAAAGAATTTAGTCAAAATATATGGGGATAGAAGTGTTGTAAATGACGTAAGTTTTTTTATGAATAAAGGTGAAGTTGTTTGTCTGCTTGGTCCGAACGGTGCCGGAAAAACTACAACTTTCTACATGATTGTAGGTTTGGTTAAACCTAATACAGGAAATGTTTTTATAGATGGAAAAGATATTACGGCATGGCCTATGAACTTGCGTGCAAAAGCAGGTATCGGTTATCTTCCGCAAGAAAATTCAATTTTTAGAAAGCTGACAGTTGAAGATAACATTCAATTAGTTTTAGAAATGAATGACAAATTGACTGTCAATGAAAAGAAAATGAAGCTTGAAGAATTATTGATAGAATTTGGTGTTATGAAGCTTAGAAAATCTCCTGCGGTTGCGCTATCAGGTGGTGAACGAAGGCGTGTTGAAATCGCGCGCGCTCTTGCTGCGAGTCCTGATTTCATGCTTCTTGATGAACCTTTTGCAGGTATCGACCCTATTGCGATTGGTGAAATTAAAGACAACATCAGAAAAATTTCTGAAGAAAAAGGTTTAGGCGTTTTAATTACTGACCACAATCCAAAAGCGACACTTTCAATTACGGACAGAGCTTATGTAATCTTCGACGGTAAAATCAAAATTCAAGGTAAGAGTACGGATGTTGCAAATGACCCTGTTGCCAAAGAATTTTATTTAGGAAAGGATTTCAAACTCTAGTATGAAAAAGCCTTTTACCGTTTATGACAGATATATTTTTACGCAAGTTTTAATTACAACAATTGTTGCAATCATGTTGTTTACAATTGTTTGGATTGCGCCAGAAATGCTTTTAAATACGATTAAAAAAGTTTTGGAAGGCGTTTATTCTGCAAAAACAGGCGTTTTGGTTTTAATATATGAAATGCCTAAAATTCTTGGTAAAGCCTTCCCTGTAGGGCTGTTGTTAGGTTCTTTATTCACCTTTGATAAATTAAGTAAGGATTCTGAATTAACAATATTCAGAGCTGTCGGCATGTCTTTTTCAAGAATTTTGCGTCCGCTTTTAGTTTTAAGCTTTATTGTAACTTATCTTTGTTTTGTAACCTATGATAAATGGATTCCATACACTTGTCAAAAATTAGAAGAAATCAAGGGCGGGCAAATGCTAACTCAATACATTTACACTAAGAAGGATGAGAATGACCATCCTGAACAGGCTGTAATTGTATCGAGATTTTTTGAAGGTGAAATGAACGATGTAATCGTTATGAATTTTTCAAAACAAGTTTTTGATGATTTACATGGATTGGATAATATTCTTGTTGGAGAAATTGGTCATAAAGGAGTAAATCCGAATGGTGAACCAAGTTGGGTTTTGGATAATGTAACATCTTATGATATCAATGAAGACGGCATATTTAGAAAAATAACCAAACATGATAAGGCTTATATTTTAAATGGTGAAGATGCAAATGATGCATACACAATTATGATTAATTCAACTAAAAAAGATAGAGATATAAATAATAAAGATTTGAAAAAATATGTTGACTTATTAAAAAAAGAAAACTTGGATGAAGATTACAGATTGATGGCAAACAAGTATTACCAAAGATTTTTCCACCCGTTTGTTTGTGTTCTTTTAGCTGTTATGGGATGTTTGTTAGGCTTCAGCAAACCGCGTGAACAAAGATTAATCGGGTTTACTATTGCTATCGGTTGTATTTTTGTATATTATATAACCCTGCCTTTCTTCGACTTATTGGCAGAAAAAGGTGTTTTGCCACCTCTTGCAACGGCTGCAATTCCACCGTTAGCGTTTTTGTTTGCTATTATAATGTTCTACAAATCAAGGGATTTATAAAATGAAAAAATTTTTAGTGCTATCATTATTGTTTGCTTCTACTTTAGCAGTATTTGCTGTACCTATAAAAGTTGATTACGATGATGGTATCTATCACATAGTTTTAAGTGGTGATAGAGTAAAAAAGCAAATGCAATTTGTTTCATCACCATCATTAATTACAAACCGAGAAGCGCATAAAAAGGGCGATTCTTTGCTTACGATTAATGCAGGCTTTTTTGATCCTAAAAATCAAAAAACAATTTCTTATATAGTAAATGATTCACAGACTATAGAAGACCCGTTATTTAATGAAAACATTATGATGAATCCTGTATTAAGACAAAGCTTACAAAAGGTGTTAAACAGAACTGAGTTTAGAGTTTTAGACTGCGATAGTAAGTTAAGATATGAAATTGCACAACACAATTCAAAAATTGACTTTATGTGTTCAGTTAGAACTTCTGCTCAAGGCGGACCTCAGCTTTTACCAAACTTAAGATTAGAAGAAGAATTTTTTGTAGTAAAAGATAAAGATGGGAATGTGGTGAGAGAATCTGCTTCTGTATTACATAAAACAGCAAGAACGTTGATAGGTATTAAAAATATTGATGGTAGCACTCAAGAAGCGCATATTTTTATCGTAACAAATGAACATCCAATGGATATTTTTGAGGCAAGAGATTTGTGTGCAAGTTATGATTTGGATAGCGCGATGGCGTTTGATGGAGGAAGCTCTACTTCTTTAAATTATAAAAACATCAATGTTGTATCTACTCAAACAAACGGGGATACGGGAAGAGCATTAAAATCTTTTATGATAATAAAACAGAAATAATTGTTTGTATAAAAAATGGCGGAACTTGGAAAGTTCCGCCATTTTTTTTATATTGCTAATTACGATTTGATTTGACTTCGTCTTTTGCAATATCTTTTTGCTCGTCTTTTAATTTTAATTCAGCTTCACGAGCCTTAATCATAGCTTGGAGAATTGTATCGTCTTGCGCCTGTTTTTTTATATCGGCAAAAACGGTCTTCAATTCTTCGTCGCTTAAACCTTGCGGTGCTTTCATGCAAACAACAAGTTTTTGTTTCCTGAACGTAAAATACGCAGCAACCATAATACCCCAAAGCAAAAGACCTTGAACTAGTCCGATAGAAGGTAATGATTCAGTAAATGATGCGCCGAAGTTCCAAAGGTGCATGCAAACCCAACCGGGAAATGCGCCGAAACCGGCAGCTAGGCATGTTACGACAAAACCTGCCATAATCAATCCTCTAATCCCGTTTATCTGTATAACGTTAAAATTCTTTTTCATTAATTTTCACCTATCATTTTGAGAAACTCATCCTCATTTAATATTATAACACCTAATTTTTCTGCTTTGTCTAATTTTGAGCCTGCATTTTCGCCTGCGACTACAAAAGAGGTCTTTTTAGAAACAGAAGATGACGTTTTCCCACCTCTCGCTTTTATTTTATCACCAGCTTCATCTCTTGTCATGCTACTTAATGTTCCTGTTAAAACAAAAGTTTTACCTGCGAATTCGTCAGTTCGGGTTAAAGCAGTGTTTTCGAAGCTAAAACCTAGCGATAAAAATTCATCAATTCGTGCTTTGTTTTCAGGATTTTTAAAATATTCATAAACGCTTTTTGCGATTTTTTCACCAATCCCTTCAATATTTGCTAAATCCTCTAATGAAGCGTTCATCAAACTATCCAAATCAGTAAATTCAGAAGTTAAAATATCTGCCGTTTCTTTTCCTACATGGCGGATAGAAAGAGCTGTTACAAATCTTGAAAGCGGTTGATTTTTGCTCGCTTGAATTGAATTGAACATATTTGTAGCAGATTTTTCTTTAACTAAATCTAATTTCAAAAAATCTTCAAGTTTGAGTTCATAAAAATCCACAGGATATTTTACCAAGCCTAAATTAAATAATTGAGCAATTACGGAAGGCCCGATAAAATCAATATCCATGGCTTCTTTAGAAACCCAGTATTCTAATTTAGCTTTCAAAACAGACGGACAATTTTCATTAGGACAATAAAGGTTTACCTCGCCTTCTCGAGTTTCAAGCTTAGTATCACACTCAGGACAAGTATCAGGCGCAATATAAACAGGTAAACTTGAGTGTTCATCAGAATCCACAACCTTAATAACTTTCGGAATAATTTCCGCTGCTTTTTTAATTAAAACCCTATCGCCTATTCTAACGTCTAATCTTTTGATTTCATCAAAATTATGTAAGCTTGCTCTTGAAACGGTACTACCTGCAAGTAACACAGGTTCCAGCACCGCAACCGGAGTAATTGCACCAGTTTTTCCCACTCCAATTTCAATGTTTAAAAGTTTTGTTGATATTTCTTCAGGCGGAAATTTAAACGCAGTTGCCCATTTTGGCGCACGAGAAGTAAAACCCAGTTCTCGCTGGCATGCTAAATCGTTTACTTTGATTACAACGCCATCCGTTGCATAATCTAAATTAAAACGCTTAGTTTCCCAATCTTTGCAAAATTGAATTGCACCTTCTATATCTTTAACCAATCTGATATTCGGATTTGTTTTAAAGCCTAATTTTTTGATATATTCAATGCTATCCCAGTGAGTTTTCGGTTCAACTTCCGCTCTTTCAATAATTGCAGTATATGTAAACATAGATAAATCACGTTTTGCTGTAATTGTACTGTCTAATTGTCTTAATGAGCCTGCTGCCGCATTTCTCGGGTTAGCAAACGGTTTTTCTGATTCTTTATTGAGTTTTTCAAAAGATGAAATTGGCATATAGATTTCACCGCGCACTTCAACATCAGCGTTTTCAAAAAGTTTTAGCGGTATTGCTTTAATTGTTTTCAGGTTTTGTGTAATTTCTTCACCGATTATGCCGTTTCCGCGAGTTGCACCTTTTACAAATAAACCGTTGTGATAAGTTAGAGCGATAGCAAGTCCGTCAATTTTAAGCTCACAAACAAGCTCTAAATCCTTGCCACACTCTTTAGTAACCCTTTCGTACCATTTTCTTAGTTCATCATAGTTATAAGTGTTATCAAGACTATACAAGCGGTATTTGTGCTTAACCTCTTCAAAGCCCGAACTAATTCCACCAACACGTTGAGTCGGACTGTCGGGAGTAATAAATTCGGGATTGTTTTTTTCTAAAGTTTTAAGCTCGGTAAACAACTCATCATACTCAAAGTCACTAATTAAAGGATTATCGAGTACATAATAATTGTACGAATATTTATTTAACGCATCTTTTAAAAAATTAATTCTCTCTTGTATCATAAAATCCTCTAATCGTTGCAACCATTATCCAGAAAGTAAATTGGATTTGCGGACGGAAGAATACTGTATCGACAAAGCCATGTAATAAAATCCCTGTAATTGAAACAAGCGCAGCTAGTACGTAAATATTTTTTAGGTCTTTGATTGCGTATTTTATAATCAATGCGACAAATCCCAAGAACGCTAACAGTGCAAATATACCGCTTTCAACAGCTGTTTCTAAATAAATATTATAAGCACTCAATGCGTCAAATCCTGTTTTCATATACAAGCCGTAAATTTCTCTAAAGTTTTGGTTGCCAACTCCAATTCCAAGCAGCCAGTTATCTTTGAACATATCTATGCAGGAATTGTACACATTAAATCTGAAAGAATTTGAACTGTCAGAGCGCATTGCAAAGATTGAGAAAATTCTTGCTCTTAGAGCAGAAACTGACATCATAAAGCAGAAAATCAACGCGCCTGCACTTGCAACAACTGTCGCGAAAATTTTCTTAAATTTAGGTTCCAGGAATTTATACAAAACTGCAACAAGTAGTAAAATTTGGAAGAAATAACCTATATAAGAACCGCGGCAGCCTGTTAAAATAAGCGCAACAGATGCAAATAAAGCAATTGGGATACCCCATTTTTTAGGCAACGTTATAAGTGATGGAATACAAGCAAGCATATAACCACCAAAAAGATTTGGATTATAAGGTTTTAGCGTTCCGTAAACTCTAGTCATAACTTCTTCAGGATTCAATCTTGAAGTGTCTTGCCAACCTGAAATTTCGTCAACTGCAGCAAAGTTTTGTAAGAACGCAACAACGGTTTCAAACGCCACGCATAGAGCATAAGCCCAAAATATGTATTTTATTTTGTCGTGATTATCTTTAAAATAATGAACTAGCGAAACATAAAAACCAAGATATGTAAGAGTTTTAAAGAAACCTTTAAGACTTAAATATAAGAGCGAAGAACCTGCAACACTTATTACAACAAACAAAAAATAAATTAGCAAAAACTTATCTGCCCAAGTTAATTCAAACTTTTCACCTGTTTTTGTAATCAGTTTAACGGCGGTTAAAATTATTGCAAAAATAGCAAAATAGCCGATATAATCTGATGGTGCAATTGTTGAAGATAAAATCACAAACAAAATATTTACACCAATCAGCCAATCGATTTTTTGCAAGAAAAAGCTTTTATTATAAATCGGACTCAGTTTATTCTGAAAAAAAGTTAAAATACTGTTAAAAAACACCTCTGCTCCCTCGTGAATTATTTATCGGTAGGTTCAATACCCTGATACATAAGGAAATTTTAACATAAACAAAGCTAATCAAAAACAGATTTTTATGGATTACAAAGTGCTTTGTTAAGTTTTGTAAATGTAAATTTGCAAGCTAGAGTTCAGTTGGTATAATAGTTTTAGGCATATAACACAAATTTTATTAAAAAATCATGCCGTAGAAATAGCAATTTTTAAACTGTTTGTGTGTTTAGATATATAAGACCTAAAGATTGTAGAATTTTAATGGGATTAAAGTAAGTAAAAACAAATAGGAAATTAAATATTAGTTGTAAAATATAGGAGTAATTAGTTATGTCAGATGAATTATCAATTCAAGCGGTAAACCAACCACAAGTTAAACAAACATCTCCAGTGCCTTATGCTCTAGGCGGTGCTGTTGTAGGTGGTCTTGGTGGTGCAGCGGTTGCAAATTACACAACCAAACCAAAATATGCCTCTTTTGAAGACATCATTGCAGATACAAAAGATAACTTTGAAAAGAATGCAAAAGACGCTATTTCAGAAGAAGCAAACCAAACAAAAGCAATCAATGCAAGACAAGCTGCTATTGATGCAGGTGCTAAATGGGAAGATGAGTTAAAAGCATTCAAAGAAGCGAACAAAGAAGGTGCTACACCAGAATTAGCTGCTGACCATGAACTAATGAAACAAAAAGCTGCTATTCAAGACGAAATCAAAACTATTGAATCAGCAAAAGCTACTACAAAAACTGTTACAAAAGAACCTTTAGCAGCTCTTCGTCAAAACGTTAAAGATTTGAACAAAGCCGCTGATGAACTTAGAACATTAAAAGCTGAAGGTGCAACAAAAGAAGCAATGGAAGGCGTTAATAATAGAATTAAAGCTTTGCAAACAAGACAAGAAGGTATTTATAATTCAATCTTAGAAAGTGCTGGTTTCAAAGGCACTGAGGCTGAAATTAAAGCTGCTCAAAAAGATTTGAAGGCAAAATTAGAAGGCTATACGCAAGAATATATGGCAAACTATGATAAATATGCATCTATCAAACCTAACAGAAACTATATTGAAGCAAAGACTAAAATTGCTGATAATAATCAAGTAATTGATAAAGCTTTAGCTGATATTAAAGAAGCTACTGGTTATAAAGTAAAAACATCACCAGCCAAAGATAGTGCTAAATTCGCAAAAGAAGTTCAGACTTTGAAGAATATTGAAATTAGAAAAAATGATACATTGAAAAAAGTATTAGACAATTATTCTAAAATTGCTGACACTACAACAGGTGGTACATTCCTAGAAAGATTAGAAAATGCTCTTAAAGTACTTTCTGGTGGCACAATAGAACCTAAGAATAAAGATAAAGAAATTCAAGAATTTATCAAAAATCTAACTAATGCTGAAAAGAAAGTGTTAAACGGTAAAAATGTTACTAAAGAAAACTTAGAACAACTTATCAAGGATTCAGAAGGCAGATTGAATAAATTAAATGAAGCTGCTGGTAAAGCAATTAAGGCACAAGCTGATAACGTAGCTTATACTAAAATTACTAACAATGAATTAACTAATGCAAGACGTAAATATGGTAAAGGTGCTTACTTCAACGAAAACGGCGAAATCTGTGTAAAAGGTAAACCTGTAGAAAAAGCTCCAGCTGCACCAGCATTACCAAAATTAGACAAGGAAGCTTCAAAAGTTCTTCCTAAGGAAGTAAGTTATGAAGTAAAAGCATCTGGTGTTGATACTAAGGCATTAAATGAAGCTAAAGCTAAGTTATCAGATGTAGAAACGAAAATCACTGATGCTAGAAATGCTTTGCCAAAAGTTGAAGCAAAAACAGAAGAACAAATCTTGAAAGAATTTGTTGAAAAGAACGGCGAAAAAGCTGATGCTATGAAGAAAGCATTTGGCGAAGATGTTAAAGCTTTGTTAGAAAAGAAAATCTCTAACAAAAAATTAGCTGGCTATATCGCTGGTGGTGCTGCAATCCTAGGTGCTCTAGGATATGCAATTGCTCCAAAAAACAAAGAAGTTTAAGACTTAATTTGACTAATAACAACTAATATTTTACAAACAAAAAGAATGACTAACTTAGGTTCGTCATTCTTTTTTATTAAAAACTATAAGCTTTACAGTTGGTTTTTATCAA
Source organism: uncultured bacterium (assembly GCA_900553895.1). Taxonomy (GTDB): domain Bacteria; phylum Cyanobacteriota; class Vampirovibrionia; order Gastranaerophilales; family Gastranaerophilaceae; genus CAG-196. Next base: position 119,045 of record USFB01000001.1, on the reverse strand, counting down.
GAATATAAACTTACACCTCTAATGGTTGATCTAATGAACGAATTGAAACATCTAATGTGTTTGGAAATACTTGTTGCATGTGATTTACCAAATCATTAGTTGAAGTTACCCAAAAAATCGGTGCAGTCAAAATCTTTGGACTATAGCCGTCAACCGGTGGCAATTTGAACATTACAGGATCATCACCGTGATGATTTGCTAAAATATTTTTGATACCACAAAGTTCTTCATACTTAACATCACGTTTTAATTCTAAAGTTACGATATTAGAGTTTTCTACAGATTTAACATTATCAATAAGAACGCTTACAGTACCTTCTTCTCCTCTGTGTTGAACTTTGCCTGTTATAACAACTTTGTTATCCTGCACAAGCATTTCACCGAATTCCATAAGTTTTTTATGGAAACAAACGCAATCAACTTTTCCTGTCAAATCTTCCAAAGTTACAAATCTCAAAAATTTAGAAGGATCCTTTTTGGTTGGAATTTGTCTGGTTGCAGTAATTAAACCGCAAAGTGTTACAATTTCATCCTCTTTCAACTCTTTTAATTCTGCAACTCTGTGTGTCATCAAAAATGGTAATTTGTCCCGAATTGAAAATAGCGGATGTGAGGTTACATAAAAACCCAAAAATTCTTTTTCAAACAGCTGAATTTCTTTATCTGTATACTCTGCGTCACTTCCGACAAGCTGATATTGAACATTTTCAAAGCCACTATCTTCACCTAAAGAAGCAAACAAACTAACTTGTCCCATCGCTCTATCTTTAGCTTCTTTAGAAGTTACATCCAAAATATGCTCCATATTTTCAAAAAGCTGTTTTCTACTTTTTTCGATATTAGAAAATGCGCCGGCTTTAATTAAACCTTCTAAAGATTTTTTATTAACGTATTTTGCGTCTACGCGTTTACAGAAATCAAAAATATTTTTAAAATCGCCGTTTTCTTCACGTTCTTTTATAATCGCTTCAACAACAGGTGCGCCAACACCTTTAATCGCAGCCATACCGAAACGAATATTGTCACCGTCAGGTGCGTATTCTAAATATGATTTATTGATATCAGGTGCTAAAACTTTACTGCCGAGTCTTTGAGCCTCTTCAATATAAAGCTGAGTTTGGTCTTTGTTATCAGCAACACTTGATAGTAGAGCTGAAAAATATTCAACAGGATAATGCGTTTTTAAATACGCTGTTTGATAAGCTACAAACGCGTAAGCTGCGGAGTGCGACCTGTTAAAACAGTATGAAGCGAACGCTAGAATTTGGTTGAAGAGTTTTTCAGCGTCCTCTTTTTTCATGTCGTGCTTAGCAGAAGCGGCAATAAACTTACCTCTCTGTTCTTCCATTGTTTTAAGGTCTTTTTTACCCATCATACGGCGGACTTGGTCGGCTTGACCAAGTGAATAGTCTGCTAAAACTTGGAAAACCTGCATGATTTGTTCTTGATAAACAATTGTTCCATAAGTATCTTTAAGCACAGGTTCAAGAAGTGGATGTGCGTAAGTAATCTCTTGCTTACCGTGTTTTCTGGCTACGAAATCATCAACCATGCCGGAACCCAAAGGACCCGGTCTAAATAACGCAACCAACGCGCCTAAATCTTCAAAAACGTCAGGTTTAAGGCGTTTAACAAGGTTCATCATGCCTTGTGATTCTAACTGGAATACACCTATTGTTTCACCGCGTACAAGCATTTCATAGGTAGGTTTATCATCAAGAGGAATATTATTAATGTCAACATCAATTCCACGATATTTTTTAACCATTTTACAAGTTTTTGTAATCATGGTTAAGTTTCTTAATCCCAAAAAGTCCATTTTAAGAAGGTCTAAAACTTCTGTCGCTTCGTGCTTAGGGTAACCTGTCTGAACGATACCATCTTTTGAAGGCTGAACCGGTAAAATCGTATCCAAAGGCGCGTGAGAAATAATTACACCCGCAGCGTGAGTACCTGTACCGCACTTCAAACCTTCAATTGCAATTGCCATATCAACCCAACGTTTAAAACTTATTGTTTTTCCGCTTTCAGGGTTCATTATTTGATAATCTTCATCATAAAGTTGTTTAAAATCGGATGTGCCTTCCGCTGCAACTATATCTCTAAGCCATTCTGCTTTCGGATTAGATGCTTTTGCAACATCAAGAGCCGGTTCAATTAAACCTGTAATTCTGTTACTTTCGGCAAAAGGAACTTGTAGAACACGTCCTACACCTTTAAAAGCCGCTTTTGGTGCATAAGTTGAGAATGTAATAATCTGACAAACCTTATCTTCACCATATTTTTTTGTAACGTAATCAATAACATCACCACGTTTTTCGATACAAAAGTCGATATCAATATCGGGCATGGTAAAACGTTCAGGATTCAAAAATCTTTCAAACAACAGTTTGTGATAAATAGGGTCGATATCAGTGATTTCTAAGGCATACGCGACAACAGAACCTGCTGCTGAACCTCTACCGGGGCCAACTGGAATATCATGAGTTTTCGCGAAGTGAATAAAGTCCCACGTAATCATGAAGTAAGCAGGGAAACCCATGTGATTGATTACGCCCAATTCATACTTTGCACGTTTAATGATATCGTCAGGAGGCGGATCTCCGTAACGCTTCTTCAAACCTTCAAATACAATGTGTTCCAAGTAGTTTTCAATACCTTGAATATACTTAGCTTCTTCCAAAACATCGGCTGTATTCTCGGTTTTGTTTTTCTTCTTTAATCGTTCAATGATTTTCGGATCAACGTCGTCAGAAGTGAATATAAATTCTTCAGGAACGTCGTAATGAGGAAGTGGTGCATTGTGAAGTTCAATTTCTACATTACATTTATTTGCAACTTCTTCCGTATTTGCACAGCATTCTTCAAATGTAGCATCATCCATCCAAGAAAACGCTTGGCGCATTTCTTCTTTCGATTTAACATAAAACTCATTATTAGGGAAATGAAAACGCTTTTCATCATCTTTATTCGCGTTAGTTTGAAGACATAATAAAGTATCTTGCGCGTCAGCATCCTCTTTTCTCAAATAGTGCGAGTCGTTTGTAATAATCATTTTTATACCAAGTTCTTTGGCAATTTTCATCAAGTCAGGATTAGTGCGTTTTTGCTCTTCCATGTTGTGGTCTTGAAGTTCGATATAATAATCATCTCCAAACAAATCCTGATAACGCTTAGCAACTTCTTTAGCTTGATCGTATTCGTTTTTAAGTAGGTGCTGCAAAACTTCGCCACCTAAACAAGCAGACGCACAAATCAAACCTTCATGATACTCTTTTAATAACTCAAAATTGATACGAGGCTTGTAATAGAAGCCTTCGCACCAAGCTGTTGAAACTAATTTAATAAGATTTTTATACCCCTTATTATCTTTTGCAATTAAAATTAAGTGATATAAAGGATTATTAGCACTGTCTTTTACGTGAATATCACCTGTATTTACATAAAATTCACAACCTATAAGCGGATTGATACCTGCGTGTTCTGCTAGTTCATAAAATTCAACCGCAGAATACATTACACCGTGGTCAGTAATTGCAATAGCAGGAAGATTATTTTCTTGAGCATACTTAACCAAGTCACCTACTCTAATCATCCCATCTAATAGTGAATATTCCGAGTGAATATGTAAAGGTATAAAATTTGCCATAACTATAATTTAGCACAAGGACGTATTAAGGTTTGTAAAAATTTAGTTTATAATAAAAGTTCTCTATAAGCTGAAAGGCATTTTAATGCTGTTGATTTTGGAATACATTCTACCTCCAAATTATCTGCAATATGTCTGATATTATAAGATGCTGAAACCATGATAATCCTTGTGTAGCTATATATATTAAAAGTTTTAATTTGTTCTACAAGCCATTCACCTGCGTATTTTGGCGCATAATCGTCTTCCATCTGTAAATCGGTTAAAATAATATCATAGGGTCTTTGTTGCAACAAATAATCGTAAGCCTGTCCTGCACTTTCTGCCGTATCAATATTTACATTATCTCCGAACAATTCGTGCATAACGTTCGTATTAAAATCACGCCAGCCTTTTACATCATCAACGATTAAAATATTTTTCATTTTCTTAAAACTTCCGCTCCGTCCAAATAAACAAATTCAGGCACAAATGAATCACCGCAATTCACAACTATTAAAACTCTCAAACATTTTTCCAAAGAATTTGGAACATCAAGTTCATGAAAACACATCATCGGAACATCTTTCCATTTGAGGTTTATTCTGGCGTATTTTGCAGGAAAATCAGCGTTTAAATCTTTTGTAAGAGTAAATATCACATGTGATATCATGTCTGTTTCGATTTTATTTCTATTTAGCATTTCTTTAAGCAATCTAATTGTAGCAGCACCGATTGCTTCAGGACTGTTTTCATCAACAGTAATTGCACCTCTTATACCTTTTGATATCATAAATTATTTCTCCTCATTCAAATAAAATAAACACGCCAACGTTGATGCTGTTAGCGCAATACCGTCAGCTTCTTGCGCTCTTAACCACTTGTAAACATCTTTTTTATCAACTAAAATTCTGTCTACAATTACTCCACCATCACTTACAGGCTTTGAAACTACATTATATTCATTTATGTAAGCAATTGCAAGTGTAACGGTTTCTGAAACACACCCCGGAGAGCTTGCAACTTTATGCGATTTTATTTCAATTCTATCGGCGACAAGTCCTGCTTCTTCCAAAAGCTCTGCTTTAATAGCGTCTTCTACAGATTCTCCGATTCTTTCATCGCCGACAAGTCCGGCAGGCAATGCGATAGAATATTTTGCAATTTTTTCTGCAACAAGAGGTGGACGTTCTTCTTTTAAGAATAAAATCTTTTCATTATTAATAATAGGTAAAATCACAACCACATCTTTCGCGTTTGGTCTGTGTGCGTAAACCCAATTTTTTCCTGATTTAGAAGGGGTACTTTTTAGTTGCAAAAATTTTGTATCGTATAAAATCATAATTATTCTCCGTAGTGCAAATTAGTATTAACAACAGCCGGTAATTTAATCGTAAATTCGGTGTATTCGCCTTCTTCGCTTTCTACTGTTAATTCTCCACCGTGAGATTTTGCAATTTGCAAAGCTAAATACAAGCCTAAACCTGTTCCGATTTTTCTAAATTTTTTAGCGGCAGAAAAATATTTGTTAAAAATTTTATCAATATCTTCTTTAGAAATTCCAGCGCCAAAATCTTTAACTTTGATTACAATAAATTTAGGAATTTCACCGATTGTAATATTAACAGGCGAAGCCAATTCTCCGTAAGAAATTGCATTTTGTATTAAATTCTTAATAACACGCTTTAATTGCATTTTATCAGCAAAAACACAAATATCGCGATTCGTTGTAAAGTTTAGCGGATTGTGAGTCTTATCGGCTATCGGACGCATTTCGTCAATTATTTCTTCTATAAAAGGTTTTAGTTTGATATTTTCTTTATAAAGCCTGATAGAGCCGTCTTTAACCTTATAGGTTTCTAAAACAATTTGCACCAAATCTAAAAGCTCTTTATTAGATGATTGCATATTTTTAAGTGCGACTTCTTGTTTATCTGATATTGGTCCAAAATTTTCATTTAAAAATAGTTCAAGCATGTTTGTTTCTGCAATTATCGGAACTTTTAAGTCATGCGTTAAAGTTGCAACAAAATCTTCCTTAAGACTTTCCAGTTCTCTTTGATTTGTAATATTTTTTATAATTATTATAAATCTGCGTTTTTTATCTTCAAGCTTTAATTCCATGCAGCTTGCAACAAAATTTGACGCCATATCAGCTTTAATAAAAACGTCATCTTCATTAAGTTTTTCAATATTTTTATTTTTTGCAACTTGTATAAATTCTAATAAATCTATTCCAAGCAAATCTTTTCCTGTAACATTAAACCATTCACTGATTTTAGCTGTTGCACGTAAAATTTTATGTTCGTCATCAATTACTACTAAACCATCAGAAAGTGAATTAATAACAGCTTCTAAAAATTTGTTTTGACGATGAAGCTCTGTTTGATATTCAGTAATCATTTTTTCTCTATCATAAAGAGTTTCAATCATCCTGTTTATACTGTCTGCCAAAGGTTCTGTGCTTGGAATTTCCATTTTTTCAACTTTTTTTGACAAGTCACCATATCGAACAGAATTTACTGTTTTTGTAATTACACCTAAGTAATCATTAATCTTAGACCATTTTTTGCCTGCATGCCTTGCAAAAAAGAAGAGGAATATTAACATGCCTAGTACAAAAAGATTTAAAATATGTATAAATAATGTTCCCTTATCTGCAAAATAATAACTTAACACTTCCATTAGCATGCTCAACTTGTCCTATTTTAATATTTTATGATACAATTATAACAGAAAAGGAGTATAAGGGGGAAGGATATTTTTAAATAGGGCTTGCCTGTTTAATTTGAGCCTTAAACCTTAAAAAGTCGGATTTATTCATGAATAAGATTTATAACATATTTTTGGGAGTATTTTGTTGGTCATGTGCTATTTCAGCACAAGCTGCGGAAAAGTTTGATATTTTGCCTGATTTGCCTGAACCTTTAGCTAATGCGGCGCAAGCTTCTTCCGTTACAACAAGCGATAATGCAATAAACACTACTCAATCAATCGGACAAGAACCAAATCTAGTTTCAATTGTATTTTCTTTGATTTTTGTTGTTTTATTAATTTATGCAACAGGTATTATTTATGCAAAGCTTAACAAACTAGGCTTAAATACTCTAAAAAAACAAATGGGTGAAGGCAATAATTCTCATGTTTCTGTTATTTCAACTACACCATTAGGGAATAATAAATCTTTGCATGTAGTAGAACTTGACGGTAAAAGAATGTTAATAGGCGCATCAGCAAATTCTATTCATTTGATAAAAGATTTAGGTGCTTTTCCTCCGGATGAATTTGAAGAAGGTGAATATTCAAAAATTGAAATTCCTAATATCAGAATCCCGAAAATAGAGATTCCTAAAATTGAATTTCCGGGTTTTACGAAAGTTGTAGCAAAAAAAGCGGTTGAAGAAGAAACTCAGCCTCAGGAAGAGGAAACTAAAACAGAAGAAAGTGACAATTTTGAGATTTCGGATATTTATGTTGAAGAAGAAAATCCTGATGGAATTATTGATAAATTGTTCCACACGGTAGCAGAAGAAAACAAGCAACCGCAAGAAGAAAAAGATAATGAACATAAAGTTGACCCTGACGAGTTTGCACTTTATAAGAAGTATTTAGGCTAAATATCGGGTTAAATAAGGAGAGCTAATGGCAAAGTGTGTGAAAATTGCAAATAAGATTGTAGGTGACGGTTACCCTTGTTTTATAATTGCTGAAATAGGGATTAATCATAACGGCTCGGTTGCTTTAGCAAAAAAAATGATTGATATAGCTGTAACTACAGGGTGTGATGCTGTAAAATTCCAAAAAAGAACCGTTGATGTCGTTTATACAAAAGAAGAATTGGCTAAGGAAAGAAAAAGTGTTTTTGGAAATACTAACGGCGATTTAAAACGCGGTTTGGAATTTGGAGAAAAAGAATACAAGGAAATTGATGAATATTGCAAGAAAAAAGGCATTTTATGGTTTGCATCTTGCTGGGATGAAGCGTCCGTAGATTTTATGGAAAAATTTGACATTCCATGTTATAAAATCGCGTCCGCCTCTTTAACCGATGATAATTTACTTAGATATACAAAGTCAAAAGGAAAGCCAATATTACTTTCTACCGGCATGAGTTCAATGGAAGAAATCAGACATGCTGTTTCTATTTTGGGTGAAGATAATTTAATAATTTACCATTGCACTTCTACTTATCCGTCAAATGCAGATGAAACAAATTTACGCGCAATAGAAACATTTAAAAAAGAATTTTCTTGCCCTATCGGTTATTCAGGACACGAAAGAGGAGTAACTCCTTCGGTATTGGCTGCTGCATTGGGCGCAAATTCTGTAGAACGTCATATTACGGTAGATAGAACAAATTGGGGTTCAGATCAAGCCGCAAGTTTAGAAATGGCAGGTCTTTACCACATGGTGCGTGATATCAGACAAGTGCCTGAATTGTTAGGAGATGGCGTTAAGGTGGTTTATCAAAGAGAGCTGCCGATTATTGAAAAATTGAGAAGGGTTAAATAATGACTTTAAATTTACCTGATACAATAAAATTTGTAATCACTGATTTTGACGGCATTGTTACCGATAACTGTGTTTACATTGATTCAAAAGGTGAAATGACTAGAAAGCTTAATTTCAAAGATGTGATGGCATTTTCTATATTAAGGAAAAACGGTTATCATATCGGTATTGTTTCAGGCGAAAAAAATTCTGCTATAGAAATTATTGCAAAGAAATTTAAAGTTGAAGAAGTTCATCAAGATATAAGAGTTAAGATTGATGTAATCAAATCAATAGTTGAAAGATATAAATTAAAAGAAGATGAGTTTGTTTATATCGGTGATGATATAAATGACTTGGAATCATTAAAATTTACAAAATATGCAATCACCGTTCCTGATGCCGTTGCACAAGTTAAAGCTATTGAAGGTATCCAAACTACAACCGCACAAGGTGGAAATGGTGCTTTTAGGGAAGTTGTTGATTGTTTAGTGAAATAATTTAATACAAAACCACAATCTCTGTGTTTCTAAAGATTGTGGTTTTGTGTATTTTATAAAACCCATGATATTAGTAATCTGATTGTTGATAATCATCCTCATCTTGCAAAGATGATAAATCTGATGAGTATTTAGAATCAAAATCTTCAGGTAAGTATTCGTTATCAGGCCAAACAGTTTCTTCATCAAATCTGCAAGCACTTAAATTTTCTGCCATAGATAAATCTGAATTTGTTAAATCTGCACCTTGAAAAATTGCGCCTGCTAAATCTGCATCAGAGAAATTGCAATAATCAACTTTTGAATAACTGAAATCTGTTCCGTTTAATACGGATTCAGAAAACGAACATTCAATAACATTTGCTCTTGTAAAATCAACAGATGTTAAATCACAAGCTTCAAACTTCACTTCTGTTAAATGTGAATCTGCAAAAGAAGATGATGTCAAATCAACGTTAAAAAATTCAGCACCTTCAAGTTCTATATTAGAAAAATCTGTTTCACTTAAATCAATTCCACCTTTTGTATTTCTGATTTCTGTGTTAAATTCATCAACATTCGTTGAAACTAAGTTAATCAATTCTTCTTTTGATAACATACTTTATGCCCTTTCAAATATTTCTAGCTAATTAAATTCATTTGCATTGCAAGCAAAACCGCTTGCGTTCTGTTTGTAACTTTCAACTTTTTAAATATACTATTTAAGTGTGTTTTTACCGTAACATCTCTAACAAAAAGCTTATCGGCTATTTCCTGATTGCTTGCACCTTTTGCAACAAGAGCCAATACTTCTTTTTCTTTTGGAGTTAGTGCGTCAATATTAACATCTTTGTTTAAAGTTTTTTCTTGTTTTGGTTGAGCTTCCTGTTGCCACTTTGAACGTCTTAAAACAGCTTCAACTCTTGCCAGTAGGTTTGGTAAAATAAACGGTTTTACAATATAATCATCCGCACCTATTTTAAGCCCTGAAACAACCTTTTGATCTTCACTAACCGCCGTAATCATAATTACAGGAATATATTGAGTTTTTTTATTGTTGCGAATGGCTTTTAAAGTGTCCCAGCCATCCATATTTGGCATCATAACATCCAAAAGAATCAGGTCAAAAGTTTTATTCATAAGAATTTTTAAAGCTTCCAAACCATCATTTGCAACAGTCACATCATAACCATACATAGGAAGAGCGTCTGCTAAAAATTTTGGATTGTCGTCAACTACCAATATTGATGCTACACCGTTCATTATACAAGTTTCTCCTTTAATGCCTTTAATGCAGCTTGTAATCTATCGTCAACTTCCAACTTTTGCAATATACTTGCAACGTGAGCTTTTGTGGTATTAATACTTACAAACAATTCTTTTGCAATTTCAATATTACTGTAACCTTCCGTAATAAGTTTTAAAATTTGAGTTTCACGGCTTGTTAAACCGTAGTTTCTTTCAGGTTTTGGAGCTTCTGTTTCTTGGACTTTAGTAGCAGCTTCTAAAACAATATGTGAAATTGAAGGGTCAAACCAAGCAGCACCGTCTAACACAGATTGAACAACTTGAATTAAGCGTTTCGGATTAATTTCTTTTGAACAATAAGCATTTGCGCCGGCTTTTAAGCTGTTTAAAACTTCTTGCTCATCATTATGAGAGGTTAAAACTACAATCTTAATATCCTTATTCAAAGCTTTTACTTTTCTTGTAGCTTCGATTCCATCCATGCCGGGCAAACCCAAATCCATAATAATCAGATTGATTTCATTTTCAGATGCAATTTCAAGACCATGTTCAGCTGATTCGGCTTCATAAATATGCTCAATAAAATCACAGCTCTCAAAAGCGGTTTTCAAGCCAAATCTTGTTAATTCATGATCTTCTACGATTAAAATATTACTCTTCATAAATACTGTGTCCCGGATTTATGTCTGCTGCGTAATCTGAATTTAGTCTTGAACATCTTATCAAAGATTGTTGAGCAAGTTCATTATCCCCTTTTGCTCTTAAAACAAGGCTAAGATAATAATAATATTTAAAATTATTTGCGTCAATATAATAAGAATTATTTAGATATGTTGCAGCCATATTAAAATTCTTATCTCTTATCGCCATATTAGCTAAACCAAGCCAAATATCATTGTTTGAAATATCAATTGATGCAACTCTAGGCATGAAATAATCAGATTTTTGAGGAAAAACTTGTAAAGAATTTACTAATAAATCTTCATCATATTGATTCTTCTTGAGCAATTTTTCGTAAATTTTCTTAGATTTTTTATCTTTTTCCATTGCTAAATATGTTTTTGCCATACCAACAGAAGGTTCAATATCTTTGGTAAGTTTCTTAGCATGCTTGTAATATTTTAAAGAGTCTTCATATTTTCTGTTATCATAGCTTACATCCGCCAAAGTTAAAGATGCCAAATAGTTATTCTTGTCCTCTCTGAAAGCACGTGACGCAAATTCTTGTGCTTTTAATGGTTCTTCGTTTTCATAATAAATTCTGCCTAATAATGAAAACACCAAAGGACTGTATTGTTTAGCGTGTAGAACGGTTGATTGTAAAACTTTTGTCGCCAACAAGCTTTTTTCTTGTAAATGATAATAATATGCTAAATGATAATCCTTCAAAGCCTCTGCTTTTGCTGTTCTATAAAGCACATATTCTTCTATAGCTTTAACTTTTCTTTGAAAATCTACAGTTTTAAAATCCGCCTTTTTAATTTTTGCCAAAACTTTTAATGCTTGTGCTGATTTATTAGAATCTGCTAAAATTTTTGCTTTTAACGCTAAGTAATTAATATTTACATCATTTTCAACAAGTGCATTGTTAATGTATTTTAGCGCAAGTGGTAAATTGTTAGACTTATAATAACCGAGCGCGATTAAATAATTTTTGTAATCGCTTTCTGACGCTTGATTTGAGTTCAATAATTCTGACGTTGTTTCAATCGCCATATTATTATACATTATGTTTGAATAAGCATCAGCCAAATATACAACATCTTTTGGATTAACCATAGCTGACGGATAATAATACTTTTTGATATCGCTTACATAAGACGAAGTAAAGCCGTTATCATCAAGTTTTGCAATTAAAGCATCTGATAGGTCAAAAAAGCCGTATTCTGCCATTTTCATTCCATAAACAAGGAACACATAATCGTCATGCGAAGCTCTTTGAATTAAATCATTAAAATCATCATAAGACGCTTTGACGTTGCTTTGAGCAAAACGATTTTCTGCTGACGCAAATTTTGCTTTTACAAAATTATCTTTAATCACCATATCCATATTGGCAACCGTTGTTTCAGCCTTGATTTTCAATGGTTTAACCGTTTCCGCCTGCGCAATTGCCGGCGTTAATAATATTAATGCTGTAATTAAAAACTCTTTTAATATCTTATTCATGCTCTGTATCTATACCTACATAGTATTTATTAAATACTTCTAACAATTTATTACTACAATTATTTACTATTGAGTAATATAAATCAAGTAGGTTGTATTTATCCAAAGTTTCCATATCTTCATCAGATATAGTCAAATGGTTTTCAGTACAAAATACTTTTACAATTTTACTCAATTTTATTGCTAAAAACTTTTCAACAACAAGCGGGTCAAAATGTGAACCTGCACCGTTTTTAATAATATCAATAACTTTTTCAATCGGCATTTTATCACGATAATGTCTTTTAGAAGTTATCGCGTCAAACACGTCTGACACAGCCAAAATTCTTCCCCCAAAAGGAATTTCTTCACCTTTTAAGTGTCTGTAATAACCTGTTCCATCAAATTTTTCATGGTGAGAACAAGCAATTTCAGTAATTTGTTGGAAATCTTTTGACATGTGAATTTTTTCTAAAATATGATGCGTAATTTCCACGTGTTGTTGAATATGTTTATATTCTTCAGGTGTCAATTTTCCTTCTTTTTGCAAAACAGAATCTCTTATACCGATTTTTCCGATATCATGCAACGCTGCGGCTTTTTCTAAAATGTACAAGTCATTTTTCTCCATGCCGAATTCTTGTGCAATAAGAGAAGAAAACATTTTTACACGAGAAGAATGACCTGATGTAATTTTATCACGCGCATCAATAGATGTCGCAAGTGTTTCAATAAAGCTATCCAAAACAACTCTTTGCTCTTCAAGCAGTTTTCTTTGTTTTTCAAACAATTGAGCGTTCTCTAAAGAAATACCCGCACTTGAAGCGATAGCTACAAGCAAATCCTCATCATCAGGCGTAAAATATTCGTCAAATTTATTAATAACTTGAAATACACCAATGATTTCTTGATTAAAATTTTTAATAGGAATACAAAGGATTGTTTTTGTTCTATATCCTGTTTTTTTATCTACATCAGGGTTAAAACGTTTATCGTTATAAGCATCTTTAATATTAATTGTTTCGCCTGTTTTAACTACATGCCCCGCAATACCTTTATCGGCAGGGATTCTTAATTCTTTTGTATCAAGTCCTGTTGCAACTTTAGAATAAAGCTCATTATTTTCTTTATCATAAAGAAAAATTGTACATCTATCAGCGTTCATAGCAGTTTTAGTTTCTTCAGCTATTGTTTTAATTAATAAATCAATATTTTTTTCGGCAGCAACCGCTTGACCAATATTTACAAGGGCAATAAGAGGGTCTTTTGTTTGATTATGATTTGTGTAATGGCTAACAGCAGGACATTTTAAAAGAGAATTTAATTTTTCAAAGAAATCTGTTTTTTGATTCTTAATAGAAAGTTTACGTGCCTTATTATAATTTATTGCATACAAAGCTGTACTTTTTTCCGAGAAATTGATATATCCTAAAATCATTTCATACAAAATTTTTGTAATCGGGTCATTTGACTGTTCTACAAGAAAAGCTGTATCATTCATGAATTGATAAAAACAATTATAATCCTTTTTTAAAAAAGCACCTAGAGCCAAAAGCGTAAAACAAACTGCTGTATCATCATGATAAATATCTTTATGTTTTTCGATTCGCTCTTTTGCTTCATCATACTTATTATTAAGTATTTCAGACACTGACTCATAAATGAAATTTTCTAAAGTCATTCCAACCCTCTCTTGTTTATTCTATAATACTATAAAATGGCGCATTAAAACAAGAGGGGATATTAAACGATGCAATGTTGCGCCGAGTCATTTAAAGTCATCAATTAGACAAAAAGGAAATAAATATGAACAAAATTTCAATTCTAATACCTGTATACAACGAAAAAAACACACTACAGGAAATTCTTAAACAAGTAGAAGCTGTTGATTTTGGTTTGGAAAAAGAAATAATCTTAATTGATGATTTTTCTACTGACGGAACCAAAGAATTATACAAAGATTTAAATTATAAAATTCTTTATCATGAAAAAAATATGGGAAAAGGTGCGGCTTTAAGAACAGGTTTTAATGCTGCAACCGGCGATATTATAATAATTCAGGATGCGGATTTAGAATACAATCCTGCTGACTATAAACCGCTGGTAGAATTAATAAAAAATGACGAAGCAGATGTTGTTTACGGCTCACGCTTAGCAGACACAAGAAATCAAGGCAAATTTTTATTGCTAAGTTATTTGGCAAACGTAACGCTTTCTTTTATGACAAGAATTCTTTACGGCACATTTTTAACAGATATGGAAACCTGTTACAAGGCTTTCCGCGCCGATTTTATAAAAGGCATAACAATTGAATCAAATCGTTTTGATTTTGAGCCTGAAATAACAGCTAAGATATTGAAAAAGAATGCACGTTTTAAAGAAATTCCGATTTCTTATAATGCACGCCAAGAAAGCGAAGGTAAAAAAATTACTTGGAAAGATGGCGTACAAGCAATCTTCACACTTTTAAAATATAGATTCAAATAATATACTTAATATAAATTTACAAACAGGCAATTCTAGCCTGTTTCTTGTTTTTATTAATATATAAGGTTAGGTTAGTTTATGTCAACAATAAATAATTATTATTCTAAAATTCCGCAGAATTATTATCAAATTCAGAGAACACAAACTGTTCCGACATTTGGTGCTGATTCGGCTGTTTCAAATCAACAAACTCAACCGAAATTATCAAATCCTGTTGATACGGTAGAAATTTCAGAGAATAATAAAAGCCAAAAAACCAAAGAAAAAATGTCTACCGCAGCAAAAATCGGGATTGCAGCTTTAGGTCTTATTGGAGGCTTTACAGCTATTGGCATTTGTGGTTTTAAACATAAAACTAATAAACTTACTAAGTTGTATAACGAAAAAATGCAATTAGTAAATCTTGCTGAACATATAGATTTTAAAGACGCAAAAACGGTTGAAGAAGGTATAAAATTTGCAAAAGATGTTTTAAAAATCGGCGAAGTTGAGGGAAATTTTACGCTCGATGCCATAAATTATGCTAACAGAGGTCTTGTAGATATAAGCAACGCAAACAAAGGGCATTTGTTTATGCCAAAGAAAATCGGTTGTAAGAGTTTGAAAAATGCAATGGCATACGTTCAACAAGATGTAAAATCTCCTAATTTCGGGGAACTTGTCATAAATAAAAAGTATTTTGAAAACGAATCATTAGATAAAGCTATTAAAGAATGGCTAGGAGCAAGTAAACCCGCCGTAAAACCAACAACACAAAGGCAAAAATTTGTACCTGAATGTAGATTAGATGCCAGAATAAAAAATTTGACCAATAAATTTTTATCAGACCCTAACAGTTTGACGATTGCTGAAAAGCGTGATGTTTATTATACACTATGTAATGCAGGCAATATTCAACGCTCGGTGTTATCATTAGCACCAATGTCTTCTTTGAAGAAAAATTTAAAAACATTTACTGATAATGGTATAAATGTTGATGTTGAAACCTTCTCAAAACTAACGACAAAAGAACAAAGTATAAAATTAAACGAGTATTTTTTGCAAATTCAAAATAAAGGTACAAAAGTTGTTTTGGATATTCCATACTTAAAGCCCGAAAAAACAATTTATCATGAAATGGGGCATTTGCAGGATTTTGCGAAAAACTTAAAAGAATTAGATTTAAAACACTGGAAGTTACCAAGCATTAAAGAATGTTATAACAAAGCAAGAAGCGGACGTAAACATATTGACAATTCGTCAGTAGAACATGTTGATAATCGTTGGGGCGGACTGACGTATAAAGGTTATAAAAATTTATTTGAAAATGATCCTGCAAAATTCAAGAAACGTTATCCTGATTTGTATGAATTTTTAACAAATCAAGATTACCAACAAGCTGCAGGTGAGGTGTCATCCTATGCTCAAACAAGCATAGGAGAATTCATCGCCGAAACATACGCAAAAATGGTACGTGGTGACAAAATCTCCGATGAAGTTATGAAACTCTATGAAAAATATAACGGTCCTAAATTGGGTGGCTAACCGTAGGTTGGGCTTTCAGTCCAACAGTTTAAACTAGCCTAAATGCTTTTTTACCCAACCTTCAATTAATTTCAAAGGTGAACGAGTAATCGCTAAAGACCATTCGGGAATATTTTTTGTAATTACTCCGACAGCACCTACATTTGCACCTTCTTCAATTGTAACGGGAGCTACTAATACAGAATTAGAACCGATTTTAACATTGTCTTTAATTATAGTTTTACTTTTTACTTTTGTTAAAGGGTTGTAATTTGCGGTAATTGTTCCGGCACCGATATTTACGTTAGAACCGATTTCACTATCGCCAAGATATGTTAAATGACAAGCATTAGTGTGTGATTTTATTGTAGTTTTTTTAACTTCTACAAAATTGCCGATTTTAACGTAATCTTCTAATACAACGTCACCTCTTAAATGTGCAAATGGTCCTATTTTGCAATGTCTACCGATTTTATTTTTGCCGTTTATGTAACAAGACGGATAAATTACTGTGTCTGCACCAATTTCGGTTTCTGGTGATATCCAAGTTGTAGCAGGGTCAATTATTTGAACTCCGTTATCAAGATGTTTTTGAACAATTTTGTTGTTTAACATCTTTGTCGCTTCTGCAAGATGCGTTTTTGAATTGATTCCAAATATTTCTTCATTGTTTTTAAGAGTATAGGCATTTACTGACAAATTATTTTCATTACCCCATTTGATAATGTCTGTTAAATAATATTCGCCTTGAGCATTGTTGCTTGTAAGTTCATTAAATGCGGGTTTGATTTTTGCCCAATTAATGCAGTAAATTCCTGCGTTAATTTCTTTAACAGCTTTTTGTTCAGGAGTTGCATCTTTTTCTTCAACGATAGAATTTAAAGAACCGTCTTGATTTCTGATAATTCTTCCGTAGTTTGTCGGATTTTCAAAAATCGCACTCATAACAGTTAAATCAGATTGATTTTCTCTATGATATTCAACAAATTCTTTTATTGTTTCTGATGTAATTAATGGTGTGTCGCCACATAAAATTATTACTTCGCCATCAAAGTCTTTTAAGTAAGGTAGCGCCATGCTAACAGCGTGACCTGTTCCCAGCTGTGGAGATTGAAGAACGCATTTTGCATTATCATAATTTTTGTTAATGTATTCTTCTACTCTTTCAGCTTGATGACCTACTATTACAAAGTTCTCATCAGCTAAACCTGTATTGTTTACTGCATCTATAACATATCCGACAAGAGTTTTATCAAAAATTGTATGTAAAACTTTAGGCGTGTCAGATTTCATTCTTGTGCCTTTGCCTGCGGCTAAAATAATTGATTTAATCATTTTTTACTCCTCTTTGAATTTATTTTAGCATAAAAGTTTTTCCAAATTGAAGAAGGTAATGTTTATGGTGCTATCCTTTCTAAATTGAAAATGGATAATTGAAAGAAGGTAGGGTGCAAATTTTTGCACCATTAATTTTGTATGTTATCATAGTAAAGTGCTGTACGCTCAAAGCGTTATTGGTGTTCAACAAAACAAATTTTAAAAAATCTTTACAATAATTTGCAATTTATTTATGTTTATTTTAGTATTAACTTATACGCCGATTTAAAGAAAGAATGTGTTCAGCACATTCTTTTTAAAAAGGTCAAAATTATTTATAAAATAGCAATAAAAGGTAAATATAAAGGAACTTAAAAATGGGTATCAAAGGTAAAAACGATAGAATGGTAGTTCTAGCTTGTGAAGATTGCAAGGAAAGAAATTACACAACTGTTAAAAACAAAAAGAATGTTAAAGACAGATTAGAATTGAGCAAATATTGCCCAACTTGTAAAAAACACACAACTCACAAGGAAACTAAGTAACCAGATTTTCGGTAGGGCGATGTCGAGCGATAGCGAGCAAGCCCGCAAGATGCTAGAGTTTGGTGGAGTGGCTGAATCCGTAAGGATTTAATAACGGAACAAAAACTTGCATCCCCGAATAATTTGGGAATGGGTATTAATTACCCGCATGCGTCCTTAGTTCAGTTGGTAGAACGTCGGTCTCCAAAACCGGATGTCGAGGGTTCGAGTCCTTCAGGGCGCGATTTTTATAGAAAAAGGTTATTAAAATGAATGATACTTTTGAAACAATAAAGAAAAATGTTGTTACTTATTTTAAAGGCGTAAAGACTGAGTGGGGCAAGATTACTTGGCCTGAAAAACATCAGGTTGTTGTAGAAACATTCTTTGTTGTTGCTATTGTTTTTATATTCACTGTTTTTATTTATTTTGTGGATGTAATTTTCAATATGTTGTTATCTAAGTTTTAATTAAAATTTATAAAGGGTAAAAGTAATGAGTGAAAAAGACGAAAATATCATGAATGAAGAAGTAATGGAAGAAACTCAAGAAGTTGAAAGTCATGCGTCTTCTGAAAGAAAAAATCAAAAACGTTGGTACATTGTTCACACTTATTCAGGATACGAAAACAAAGTTAAAAGTAACTTGGAAAAACGTATTGAATATATGAACATGGCTGATAAAATCTTTAGAGTAGAAGTTCCTCAAAAGACTGTTACCCAAATTAAAGGCGGAAGAAAACAAGAAAGAGAAGAAAAAATCTTCCCTGGTTATGTTTTAGTAGAAATGATTATGGACGAAGACAGCTGGTATGTAGTAAGACATACAGCAGGTGTTACCAAATTTGTTGGTTCTGCTAAAAAACCTATTCCTGCAAAAGACAGTGAAATTAAAAAGATTATTCACAGATCAACAGCTCAAACTCAAAAAATTGAAATGGATGTTAAAGTTGGTGAAAAAGTTAGAATTACTTCCGGTCCATTCGCTGAGTTTGTTGGTGACATTACAGAAGTTTATCCTGATAAGGCTAAACTTAGAGCAATGGTTTCTATATTCGGTCGTGAAACTCCGGTTGAATTAGAATATAAACAAATTCAAAAGTTATAGAATCTTCTCCTCTCCATTGGAGAGGTCGCAACCGCTCTTGAGCATAGCGAAAGTTACGGATGCGAGTGAGGGTTTCACTTTGAAAACACAACACAAATAACGTGGAAGGGGGTGCCCCCCGCTAGTACCACGAAAGGAGAACAAAATGGCAAAAAAAGTAGTAGGAAAAATTAAACTACAAATTCAAGCAGGTAAAGCTAATCCATCACCTCCAGTTGGTCCGGCTTTAGGTCAACACGGTGTTAATATCATGGATTTCTGCAAACAGTTCAATGCAAAAACTGAATCTCAAGCAGGCTATATTATCCCTGTTATTATTGATGTATACGAAGACAGAAGTTTCACTTTTGTTATCAAATCACCTCCAGCTCCAGTTTTGATTAAAAAGGCATTAAATATCCCTAAGGGTTCAGCTACTCCTAACAAAACTAAAGTTGGTGAAATTACAAGAGCTCAATTAGAAGAAATCGCAAAAATTAAAATGAACGATTTAAACGCAACTTCTATGGATGCTGCTGTAAACATGATTAAAGGCTCTTGCAGAGCTATGGGCGTTACTGTTAAAGAAGACTAGTTGAACGCATTATTCCTTCGCCCCTTGCGGGAGAAGGTGGGCGGAGCCCGGATGAGGGGTAGAATAACATCTACTCATCGAATATCCCTTCTTCTTATAAGGGACAAAGAGATAATATGGAAGGATTGAAAAATCCGTTAACACCATGAAAGGATTTAAAGAAATGTCAAAAATAACTAAAAAACAAAAGAAGCTTCAAGAATTGTTAGCTGATTTCCAACAACCGGCTAGCGGTCGTGATGCTCTTACTAAATTACAAGAAGTATCTAAAGAAGTTGCAAAATTCAACGAAACAGTTGAATGTCACATGAGATTAGGTATTGAAGTTAAACACGCAGAACAACAAATCAGATCAACAGTTGTTCTTCCTGCAGGTTTAGGTAAAGAAGTTCGTGTTTGCGTTATCGCAAAAGGACCAAAAGTTACTGAAGCTAAAGACGCAGGTGCTGATTTCTACGGAACAGAAGAAATTATCGACAAAATCGCTGGCGGTTGGTTTGAATTCGATACATTAATCGCAACTCCTGACTGTATGGGTATGTTAGGTAAGTTAGGTAGAGTTTTAGGTCCTAAAGGCTTGATGCCAAACCCTAAAACTGGTACTGTAACTCTTGATATTGCTAAAGCAGTTAAAGATGCTAAAGCAGGTAAAGTTGAATTCAGAGCTGACAAACAGGGTATGATTCACTGTCCTATCGGTAAGGTTCAATTCGCTAACGAAGATTTAGTTAAGAACTATGGAACATTGGTTGATGCAGTTCTTAGAGCAAAACCTTCTGCAGCAAAAGGTACTTATGTTAAGTCAATCTATTTGACAACAACAATGGGACCAAGCATCAAGATTGATGCAAAGAACCTTCAAGCAGAAGTTAAAGAAATTGTTGGTTGATATTTACGGCTAGCCGAAAGGTTAGCCTTTTTTTTTATATTAATAATAAGTTCCTTTTTATAAAGGAGCTTTTTTTATTTTATATATCATTTTTTTATGTTAAAATTCTAATTATAAAATAAGGAGAAAAATATGAAAATTAGAGCAAGTCACATTTTAGTTGATACAAAAGAACAAGCAGAAAATCTTTTGCTTGATATTGAAAATGGTGTAGCTTTTGAAGATTTAGCAAAACAATATTCTAAATGTCCATCAGGTCGTGATGGTGGGGATTTGAGATGGTTTGGTAAAGGTATGATGGTTAAGCCTTTTGAAGATGCAGCTTTTGCACTAAAAAAAGGTGAAATTTCAAAACCTGTTGAAACTCAATTCGGTTGGCACCTGATAAAACTTACGGATGTTGATGAGTAAGAATTTAATTGGTTTATTAATCTTGTAAAGTAGGGTAGACTTTAGTCTACCTTATTAATTATGGAAATAAAAAACAGAAAAAGAGGCGAACATGTCAAACAAACTCCTAAACGATTTGAATTTGGATTATCTTCTCGTGTGTTGTACAAATGAGTTTTTAGTAGAATATCCTGCTCTTAGCGAAAACGCTCGATACACTTTGACAGGTTTTTCAGGCTCAACTGGTGATGCTTTAATTACAAAAGATAATATTTATTTGTTTGTTGATGGCAGATATCATATACAAGCTGACAATGAAGTAAAAGAGGGTGTTACGGTTGTAAAACTTAAACTTGGTCAAAAGCAAGATGATGAAATCAGAAAACTTATCAGACCTGATAAAACATTAGGTGTTGTTGCAAAAAAAATTTCTCAAACACGTTTAGAGACGTTTAAAGATTATAAAATCAAATTATTAGATAAAGATCCGATTAATGATTTTACAGAATCACATAACGTAGAATTTGTTCAGGCAATGCCTGCAAAAGAATACCATCCAGAGAATCCGACTTTTGTAACAAACTTGGAAGAAGTTTCTTATATAAGCGGGAAACGTGATTTTTCAAAAGATTGTTCATCAAAAATTTGGGCTAAACTATATGCTGACAAAGAAAAACAAATTTTATTGACAGATAACACTGATGAGTTTTTAAAAAACTTCGATGCTGAGTTGAATGTTGATAAAAATTCGATTAATGCGCATGATTATTCTTTAATCAAAAATCCTATTCACAAATTTTCAGAAATAAAGAGCATGAAATCAGTTAAATCAAAGGAAGAATTAGAAGCTTATAAGCAGGCTTTTGAGCGCACTGACAAGGCTGTTTCTGCGATAAGAGAATTTATAGAAAATAATGATAATCTTTCAGAATACGATATAGCAAAGCGTTTGCGAGAAGAATTTATAAAATTCGGTGCAAAATCTTTGAGTTTTAATTCTATTGTTGCAATTAATCAAAATTCGGCATTGGCGCATTATGCAAAAAATGCCAAAGATGTTATTTTAAAAGATGGTTCGCTTGTTTTAATTGATTGCGGTGCGTATTATGACAGTGGCTTGGCGACCGATATTACAAGAGTTTTTGTAAAAGGTAAACCGAATGAATTGCAGAAAAGGGTTTATACAACGGTATTGAAGGCGTTTTTGAATTCGTTTAATTATCTTGATAATTCCCTCACCCGCATCCGTAAAGCTCAGCATAGCTTCGCTAACGACTGCTCCCCGTCTTGGATTATTCGGGGTGTCGGCGGAGTAACGTCCGACCTCCACCTTACGGGCTTACGCCCTACCGAAAATCCGCTCTCCCACAAGGGGCGAGGGGACAATGCTCCTTGCGGTTTTGAAATAGATACGTTGGCACATTCTATTTTAGATAATAAAATCGAAGGGTTTACATTTGGTCATGGACTAGGGCATGGTATTGGAATCAATGTGCACGAAGCTCCACCAAACCTTTCTCAAAACGAGATTGCTAAAACGCAAATTGTTGATGGTATGACATTCACAATTGAACCTGGGCTGTATAATCCTGAACATTTTGGCGTAAGATTAGAAAATTCTTGTTACATGGAGTGTGGAAAAATTCATTCTTTTGTTAAAATGGGTTATGAAGGTAAATTGATTAACTATGATTTACTGAATGAACAAGAAAAAGAATGGTTGAAGGATTTTAAAATCTTATGAAAATAACAAGTGTGAATAATGAATTAGTGAAAGAAACCGCAAAACTTTTGCAGAGAAAATACCGCAAAAAGCATTTTCTGTTGGAAGGTATTAAATGTATTGAAGAAGCTATTGAATCAGGTTTAGAAATAGAACACTTATTTGTTTTGGAAGGCTCAAGCGAGTTTACAGATTTTAATGAACGAATAGAAACAACAGAAGCCGTACTTTCTAAAATCTCTTCAACAGAATCTGCGCCAAAAGCTGTCGCTGTTGCAAAAAAAATCAATCGAAAATGGCAAGATAACTATAAAAAAGTAGTTCTGTTGGAAGATATCAAAGATGCGGGAAACTTAGGTACAATCCTCAGAACAGCTTGTGCTTTTGATGTTGATGCGGTCGTATTATATGGTGATACTGTAGATTTGTATAATCCAAAATGTGTGCGCTCATCCGTTGGAAATCTTTGGAAAATTCCTGTTTTTGAAATGGATGATTTGAGCGTTTTTGAAGATTATGAAAGAGTTGCAACACTTCCTAAATCCGATAATACCGTTTGGCTAAAAGATTATACGCCACAAGAAAAAGTTCTTATAATGTTCGGTACGGAATCATCAGGCTTGAGCCAAAAGCTAAAAGATTATGCAACAAAAAATGTAACAATAGAAATGACCGATAAGGTCGAATCGCTTAATTTGAGTATTTCAGCCGGAGTTATTTTGTACAAATTATTATATTGCTAGATAAAAACGTTATTACCCACGAGTATTTGTATTTTCAAAAATAGCTCTACCTTGGCTTAATGCAAGCATTTTCAGTGAACATTCACCTTCTGCTCTATCTAATACTCCGATAGAAGAAAGTCTTGCTACTACAAATTCGTTCAATTCTTCAGGCGAAATATACAAAGGACAAGTTTCATTACAAACTTTATTTTCTGCAAACGGACATGTTTTAATAGAATTATCGTTCATTATAATGCTCCTTCAAATTCTTTAATAGCTTCTTCTAATTGTTCATCGCTTGGAGCTTTTCCATGCCAGCCTGCTTGGTTTTCCATAAAAGAACAACCTTTGCCTTTTGTTGTGTGAGCAATAATGGCGCAAGGTCTATCTGATTGTTTTGCTTTTTCTACACCTTCATAAATTTCTTCAAAATCATGCCCGTCAATTTCCAAAACATTCCAATTAAACGCTTTTAATTTGTCATGTAAGTTATCTAAAGCCATAACATTTTCTGTGCATCCGTCAATTTGAAGTCTGTTTCTATCTATAATTACAATAAGATTATCCAAATCTCTGTGTGCAGCTTGCATAAAAGCTTCCCAGCAAGAACCTTCCTGTAATTCGCCATCGCCTGTATATACAACAACATGCGCAGGGTTATTTTTAAGCTTTAACCCTAATGCCATACCACATCCGATTGAAAGTCCTTGACCTAAAGAGCCGGTAGAAGTTTCAACTCCCGGAACATAACCTTTTGCAGGGTGACCTTGAAGCTTAGTTCCAAACTTTCTAAATCCCATCAAATCTTCTTGAGGGAACATTCCGTGTTGCGCCAAAACGGAATATAAAAGAGGTGATGCATGCCCTTTTGATAAAATAAATCTATCACGATTTTCGAAATCAGCAGATTTATCCCATTCTTTAGGAATATTTAGAGATTTGTTGTACAAAACAGCCATAATGTCAGCAGCAGAAAGCGAACCACCAGGATGACCCGATTTTGCATTATGCACCATCTTAACAATATTTTTTCTTGTTTCGCAAGCGAATTTCTTTAATTCGTTAATCTCTAATTCTGTAAGCATCTAAATTCTATCCTTATAATTAATAACTTTTAACAAAAACAACGGTAACGTTGGGAAAATTCTTTTAAATCTTGAAGGTTGAGAAATTGTTCTGTATAACCATTCTAAACCTAATTTTTGGAATATTTTTGGCGCACGCTTAACAGAGCCTGACCAAACATCAAGACTTCCGCCAATTCCTACCATTAATGCAGGATTTAAAACATTTTTCGCGTTATAAATAAATTCTTCTTGTCGAGGAGAACCAAGAGCAACCAAGATTAATTTTGGTGACTTTGTTTTAAGCTCATCATAAATAGGCGCATCATCTTTAAAATAACCGTTGTGAAAATAAACTATATTTAACCCGTTAATTTCTTTTTGTAAATTTTCTACAGCTTTTACAACAACTTCTTCTTTAGAACCGATTATAGCAACAGGAATCCCACTTATAGCCGATTCTTGAAGAAGTTTTTTGGCAAAATCAATTCCGGGAATTCGGTTCGCTTTTTTGCCTGTGATTTGAAGTGCAATTTTTACGCCAACACCATCGGGAATAACCATTTCTGCTTCCTTGATTATGTTAGAAAAATTTGCATTCTTTTCTGCTTCCTGAAACATTTCAGGATTAATTGTAACGACTTGTGAAATTTTATCACCGTCTATTAAGCTTTTTGCTCTAATAATAGCTTCATCGAACGAATAATCGTCGACATTATAACCTAGTAACTCTACACTCATATTAATATTATACTTGAAAAATAAAAAAAAGTATTTTAAAATTCTCATATGCATAAGAAAGGAGTTTTAAAATGAAAAAATTACTATCAGTTTTAATGTTAATCGCCTTGACTTCAACTTTGGCAGTATCAGCAGCTGAATCAAGATTACAAAATTATGTAGACAAAAAGTTAGCACCTATTACAACTAAAGAAAAAGAATTGAATGCAAGAGCAGAAGCACAACAAAAAGCAAATGCTCAAAAACAAGCAGAATACAAAAAACAACAAGAAGCTCGTAAAGCTAAAATAGAACAACAACAAAAAGAGGCTAAAGCAAGACACGAAGCTACTAAAAATGCTATCCAATCAGAAGCTAATTATTGGAAATCATTGAAAAAATAAAATGTTAATAATAAGTAATAAAAAGCACTCAATGTAATAATTGAGTGCTTTTTTATTATAATTTTCTCCAACTGGTGTCTTGATTCAAAAACAACTTTTTGTTAAAATCGTGTTTAAAATTAAACATATCTTTGTATTTATTTTTTGGTGTAAAATAAATACAAGGATATGTAAAACCAGTATTTATGGAGAGAGAATGAGAAAAAATATTATAATCATTGTACTAGTAGTACTTGCGCTAATTTTAGGCAGAATGTTTTTATCTAATATGGATAAAATGAAAACTGCTAAACAACGTGCTATGATGGGCACACCGGCAGTTACGGTTACTACAGTCGGCTCAGAAGAAGTTCAACGTCAATTTACTGCTACTGCAAGAGTTGTTGCAAAATATAGAGTTGATGTTTTAGCGCGTATTAGCGGATATTTAACTAAAAGTTACTTTAAAGAAGGCGATTATGTAAAAGCAGGTCAATTGTTATTTGAGATTGAACCTCAACAATATCAATATGCAGCAAATCAAGCTAAGGCGAATTTAGATAATGCGCAGTCTCAATATGCTTATTATGACAAGCAGTTAAAACGTTATAAAGAACTTGTACAAAATGATTATATAGCTCGTTCTGATTATGATAGCATTTTATCTCAGAGAGATGCTTATAGAGCGCAGGTTGCGAATGCTCAAAGTGCTTACCGTGATACTCAAAGAAATTTAGGTTACACAAAAGTTAAATCTCCTGTGAACGGACGTGTCGGAATTATTTCCGTAACTGTTGGTAACTATGTTTCAATGAATAGCGGGGCTTTAACAACCATTAACAGTTCTGATCCGATGTATATAACCTTCCCATTGGAATCAAAAGATTATGCAGAGCTTGTTAGAATTGATAAAACAGCAAACGTAAATAGAGATGTTGAATTTATTTTTAGTTCAGGTGAAAAGTACAAATTTAAAGGTGTTCAAGATTTTCATGATAACAAAATTGATGATTCAACCGGTACAATTACAATGAGAGCAACTTTCCCAAATCCTGACGATTCTTTAATTCAAGGTGATTTTGGGCGCGTAATTCTTTATACTAAAAACAAAGATAAAGTAGCTGTTGTTCCTCAAGAGGCAACTATGGAAAACCAAGAAGGACGCTATTTGTACATTCTTGATAAGGATAATTTACCAAAAATGACTTATATTAAAACAATGGGTGAAGATAACGGCAAATGGCTTGTTTCTTCAGGTGTTAATGTAGGTGACAGAATTATTACGGGAGGTATTCAAAAAGTTATACAAGGACGTCCCGTAAGAATTGTGGAAAGGATTGAAGAACAAGCGACTCAAAAGAAAGTAAGCTTATTTCAACGTGCAACAAATAAAGTAAAAAGATTGATTAAAGGAAAATAATGGCAGGTAATTTATTTATAAAACGACCAAAACTGTCTATTGTAATCTCATTAGCGATTATTTTAGCGGGTTTGATATCTCTAACAACTCTACCATTGGAGGAGTATCCTTCAATTACGCCACCGCAGGTTATTGTAAACGCTACATACAGCGGTGCCAGTTCTGATGTAATCGCATCAACGATTGCAGCACCGGTAGAATTACAACTGAACGGTATTCAAGACATGCTTTATATGTCATCAGAATCAAAGAATGGTTCTTACCAATTGACTTTGTATTTTGATGTCGGTGCAGACCCTGACATGGCTCTGGTTAACGTTCAGAACCAATTACAATTGGTTCAGCCGAGATTGCCGGAAGAAGTTAAGCGGTATGGTTTGACTGTTAAAAAATCTACGGGTGGTGCAGGATGTTTATACTTAGCCCTTTCTTCTCCAAACGGTACGTATAATTCATTATTTTTAGCCAATTACGCGACTTTATATTTAAAAGATGAGCTAGCTCGTACTAAAGGCTGTGGTCAGGTTCAAGTTTTCGGTGCAGGCGATTATTCAATGCGAGTTTGGCTGAAACCCGATAAAATGGCTAGTTTAGGTGTTTCTGCAAGCGAAATTAATAGTGCGATAACATCTCAAAACACACAATCTCCTGCGGGAAATATTGGTGTTGAACCTATGGAAAGTCCTCAAATGATGAAATTTACATTAAGGACAAAAGGAAGATTGAAGGATGTTGAAGAGTTTGAAAACATTGTCGTTAAATCAAATCGAGATGGTTCAAACGTAAAACTTAAAGATGTTGCGCGTGTAGAATTAGGTGCTGAAAACTATGCATCAGCCGTATCTGCTGATGGTAGTGATATTGCTGTTATTGCTATTTCGCAGTTGCCGGAAGCTAATACAATTGACTTGGTAAATCAAATTCAGAAAAAAATGAAAACTTTGAGTAAGAAATTCCCAAGTGACATGGATTATGCAACTCAATATGATACAACAGAATTCGTAAGAGAATCTATTCACGAGGTAGTTAGTGCAATTATACTTGCGATTGCTCTTGTAAGTGCAGTAACGTATTTATTCTTGGGAACTGCGCGCGCAGCATTCATTCCATTCTGTGCAATTCCTGTTTCATTGATTGGTGTGTTTATATTTATGGCATTAATGGGATTCTCAATTAACTTGTTAATCTTATTTGGCTTGGTACTTGCGGTAGGTTTGGTTGTTGATGATGCTATTGTAGTATTGGAAAACACCCAAAGACACATTCAAGAAGGTAAATCGCCGAAAGATGCTACTGAAATAACTATGCAAGAAGTTTTCGGCGCTGTTGTTGCAACTTCTCTTGTATTAATGGCGGTATTTGTTCCCGTATCCTTTATGAGTGGTATTACAGGACAGATGTACAGACAGTTTGCAGTTTGTATTGCAACTTCAATCGGTTTATCGACCGTCGTTGCTTTAACTCTTTCTCCTGCTCTTTGTTCACTGATTCTGAAATCAGGTGAAGAAAAAACAGACTTTGAATTTATTCAAAAATTTGAGGATTGGTTTAACGGGGTTAGAACTAAATATTTAGAAACTGTACATTATTTTGTTGCTTCACCGAAAAAGACTTTAAGAGTTCTTATTAGTGTTATTTTTGCAATATTTATCATGTTTAAATTGACTCCAACAGGATTTTTGCCGGATGAAGACAGAGGCGCTTTGTTTGTAATGGTTCAATTACAAGACGGTGCAACTTTGACAAGAACAGCTAACGTTGTTGATAAAATGAGCAAAGAGTTTGCAAATATACCGGGGATTGCTTCAATAATGCAAATTAACGGTATGAAGGGCGAAAATTCGGCATTTATGATTTTGAAATTAGAACCATGGTCTAAGAGAAAATCTTCAAAGTTATCCGTAAGCAGTATAACTTCACAAGCAAATAAAATTATTGGTAAATATCCGGAAGCAACTTCGTTTGTATCACAACCACCTGCAATTTCCGGCATGGGTATGTATGGCGGTTTTGAATATCAACTTTTAGATAAGGGTGATAGAACCGCAGACGAATTATTTGCACAGGTTCAAAATTTATTACAAGTTGCAAGACAGGATTCTGCTTTCTCCAGCTTATATACGTCATTTACTTCTTCGCTACCGCAAGTTGTAGTAAAAATTAATGAAGAAAAAGCTTTAGCTCAAGGAGTTTCAATAACTGAAATATATAGCACTTTAGCGGCTCAATTCGGTGCAACTTATGTAAACGACTTTAACAAGTTTGGTAGAGTTTATCGTGTATACATGCAGGCTGATGCGCCATATCGTGCTACATTGGGTGATATAAGCAAGATTTATGTTAAAAACAATTCGGGTAAAATGCTTCCGATATCTTCTGTAATAACAACAGAAAACATCGTTGGACCTTATATGCTCTCTCGTTTTAACATGTATCCTGCTATAACTATTAACGGGAACCCTGCAAGCGGTGTAAGTTCAGGTGACGCTATGAAAGCTATGTCAGAAATTTCTGATAAAGTTTTACCTAAAGATATGGACTATGCTTGGTCAGGTACTTCTTTACAAGAACAAAAATCCGCAGGTCAAATCGGACCAATTTTGGCAATGGCTTTAACTTTCGTTTATTTGTTCCTTGTAGCATTATACGAAAGCTGGACATTACCGATTGCCGTACTTTTAATTTCGCCGGTTGCTCTTTTAGGCGCATTGTTCTTCCAATATATATCAGGTCTATCGCTTGATATCTACGCTCAGGTTGGTTTGGTTATGTTAATCGGTTTGAGTACAAAACAAGCAATCTTGATTGTAGAGTTTGCAAAAGATGCGATGGAGAAGGATGGATTAAATTATATTGAAGCTGCGATGCAAGCTGCAAAACTTCGTTTCAGAGCGGTTATGATGACAAATATTGCGTTCATCTTAGGTTTATTACCTCTTGTGTTTGCAAAAGGCGCAGGTGCAGGCAGCCGTCACTCAATCGGGGTTTCTGTATTCGGTGGTATGATGGCTGTTGCCTTCTTGGGTAGTATATTAGTTCCGGCATTTTTTGTTATGATAAATAGAATGAAAGAAAAATCAGCTGCTTATTTAAAAGCTAAAAAGGAAGGTAGAGCAAAATGAAAAAATTAATTGCTACATTTTTAATTGTTCAATTTTTAGCTCAAGTACCTTCTTATGCTGCTTTTTGGCACAAAGATGATTTGGGTAATAAAATTAAACAAGAGGAATATCCTGACAGTAAAGATGTTGAGCCAAAAGCTGATGACGTTGCCGTGATTAAAGGTGGAGTAGAAAACTCAATTGATATTTCACTGGAAGAATGTTTAAAATTTGCTTTGGGTAACAATCCTCGAATACAAGCGGCTATGCAGGATGTATTCGCGTCTGATTATAGAATAAGGCAGGCATGGGCGTCTTATTTTCCTCAATTTGGTTGGCAAACAGGTTACACCAGAATAAGACAACTTCAATTGTCAGACGTATTCAGACAAAATTTGGTGTTCAACTACTTTGTATTGGGGCAAATCAGTGCTTCTCAAATGCTTTATGACTTTGGTGTGACTCAAAACCAAGTTACAATAAGAAAGTTAGATAATCAAGGCTATAAAATCACTTTGACAGGCACCGTAAATGATGTGATTTGTGAAGTTAAAAAGTCTTATTACAGCCTTCAATATGCGATTGAAGCCAAGAAAGTTGCAGAAGATATGGTTGCTAAATATTCTGCATTTTATGATCAAGCAAAAGCGTTTTATACTGTCGGTACAAAACCAAAGGTTGATGTAACGATAGCGGAAGTTAATTTATCAAACGCTAAATTGACATTAATTCAGGCTGAAAATGCTGTTGATATTGCTATGGCAAAATTAAATAATGCGATGGGTTTACCGTATTTTAACAAATATAAAATTAATGAGTGTTTAAGATACGAACCTTGTGATGTAACTTTGGAATCTGCAATAAAGATTGCACAAGAATCACGTCCAGAATTTCAATTGGCGGAAGTTAAGGTAGAAGAAGCTCGTCAAAACGTTAAATTGGTCAAGAAATCGTATTTTCCACAATTGAGTGTTGAAGGACAATTCCAAGTCGGTGGTAGAACTCCTGCTTCTAACTATGGTTATAATTTCGGTGGATATTTGAATTTTCCGACTATTAATGGAATGTTGATTAAAAATGAAATCAAAGAAGCAAAAGCTTTACACTCAAAAGAACAAGCAAATGCAATTAATACAAAAAACAATATTTACTATGAAGTTCAAGAATCGTATTTTTCTTTGAAAGAAAAGAAAAATAAAATTCCTGTTGCGTTTTTGGGAATGAAACAGGCAAAAGAAAACTATGAACTTTCTTATGGCAGATATAAAGTTGGTGTTGGTAATCCTGTTGAACTTAAAGAGGCACAAGTTCAGTATCAAAATGCACAATTGACGTATTATCAAACAATGTATGAATATAATACCGCTCGCGCAACTTTAGAAAAAGTTATTGGAAAAAATATTGCAAATGGTGAAGTTGAATTGAATAAGAATACGAAAGTGAAGACGAAGGGTAAGAAGAAATAAGATAAAGCAAACAACCTCCATGGATAGCATTATTATCCATAATAATTATTTAATACAATAAAAATAGTTATTAAAAGGCTGGATTGCTTCAGGCTAATCGCCTTCGCAATGACGGCACGCTTGGAAGTCAAACGCCCGGTCATTGCGAGGAACATTTTATAGTGACGAAGCAATTCAACTTATTAAAAGAGGTATATGCTTTTCAAAATTATCTCGGACGGTAGTGCTGACAAGTGAGGTTGTGCGGAGCAAATTTAAAACCTTTCCATTTTCATGTTAAAATAAACAAAAGAGGTATTATTTTGACGATAAAAATAGCAATAACAGGAAAAAGCGGAAGTGGAAAAACAACTTTAACAAAAGCGTTTTTAAATGTTTTACAAAAAAACTTCCCCGAAAAATCAATCTTATTATTTGATAATGATTTAACTTCAGAACTTGGTCACTCATTTGGACTTGATATCAGAAATACGATTTATGGTATCAGAAGCGGTAAACACGAATACAAAACAGGTATTCCCGAAGGCATGTCAAAGCATGAATACGTTGAATGGGCAATGGAAGACATTATTGAACCTTTAAACGAGAACGTTGATATTATTACTTCTTGGTTTGTAGGGGCAAAAGATTGCAGATGCCCTATAACAGGTCAAATCAATGACGCTTGCCAAAGGCTAATAGAACGTTACGATTTTGTGCTTTTTGATTGCGAATTTGATTTGAAATACTTAAACCAACTTGTAGATACTGATATAGATTTGACTCTTGTTGTTGCAAACCCGACTGTTGATTCAATCAATCTTGCTAAACGCATAAGTGAATTTTCTGCTAAATACGCTGTTGGCGGTCAAATGGGTGTTGTTATAAATAAAGTTAAAAACGAAGATTTGAACGCTATTTCTGAACAACTAAAAACCGCTGATGTAGAAGTTTTAGGCAGTATTCCGTTTGATGAGCACTTGGCAACAGGTGTTGTTGATAGAAAATCAGAAATTGTATCAGAAGCTTTAAATCAGTTTTATTTTAGATTAAATTTACCTCAGGAGAACAGATGATAATTTTAGACGGGAAAGCATTATCTTTAAAAATATTGGAGCAAGTTAAAGAGAGGGTTGCAAAATTAGATAAACAACCTCATCTTGTTGTAATTTTGGTTGGCGAAAATCCTGCAAGCAAAATTTATGTTAATAATAAAAAGAAAGCTGCGGAAAAAGTCGGGATTAAATCTACTGTTATTGAAATGAGTGCTGATGTTTCAGAAGAAGAATTACTTAAAACTATTGAAAAACTGAACAATGATAGTGATGTTACAGGTGTTTTGGTTCAGTTACCACTTCCTAAACATATTGATAAAAATAAAGTTATTTTAGCAATTTCTCCAAAGAAGGATGTTGACGGCTTCACTCCTGAAAATGTTGGTAAAATGGTTATCGGTTTAGAACCTTATTTTTATCCTGCAACACCGCAAGGTATAATGATGCTTTTAGACGAATATAATATTCCAATAGAAGGCAAAGAGGCCGTTGTAGTAGGTCGTTCTAATATTGTTGGAAGGCCTATTGCTCAACTTCTACTAAAACGCAATGCAACTGTTACAATGTGTCATTCGTTTACACAAGATATTCAAGACAAAATAAAAACCGCTGATATTGTAATATCTGCGGTTGGTAAAAAAATTGTAAGATGTAAGATGGTTAAGAAAAATTCTTGTGTTGTTGACGTTGGAATATTTAGAGATTCTAACGGCAAACTGACCGGTGATGTGGATTTTGATTTAGTATCATCAACTTGCGGTTATATTTCACCGGTTCCCGGTGGTGTTGGTCCAATGACCATAGCTTCTTTAATGTACAATGCTTCAAAGGTTTATTAATTAAGGAGGGTGAACCCCTCGACTTAATCTTATGATTGTAATAAACCTGTATCTTGAGCTGCAGTAGAAGTAACTGATTTTGCAGATTCTTTTTGAGATTGCAATTCTTGCATCAAAGTATCATACATATTTCTCATTGTATCGTATTCTAAGTCTAAATCTGCTAATTCTAGTGATAAACTTTCATTGTATTCTTTTACTTTCGCGTGTGCATAAGCATCTGCTTGTGCATCACTCAAAACTTGATCTTTTTCTTTCCAAGTTGTGTTTCCGATTTTACATTGTTTATCAACGTTTTGTGCATCATCAAATGCACTTTCCCACTTTTCTTCATACTTAGTTTGTTTGCTAAGTTTTGCGCTATTTGCTTCATACATATTGTTCCAATATATTTGTTGCATAGCATAATAGTTATAGTCTGCATTCTTATTTAATAAGTTTCCTAATAAAGCTGCTGTGTTTGCCATCTTCTTATACCTTTTTTAAATCTTACATATATATAAAGTATTTAAAAATAACTAAATTTCACAATAGCATTAATTCTTTACAAAACTTTACATAAAAATATCGCCATTGGGAAATAGCCCAATGACGATACTACTTATTCATATTCCAGCTTAATTATTACTCAAAACAAGTCTAAATGTTGCTAAATTTTTGATTGACAACATTTTGTGTTTGTTTGCTTGTCTTTCAGAAATAGCGAAAATTCTACAAATTCTTTGGATTTCTTCAACGTCTTTTCTTGTTTCTAATTTATAAACATTTTTGATTGGGTCTGCGATAACTGACATTGTAGCGTTTAATTCTTTTTCGTTCATTATTTCTTCCTTATAAAATCTTCTTATGTATATATAAAGTATTTCAGTTTCAAAAAATTGCCTTTTTTGTTTTTAATTGTTAAGGAATGTAAAGCGAATTTGTAAATTTTAAATATTCAATTCTAATTGAATGTTGCTAAAATATTGAACGTTGGTATGTCATAATAATTTTATAAGTTTTAAATCCTCTAAAAGATTGATTGTAAATTTTATCTATAAGTTATAATCTATATACAAAGAGGTTTTCTGTGAACAAGAATCAATTAAAAAAACAAATTCAATTAAAAGAATTGCAAATAAAAAAATTACATTTACACCAAACATCATCTGATATATGCAATCAGCTTTATAATACTTTGATATTAGAAAAAGCTATTATGAAAAAAGAATTAGAAGAGTTGGAAAAAAATCCGATAGCAGAAAAATTTAAAAATGTTTTTTCTAAGAAAGAAAAACTAATTTGTGATTATTTCAAAGGATAAGTGTTGTAGTTTTATAACACCATTGCAAGTATCATTAATATCATTGCTCCAATCTCCATGGCTGTTGACATGCGCTGTGAGAATTTGTTTGAATCATATTTTGAAGCGGATTTTTTAGCTTTACTTACACTGTTTAGTCTTTTAATACGTGAAGCTGTATCTTCATTTGAAAATTCTGTTCCAAATGTTTCGTATTCAAGCTGTGCCAATTCATCATTTAAATTAGGATTAGATGGAAGCATTGCAGAACCGCCGGTCATATCGCCGTAGTTTGCGTAAGGTCTTGTGTAATTCTTTTGTCCAAATGGCATTTTAAAACGATTGCCACTCAAGCCTGACAAATCATTTGATGTTAAAGTATCATTATCATAATAACTTTGGCTTCTAAAATCACCATTATAGGAATTTTTAGCAATTGTTTCCGGCATTATTTTGGCTTTTATTCTATCCATTCTTGTAGAATAATCATCTACATCATATATTTTGCCGAATATTTTACGCTCAATTGCGACTATACGTGAATGAAAATCACGATTCTTATATGTTTGATTAAATATTTTTTGTTCTATTTCATCAACAATAGGATAATTTACCGAACTATCCGCAATTGCTTCATCTTCTTTAAAACTGTCTTCTGTCGGCTCGATTTCCAAACCTATTACGTCTGCTGAAATATCACCGGAAAGCTTTTTTATTCTTTTATTAATGTCACCGTTTGAAGATTTTCCATAAACAGTTTTTTCAAGACGTGAAATTCGATTTTGCGCTGTGTCATTTGAATAGTCAAAACCGTAAATATCATTTTCAATTTTTGTAATCAAACTATCAGGTTTCTGAGCTGTAGCTTCAACACGAAATCCAGTAAAACCGAATATATACGCAAATATTAGGAATGTAGCAAGAAATTTTTTCATAGTAGTACCACCTTGTTACCACTATAAATTGTGATTTAAAGCTTAGCTATTCAACCATCAATTATAAAAAATATCGGCAAATATTATTAAAAAGTTGTAGGTCTTATTTATATAGCTAAAATTTTTCTAATCACATTCTATTAGTTCGCTTAGTGAATACATTTCCCTCTTTACATTCCCCTGCTTTTGTCATAAACTTATTAGGTTAAAAAGACTTTATAGAGGAGAAATTTTGATATGAAAAATAGAGTTTTATTATGTATTATGGACGGTTGGGGAATTTCAACAGGTGCAGAAAAATATGATGCTACAAAGCTTTCACATCCTGTAAATGTTCCTGAACTTATAAAAGACTACCCTTCAATTAAAATCCACGCTGATGGCGAATACGTTGGACTTCCTGAAGGTCAAATGGGTAACAGTGAAGTTGGTCACTTAAACTTAGGTGCAGGTAGAGTTGTTTACCAAGATTTGT
This sequence comes from uncultured bacterium, assembly GCA_900553895.1. GTDB lineage: Bacteria > Cyanobacteriota > Vampirovibrionia > Gastranaerophilales > Gastranaerophilaceae > CAG-196. Next base: position 83,093 of record USFB01000001.1, on the reverse strand, counting down.
CAAAAATCAACAGAGCCATTAAAGATGGTTCATTCTTCAAAAACGAAAAATTCTTAGAAGCAATCAACCATGCTAAAAAGAACAATTCTTCACTTCATATTTACGGTTTAGTTTCAACAGGTGGAGTTCACTCATCATTAGACCACGTTTTAGCCTTAATTAAACTTGCAGCAGATGAAGGTCTTACAAAAGTTTATGTACACGCATTCTTAGATGGTCGTGATACCCCACCTTCAAGCGCTTGCACATACTTGCAAACTGTTGAAGATGAATTAAAGAAATACAACTTACCAAAAGTTGCAACAGTTATCGGCAGATACTACATTATGGATAGAGATAACCGTTGGGATAGAGTAGAAAAAGGTTATAACTGCTTGTTATTAGGCGAAGGTAACCACGCAGCGACTGCTTGCGAAGCTGTTCAAAAATCTTACGAAGAAGGCGTAACGGATGAATTTGTTCTTCCAACAGCTATCGGTACTGAAGCAGAAGTAAATGAAAGCAGAATTCAAGATAATGATGCTATTATTTTCTTCAACTATCGTCCTGATAGAGCAAGAGAAATTACTAAGGCTGTTAACTTCAAAGATTTTGACGGTTTTGATAGAAAGAAAGTTTTAAACAATATTTACTATTGTACAATGACAAGTTACGAAGCAACATTCACTTTCCCGGTTGCATTCCCTAAAACTAAACTTGTAAACATTTTGGGTGATGTTTTGGAAACAAACGGCGTTCACCAATTCAGAACAGCAGAAACTGAAAAATATGCACACGTTACATTCTTCTTCAACGGTGGTATTGATGAGCCTCAACCTCACGAAACAAGAAAACTTGTAGCTTCTCCTAAGGTTGCAACTTATGACATGCAGCCTGAAATGAGCGCACCAGAAGTTTGTGAAAACGTATTGGAAGCTGTAGCAAATCCTGAATACGGTTTCGTACTAGTAAACTTCGCTAACCCAGATATGGTTGGTCACACAGGTGTACTTGAAGCTGCTGAAAAGGCTTGTAAAGTTGTTGACGAATGCGTTGGTAAAATTGCTCAAAAATGTAAAGAAAACGGCGTTGTTATGTTGCTTACAGCTGACCACGGTAATGCTGAAGTAATGTTTAACGACAAAACAGGCAAGCCACACACTGCGCACACTACAAACGAAGTTCCTTTCGTTGTTATCAACGGTCCTAAAGATCTTGAACTTAAAAATGATGGAGCTTTATGCAATGTAGCACCAACTGTATTGCAGTTGATGGGTATTGAAAAACCTGCTGAAATGGATTGCGATAGTTTGATAAAATAAGTTGAGTAGTTTAGAAGTTTAGGAGTTGAGAAGACGTTTTAAATTTTTCTTAACTCCTAAACAACTAAACTTTTTATTACCTGCATGGTGAGAAAAACGTGAACAATTTTGAATACTTATATTTACATTCATTACAAGAACTTCGAATATCAACATGGTTTGCCATAATTGGCTTGATTTTAATAATTGCAAAACATATAGCTACAAAATTTAATGACCACAAATTTTTAGAATTTATGTACAAAACCTGCTCTTGGTTTATAATAGTAACAATTGTATTATTACCTATTGCTATAATCGGATTGATAATATTTTTTGCTTATGTAGGAATATTCTGTAAACAATAAAGAACAATAAAAAGTAAGGCGTAGGGTGGGAATAGCGGAGCGGTTCCCACCGTATTAAAAAAATAAAAAGAGAAATATAGACAATGACTGAAGAAAAAAACGTAAAACCACTAAATATAGATTTATCACTAAAGAAAAACAATGTAGATGAGTTCTTTTACAATTTGAGTGAAAACCCAAACGGTTTCAAGAACAAAGATTTCCGTTACACATTAAGTTTGATTTATCAGCTTGTAGAGGATGAGTTTGAGGGGATTTTTCTATCTCCGAATTCACCTGTAAGAAATACTGATTTCTTACTTATAAACGATGGAACGGCGACGAATCCTAAATTGTCGTTCTTTGTAACACCTACAAACAATTTTCAATTTTACCTGAAATCTAAAGGTTCAATGTTTAGATTTACGTCTAAAGAAGTCAACGGTCAAATCGGTTATATTATGCCGTTAGATTTAGTTTTAGACTATTTTGGCGGATTTGGTGAAGTTGTTGATTTCTCTTCACTAACTCAAACTTTTGCATATTTCAACAAGCTTACACACTTTGTTATGAAGCTTATTGAAAAATTGTACTTTATACCGACAGTACATAGAAAAGAAGGCGCATCAGGCGGTTCTTTCAGAATTGTTTATGAGCCGATTATTTCTAATAAAGAATCTGCAAAAATTATTAACGAGCTAGAAAACAATCTACCTGAAAACTTATTTATTAAAGGTGATAAACCAAAAGATTTTGTAGAAAAATTTGTCAGAGAATATTTAAACTACCTTGTTTACAAATTCTTAGGAATTAAGGCTTACCGTTTCAAAGACATTAAATCTGGTCATTACATGATTAAGGATTTAGAACAAAGATGCTTAATGAAGGGTAAAGACCTTGCCGAAAACTTTGCGCAATGGTTCGATGAATTGTATTTAGGTAAATATGACTTAATCCCATTCTTCAAGGTTAATAAAGTTAGTGATGATAAATTTGAGTTAAAGATTCATATCAAAAACAGAAAAACTGATGAAACAATTCTTCTTGATGAACTTTATCACGAGGATGAGATTTGGGGCTTAGATACGGCTGATATATCTAAAATCATTGAAAAACAACTTAATTATGCAGTTAGATACATGCCGGAACTTGAAACTCTTTTTGAAGATGAAGACAAGCTTGCTCTGACTTTGAACTTAAATGAAGTTTATAAAATTATTGCTCAAACGGCATATTACTTACAAAAAGCACAAATTGACGTAATCTTGCCGGAAGAATTGACTAATATTATTATTCCTCGTGCTTCAATTAACGCGAAAGTTAAAGCTTCGCGCTCTGATGATTTAATGAATATCTTTAACACTGTTTCAAGTAGCGCAATTTCATTAGACGATATTCTTGATTTCACTTATGAAATTTCATTAGGTGATGAAAAGATTTCATTGGAAGAATTTAACAAACTTGTAAACGAAAGCAACGGTCTAATTCAATACAACGGCAAATACATTTTGGTTGATAAAGCTGAAGGTTTAAAGCTTGTTGAACAAATTCAAAACGCAAACCACAAGAAAATGACAAGACTTGAGCTTATTCATGCTTCTATGTCAGGTCAACTTCAAAATTATGACTTCAATTATGATGAAGCTTATGCAAATGTTATCAAGGATTTTGCAAAGCCTGTTGAAGTTACTCAGCCTGAAGGTTTGAAGGGCGATTTGAGAGCATACCAAATGACCGGTCTTAAATGGCTTTGGACAAACGTTTCAAAAGGTTTTGGTTGCTGTATGGCTGACGATATGGGGTTAGGTAAAACTATTCAGGTTATCAGTTTAATTCTTAAACTGAAAGAAGAAAAGAAAATCAAAAATCCCGTGCTGGTAATTTGTCCAACGACTTTGATGGGAAACTGGATGAAAGAATTGCAACTGTTTGCACCTTCTCTAAAAACTGCGACTTATCATGGAATGGATAGAAAGCTTGATTTAAAATGCGACGTTATTCTTACAACTTACGCAATCATGAGAATAGATGTTGAAGAAATGAAGAAAAATTCTTGGGGCATGATTGTTGTAGACGAAGCTCAAAACATCAAGAACCCTGACACAGCGCAAACTTTGGCGATTAAATCACTAAAATCAGATATCAAGATTGCAATGACAGGTACTCCGGTAGAAAACCGTCTTACAGAGCTTTGGAGTATTTTTGACTTTATTAACAAAGGTTATTTAGGCTCTTTGAAGGAATTCCAAAAGAGTTATGCAGTGCCTATTGAAAGGTTTAAAGAAAAAACAAGAGCATCTAAACTTAAACTTTCAGTTTCTCCATTTGTTTTAAGACGTTTGAAAACGGATAAACACGTAATTTCGGATTTGCCTGACAAGATGGTAATGAATGATTATTGCTATTTAGCTAAATCTCAAGCTATTTTATACGAAAAAACGCTTAACGAAATGATGGAAAAAATCAGCGGATTTACAGGTGTCAACAGACGCGGTAATATTTTCAAGCTTATAACTGCGCTTAAACAAATTTGTAACCACCCTTATCAATTCTTAAAAAGCGGTGAAACGTCTAAAGAACTTTCAGGTAAGGCAGAAAAATGCGTTTCTTTGGTGCAAAGTATTTTGGATAATAATGAAAAAACTCTTATTTTCACTCAATATAAAGAAATGGGCGATTTATTAACTAAAATGCTACTTGAAGAATGTGGTTCAGAACCTTCATTTTTCCACGGTTCATTAACAGTTCCTCAGCGTGAAAAGTTGATTGAAGATTTCCAAACGAATGACGATAGAAAAATTATGATACTTTCACTTAAAGCAGGTGGTACAGGTTTGAACTTAACAAGCGCAACAAACGTTATCCACTATGACTTGTGGTGGAACCCTGCGGTAGAAGATCAAGCGACAGATAGAACGTATCGTATCGGTCAAGAAAAGAACGTTATGGTGCATAGACTTATTACACTCGGAACTTTTGAAGAAAAAATTGATGAGATGTTGAAGTCTAAAAAGGAACTTGCGGATTTGGCGGTTTACGAAGGCGAAAAGATTATTACAGAGCTTTCAGACCAAGAAATTTACGATATTTTCTCTTTGACAGCTGGTTAATCGAGTATTTTTAATAAATAAAAAAGAGTTGGTTTCTGTTCAGTTTATCAACTCTTTTTTATTTTGTACCTTTTTTAAGTATTATACCATTTAATTTACAGAACGAAGTCAAAATGGACAATTCTTCTTTTATAAGTTTCTGTAAATGCGGATGTTCAGCTACAATACTTACATTTTTAGCCATTTGGAACATTTTCAACGATTGTTTGATATAATTTGCTCTCAATGTAGATTTTGGTAATGCCAATTCTTGATAAAATTTAGCGTACTGAATATAATCTTTAACCAAAATTGTAAGCAAGTTAAATTGTTTTGCAACAAAAATTGATTTTTCTAAATAAACCTTAGCAGAGTCAAAATCCTGTTTAGCCATATAAATTTCGCCAATAAGTTTATTAAACAAGGCTATAAAATAGTAGTTATTAATATTAGGGCCTTGTGCAATGTCTAAAGCTTTATTTGCAATATCAAGCGCAAACTGTGTTCCGCTTATAACCAATTTGATTTCTGCTATCAAGTACCAGCAAAGCAAAACGCCGGTTGCGACTTTTTCTTTAGCAAAATATGCAACTTGTTCTTCTAAAATCTCTAACGCTTTTTTTGATTCGTTTTTATCCGTAAGCATCTTAGCAAGTAGAGTCTTTAGAATATTTTTTGTAAAGCTGTCATTTACATTATTAGCATAAGCAACAACATTGAATAACTCTGTATACAAACTGTCATAATCTTTTGCTATAAATTTATTAGAAATATCAACAAAATTCCATCTTGAAACAATAAACGAGTCCATACTATCAAGCGGATATTCTTTCAAAATATCATCCAGAATTTTTTCGGAAGTCTTAATATCACCTTTTATCGTATTTGCTAAAGCTAGAGCCAAATGAGCTTTGCATAATATTGCAGGTTCTTTAATTTGATTGCGTTCTATTATATCAAAAATCAACTTGATAATCTCAAACATTCTTCCATCGCCTTGGAATGTCAAAGCTTCTGCAAAATCAAAATAAACACCTATCCAAGTTAAATACAATTCTTTTAATGTGATAATTTGAGTATTTCTTCCTTTAGCCAAATATTTTTCAAAAACAGGCATTATTTCAGTGTCAATAAGATTAATAACTTGACCATAATTACCAAGTTTTAGCATTGGACGAACTTGACGCGATTTAACAAGCGTGCGCTCTAACTCCATTGTTTCTGGAACTTTATTCAAAACGCTGTCTGCGCACTCAATTGCACCCCAATAGTTACCGCTCTTCATCGAAGATGATGCTAAATAACCCAAAAGCTCAATATGTTCAAATTCTTCATTATCGTCAAGCATCATTACTGCATTTTGTAAATATTCAAAAGCTGATTTGTGGTCGATTGGTTCGAGTAATTTACCGACTCTTGTATAAATATTCTTTTTAATTTTCTGATAAAATGCGCCATGTTTATCTTCAACAAGTTTCAATGCTTGTTTTTGGGTAATAATATAAAGTCCGATATCGCCGATATAAGATGCTTGTTTCATCAAAAGCGTCCAAACTGTAAGAGCTTGGTCATCATTATTAAGTTTTTGTACGATATAGCCTAATAGTGCGATTGAAGATTGTTTATAAATACTTAGAGTTTCATATAAAATATTCAAAACTTCATAAAAACAATCATCATTTTTAACAACAGAAACAATATTTTTCCAAATTTCGTTGCTCTTGAATTCAAAAGAAAGATTGTTAATTTGATTTATATATCCTCGTTGAACAAGATTTTCAATTATGCGTTCAAATTCTTTTTCAGAATTATTATCAAAATGCTCAAGCATTGCAGGATAGAACTTTGAACCCAAAACAGACATTGCAACAAGGATTCTGTATGATGGCAAATCTTCTTGTTTAAGAATACCGAGTCTTGCATCAAGAATTGTTTCTAAAGATTTATATGTAATATGCTTTAAGCCGTTTCTTCTGATATCTTTATACAAAAGCACCATTTGTTCTACAATAGAAGGATTTCCGCCTGAAATATTTAGTGCCAAATTTACAAAATCATCACCGATTTCTAAGTCACTATATTGTTTTACTAAAATTTCTACCTGACTTTTTGTAAATGGCGCAATCGTTAAATCAACATAATTTTCTTCCGTAAGTTTAGGTGACGTTATACAACCCATGCCCGGTTTTATGATTTTAGAAATTAAAATAAATTTGCATCTTTCTAAAAAATAATCATCTTTTAAAATTTCTTTTAGAAAATCAAAAGACATGCCATCAATATTTTCAAAATCATCAATAACAAAAACGGCTTTAATTTTTTCAATAATTGTTAGCAAAACTTTTTTCATTATATTGAACATTTTTGCTTTATTAAAATAAATATTCTCGTATTTATCCAAATTTTCAGGATATAAAAAGTTCAACAAATCTAAAATTTCTGCATTTGAAAGTGTCGGAAAATCCTGCTTGAAAAATTTAACAGAATTTTTTTTGAGTTGTAATGTATCAGGACAAAAATTATTTACATTGAAAAATGTTAGCAATAAATCTTGAAAATAACCAAACGGAGAAAGTTGAGTCACTTGTGTACAAGTTCCCCATAACCAAAGTAGTTTAGCATTTTTAAGCTCATTTATCGTATATCTTAAAACTAAATCCTTACCAATACCGCTTTCACCATTCAAAGTAATAATAGTTTTATCAGCATCTTTGATAGAATCCAAAAGCCTTGCTTTAACCTTTTGTTGAGAATTCATTTCTGCACTGTATTCTGGTTTTGGATTGAATTTCTTTTGCGGGATAACAAATTCCATTCTGCATTTTCTACAAGCTTTCGCTTCCGGAAGATTTGCAGCACCACATTCTGTACAAATTTTAAGCAATACCTTATGACAATTAGAACATTCTTTTGCTGTAATCGGATTTATAGTCCCACAATCTTTGCACACAGAAGCAATCTTTGTTCCGCAAAATTTGCATTTCAAAGAATTATCTTCTATTTCATTTTTACATTTGGGACACTGCATAAGCTTCCTTATTGTACAATAGCTACCAACTCATTCAAAGCTTCAATTACATTATCTTCACTCATATTAAGCTCAGATGCTACTTGAGGAATTGTAAGTTTGTCCTTGAATTTCAAATTATATACATTAATTATATTCAATTCAGGATGTTTTGATGCCAAATCTTTTATTTCATTAACAATTTCTTCTGCGTCAATATCATCCTTGTATTTGTCTGTTGAATAGCTAAATACTGAATAATCAGTTGGCTTGAAATCTGTATTTTCAGAAGAAGTATTTCCCGGATATTCTAATGTTGTTGTAATTACATCGGCAATTTGATTTAAACCGTTATTGCTGATCACATCCAGAGGACTATCATCAGCAGTAGAAGTTTCTAATTGCTCTATATTATCATCATCTTGTATATCTAATGTGACATCTGATGTGTCGTCTGAATTTAGAATTTCTAAGTCTTTAGTTTCAAACGTATCAGAATCTTCTTCAACGGGATTTAAATCTTCAATATCCAAAGAATTAAAGTTCGTAGAGTCATCTTGATGAAGTTCTAATGTTTCCTCTTCATGAGTTTCTATTTCGTCGTTTTGTAATAATGGTTCATCTGATATTTCAAGTGTTGAATCATCAGCCAATACGGGCTCTAATTCTATAGAGTCAACTTCTTCTGAAGTTTGGATTTCGTCTGTTTTATCGTGTTGAGTTTCTTCCTCTTCTGAAATTTCATCTAAATCATTTAGTTCTAAAGAAACTTGTTCCGATTCTTTAATTGTTTCAGGCTCAGTTGATTCAGTAGTTTCATTTACTATCTCAGTTTGAGCGTCAATGTCTGAAATTTCATTGTCGTTTTCTCCAATAAGAACGTTTAACTCATTGTCAGAAAACGAAATTTCATCTTGTGTATCAATATTAGGTGTTTCTATTTCCAATTTATCATCATTAGAAATCAGTAAATCTTTATTTTCATTAACCGTTTCAGAAGCTGTTTCAATAGTTGTTTCAGGAGTTTCTAGTTCTGAAACTTCAAGTTCTTCAAGAGATAAACTTTCCTCTAGTGATGGTTCTTCTTCTTTATCATCAAATGCGATATTATTAATCATTTTATCAACAAGCACTGTATTAACAGCTTTTTCTTGTTTATGAACAACATTTTCTAATACCTGTTGAGCGTCAACTGTTTTCCGTTGAACTTCCGGTTGAAATCCTAATCGTTTAGGAACAGTAATGACAGATGTCGAAACAACTTTTGCTAAATACGATTGAATAACGCTATCATTGTTGATTGAATTAATGATAACTTCTGAATGAGAGTAAACATCATCGATAATATCATCTAAAATTGGCTCTAAGCCTTGATATTTTCTGTTTTGTTTTACTAAATCTTCTATTACACCATAGTATTTGTTAGTTTTTTCCATATCGCTCTCTTTATTTTATAAATGTATGATTAAAACAGGATTACCCTGAATATTATTAAATGAATCCGTATTTGCGCTTAATTTCATAGCTAAAGCTCTGTTTACGGTTTGCATGATTAAATCATCAACAGTTTTTTCACCGCTTGATACCGTAACGCCAACAGCTTCGAATTTCTTTGCACCGCTGTTATACTTGATTTCAACTGCAATTTTGTTTGTGATAGGCGGTTTGTTCAAAAGTAATAATTCTGTTTTCAAGTTCAATTGAATTACTTTACCAAGTTTAACAAGATATCTCTTAGCTGCAGTATTCGATACATAACCTGCAGGAACTTCCCAATCTACTTTCAAATTAGAAACAAGAATTGAAGCGTCTAAATTTTGTTCTATAGCCGGTATTGTTTCTGCAGTTCCTTCTTCATCAGCTATTTTAGGAAGAGTTGATTCGACTGATTCAACAGGCATTGCCTCCTCTTGAGATTGGTTATTAATCGGTGTTTGTACCGCATCGGCAACTAAACTGTTTTCTTCTTCCTGCGGAGTCTGATTAGTGAATTGATTGTAACCAAAATATCCTACTGCACCAAGTACAACCAACAAACCAATAATTGTAAGCAATTTTATAGAACTTTTTTGTTTTGGTTTCTGTTCAAGCATGTTTGCTGTTTCTTCTACTGTTTCATCTGCATTAAACAGATTTCCAATTTGTTCTGCATTATCTGTTTGCTCTTCTTCAGTGATTTCGTATTCATTTTGTTCTTCAACATGATGAGTATCTTGTGCTGATTCTGTTTCGTGAACATTATCAGGAATATCAAAAGCTACGTCCTTATCAGAAGTTTTTTCTTCTTGATAAGGTGCAATTTCTTCAGCAATATTATTTAAAGAATTCTCTTCATCATCGTTGCTTAATAAATTGTCTAAACTGTCACCAATCGAGTTTAAGCTTGGAGATGTTACTGTTGAAAATTCAAAACTACTATCTTGAATATTATCTTTAGTTTCTTCTGTATTATTTTCTTCAACATCAAGATTTAATTCCGAAATTTCATCATTTGAAGAAGCTGTGCCTTCCGCAGGAGTTTCTTCTAGTGAGTTATCTTCTGAATCTAAATTAAATTCATCTATTATATCTAAATCCGCTGTTTGAATCGGTTCTAAGTCGTCTACTGTGTCTAATGAAGAAGATAAACCGTCATTAATATCATCTGAAATGGCATCAGTTTCTTCCAACTGCGTTGCATCATCGGTTGGCTCTAAATCTAATGTTTCTGGACTTAAGTCTGTAAACTCATCTGTTGCTTCTAAATCCAAAGTTTCATCACCTAAGTCAGCAATATCATCAGTCGGTTCTAAATCTAATGTTTCATCACCCAAATCTGCGAAATCATCAGTAATCGATTCATCAGGCAGAAGCTCATCAGAAATAATTCCATTATCTAATGTTTCGGCTACATTTTGAGTATCGTTATTTATTGAAATAAAATTAAATGCATATTGTGCCTTATTAGCTTTTGCTAATCTCAATCTGCCGTCTTTTGAAGCAATTAATGATTTGTAAAATGCATTTTTGTTCGCAATATTATTTTCTAAATAAGCGAAAATGTCAGCTTCATTAATGTTAAACGGATCTTCTTTGGTTATTAATAAAGGTTCAATATCATAGAAGGAAACTAATTTAGTTTCATCAATTATAATAAAACCATCTTTTGTATTTGATGTATCAATTTCTTCCGGCTGCATAAAACCTGTAACTGTTGCACCTGATAAATCAGGCGTAATTTTTATGAACATGTATGCTGCAGGCAACAAGTTATTATCAAAATGTGCTTTTGGCACACCTAATTCTTCATCATTAAAATAAAGCCTTACATCAATGTAAGAACCGTTTATATAAATATCGGCAATATCGATATCTTCCAGTACGTGCCCGATATTGTGTAATCCTGACATTGTATCAATATCAAGACTGCCTTTTTCAAAAAAGCGTTCTGCAATCTTTGATGCTAAATTGTTTGCTACGGCTCTGTTACGAATATCACTATTTTCAATAACTTTGCATATATTTTGAGCAAACTCAATATCGTTCTCTTCTATCAAAAAATTATCAGTATTCACCTAACACTCTCCCATACTATGCTTTATAATATCATATTATTAAAAAAAAATCTAGTAAATGAGCATGCTCTATGATAAAATGCAATCAGCTTAGCAAAATAATAGTAGAAATTTAAGGGAAATTATGAAAAAACTAGGAGCATTTATAGTTCCGACTGGAGTTGGAGCGTCGGTAGGCGGGTTTGCAGGAGATGCTTCGCGTGCTGCCAGAAAAATTTCACAGAAATGTGAACTTATTGTAAATCCTAATGTTGTTAATGCAGCATGTTTTTCAGGGATTAATGAAAATATGCTTTATGTAGAAGGTTATTCACTGGATAGATTTTTTAAAGGTGAAACTTGTCTTGAACATTCTAATAACAATAAAATCGGGATAATCTTTGATAAAGCTATAAAGCCGGAAGTTTTGAATGTTCACATAAATACAATGAACGCAGTTGAAGTAGTTTATGGCTTAAATATTATGGGCTATGAAATAACGGAAGAAGAAGTCGGAGTTGATTTTTTTGTTGATTCTACAGGCGTTTCAATGGGTAATGTTAAAAATCTTTTAACTCTAAAAAAAGCTGCAGAAAAACTTATAGAAAGAGGGGCGGAAGCAATTGCGATTGTCTGCCGTTTTCCTGATGAACAAGGTGACGATTACGCTAATGGTGTTGGCGTAGACCCTGTTGGTGGAGTTGAAGCTATTATATCTCATTATATTTCTAAAGAATTCTTAATACCTTGTGCGCATGCACCTGCTTTTGATAATATTCAAGTTGAAACTGATATTGTAGATAAAAGATGTTCGGCGGAATATATTACACCAACTTTTTTGCCTTGCATTTTGATAGGCTTAAACCAGGCTCCAAAATTAACTAAAACTGGTCTAAGCGTAGAAAATTTAGATTTTGTCGTTGTTCCATACAATTCCATTGGCGGAATTCCGGTTCTCGAAGCCGCAAAAAGAGGTATTAAAGTTTATGCTGTAAAAGAAAATCAAACAGTTTTAGATGTAACACCAATGAATTTCTTGAATACATGTGATATAATAAATACATACGATGAATTGACGGAGATTTTATAAGTATGAAATTGTCTAAATTAGGTTTCACTATGGCAGAATTACTTTTATGTATTGCAATTATTGGTATTGTCTCTGCGATGGGGATGACAATTACAAAAAAGGGTACAGAAAAAGCGTATAATTTGTTTTATTATACGGGGTATGTAAATGCGTATAATGCAATTGCTGATGCAGTTGCAGCTGGTGATGCTTCTATGACGCAAACAAATGGTGCTGATGGAGAGATTGACCATTCAGTAATTCCTACGTTAGTAAAACACTTTGCAAAATGTTTTAATGTTGAAGAGAGTGATGTTACCTGGAAGGCTGCGGTTGGATATCAAATTAGTGCAGCAAATGGAATTACATATTATTTATATCCATATCCTGGTAATTTTCTTGCAATTTGGATGAATGTTCCAACTAGTTCTGGAACTTCAAAATATGTACAATTATATTATGTTCTAAGTACAAATGAATTAATTCCAGGTAATGAGGACAATGCAGCTTTTTCCCAAATTCAAAATCGTAGAGATTTATTAGCTGCGTATGTTGATGATGGAAAAGTTGGTCGTAACAATGTTATGGATAGATCAACTTGGCAGTATCAGCGTCCTGTGTATGGCAGTTATAAAGATGCATACTGTTCAGTATATGGAGCAAGCGCAAAGGTATCTATGGCTAATTTAGATTGTTCTACCGGCTATAATAATATCAGTGCCGGACGAACAGGCGTTATAAAAATTGCTGACCCTAGAAAAGCTAAGTAATAAAATTTATTAATAAAGAAGGAGCTTTGAAAAATTTTTCAAAGCTCCTTCTTTTAGTATCTAATCAATTATTTAAGATTAACTGTATTATTATCAGCCAAGAATTGAGTTACTTTTTCGTTCAATGCTTGTTGAGATAATGCGTTAAACACACCCGGAGTTTGAGATAATTGTTTTATCATCGTTGGTGTGTCGATTTGGTACATTTGGCTCAATTCTGATAATTTAGCACCGAAATCAGCTTGAGAAACTGTGATATTTTCTTCTTTTGCAATCTTGTCGATTACTAAAGAGTTTTTAACTCTTACAGCTGCATCTTCTTTTAAGCTGTTCATGATTTCATCATAACCTTGAGCCTCAACTGCTTGATCCCAAGTAAAACCTTGCATTTCAAGTTTTTGTTTGTATTCTGCAACCAATTGATCTGCTTCTCTATCAATCATAGATTGTTGAATTTCAACTTTTGCTTCAGAAGTCACTTTTTCAAAAATAGCTTTTTCTGAATTAGTTCTATCAATATCAGCTTTTTGAGTATCTAAATATTTTTGGATATCAGCTTTTAGTTCGTCAACTGATTTAAACGGACCAACTTTTTGAGCGAATTCATCAGTTAATTCAGGAAGAACTTTTGCCTTTATTTCATGGATTTTGCATTTGAAAGTAGCAGGTTGACCGGCTAATTTCTTTTCGTGGTATTCTTCAGGGAATGTTACGTTGATTTCGAATTCTTCGCCTAAAGCTCTATCAACTAATTGTTCTGCAAAACCTGGAATAAAGCTTGAATGTGCCAAATCTAAAGTATAGTTTTTAGCATCACCGTGTTCGATTTTTTCACCGTTAGAATAACCGTCAAAGTCAAATACGATAGTATCAGTGTCTTTTGTCTTTCTATCAGTTACTACTAGAGTTGTCGCGTGTTGTTGAAGAAGTCCGTCGATTGATTTTTGCAAAGCATCTTCTTCTGTTTTATAAGCATCAACATCAATTGTTAAACCTTTGTATTGACCCAAAGTAACTTCCGGTCTTAATTCTAATTTAGCAACGATTTTTAAATCTTCACCAATTTTAAAATCATAAGATTCAACATAAGGTTGAGCAACAACGTCAAAATCGTTTTCTTTAATAACTTGTGAGAAAATTTTTGGAAGCGCATTTTCTAAAGCTTCGTGTTTAATTCTTTCTTCACCTATATTTTGTTCAACAATATTTCTTGGTGCTTTACCTTTACGGAAGCCGGGAATATTAACATATTGAGCTAATCTTTTAGCTGCATCGTTGTAGTAGTTTACTGCATCTTTAGCAGGGATTTCAATATCAACCTTAACTACATTTTCAGGTTGTTTTTCAATAGTTGTGTTCATTTAATATATCCTCTTTTCTATACCTACCTAACTGTAGGGTACTATAAACAGAGGATATATGCAACTTTTTCGAAATAAATGATAGCTTTATCGCTCCAAAATATAATATAAATGGATGTAGCAAGCAGAGCTTGCCCCCTTTCACTAACTATCGTAGCTAATCGCTACACCTTAGTGGCGCGAATGTCGTTCAAGAACAGTAGTGATAGATGATTAGCCTGAAGCAATCCTGTTTTTTAGAAACAATTACTGGCTAAAATGGAATTTCTACAATGAAAGTCGAACCGTTGTTTATTTCACTGATAAGTGAAATTTTTCCACCGTGAAGTTCGACCAATTCCTTTGTAATAGTTAATCCCAAACCTGTTGAACTCTCTTTTTTTGTATAAGCACTATCAAGTTGAACAAATTTTGCAAAAATTTTACCGTGGTATTTTTTATCAATACCAATTCCGTTATCATGTACTAAAATTCTGAAATTTTCATCATCAGAATTAACGGAGATTTCAACTTCATCATCTTCGGGCGAATACTTAATTGCATTGCTCACTAAATTATATAAAATTTGTTGAATTTTTTGATAATCTGCGAAAACCTCAAAATCCGCTTCTAAGTTTTTTATAAGTTTAATATTTTTCTTCTGAGCAAGCGGTGAAAGAATATTTGCAACTTCATCCACGGCTCTTGAAATCCAGAACGCGCTTTTAACAATTTTCATTGCGTTTGCTTCAATCTTTGACATATCCAAGACTTCATTAATCATGCCGAGTAGATGTGTCGCAGAAACCTTGATATCGTTAATGTATTCCTCCTGTTTCGGATTCAAGTTGCCATATAATTGTGTTCCGAGTATATCTGAAAATCCCAAAATAGAATTCAAAGGGGTTCTAAGTTCGTGAGAAATATTTGCCAAAAACTCGTTTTTAACTTTGTCTGCTTCAAGAATTTTTTCGTTTTGTTCTTTTATCGTTTTATAAGCATTATTTTTCTCTATAATGCCATCTTTTAAAGCTTTTAGTTGTATTTTAAATACGTTTGAAAGTTCTACATCTTTTAGTAAATATGAAAGCACAGAAGAAACAGCATCGAGAGCATCCAAATCTTCTTGCTTATAAAAATTCTTTTCTCTTTTTGATAAGACGACAATTCCGAAAACAGTTGATTTAATAGAGATTTTTGATACCAAATAAGATTTTTGAGAGGTTCCCGCCAATTCAATTGTTTTTACTAAATCAGACGTTTCGTCTGTTATATCACCGGCCTTTGAAAAAATAAACTTCTTTAAATCAGAACTTAATTTGAAAGCAGTTTCTTTTTCATAATTGACATGTTTTTTGTAACTGTATTTTAATTGCAAGCTGTCAGGATTCGCATAATATATGAATCCTTCATCAAATGCTAGGATTTTTTCAAAAATTTTGAACAAATGCCTTTCACTATTCAAATCAGTTTCAAATAGTGAAGGAATAAGTTTTAAAATTTTATCCGACGTCAGTAAAGCCATATCTCTGTTTGAAATATAGCATAAATTTCAGCTATTGTAAACAATTCAAAATTTTAGTCGAACAAATCAGTTTAATACAGACTTTATATATACAACTTTGCAAAATCCAAATCGCTTTTTATTGTGATTTTAATATTTGTATAACTGCCATTTACGATATAAACAGGGATTTTCAATTCCTCAAGCATAGAGCAATCATCCGTGAAATTACCGTCTTTCAATTTTTCATGGGCCTCTTTTATTATTGAAGTCTTAAACGCCTGCGGTGTCTGTGTATTATACAATTTTGAGCGATCAATTGTGCGAATAATTCTGCCTGTTGAATCGACTTCTTTAATTGTATCAGTAGTTTTTGTCATAACAGTTACGGCATCTTTATCTAAAACGGCTTCTAAAACGTAAGCAATTGTGTCTTTTCTGATTAGCGGACGAGCTCCATCGTGAATTAAAACATAGTCATTTTTTACAACCTGCAAAGCATTATAAACGGACTTTTGTCTTGTATTCCCGCCTTCAATAATTTTAACCTTCGGATTATTTAATAATTGCTGTAATATTTCGATTATTGAACTGTTTGCAGAAATTATTATTTCATCAATTTCATCAAAATCAATAAACTTTGATACAGTTTCTTCTATAACTGTTTTATCGTTAATTTTTTCTAATAATTTGTTTGTATTGCCATAACGTGAAGATGTTCCGCCTGCTGTTATTATAAGTGAAAAATTTCTCATGTTTCCTCTTTCCCAAAATGGTTATATAAACCTAATTCATCATAACTATAATATTTTTTATTACCAACTTTTAAAATATAATCTTGTTTTTCAACTACCTTGCCGATTATTTCATATTCGGTAAGTTTTTTCAAAAATTCTCTTGGAACAGTTGCTACAAGTTTATAATCTTCTGCTCCGAAAATTCCTTCTACAAATTTTGAATCAATAGAAACATTACTTGAGTTTGCAATTTGGAACAAAGCATCCGCTAAGCCGTCTGACGTGTCCATCATTGCATATTCCGAGTTAATTTGAGTTGCAATCTCATTTGCAAAATTTTCTTCTAATTGCGGTTCCAAATGAGATCTAATAAGTTCAGAATCGCTTCCACCTGTCATTAATTCTTTTAAACCCAATGAGCTTTTTCCAAACTCACCTTTTGTAATAACAACATCACCAACATGTGCATTACTTCTTGACGAGATTTTGCGCCCGTTAGTAGTACCGATTGCAACAATTGAAATATAGACTTTGTCCGCGCCTGTAATATCGCCACCAATAATTTTTGCCCCTCTTAAAGCCGATTTTGCGCCTTTATAAAACTCTTCTACAAATTTTTTTTCTGTTTTTGAAGGAAGAGATAGCGCAATTGTTACATATTTAGGCTCTGCCCCCGAAGCTAATACGTCACTAATATTAACTGTAACAGCCTTGAATCCTAATTGATACGGTGTACACCAATTCATTTTAAAATGGACATCTTCAACAAGACTATCTTGTGTAACAACAATCCCTAAATCTTTAAGAAATGCACAATCGTCACCTATATATTCAGTGCCGATTTGTTTTTTTATAATATTTATAAAATCTTGTTCTTTCATACGATTTAAGAGTTTAACGAATTAAACAAATTTATTGACTTTAAAAAAGGGTGAAATTTGAATTTCACCCTTTTTGTAAACTAATTTTCCAATTTCTTTAAAGTAGGGAACGCGATTACATCACGAATTGTTGGAGAGTTAGTTAATAACATAACTAATCTATCAATACCCATTCCCATACCGCCTGTAGGTGCTAAGCCATACTCAAGAGCGTTAATATAATCTTCATCATAAGACATTGCTTCTTCGTCGCCATTAGCTTTTGCTAAAGCTTGAGCTTCAAATCTGTGTCTTTGATCGATTGGATCTGTCAATTCTGAAAATGCGTTTGCAATTTCCCAGCCGTTTACTCTTGTTTCGAAACGTTCTGTTAATCTGTCATTATCTCTATGAACTTTTGCTAAAGGTGAAATTTCACGAGGGTAATCGATGATGTGACAAGGTTGAATTAAAGTTGGTTCAACTGTTGCTTCAAACACAGCTTCAACAATTTGTCCCCAATTCATTTCTTCATCAACTTCAATATGCAAAGCTTTTGCTTTTTCGTAAGCTTCTTTTGCAGTAAAGAATTCGCCGAAATCAATTCCAGTAAATTCCTTAATAGAACCTAACATAGTTTTTCTATCCCAAGGTGGAGTTAAATCGATTTCATTTTCTCCATATTGAATTTTCATTGTTCCTAAAACTTCTTGAGCAACGTAAGCTACAAGATTTTCAGTCAATACCATCATTTCGTTGTAATCAACATAAGATTGATAAAGTTCAATCATTGTAAACTCAGGGTTATGACGCGTATCAATGCCTTCGTTACGGAAACATCTTGAAAGTTCAAAGATTTTCTCACTTAAACCGCCAACCATTAATCTTTTCAAGTGAAGTTCAGGTGCAATTCTTAAAGTTAAATCCATGTCTAAAGCATTGTGGTGAGTGATAAACGGTCTTGCGTTTGCACCTGATGCTTGAGTGTGCAACATTGGAGTTTCAACTTCAATAAAACCTTGTTTTGTTAAGTATTCTCTAACTTTTTGGATAATCAAACTTCTTTTTCTGAACGTATCTCTTGTTTTTTCGTTCATAATCAAGTCAACATATCTTTGACGATACTTAGTTTCAGTATCGTTCATGTTGTGATATGCCTTCAATTGTTCCAACTTTTCTTCGCTAATTTGCTTGTTAGGAAGCGGAAGTAGTGATTTTGAAAGCATTTTAAATGATTTAGCTTTTACAGAAAGTTCTCCACGTGGAGTTCTTCGGATTGAACCGTAAAAACCTAAAATATCACCGATATCAACTAATTTTAAAGTTTTAACCATTTCAGGATCCATGTTTTCTTTGTGTGAAAATATTTGGATTTTACCTGTTGCATCCATTAAGTCGATGAACATGCCTGAATTTCTGATTGCCATTACACGACCTGCTACTGAGTAGAAATCTTCAGTTTCTTCACCTGCAGGAAGGTCTTTGTATTTAGCTTGCAAATCAGCAGCATCGGCGTCTTTATCAAACGCATAAGGATATGGATTAATACCTTTGTCTGCAAGTTCAGCAAGCTTTTGAATTCTTGTCTGTCTTATAGTTTCTTTTGCCGAAATAGGCTCTTTTGTTTGTTGTGTCATTTTATTTTCCTCTTTTTAAGAATACTGTAATAAAATTTTACCATAAAATATTTTTGTGTAAAAATTAAGATATGAAGATTTTACCAGTTATATCGAATACATGTCAAAATATAGGAGCAACTTCAAAGCGATTATCAAAAGCCGGAAAAAGCGGCTATGAGATTGGTATGCGTACATCAAAAATCCACAAACAGTGTGAAATTGCTACGATATTGAATATATCAAAAGGTGTTGGTAAAAAGTTGAAGAAAGAAACTACTATTGATGATTTACCAATAATTGCAGGTGCAGTCGGTTTGTTGTCCCCGATTCCTTTTGCAAGCCCAATTTTGCTTGCATTGGGTAAGGTTGTTCAAGTAGTTGTAAAATCACTTCATAAACCTTAATATTAAGATTTACAAAATTATAAATTTTTGTTATACTCAAAGAGTAAATAGTTTCTTAGAAAAAGAACGGTACAATTCCCGTTCTTTTTTTATTAGGAGAATAAAAAATATTCTCAAAAATTAAGGAAGGAGCGTTATGAAGCAAGATGTAAACAGATTTGAGGTCTTAGAAAAAATTACACCGCTTATAGAAAATACGGCAATGCGTTTTAACCTTATTCCTATTGAAATAGAGTTTGTGAAAGAAAATCACAAGTGGTTTTTGAGAATTTATTTATATTCTTACGAAAAAGATATTACGTTGGATGATTGTGAAAATGTAACAAGAAGCTTAAATGACTTTTTGGACGAACTTATTCCTGTTAAATACTATTTGGAAGTATCTTCACCGGGGTTAGAGAGAAAATTCAAATCAGATAAAGAATTTTTAATATTCAAAGGCAGAAGAATTAGCTTAAAGTTAAAACAGCCTTTGGAAAGTGAAACAGAAAAAATATTCAAAGGTGAAATCTTAGATTGGGATGACAATAAAGGTTTAACTTTTTTCCGTTTCGAAGATGGCGAAGAATTACAAATACCGAAAACGAATATTCAGTCGGCAAAATTATATATAGATTAGAGAATTGTTTATTTAGAATATATGAGCGTTAGCGAATAAAATAAACTTTTCAACCTTTCAAATATTCAACTTATTGACTTATATAAAGGAGAAAAAACATGATTAAAATCGGAACAGCATTATTTGAAGCTTGCGAAGAGCTTGAAAGAGAACGTGGAATTTCTAAAGAAGTTCTTATTGCGTCATTATGTGATGCAATGGTAGCTGCTTACAAAAAACACATGCACGTTAAAGAAGCTGCTAATATAGAAGCAATTTTAGATGAACAAACAGGTGAAATCGGTGTATTCAGCACAAAAACAGTTGTAGAAGAAGTTGAAGACCCTGATACTCAAATTTCATTAGAAGAAGCTCAAGAAATTGATGATGAAGTTGAAGTTGATGACGAAGTTAAGATTGAAGTTACACCTGAACAATTCGGACGTATTGCAGCTCAATCTGCTAAACAAGTTATAACACAAAGAATCAGAGATGCAGAAAGAAACAACATCTTAAACGAATTCTTAGAAAAGAAAGGTACTTTGGTAACAGGTATTATTCAAAGAGTTGAAAATAGAAATGTTATTGTTAATATCGGTAAGACTGATGCTATCATGCCACAAAAAGAACAAATCCCTCGTGAATACTATAAACCTGGTAACAGAATCAGAGTATTTGTTCTTAACGTAAAAGAAACAAGCAGACTTCCACAAGTTATTGTTTCTCACGCTCACCCTGAAATTGTTAAGGAATTGTTCGAGCTTGAAGTTCCTGAAATAGAAGATGGTATTGTAGAAATTAAATCAATCGCTCGTGAAGCAGGATTTAGAACAAAACTTGCAGTTTGGTCAAATGACCCTGAAGTTGATTCAGTTGGCGCTTGTATAGGACCTCGTGGCTCAAGAATTCAAACTATTGTTGGTGAATTGAAAAACGAAAAAATAGATATAGTTAGATGGTCACCGGACCCTGTTGAATACATTGTAAACGCTATTTCACCTGCTAGAGTAGTTTCAGTTGATATTATGACAGACGATGAAGAAACAAAAGATGCTTTGGTTGTCGTTCCTGATGATCAACTTTCTTTAGCTATCGGTCGTGAAGGTCAAAACGTAAGACTTGCTCACAGATTGACAGGTTGGAAGATTGATATTAAGAGCGTTTCTCAAATGGAAGATGAAGAAGCTCGTAAAAATTCAAATTACGACTACGAAGAAGAAGCTGTTGAAGATGAAGAAAGAACAGTTGATTCTGATGAAATCCAAGAAGAAATTGAAGAAGAAATGAATCAACAAGCTCTTGATGAAGAAGATCTTCAACAAGAAGAAGTTGATGAAGCTTCTGAAGAGGAATAATTTAAGATTATTATTACTAAAGCAGGGGAAGCGCAAGTTTCCTCTGCTTTTTTGTTGATGTTAAAGATGTTAAAGTTAATAACACTCTCCCCACTTCCCCAAGGATTTGTCGGTTGGGCATACTTGCCCAACAACAACTTAAATTTGGACCGTATGATCGTGCAAATTAGGGTTAATTGGTGCAGTCAGCTTATCTTTATTAGTGTAATTTAATTGTATATTTGTAGGAAATGTTTCCAAATAATTAGTTATATAAAATTTCCCGTTCAAATCTATTAAACCGGCAGGCATATTGTTGGATATAACTTTATCACTGGCATCAGGAAATTCTTCATCAAGTGTCTTTCTGAAATTTTTATAATCAAATCTTTTTGCTAATCTTCCGGTAATACCAATCCTTGTTGCAGTTTGCATGCTATTTTTACGAAAATATTGTTTTATATTTTCAAATTCTTTATCCAATTCTTTTTCAGAATATTCATCTATAAATTTTTCATAAAAGATATTTTTTAATTTATCCAATGTTTTATCATACAATTCTGCCAAATCTATTTGTTGAAAACCTTCTGTATTTTTATTTTCAAAATTTTCAAAACTTCGTGAAATAATAGAAAAATTGTCAGGATGATTTAAAAATATAGGTAATAGCGTGTTTATCGTATTAGCCATTCTTGTCGCGTATATATCATCCAATTTTTCTGCAATATCGTATTTACCTTCTTTTTTTCTTTGTATAGAAGTGTAGTGCAAGGAATGGAATGGATTGAATGATAAATTAAAATGGACAAATTTGTACTTATTATAATTATCGTTGAATTTTTGCACAAGTTTATCTATTCTGTTTTGAGTTTTTTTATCTTGAATATTCCAACCGGCTGTATCAAATAAAACTTCTTTATTACAACTATCATGCAACATTTTGCTAAGGTCTAAATAATCATATTCTTTGCCATCTTTATCTTTAGCTTGAATCATTGAACTATCTGCATCAAGAAATAATGTTTGATAATCATATTTATTTTTTTTATTGAAAATATTAAATCCAAGTTTATTATTTAGACCAACTATGTCGTCACAAAAATTTTTAAAATCTTCAATATTTATTTCTGATATTGAATTTTCTTTTTTATAAAAACTTTCAGGTCTTGCATCTGCATAACAATGTGCGCACATATTGTTACATCCGCGACGCAAAATTATGGCAAGGGCACGCTCCGTAATGCTTTTTATTTGTGTCATTGTTAAATTGCCTAAAACTTTCAGCCCACTTTGAATTCCTTCAAGTTTCTTCATATTAAAGTCATTAAGCGTCCAATATTTCTTTGG
Source organism: uncultured bacterium (assembly GCA_900553895.1). GTDB lineage: Bacteria > Cyanobacteriota > Vampirovibrionia > Gastranaerophilales > Gastranaerophilaceae > CAG-196. The sequence goes on along the minus strand of USFB01000001.1, from coordinate 60,255 downwards.
AGTATGTTTATTCTTCAAAACTAGCTGTCGCTTTGCAATATATTCTATATAATTTTGCCCTTTGAATGATGTTTGTTGGGTATAAGTTTTTTGGTTTTGTAATTGACTAAGTTTTAACACAGTTTTTCCCTTTGGCTATTACAAAACCTCTAAAAATATTTTTTGCTACATTTATTTATGAATTCTTAAATGTCTATTGTCGCCTTCGCCTATAGATGTGCTTTTTAAATTATACTGATCAACAAGTTCATGTTGTAGTTTTCTTATTTGAGAAGGTTGTGGTGAGAGTTCCGCAATATCAGCACCGTCTGCGATTTGTTTAATTGCAGCACGTGCTTCATCCAAAGCCTTTTCTGTATCATCGCTATAACCTTGCAATGGCTCAACATCACCCGGTTGAATATCAAGCGCATCCTTCAAAACCTTTTGAATTTGAGCCATTGAGTTTGTTTTTACATAGAAAATTTGAACTCTATATTCTTTTGCAGTATTCAAAATTTTTGCCCCGCCTTTTGCAAAATTTTTGTGTGCGATTACAATATCAGCGTCTTCTACGTTACGCGTCAATTCGACATTCAAATTCAAACGTTCAATTGTTTTTTCAACAATAGTTCTTGATACAGCGTACAAATACAATTTTTTAAGCGGTTTAGCCTGCTCAACGTATTTTTGACGTGAGAACGAGAAATTCATGCTGTTATCTCGAGGAGTTTCAGGAATTTCCTGCTTAACGGGTTCAGGAGCAGAAATTGTTTCAACATGTTGTTCTTCAACTTTTCTGATTTCAGGACGAATCGGCCAACCTCTTAAGATATAATCGACCGCTTCTGATGTGTTTTTATAAACTGCAAGCGTATTTCTATCTAAAATCTCAATAACAATATCAAAAGTAGGTTGTTTTTCTCTTTCTAAAACTGTTTTTTGTGATGCTCGACGTTTAGCTTCATCATCGCCCAACGTTACGGATTGAATACCGCCGACTAAATCAGATAAAGTAGGGTTTTTGATTAAACTTTCCAAACAGTTGCCGTGAGCAGTTGCAATAAGCATTACACCACGTTCTGCAATTGTTCTGGCAGCTTGAGCTTCCGGTTCAGTACCGATTTCATCGACTACAATAACTTCAGGCGTGTGGTTTTCGACCGCCTCAATCATTATATCTTTTTGAAATTCTGGCTGAGCAACTTGCATTCTCCTTGCAGAACCGACAGCAGGGTGCGGAACATCACCATCACCAGCGATTTCGTTTGATGTATCTACAATGACAACACGTTTACCGAGTTCATCAGCTACAAGTCGTGAAATTTCTCTAAGTTTTGTAGTTTTACCAACCCCCGGAGGACCTAAGAATAAAATACTCTTTCCTTGAGTGCAAATATCTTTTATACAAGCAATTGTACCTGTTACAACACGCCCAATACGACAAGTCAGACCAACAACTTTTCCTTGTCTGTTTCTTATTGCACTGATACGGTGCAAAGTTCCTGGGATACCTGAACGATTATCATGCGTGAATTCTTGAAGGTGAGAAGTTATAAACTTAATATCTTCATCATTAACTACATCACACTGTAATTTTTCAATCTTGCCTCCTGCATGTCGGACTTCAGGAACTCGTCCGATATCGAGAACTATTTCGATAACATCATCCAATTTTTCACACGACAAATTAGACACGACTTTTGGGGGCATAATGGCGATTAGCCTTTCGAGGTCATTTTGAAATTGTAAATTGCTCATCATTCTTATATATAATGCCTTTCTGCTTTCGCATTTGGCTGCAACGGTTCAATTTTGATCTCCTACTAATATTATAACATATCTTTTTAAAAAATCATAGTTTGCAAATAAAAAACGGAGTATAAACTCCGTTTTAATTATCTTTTCTCTTTTTCTCGAATTTCTCTAAGCTTTACTTTCGCCTTTATCTTGTACCTTAGCGGCGTCTTCTTTCTCTTTCTCTGCATTAACTTCATTCTCTTTATCTTTTTCTTCAACATACATTGTTGCAAATTGTTCGTACAAATCCTTATCATCAAGAATTTCATCTAAATCAAGATAAGCATTTTCATCTGTATTTGCTTCAGTGTATTTGTTAGCATCAATATCATATCTTTGTGCTTGAGCTTGTGTTAATTTTTCAGCACCGATAGTTTTTACTATAAAGTTTTTAAGAACGTTTGCGTTAATATTAGTTGACATGATTTAAGCTCCTTGTTATTTTTCATCTTACATATATATAAAGTATTTAAAAAATAGACAATTTCACAGAGAGTTATTATTGTTACAAAACTTAATATTTAAAAACTAAAAAAGACGGTTTAGAGAATCTAAACCGTCTAATAAACTTTGCTAAAAAACTAAACAGCTTTTTGAACTTTGCCTGCTTTTAAGCAAGAAGTGCAAACTGTCATTCTCTTAGTTTGACCATTTACATTAACTCTAATTTCTTGTAAATTTGGAGTTTGAACTTTTTTAATTTGTTTATGAGAGAATGTTAATTTTGCTGCTTTAATAGGTTTTTTACCGCATACTTCACATTGTTTTGACATAGTTCTATTTTCCTTCTTTCTACCAGTGTAACTCAAGCTTACCTCAAAAACATTTATTTTACAAGTATTTTTCGTTAAGTATTGTTACAATTAAGTATTTTTGTATTTGTAACGTTTATAAAAATAAAATAAAATCAAAAATCCAATAAATGCAAAACAGGCTCCGGGTATAGCAGTGTAATTGTAGTTATAGCTGTGTTCAATTGGAATTCCGCCTACAAAAGCACCCATTGCATTGCCTAAATTAAATGATATTTGAGAAAATGAGGCACCGAGCATTTCTCCGCCTTTTGCATTTTCTATAAGCAACACTTGTTGTGGAGCAGAAACAGCAAACAAGCAACCTGTGCATATAACCATACAAATTACTGATACAATCGGGTTATGCGCAAAAAAGAAAATACAGATTAGAGCTATACAAGCCAGTAATTGTGTTAAGCTAGCTACAATTGAAGGCGAATATTTGTCAGAGAGTTTTCCGCCCAAAAAATTCCCGACACACATGCCTGCACCTGCAAGAATCATAATTAATGACACAAATTGCGGTAAGATACCGGAAACATTTACTAAAAGAGGATTAATATAGCTATACCAACAGAAAATGCCCCCATTGCCCATTATTACTGCTAATATTAATAACCAAGGAGCTAAATGTTTCATAATTTTAAATTGTCCTCTAAAACCAGTATCAGGAAGTGATTTTAGAGTTGGAATAAGTCTTTTTATTGAATATAAGATTAATAATCCGAAAATTCCGATAAATAGAAATATAAGACGCCATGACAAACTATGGCTTATCATTGTCCCAAGTGGTATTCCAAGAAGGTTTGCAAACGTCATGCCTGAACACATAGTAGCGACAGCTTGATTTTCTTTGCCTTTTTCACAAAGCTTTCCTGCTGAAATTGCGCCAACGCTAAAGAAACAACCGTGTGGAAGTCCTGCAATAAATCTTATTAAGCAAAATATATAATAGTTTGTTACAAATGCTGTTAAAAAATTTGCAATTGTAAAAATTGCCATAAGCCATAATAATATCGTTTTTAAAGGTTTGGTTCTTGCTACAATAACGAGCATTATTGCACCAAAAACGACGCCGAGTGCATAAAATGAAATAAAATTTCCTGCTTCTGGTATAGAACAGTGCATGGTTTGCGCTGTATCGGGTAGAATTCCCATCATTACATATTCTGTTAAACCAAGCCCGAGTGTTCCAAGAGCCAGTGGTAATAAACAATAACTCTTTCTCATAATATTCCTTTTGCTATTTATATTTGCTCAAAAAAGTATAACATAAATTAACTTTACATTTCGACATAAAAAAGCAATTTTTTTACAAAAGAAAACTTTATTAATATATAAGGTTAGAAAAAAGGTTGTAGAAATTTAAAAGCCGGCAAATGTCCGGCTCTTTCTTTATCTATCCAATTCTTCTTTTATACATTTTGCAACTTCTTCTGCGGAATACTTATCGGAAAGTTTTTCTTTGACTTTAGCAAGTTCGTTAATCATCCACTCTCTATGCTTTTTGTCATACAGATTTTTTTCTGTTTCGTAGCAAATATTTTCAACACTAAATTTATGCTGAACTAATTCTGGTACGATATCTTCATCCATAATAATATTTGGTAAAGAAACTCTCTTGATACATCTTACAAGCAAATAAATCAAATAAAGCAGCCACGGTCCGCGATATGCAATAAGCATTGGAACTTGATATAAACTTGCTTCTAAAGCAACTGTTCCTGATGCTAAAATTAATGAGTCTGAAACGCTCAGCAAAGCTTGGTTTTCGCCTTTAATAACTTTAAAATCAGTATTTTTAATGTACTTATCAAAAATATCATCCTTCAAGTTTGGTGCATGCGAAATGCAAACTTGCAATTCAGGATGGCGTTTTTGTAAAACTTTAGCAGCTTCGATAAAGCGTTCTCCGAAGAGTTTTAGCTCCAATGGTCTTGAGCCAGGAAATACTGACACTAAAGGTCTTGATATGTCCAATTCATGCTGTTTAAAGAATTCTTCTTTATCAGCTCTTGGTGGTAATTGTTTAACAAGAGGATGTCCGCAATAATGTACATCAATGTTTTCTGCTTGATAGATTTCAGGCTCAAAAGGGAAAATACAAAGAACTTTGTCTACATATTTTTTTATACCTTTTATTCTCCATTTGCGACTCGCCCAAATTTGTGGAGGAATATAATGGAATACTTTAATTCCGCTTCCTTTAAGCCTTTTCGCAACTCTTAAATTAAATGTGCCATAATCAATTAACAAAACCAAATCAGGTTTAAATTCGTTTAAAATATAATCAGCAACTTTTTTTTCCAAAGATAAGTGATCAACAATCATCTTAAAATTTAAACCAAAACCTGACATTTTTGAATGGTCACAAAAGATTTTTGCACCGGCTGATTTTAAATTTTCTCCCCCAATACCTTCTGCAACAATATCGGGCATAGAACGTTTTAACATTTCTAAAACCTTGCCGGCATGGATATCTCCGGAGTATTCGCCTGTAATAATAAATATCTTTTTCATAAAATTATACAGCCATTACAACAATATTATGCTTATTTGCGTATTTAATAACTTCTTCTCTATCTACAATAATTGTTTCACCTGCTTCAACGGCAATTAGGTCTGCTTTATATTTGTGCATTGTTTTTAATGTTCTTAAACCTATTGCAGGAATATCAAATCTTTTGTCTTGAGAAGGTTTTGCAACTTTTATAACTCTTGAATTTCTTTTTGCAATTTTACAGCCGCGTTTGATACATTTATCTGTGCCTTCGATTGCTTCAACTGCCATAACCATCTTATCTTTTATAATTACAGACTGACCGACATCTAATTTCCCTGTTTCTTTTGCTAACCAGTAACCATAATTTACGTCTTCAATTTGTTCAGGAGTTGGTTGAACTTTTCCCAAAACTCCTGATGGAATCATTAAATTTTTGATAAACAAAGTTTGGTCTAAAATTGTTACACCAATTTTTTCCAATTCTTCTATAATCATTAGCATTACTTTATCATCGTTTAATCTTATAGCTTTTTTGATAAAGTCTAATGCTCTTGCGTCAAATTTAGGGCGTTTAATCAAAATTGTTTTACTAACTTTGCCTAAAAATGTAATTTGTTTAATACCTTCCGCTTTAAGAGTGTCTTCTATTTTTTGAACTTCTCCCGGACAGAAAGAATAAACTTTTGAGCAATATTTTTTAAGTTGTGCATAATTATCATTTGATAAAGAAATTGCAACAACGTCAAAACCATTTTCTTTAGCATATTGAGCCATTTTTACAGGCAAAAGACCATCACCTGCGATTAAACCTTGTTTTTGTTCTAATGCTACTGACATTATAAAATAATCCCTCCAACTTTTTCTCTATAATACTATAAACATGCCAAAGTTTGAAAAAAAGTATTAAGTTTGATTAATTTTTGTAATAAAAAGGCACCCGATAAGGTGCTCTTTTTAATTACATTTCTAAATTCATCTGAGAGAATTGAATTATTTTATTCTTACCTCTATGCTTAGCATTATATAAAGCATGTTCAGCATATCTTATTATAGTATTTGCATCCTCTTCAACATCAGGCATACAAGGGTATGTTGAAATTCCACCTGAAATTGTTACTTTATGCGGTTCTTCTTCACCAGCCGGAATAAATTCCATTTTTTCAACTTCTCTTCTGAATCTTTCGCCGAATAAGAACGCATTATCTTCTGAAGTATTAGGTAATACAAGCAAAAATTCTTCATCACCGTAACGAGTTAAAATATCTTCTTTTCTAATCATTGCATTAAGTTTATTCGCAATTTTAGTTAGCAATATATCGCCCCATTCATATCCATACATATCATTAACAACTTTGAAGTAATCTAAATCGAATAAAATACAAGATAATTTTGTGCCATATCTTCTTGAACGAGAAATTTCTTCTTCTAAACGCTCTTGCAGATATTTTCTATTATGTAAACCAGTTAAGTCATCAGTTGTAGAAACTCTTTCTAACTTATCTTTTAATGCCTTAATTCTTAATAAAGCATTGACACGAACGATTAATTCATCGGTATTTGCTGGATCTTTAATAAAGTCGAAGCCTTCTGCTCTAACTGTTACATCTCTTCTTGTTGGTCCAAAAAATAAAATTGGGCATGGAAATTTGTTTGTCATAAGTGCATCTTTTGCCAAATCAATATTTTCTACAATCATTAAAGACGGATTGATAACCGCGTAATCTTTCATTTTATCAATAGAAACAACTCTAACTTCCGCTTCATCTATTTCCATTAATTTAGCTTGTAGCTCAGGCATTGGTTTTGTTGAATAAATTACAATATTGCTCATAAAACTTCCTCTTATTTAAATTCAAACTTTATACTAATGATACACTATTTGTAACGATTTGTAAATCTTTTAATAAAAAGTGAAATTATGTTGTTCTGAATTACTTTATATATACATAAGTTATAAATACGAAGATATAATAGAAAGGATATAAATATGGCACCGCATGTTTCAGGAAATTATGGTTCAAGAAGTCATGTTTCAAAAACACAGTCTACTTGGGCAGACTTGCAGAAAGCAAGGATGAATGAAGAAGATAATAAAACAAAATGGAGTCCTGCAGGTATTTTTGATGATGCACGTAAAAACATGCACATGCAAACAAATGCTATTTATAGTTAATCAGGATTTGTTTTATTGAAGTATGATTTTAAACGGAATTTTGCACCGCAAAATTCCGTTTCTTTTTTGTTAAAATTTTATATAAAGGAGTGATTAATAGTGGAAGAATACAAAAAAATGATTGCAGGTGAGGATTACAATCCTATGACGCCTTATTTAATAAACCTTCGAGATAGAACAAGAGGTTTAGTTAGTGATTTTAATCAAGAAAAAGATGAGAATAAAAGAGCAGAAATCTTAAAATCAGTAATCGGAAAAATGGGCAATGGATGTTATATAACACCAAATATATTCTTTGATTATGGATGTAATACAGAACTCGGCGAAAGAGTTTATTTTAATGCAAATTGCGTTATTTTAGATTGTGCAAAAGTGACAATTGGCGATGATACATTTATCGGACCAAATACTCAATTTTACACCCCTATACATCCTTTGGATTTTAAAACAAGAAATACTTTTATAGAAACAGCAAAACCGATAAAAATAGGTAAAAACTGTTGGTTAGGCGGTTCTGTTGTTGTTTTACCTGGTGTTACAATTGGTGATGGATGCGTAATAGGTGCAGGTGCTGTTGTAACAAAAGATATTCCTGAAAATTCTCTTGCAGTTGGCAATCCGGCGAAGGTTATAAGAACAATTGAGCAGAAATAAATTATGCCAATACATTCTCATAATGAAGGAATGACCAAGGCTTGTTAGTTTTTTCGCTTTGTTGATACCCATCCCAACAATTATAATAGTTAATAAATAATTAATAACATTTCTCCATTTTTTAAAACATGTTATAATCACATTAATGAGATAAGAGAAGGAGGATTTATGGCTAACCCTATTTTGAATGAAAAGTTTACAGAACAAGAAAGAGTGCTTGATGGTGCTCCAATGACAGTCAATGGAACAATACAAATTACAGCATTTTTAGGTCTGTTGGTTGTTGCTAGTGCTGCATTTACTTGGTCAAGAATGACTGCTGGATATACAGATTTGGCAATGATGTTGACTGCAGGTGGTTTTATTGTTGCGTTTATCACTGCGTTAATAGTCTCATTTACAAGAAACAAATATTTAGTTCCAGTCTATGCTGTAGCAGAAGGACTGGGATTAGGTGGTATTTCAGCTACTTTCGAAGCATCTTATCCAGGAATTGTTTCTCAAGCCGTTGCTGGTACTTTTGCAGCATTATTTTCTATGTTAATTCTTTATAGAGCAAATGTTATAAGATGTACAGATAAATTTAGAAGTGTAATTTTCATTGCAACGCTTTCAATTGCAGGTATTTATTTAATTAACTTTATTGGAAGCTTTTTCCATATGCAAGTGCCTTTAATTAATTCATCTTCAACAATGGGACTTGCTGTGAGTGCCGTTATTTGTGTTATTGCAGCACTTAATTTAATTATTGATTTCGATTTTATAGAAAGAGGTGCTCAAAACTATTTACCAAAAGATTTCGAATGGTTTGGAGCTTTCGGTTTGATGGTAACATTGGTTTGGTTGTACTTAGAAATCTTGAGATTGTTAGCTAAACTCCAAGATAGAAGATAATAACATTATTCCCTCCCTTCGAGGGAGGGTTAGGGTGGGGACTTGTGCTCTGTGCAAAATTTGATTTCATTTTTGATTGGTGCATTTATAGCAACACTAATCACTACATTAATATTTCTAAAAAAACAAACATCTGAGAAAGAAGAACTCATATGTTTGCGAGCAGAATCTAAAAATTATAACTCTTTAACGGAGCTTATTAAGCAAGATTTTGTGCGCTTAGCAAATGAAAGCATAAAACAAGAACAAGAAGATTTACGTAAACAAAACCGCGAAGCTTTGGAAGAAAAAATACTCCCACTGAAGAATGAATTAGGTGAATTCAAGGCAAAAGTAGAAAAATTAAACCTAACTGGAGTAGAAAATACAACAAAAATAGTTGAACAAATTCTTAATCTTGAAAAAAATAGTGCTACAATTGCACAGGAAACTAAAAATCTTACAGAAGCTTTAACAAAGAATCAAAACGTAAAAGGTGCTTATGGTGAAAATCTTCTTGATACGGTTCTTCAAGCTTGCGGAATGAGAGAAGGTATTCATTACACAAAACAGTTTGTAACAACTTCTGAAAACTTGTGCGATGAAACTGAACATAAGATAAGACCCGATGTTGTAATAAATTTACCTGCTAATCGCCATATTGTAGTCGATTCTAAGGTTACTCTTACCAGTTATCTAGCATGTGTTGAAGATAAAGACAAAGTTAAAGATTTTAAGGCTGAAGTAAAAAAGAGAATTGCGGATTTAGCAAATAAAAATTATCAATCAGCAGACAAATTGTGGCAACCTGATTTTGTTCTTATGTTCATGCCGATAGAAACCTCCTTACAAATACTTTATCAAGATTTTGATTTGATTAATTTTGCCTATAAATCTAATGTTATTATTGTTGGTACAGCGTCGCTTCTTGCTACAATAAGGCTGGTGAACCAACTCTTTACACAGCAAAAACAGTGCGAATGTGTTAATCATATAGTAAACGCAGGCACAAATCTATTTGAAACCTTTGTTCAATTCTGTGATGATTTAGTAGATGTTCAAAAGAGATTTGATGAGGTAAACAAAAAATTGAATAAAACGATAAATCGCTTTAAACGCAGAAATAATAATAAACCAAGCCTGTTCTCTCAAGTGGAATCACTCAGAGATTATGGCATAAATTCAGCAAAAGAAATTCCAGTAAATTTATTGGAATGTGAATTAGAAGAGGATACACAAAATGACAAAAATTCTTGTAGTTGATGATGATAGTGCGATTAATGCACTTATAAAAATAAATTTAGAACTTCAAGGTTATGAAGTAGTGCAGGCGTTTAACGGCATTGAAGGATTTGCTCTCGCTAAACAAGAAGAACCTTCTTTAATTATTTTAGATGTTATGATGCCGGAAGTTGACGGTTTTACGGTTGCACAGAGAATTCGACAGTGTCCTGAAATTGCAGAAACTCCGATAATCATGCTTACTGCATTATCTCAACTTAACGATAAAGTAAACGGTTTTAATATCGGTGTTGACGATTATTTAACTAAACCGTTTGAAATTGATGAACTAATAGTGCGTGTTCGTGCACTCTTAAAACGTACAAAACAGATTCCAAAATCATCCGCAGTTAGAGAACTTCTTACTTATAAAGAAGTGACACTTTTGCCTGAAACATACAGCGTTCAAATTAATGATAAAGTGCAAAAGCTTACACCGATTGAGTTTGATATATTTAATTTATTATTCCAAAATCATGGCAACATGGTTTCAGGTGCAAGATTGCTAAAAGAAATTTGGGGATATGAGCCCGATGATAATGTAGAAACAATAAGAGTGCATATTAGACACTTAAGAAGTAAAATTGACAAAATCTCTGGTGACAAAAAATATATTGAAACAATTTATGGTGGCGGTTACAAGTTAAATATATAAACATTTTCAAGAGAATTTTGTATTGTAAAAAAATGTAACAATTTTTATAAAAAATGCGCTAAATAGCGCAAATTTTTTTATGTTGGAGTTTTGTTAATAGTATAGTAGTAGATGACAGTCAACACAAGAAGGATTTTGTTTTCATGAAAAACTTTAGGAGAAAATTATCGGCTTTAGCAATAACAGCATTATTTGCTTCTATGCAAGTTTCTTATGCAGTAATTGATACAGGTTTAGGCGGCGGAAACGGCGGTGCAATAATTAATAATACTTCAGGCGGTTTTGTTGGTATTTCAAAAGGAAATGGTTCCGCAGATTTGAAATTTAATGGAAATTCACATGTTAATTGGGATTCATTAAATGTTAATAGAAATGAAACCTTAAACTTTAACGCCGTAGGCGGGGCGCATGATCTAACAATTTTGAACACTGTAAACAATGGCATGTCACAAATATATGGTCAAATTAATTCAAATAGCGGTATTGGTAAATTAATTATATCTAACCCTAACGGCATGTTATTTGATGGTGCGAGTTTTACTACAGCAGGTGATTTACAATTAACAACTAAAGATTTATCAAATATTAAAGTAGATGATTTAAACAATTTGAATTTAGACAATGCTAAATTTAATAAAATCTATAATGACAACGGCGAAATTATCGGTATAACAATCAAAGATTCTAATTTCCAGGTTGGCGGAGATTATAATATAGCAGCACCTGTTATAAATGCTGTTTCTTCAACAATTGGAGCAAAATCATTAAGATTAGTTACTTCAAATGGTCATGATTACTTAGCAGTTGGTACTCCAAAAGACGATAAACAAATTGCAGGTGTAAGACTTGAAGCTGTAAATATTGACGGTGATGTTTATATCACATCAGGTAAAGGTCTTGTAAAAACTTTGAATGGTGGCAAGATTAACGGTAATTTGAATATTGATGCCAAAGAATCTGTAGCTTTAAATTACAAAAACAACGGCGAAAAACTTGTTGTTAATGGTGATGTTAATGCAAAGAGCGGCGGTCAAGCTGCTTTCTTAAGAAATGCTGACATAAAAGGTAATTTAGCTATGTCTAACAGCGGTGGTTTTGTTGATGTAGGTGATACAAATGTAGCTAAAAATGCAACATTAACTACCACTGGTGAAGGAGATATGAACAATACTAAATATAACCACTTTGTTCACGTAATTGGTGATACAAATATCGGTGGAGATTTGAAGATTGATTCATCACAAAACATTCACATTGGTGGTTATGATTATGATACAAGAAAGCTTGCTGATGGTAATTTGACAGTTGGTGGTGATTTGACTGCGCACGCAAAAAATGGTCACGTAATGACTACAATTGACACTAAAGCTAATAAAATATCCTTAAAGTCTGATAATTATAATGTTTTAACAGATGGTAAAGCAACATTAACTGCTAATGAATACGAATTTTCTGCTAACGGTTATATCGGCGGTATGAATAACACCGGCAAATACACTGTAGATGGCAAAACTGTTGATTTATCAAAAGGTAATTATACAGTAGATGATGTAATTGTTGATGTAATGGAAAATTATAGACACGTTGAAGGTTTTGCAGAACCTAATAATATAAATATTGCAGGTGGTAAAATTTCAAAAATTGATACACCAACAGATGCTTATATTGCATCAAAGGGTGATGTAACATTAACAGGTGCTAACGCTAAAAATGTTCACTTAACAGCTCCAGGCAAATATATCGAAATTACAGGTCCTGATGTACACGCAAAAAATATCGTTATCGGTAAACAAACTGATAAGTTAAAAGTTGATTTCCCTTCAAGAGATTACACCTTAAAATATACAAATATTCGTGATGCAAAAGAAGTTACGATTAATGGAGGAGATGAAATCACTTATGAATTAACAAATGGTCCTGATGGATATAACACACGAGACCCAAGACCAAATGACACTACATACTTAGTTGGTCCTGGTAAGCCAGATGTTCCAAATCCACCAACTCCAGATCCTGAACCGGAACCAGTGATACCTGATGATAACAATGAAAACATAAAAGTTTTAAGAAGTTATGAAAGACCGGATGCGGTTGATGCAGCTCAACCATACACACCGGTAGCATACGCAGCTGATTTGGACGATGACGAAGTTGATACAGGTGTTCGTAAAAACGTAGATGGTTCGGTAACAGTTGTAAGAGCATTTCCAATGATTAATTAATAATAAACAAAACTGGAAATATGGAAAAGCCCGCGTTATGCGGGCTTTTCGTTTTATAGAAAATTATTTTTAGGACGTTTTTTTGTTTTTGCGCTATAATATAGGCTATGAGGGATTATGAACCGTATTACACTGAGGATGGCTCTATCGGGCTATATTCCTTTGCGGAGAAGGATGTGTATCATTCCAAATTTGGTGCACTTACTGAGGCGTGGGAAAAATTTATTTTGCCATCAGGTATAGATAAAAATTTTAATTCTGAAATAAAAGTTCTTGATGTTTGTTATGGAATCGGATATAACACGAAAGCTTTGATGAGTTTTTTTATAAATAAAAATAAAATTTATAAAAAAAATATTTTACAAAAAATATTTTTAAAACTTATTAATATCGTTTCGAAATATACTAATAAAAATAACGTCAAAAAACATAAAGTTTTATCATCACATATCGAGTCGTTAGATAAACATAATAATCAGACGCTTAAAATTGACTGTTTAGAAATAAATAAAGAAATTGTTGAACTGTCACCTTTATTTAGAACAATAAAAACTCCAGAAGAAGTTTATACTGATTTTGTTCCACAAATTTTAGATTGCTTTGATACATATTATAAGCTTAAAGATTTCTTCACTGATTTTATGTCTAAATTTTTACCCAAGAACAAAAAAGAGATTAACGAACTTCTTGATATAAAATTTAGAAACATGCATATTGAAAAAGAATACAAAGTTAATCCTTTTGTTAATTATATTATCTTGAATACATTAGCCGAAAAATTCGGTGTAGATTATCCGGATGAAAATCTTAAAAAAATTCTTACTGATAAAGAAAATAAAAAGTTTTTTGATAAATCTCTAATAAAATATGCCCAATTTAATCAAAAATGGGGGTACAATAAGTCATATACAAGCTTTTTATCGACCTTTTTACATAATATATATTATGACCACTTATCGAAACGAAATAAAAAGATGGATTTTAAGGCAATTGAGAGCCTTGTTACGCTAAATTTTTGGATAAATGATGCTCGAAAGACTATTTTAGAATTAAATGAGCAATATGACTACATATTTCTGGACGCCTTCACTTACACAAAAGCTCCACAATTATGGTCAATGGAGTTTGTTGCAGAGTTATACAATAAACTTGCTCCTGATGGTGTGCTTATGACGTATTCAAATTCAGTACAAGTTAGAAACACGCTCTTAGAAAATAATTTCTATGTTGGCAAAATTTATAATGAAAAGAGTAAGAAATTTATTGGCACAATTGCATCAAAAAACAAAAATAAAATTAAATACCCACTTAACAATTACGAACTTGGTTTATGTTTGACGAAAGCAGGAATTCCATATCACGACCCAAATTTATCATTTGATAGCAAAGATATTTTAGAACTTAGAGAATACGAATACAGACACAGTACGCTTATGAGTTCGTCTAAATATATTAAGTTGAGAGGTTCAGAGAATGAATAAGTATGATGTAACGATTGTAGGAGGTGGAACAGCAGGATGTGCTTGTGCCTATATTGCAGGCAAATTGGGACTAAAAGTCTTATTAATTGAAAAGAATTCTTTTTTAGGCGGTTCAATTACATCATCACTCGTCATACCTGCTATGAAAACCTCTGAAAATGCAATAAATACCAAGTTTTTGGATACTTTATATAATAAATTACACTCAATCGGTGGAGCTATAACGTATTCTGATAATAATAAAGGTTGGTTTAATCCTGAGCTTACAAAAATAGTGCTGGATGAAATGATGCTCGAAGCAAATGTTGAAGTAATATTTGAATCTAATGTACAAAAAATAGAAGAAAATTTATCATCATATATCGTAACGATAAATACTAATAACAATGTGTCGGACATTATGACATTATCGTCCCCTATCGATACGAAATATCTTGTAGATGCAACAGGCGATGCAAAAATTTGTGAAAAATTAAATTGTGATTTTTTAGAAAAAAAATCTCAGCCGATAAATTTGAGATTTATCATGTCGGGTGTTAATGTAGAAAAATTTTCTAATTGGATTATGGAATTTGATAAAGACCGAGATGTTACAACAAGCTGTGTAATTGATGGTAGAACATACTTATCGACAGCTTATACCTGGGATAGCTGTAAAAATTGGGCTCTTAAGCCTTTATTTAAGCAGGCAATTAAAGATGGGGTTATTACGGAGGCGGATTCAAACTATTTTCAGCTATTTTCAGTTGCAGGAACGCCGGACTCTATAACATTCAATTGCCCCAGGTTGTTAAACCCTCGAAACCCTTATATAGAAGGACGTGCAAGCATATTTAGACTGTCTAATTTCTGTAAAAAGTACCTGAAGGGTTTTGAAAATGCTTATATCTCAAATATTGCAAACTCTCTAGGGGTGCGTGTTTCAAACCGTGTAAAGGGTAAATATGTTTATACCCAAGAGGATTTGAAAACCGGTAAAAAATTTAATAATCCTGTAGTAATTTCAAATTATCCGATTGATATCCATTCTGACAAAAAAGACGCATCTAAACTTGAAAAAGTCTATCAAGAATATCAATTACCGATAGAATCGCTGATTGTCAAAGATAATTTATTTGTAATAGGACGCTGTATATCTACAGATTTTGAAGCGCAGGGTGCATTGCGCATTATTCCTTCTTGTTTTTCAATGGGTGAAGGATTAGCAAAATACCTAAAAATAGGCTTAACTGATAGTTAATTTAAGCTCCTACAAAAGAATTTGAGAGGAAGCCAGTAATTAAGTTTCTTGTTTTAATACATTAAGAACAAATTCTAAAGCTCCCTGTTGTTCTTCAAAAACTTTTTTGCCTGCTTCTGCTGTTGTTTGGTAAAACGCGCTGTCACTAAACAATTTGTCAGCGATATTAAACAATTCATCTTCAGTTTTTACAACAAAACCTGCATTTGCATTCTGAATAATGGCATAAATATCTTTAAAATTATTGATTGATGGCCCTGAAATAACAGGTTTGCCAAAAATTGTCGCTTCAAGAGGATTATGTCCACCTGTTTTATTGAAACTTCCGCCAATAAATGCGACATCTGCAAAAGCAAACATTTTTCCTAGTTCGCCCATGGAGTCTAATATCATTACGTCATTCTTAGTTAAACTACCATTTTGAGAGCGTAAACAATAATTTTGAACAATTGATTTTACTTCATCTAATCTTGTTAAATGTCTTGGTGCAATAATAAATTTTAAATCTGCATGTTTTGCTTTTAATTTTTTGTAAGTATCAAAAACAATTTTATCTTCGCCTGAATGTGTAGAAGCAGCTAAAAATACTCTTCCGCCCTTTTCAAATTCAAAATCGACATTAGGAGGAGTAATATCAAATTTTAAATTATTCATTCGTTTTGTTGTATCAATATTAGCACCCAGAGATAAAAACTTATTTAAGTCCTCCGTTGACTGCGTAAAAATGCCCGTATAGTTTTGTAGCAAAGGTTTAAAGAAAAATTTCAATTTTTTATAAGAATTAAAAGTTCTGTCTGAAATTCGTCCGTTTATAATATATAATTTTATTTCACGATTTTTACAAAATCCGCCAAAATTTGGCCAAATTTCTGTTTCTGCCATCAAAATTTCAGTAGGCTTGATTTTATCTAAAAACTTATTCACACAACTTGGAGTATCAAAAGGGAAATATGTAATAAAATCCGTAACATCGTCGAGTTTTTTATGAGCAATTTCCTGTCCGGTGTTTGTTCCTGTCGTAACAACGATTTTTGCGTCAGGTAATGCTTTTCTAGTTGCTTTAATAAGTTTTTCAATGGCATTAATTTCACCAACAGAAACTCCATGAAACATTATAACGCGCTCATTTACGAAATTTGGCGCTTCAAAATCTCCGAGCTTTCGATTAAAAGCTTCATCAGAATAGCCTGCTTTTGTATGCAAAAGCTTTAATAGCGGTTTTATAAGTCTGAATATTAATTCACTTGTTACATTAATGATGTTCATGTTTACCCTCAACCAACATATACTTCCTACCATCCTCTATTACATTATAATCAAGACTTTCAACCTCTTCATCAAACGCCTTATGAGGAATGATTACAAGGTTATCAGTTTTTTCTAACACTGTTTTTAAATCAGCAGGGGTGAAGTCTTTCCCGTATTCAACAGGTTTTCCACCGTAATAAATCAAGGAATACTTATGAGTAAATCTGTAACAAGTTAAAGTCTTGTTTTCGCTTTTAGCAATTTGAGCGTATTTTAGCAAATCATCCTGACCGAATTTATAATCTATTTTAAAGAATTTTTCAGTTCCAAATGCTGATAAAACTAGCATAAGTAAAACGTATGTAAAAAATACACCTAAATATCTTCCGCGTTTAGCAAATAAAATTGAAGCCAAACCTGATGCAAATAAAAGCGTTATACATAATGGTTTTGCACTTGCTATATCTTGAACCAATTGAGCAGGCAAAAACAACGGTGTGAATATTGCAACAATTGATGCCAAAATGAATATTCCACCTAATATATATACGGTTTTATTAATAAATCTGCTGTATTCACCTTTTTCAATATATTTAGTCCAAATATAGCCGCCTAAACAAGCCAATGCAGGATAAATAGGCAAAATATATGTGATTAGCTTTGTTTTTGATGATGAGAAAAATAATAGTGTAAATACTGCGATTATTCCGTTGTAAGCCAAAAATCTTTGTGCATCATTTAAATCTTTGAAGACAAAATCACGTTTAATACATTTTCTGATTAATACAACTAAACTTGAAATAATCCAAGGGAAGAAGCCCCAAAGAATAGTTAAGAAGTAAAAATAGAACGGTTGTTGACGTCCCAATTCACTTGAGCCCAAAAATCTTGCTATATGATGTTTTATTACATATTCTTGGAAAAATAAAGGGTCATGTATTTTTAGCATGACAATGTGCCAAGGAAGTGTTATTAAGAAAAATAAAACAAAACCCACTAAAAAATATTGAGGTTTGAAGATTTCTTTAAACTTTTTAGAAAAAATTGAGATAAAGAACATTGAACCAAATGGCACTACAAAACCTGGAATTCCTTTAGCCATAACAGCTAAGCCTGAAAAAATGTAAAATAACCACCAAAAATATTTTTTATTTTTTTCTTCGCAAAAAGTTGTTAACATTCCAAAACATAATGAAAACCAAACGCAAGTCGCAACGACGATATCAAGAATTGCGAATTTTGAAAGAATTAAAAATTCTAAAGATGTAGATAGAATTAATGCTGATACTACACCATACGTTCTGGAAACGATTTTTCGTCCCACAAAATATGTTAAGAAACCGCACAATGTTCCGTATAAAGCAACCGGAAAACGTGCAGTAAATTCAGTTATTTTACCGAATATTGCAAATGATAAACATTCACCCCAAAAATAAAGAGGAGGCTTTTCAAAGAAAAATTCATTATTAAGATATAGCGTCAAAAAATCCTTTGTATTGAACATGTCTTTTGACATTGAAACATATCTTGATTCATCTACATCCATTAAAGCATAGGCCCAAATATTGTGAAAAAATATGAAATAAAATAAAACACCCAAACCAAGAATAGTCAACAATTCTTGATGTTTTAATACAAAATTCTTAATCTTTGACATACAACCTCTCCCTTATATTTCCTTTATTTTATCATAAAATAATTCGTACTCGATGTAATAGTTAAAACTTTTATTGAATTTTTATAAAAAAAATAATAAAATAGTTTTATAAAGGAAATTCATGAAGTATAAAGCTCTTACTAAAGAACAAATTCTAATATCGTTAGACAGATTGACACGTTTTAAACCTACTAAAGAAAAGTATTTACGCGTGTTTTTTGATATAATTTTAGGGAATGTTATCGAACCGAAATTTAAGCGTATTGAACTTGAAAATACAGACTATAAGAAGATTTGCGATTTAGCTGTGCAAGTTTTAAACAGTTCTATTACCGATATATTAAAAACCTCTAACTTAACACTTCCACGTGGAGAAGGAATAAATTCTATTAATGCAAAATTGGCAGAATATGAAAATTCTATTTTTAATAATGATGAACAAACGCAAATTCTATTAAATAATGATATTAATTATATTGATGCAATAAACTTGATTGATGAAAGTTGTGTGGTAAATTTACGTTGGTTAAAATCATTATCTGAAAGTACAGATTTAAAAACCATGCGTGAAGAACATTATCTGAAGTTTCCTATTGAAAAAGTTTTATTAGTTGAAGGTTTAACAGAAGAAATATTACTGCCAGCTTTTTCAAAATTCTTAGGACATGATTTTTATCAAAAGGGGATACAAGTAATTCCTGCAGGCGGAAAAAGCCAAGTTGTAAAAATGTATTATAGGCTGTCGGAAGAGCTAAGACTACCTATTTTCTTACTTTTAGACAAAGATGCAGAAGAAAATATTAAGCAAATTAAGCCTAAATTAAGGGCATGTGATAAAATTCACTTAGTATCATGTGGGGAATTTGAAGATTTACTTCCAAAATCACTAATTATAAAAACTATAAACAAACACCTTGAAAATTTTAACTCAATTTGTGAATCGGATTTAGTCGAAGGCGTTCCAGAGGTAAAAAATTTGGAGAATATTTTTAAAACAAAAGGGTTGCATGCATTTAAAAAGGCAGAATTTGCAAAACTCGTAAGAGCTAATATTTCAGAAGACACAGACGTTTCAGACGAAATAAAAGAAATTATTAAAGAAATCTCAAATAAAACTCTTGACAGTGAATTTTGTTCCTGATATTATAAATCTTGTGGTTAGTCCACAGCCGAAGTATAAAAGGTTTTGATAAATAAATAGTTTTACAAATTTTTATAAAATTTGCGCTTGTAGCTCAGCAGGTAGAGCACTCCCCTTTTAAGGGATAGGTCGCGCGTTCGAATCGCGCCAAGCGCAATTTTTTATTGCTTAATTTTCGAAGTTAAACACAAGCTTTTTGCAATTTTTTCACCTTTACTCTCTTCCTCAGAGAGGGTATTTTCTGAAGTATTTCAATTTTTATAATTTAAAAAACAATCTTTAATTACAAATATATTCATGCTAAAATTTTCATATAAAATTAAGAGGAGTAATAATGAAAGTTCTTGTAACCGGTGCAAAGGGAATGCTTGGGCAGGATTTGTGTCCTATTTTAGAAGATTATAGCTTTGAGGTAATAGAAACAGATTGTGATACTCTTGATATCACAAATGAATTGATGATAAAAAAAGTTTTTGAGGAAACTCAGCCTGATTATGTTGTACATTGTGCAGCGTATACCAATGTTGATAAAGCGGAAGAAGATATTGAAACTGCTACAAAAATTAATGTTACTGGTACTGAATATATTACTAAAGCATGTGCTAAGCTTGATATCCCAATACTTTATATCTCAACAGATTATGTTTTTAACGGAGAAAAACAAACCCCATATTTGACAACTGATACGCCAAGCCCAATTAACAATTATGGTTTTACAAAATATCAAGGCGAAGAAATAATCAAAAAATTCTGTAACAAATAT
Organism: uncultured bacterium; assembly: GCA_900553895.1. GTDB lineage: Bacteria > Cyanobacteriota > Vampirovibrionia > Gastranaerophilales > Gastranaerophilaceae > CAG-196. The sequence continues at coordinate 39,791 of USFB01000001.1, read as the reverse complement.
TTCATTACAAGAACCAGTTGGCTTTATGGTCACCATGGTAAGAATTTTGTAGAAACGATGATTTCTTTAAAAGATAAAGATGTCCTAAAAGTTGTAGATGATCAAATTGGTTGTCCGACTTGGACAGTTGAACTGGCAACAGCTATTACAGGGCTTTTACAAACAGAAAATTATGGAACATACCACGTTTGTGGTTCAGGTTCAACCAGCTGGTATGGTTTTGCAAAAGAAATATTTGATTATTTAGGGTTGGAAGTTAATCTGCAACCATGCGCAACTTCCGAGTTCCCCAGACCTGCAAAACGTCCCCATTACAGTGTTATGGAGAATAATAAAGTTTGTAGATTTTGGAAAGATGCACTCCATGACTATTTAGATTTGAGAATAGAGGAATAATATGAAAAAGAAAATAAGTATATTGGGTTCAACAGGTTCTATCGGCAGACAAGCACTTGAGGTAATTGAAAAACTTCAAGATAAGTTTGAAATAATTGCTTTAACTGCGGGTTCTAATACAGAGCTTTTAAATGAACAAATTAAAAAATTTAAACCTAAATATGCTTATGCAGAGAAAATAAACGAAATAGAAGGTGCAAAACCTTTAAGCATGGATGAAATTTGCTCTAACAAAGAAAATGATATCATTTTAGTGGCCGTTTCCGGGAGAATTGGTCTAAAGCCTACTATTACAGCAATTAATAACGGTATAGACATCGCTTTAGCTAATAAGGAAACATTAGTTATGGCTGGTGATATTGTAATGCCTTTAGCGAAAGAAAAAGGCGTCAAAATAGTTCCGGTAGATAGTGAACACTGCGCAATTCATCAATGTATAAAGGATATTGCACAAGTTGATAAGCTAATAATTACAGCTTCCGGTGGACCATTTTTAAAGAAAACTGTTGAAGATATGAAAAATGCGACAGTAGAGCAAGCTTTAGCGCACCCTCGCTGGAATATGGGACGCAAGATTACCGTGGATAGTGCAACGTTAATGAATAAAGGCTTAGAAGTTATCGAAGCTCACCATTTGTTTAATATGAATTATGACGATATTAAAGTTGTAGTTCACCCTCAAAGTATTGTGCACTCTGCAATAGAATATGTTGATGGAAGTGTAATTGCACAATTAGGTTTGCCGAGTATGCATATTCCTATACAATACGCAATTACTTTCCCTGAAAGATACGAAGGTATCAAATCAAAAAGCTTCAGTTTTGCAGAAATTGCACGCTTGGATTTCGAAGAGCCTGATTGGGACAAATTTAAGGCTCTTAAATTGGCATATAATGCAGGCAGAGTTGGAGGTTCTGCGACAGTTTGTTTGAATGCTTCCAATGAAGAAGCTGTTTTTGCTTTTTTAAAAGGTCAAATTAAATTATTCGATATTATTGATTCAGTTGAAAAAATGATGACTCAACATAAAATTGTTAAATCACCTGATATTGATGAAATTTTTGCTATAGACGAAGAAATTCGACGCAAAACAAGAGAGTTGTTTTAATAACAACTTATTCAAAATCTGATTTGATTAATGATATAAACTCTTCAGCCAATTTTGAATTCCATTTTTTATTAATCTCATCTTGAATTGTTTTAATCGCCTCATCAGAGCTTAAAGCATCTCTGTACGGACGTTTTTCCATTAATGCAAAATATGAATCAATAATTAAAATTATTTGAGATTCTATCGGGATTTCATCACCGGAAATTTTTCCGGGATAGCCGGTGCCGTTCCAATTTTCATGGTGTTTTTCAATTATCGGAATAATGTCAACAATGTTTGAAATCGGCTTCAAAATCTCTCTTGCTGCAATAACAGGGTGCTGCTTAATAGAACTTTTATCTTCTTCACTCAACGGTTCACGCTTGTTAAGGAGTTCTTTCGGCAACATTGTATTACCGATATCATATAATAGAATTGCGATTTTAAGCTTATCGATAGCTTCTTTAGATAAATCAAAGCGTTTGGCAAGCATTGTAGCAAGCTCTACTTTTTGTTTCATTCCACCCAATTTGTGTTCCGGGTTATAAGACTGCACAAGAGTATCAGCAACCTGATAGAGCCTGTCATTATTCATATCCATGAGTTTTTCAGTTAATAGTCTTGAAGTTACCGCATCCATCGGAATTCTGTGTTTAGATAAAATATCAACAAATGTATTAACAGCAACTTCTTGCCAAGATGTTTCATAAGATGGTTTAGCAATTGTTACACGGTTTCTGCCATTACGTTTTGATTCATACATCGCTTGATCAGTAAGTTCAAGCAGTTCTTCCAAATCGTCTGATTGGTCAGGATATGTTGCGACACCTAAACTTGCCGTAATATGACCGATTTTTTCCAGTTCAACGGCTTCTATAGCTTTTCTGATACGCTCGGCGGCGATACATCCGCCTTCTATATCAACACCGGGAAGTATTAAGTTAAATTCTTCACCGCCCATTCTTGCTGCGATATCAATTGAACGTGCGTTACTTTTCAAAACTTCAGCAATAGTTTTTATCGCTATATCACCATAATTGTGACCATAAGTGTCATTAATTTGTTTCAAATGGTCTAAATCCAAGCCGATGACGGTAAATTTTTGGTTTTGACGCATTGCACGAATAGCCTCTTTTTTTATGTATTCTTCGAAATAACGTCTGTTGTATAACCCTGTCATACCATCAGTTATAGCTTGTTCTTTCACTGCTTGGAACAAATCCGCAATCGTAATAGCAAGTTCTATCTGTTTGGCAAAAAGTCCTAAGAAATTCAATTCACTATTACTAATATTTTCTCTTGAAGAAAACACAATAAGTGAACCAAAGTGAGTGTGTTTAGATAAAAGGGGAACTAAAATATATGATTTCATTTTAGCTTCTTTTAAAAAATTAGCAACCTTATTATTATCGATATCAGGAATAAAACCAGAGATTAATTTCACAAGATCCTTTGACTGGTATATTTGATTATTTTTTATAGAATTTTTAACTTCATCGAACTCAGGAAAATACATTCTATATTCGCTTAAATCACAATTAAAATATTTACTAAATTTTGTACCCATATCATCACGAGAAGATGCAACAATTTGTAAATATCTTCCGTCATTGTCATTTCGTTCTTTTACTATAAAACTATATAAATAACCCAGTTCACCCTGTAAACTATTTACTATTGCATTCAAAACACTAGAAAGAGGCTTTGAAGAGTTCATCATTTCCCAAATGTGCTGCAATGTAAGCATTTGACGATTAGCTCTATCAAGCTCTTTCGTCCTGGCAACAATTTCCGCTTCAAGTTTCGCATTTTTTTCATAAACTTCAAGCAATGAATCGGAGCCGGAATAAACCGTTGATTCTACTTTATCTAACTTATTTTTAAAATTTTTGAAACTTTCGAAAAAGCTCACAGTTCTATCCTATGATTCCTCTGTCTGTACATATTAAGTATAACATATTATTCTAAAAATTAAACCTCCTCGATGGGAATCGAACCCATGACCTTAAGTTTCGGAAACTTACACTCTATCCGACTGAGCTACGAGGAGATTACATAAATTTTAACATAAATAGCAAAAAATATTTTTATATGTTTTAATTTAACTATAAATAAAAATCTAAGGAGTTATATTATGAGAATTCAACCAATTATCTACTCGCCACAAATAAAAAGAACTAATTTTAAAAGTACAAATAGAGCTGAAGATGATATAAGAAAACAAGAAGATGAATTACATAAAGAAGAAAATGAGATTAAAAAACAAATAGATTTTCTTAATCGTGAACAGAGAAAATTGGATAGTGAAGAACACAAACTTGAACATGAAAAAATGGAAATAGACAGATTTGATCATTAGATAATTAAAAACGGTACATCAAATAATGTACCGTTTTTAATATTTTAAATTATATTTGTTATATTACATATCTAAGCCTAAATCCAACGTTGGAGCTTTCGCTACAATTGCACTTGAAGAAATAATATCAACACCTGTTGAAGCTATATCATAAACAGTGTTTAGATTAACATTTCCGCTTGCTTCAACAATAGCTTTGCCATCAATAAGTTTTACACATTCTCTCATCATATCCAATGACATATTATCAAGCATAATGATATCTGCGCCACAATTAACAGCTTCTTTAACTTGTTCCACTGTATCACACTCAACCTCAATCTTATGAGCATGTGAAATATGTTGGCGTAATTTTTCAACAGCCTTAGTTAAAGAGCCTGCATACTTAATATGATTATCCTTAATCATTGCGCAGTCAGAAAGATTAAATCTGTGCAGACTTCCACCACCTGTTTTTACAGAATATTTTTCGAAAGCTCTAAAGCCGGGAGTTGTTTTTCTTGTATCTACTATTCTTGCTTTATATTCACCAACAGCTTTTTGGTATTTGTTTGTTTCAGTTGCAATACCGCTCATTCTTTGAGTATAGTTTAAAGCTGTTCTTTCGCCCATTAAAATATATCTTGCAGGGCCTTCTATATCCGCAATTTTATCACCTTTTTTAATTTCATCACCATCATTAAAATAGAATTTAATATTAATAGAAGGTGAAAGAACTTTGAATACCATTTCAAATACGTTCTTTCCACAGAAAATACCGTCTACTCTTGTATTAAGTACACAAGACATTCTGTCTTCTTCATTTGTAAGATAATCGGTAGTAATATCACCAAAACCGATATCTTCTTGTAATGCGTTTTTAACATGGTCTTCTATAAAAAAATTATTTAACATAAACTAACTCTCTTTCTTCACTTTTCATAATATTTGAGTGTTTAGCAACACTGTCAGTTTGCTTATAGTCAGCTCTTGAGTGTGCACCTCTTGATTCTTTTCTTGAAATAGCACCCCCTACAATTAAACCGGCAACTGTAAGCATGTTTCTGTATTCGTATTCATCTTGGTTTAAGCATTTTCTTGTACGCTTAAATTCTGATTTCATCTTATCTATTTCTGCTTTTGCTTCTAATAAATCTTTTTCATTTCTAACAATGCCAACTTTATTCCACATCAAATTTTTCAGATTTTGTTTTAAAGTTGGGATATCATAATCAACTTCACTTAATGGTGAAGAATATGTTTCAATCACCTCACGAATTGAATCATCAATTTTTTTAGGTGTACTTAAGTTTGCAAATGATAAATAGTCTGCAAGCTCATAAGCACAAACTACACATTCTAAAAGCGAATTACTTGCAAGCCTGTTTGCACCGTGCAAACCTGTTGAAGCAACTTCACCAATAGCATATAACCCTTTTAATGATGTTCTGCCTTCTACAGTGGCCTTAATTCCGCCCATTGTGTAGTGAGCTGCAGGAGCTACAGGAATAGGATTGTGTGAGATATCTATACCTTTTTCATCACAGCGTTTAGAAATTGTAGGAAAACGCTTAAATAATTTTGTATGGTCTATCATAGAAGCGTTTAAGAACACATTAAAAGAATGTTCTTTTGCCATTTCTGAATAAATAGCACGGGTAACAATATCGCGAGGTGCAAGTTCACGCTTATCGTGATATTGTGACATGAATTCTTTACCTTCCTTATTTATGAGCTTTGCGCCTTCGCCTCTAACAGCTTCTGAAATCAAGAACCTGTCTTTGCTTGTAGGGCTAAGAGCTAAAGCGGTCGGGTGGAATTGAATGAATTCCATATCTTGAATAATTGCACCCGCGTTATATGCAATATCTACGCCATCACCAGTTGCGCCATCAGGGTTTGTTGTAAATTTATAAACCTGACCGACACCGCCAGTTGCAAGGACAAGTGCAGAAGTGTAAACAATTTCATGTTCACCTGTTAATTCATTATAAATGATGATACCTTTACATTCTTTATCAGAATCCACAAGAAGTTCGACAGCCATAGCATTTTCCATAACTGTAATGTTACTATCATTAATTACATCTTGCGCTAAAGCATCTGTAATTCCTTTACCCGTAGCATCTCCGCCTGAATGAAGAATTCTTCTTATACTATGAGCGGCTTCCAAAGTAAAAGTTAATTTGCCATCAGTATTCTTATCGAATTTTACACCATTTTCAATTAAATCATTAATAACTTCATCTGATGCTTCTGAAATATATTCAACCGTTTTTTCTTCACTTAAGCCTGCTCCAGCTTTTAATGTATCTTGAACATGTGATTGCACATTATCTTCAGGGTTTTGATGAATTACACCAACGATACCTCCTTGAGCGTATTTTGAATTACTTTCACCTAAAGTAGATTTTGTCAAAAGTAGTATGCCGTCAGGCAAATTTATTTGTTGGGATATTTTTAAAGCAGAATATAATCCAGCTGCACCGCTCCCTACTATTACAACGGAATATTCGGAGTATTTCATTTTATAATATTTCACCTCAAGTCAAATTGTTTCAATACCTATTGTACCCCAAACAAAATGTGTAAGTAGAAATATAATGTAAATTTAATATTAAGATTTAATTAATAGTCAATGTCAACATTTTAGGATGAAGCGCATCATAAGTAATCGATTCTTCAAGATCTATGGTAGGAGAAAATTCTTTTGCTTTCTCAATATCTTGGGTATAACCACTTATATCTCCAATTTTCTTCTTAATTTTAGCTCTATCAATAAATGATTTTGGATTGTTAGGACGTCTATCAATAGCTAAATTCCAGACATTTAATGCAACATCATACCTTCCGATACTTTCATATAAATCAGATAGGCAAGCAAAGCCTGCATAGGCAGTCGCGTCAACATCTAAAATGCTATTACAATAAGAAAGAGCTTCTCTATAATTACCTTGTTCTTTAAAGAGCATTGCTACTTTCAAATTATCATTAAATTGAATATCACCGGAATTTATAAAATCATTCAACGCACCTTTATAATCACCTGCCATTAAACGTATTTCAGCTCTATCCTTATATAGTTTTTTTAGTTCTGAATCAGATGCGTATGTCGGAAGCGTTTGAATCGCGTTATTCATTTCATCTAAAGCTTTTTTCTTATTAGAATACATTTTAGCTAAATATACTGCATTATTTCTATGAAATTTATATTCCGTATTATCAGAATTGTGAATTAATTTCGACATGAATAACTGTGTATTATTGCCCCAAAAACAAATTTGTAGGAATTTATTTCCCGGAGGAGTACACAACCAAGCAACAATCAAAAAACCAAAAACTATCCATGCTAATAATTTTGCATCATCTTTTCTGGATGTCTTACTATTAAAATTTGTTATCATTTACTCATTCTCTTTCTGAATGTATTATATATAAAATTTTCAAAAAAATAAAGTAAATATTTATGAAAATAATATTGTTTCTAATCTCTTAAATTCTTTAATATTACTAAAATTAAAGAGTTTACAAACATTTGGAGCTATTAACTCCGCGCTATTCTTATCAGAATAAAATAACTCAATAAATCTTGCAAAAAGTTCTGTCGGATTATTATAATAACGGTTTAGTTTGGAAATTCTGGCGTTAATTCGACCAATCATCCTTTGCTTTGATTTAATTTTTACATACAAAATTTCTTCATCACTTAATTCGTAAAAATCTTTGTCTAAATTTTCCACTGAATAAATTGTATTATTAAAATTAATTCGATCATATTTTAGTAAATATTTAACAGGCAAACTAAAATGTCTTTCAAATTTCTTGTATGGCGCAGATAATTTAAAATCAGGATATGTTTGCTTGATTTGTTTTGCCATTTTTTTAATTTCAGAAGCTAGTTTATCCTTTTTGTCAAATAACACTTTAGCTTCAGTTTTTGGAATTTTTTTGACAGTTACATTAACAAGCTCTTCGTTCATCATATCTGTTATGTTATCAAACACAAAATCTAGTGAACTCAAGGTTTTATCATATTTAAAATGCACAAAATGAGCGAATTCATGCAAAAGTACAGACAAGGTTTCTTCTTCGCCGATATTTTTAGAAATATCAATACGATAAGCACCGTTATTTGTACCTCTAAAAAAGCCCTTGTTTCCTCGGGCTTTATTTTTTCCAATATTAACTTCTATCCCTAAAGACTCAAAATATTCTTTTAGTCTTAAGATTCTGTTTCTTTCACTAACCATTTCAAATAATCTTCACTACAATCAACAATCGGTAAAGCAATAATTTCAGGCACTGTATAAGGGTGCAAATCTTCAATAACAAGCTTAATTTTGCCATAGTTTGCTCTTCTTGTTTTAATCATCATAAGAATTTCTTTTTCTTCACAAACTTCACCATCCCATGAAAACACAGATTGAACTTTGTCAACCATACTAACGCATGCTGCAAGTTTATGTTTCATCAAGATTTTAGTAATATCTTTTGCGATTTTTTTGTTTGGTACAGTACAATTAATTACGATAATATCCATACACTCTCCTTTATCTTAATCCAATTTAAAAATTTTTCCCGTATTTAATATGTTATTCGGGTCGAAAAGCTTTTTGACTTTTTTCATATAATCAAGAGCTTTCTCATCCACCGTATTTTTTATATAAGAAATTTTTTCGATTCCAACTCCATGCTCTGCTGAAATTGTTCCACCCAAAGAAGTTGCAAGCTCATACATTTCGGTTTTAGCATTAATATAATTTTTAAATTCATCGTCGTTTTCTAAATTTAAAGCCACCTGCGGATGAATATTGCCATCACCCACATGTCCGACAACACAAACTTGAAGATGATATTTTTCACAAATTTCCTTTGCGCCTACGACCATTTGTGCCAATTTATCACGCGGTACGATTATATCGTCAGAAACAACATCGGGTGCAAGTTTTGTAGTAGCAGCAAAGCTAGCACGTCTTGCCGTCCAAACAGCTTCTTGTTCTTCTAATGTGATTTTTGTTTCAACCTTGCTTGCCCCAGCTTTATTTAAAGCCATTTCAACTCTTTCTTGCTGAGTCGGCATAGAAGATTCAAAACCGTCCAATTCAATCAAAAGCATAGCATTTTTAGTTGTATCTAATCCGCAAGGATAAAATTTTTCTACAGTAACAATAGAATTATTATCCATAAAATCAATTGTTGCTGGAAATACACTTGCGCGCATGATTTCCGTAACGGCAGAAGTCGCATTTTCAATTTTATCAAAATAAGCCGTTACAACTCTTGTTATTTCAGGTTTTGGAATAAGTTTTAATTCAGCTTCAACTACAACTGCTAAAGTTCCCTCGCTTCCTACCATCAACTGATTTAAGTGATAGCCGACAGCATCTTTTATTGTATTTGCGCCCAATGTCATAATTGTTCCGTCAGCCAAAACCACTTTTAAATTTAGAATATAATCTTTAGTCGTTCCATACTTGAAAGATTTTGCTCCGCCTGAAGATTGAGCAATACTTCCGCCAATCGTAGAAACTCTAAAGTTTGAAGGGTCAGGCGGATAGAAAAGATTTTCAGTTTCAGCCAGTTTTTTAATTTCATCCAAAACAACTCCCGGCTGAACTCTCATAGTCATATTTGTCGGGTTAAAATCTAAGATTTTGTTCATTCTTGAAAAATTCAAAACAATTCCACCAAAATCACAAACGCAAGCCCCAACCATATTTGTGCCTGCACCACGACAAATTATAGGAATTTTATGTTCATTTGCATATTTTAAAACTTTTTGAACTTCTTCTACCGTTTCAACAAAAACAACTGCATCAGGAAGTTTATGTTCCACTCGAGAGTTGGTAGAATCTTGCGCATAGCAATATCTTTCTTCCAAACTTGTTAGAACATTCTCCTTTTTTACAAGTTTATTCAAATTATCTAAATTACTTTTCAACAACATGTGATGCTATTTTTTCGATACTTTTATTTAATTTTGCGATTTGTCTATCCATTCCGCCAACTTTTTTAGTTAGTTGAGCAGTATCTTTAGGGTCAATTTTAGTCATAACTTCTTCAAGTTTAGACTCTAAAGAATTGATTTTCTCTTGTTGTGATGACATTTTATCATCAATCGCAACCAAGAAACTATTCAAAGTATTTTCAAACGGAGTCATGTCGATTTTTGAATTTTTATTACTAATAGTTGTTTCGACAATAACTCTATCAAGTTTAGCTTCCAATGATGATATACGTTTAGCTTGTTTTTCAAACACATTGCTCAAAGCTTCTATTAATTCAGTGCTTTCTGTGTTATCTTCCGCTTCTGCCTTCAAATCTTCCAGCATAACCTTGATTTGACCAATATCATCCAACGTTTCAACCTTATCAGAAATTGTAGTAATTTGTTCTCCGGCTTTATCAACCCATTCTGCTAAATATTCAAATACTTGATTAAATACTTGATTAGTTTTTGCACCGTTTTGAATCATGTTATTAATTGCACATAATTTATTATCAAGCCTGTCAATACCTGATTCGTGTGCAAAATTACGTGTTCTTTCATCCAAATCATTAATTACTAGCTTAAATTCTTGCAAATTATCTTGCAAACACTTATGAGATTCATCCGACGCCAAAATAAGCTTATTTGTTCTTGTACTAATGCTTACGATATCTTCAGACAATGTTTCAAAATCTTTTTTGAACTCATCATACTCAAATTTTGGCATTTCAGTTTTCAAAGACTCAACAAGTTTATAAATATCATTAGTTGAAGTTACAAGCTCTTCTAATTCCTTAGAATTATTACTTGATTTCATTTCATTAAGTATTAATCTTAAATTAGCAATATCAGATTCTAAATCTTGAAGACTGTAAACATAATCAATGTTGCCATCAGAAGATATTATTGAAGTAATTTTTTCATTAATTAAATCTATATCTTCTTTTAATGAGTCAATTTTATTATCTACTACAGCGACATTGTCTTTTACAGCATCAACATTATCAATTGTAGTTACAATATGACTCAAAATTGTTATTAATTCCGAATGTTTTTCTTGAATAAAATCTAATATTTCTTCTTGTTCCGCAACAAACGAAATTTGGTTAAAAATATTTAAAAATTGAGTAATAATATCAGACTTAAGTTTAGTTAGTTCTTCATTCCAGCTGATATCTTGAGCATCAACCTTGTTTGTTAAATCTGTAATTGATTGTTGAATACTATATTTAACAAGAGTATTCATTTCAGTTAATTCAGGAAGATTGTTGCAACACAAATCACTGATATCTTCTAAATATCCAAACTGTTCTTTTACAAGATTTTCAATACCGGAAATTTGATTATTTAATGATGTTTGGAAAGCTTCATCAAACGATTTATTCAATATTTGCTCTTTTAAATCTGCAAAGCTAACATTTAATGAATTTATAGAATTACTAATTCCATCCATTATAGTTTGCATTGTTGCATTAATTTCGTTCTTTGTAGACTTAAATTCATTTAAAATTCCGTCAACAGAAGTTTGAATATTTTCAAAAGACTGATTATATTGAGAAGAAATCATCTTTATTTCTTCATACTTATCAACAATTGTATCTGTGAATTTTTTATCAAATAAATTTAATTTATCATCGAACTTATTCGTAACGTTTTCTAAAACAAAATCATTAATTTGTTTATTTAGTTTATCAGCTGTTGAGTTTACTAAAATTTCATTAGCTGTTCTTAAATCAGACATAGCAGATGAGAACACACTTGCTTCCAAGAATTTGTTCATTGTTGAAAGCATATCATCAATAGTATTAGTTAATTCAGACTGAATATTATCCAATTTTTGATTCATTATTGTTGAATCAGTCTTAATATCCAAATAAGATTTGAGTTCATTAACATAATTGAATATACAATCTTCAATTGAGCTTTCAACATGAACTGTCAATTTATCCAACTCGTCTTTTTGTATACCTTTGAATAAATTAAATTGTTCAATTATATCTTTAACTATAACATCTGTTTCTTTTTCAATATCTTCAGATACTAATTCACATTCTTTTTGAACAAGTTCAATAATCAAATCTTTACAAGTAACAACATTCTGTTTATTAACCTCTACTTGTTTTAGAATTTGATTAGCAAAAGCTTCCATCGTTTGGAGCTCTCCTGCCGAAATATCAGCTGTTGTTGCAAGCAAAGTCGTTATTTTATCTTCAATAGCTTGTTCTACTTCGTCAAATAAGTTTTTGCTATTTTTTATTAATGTTTCTGAAATTGCTGAAACTTCAGATTTCGTAACACTCTTAGCTTCTTCAATCAAAGTATTAAAAGTTCCTCCAAGTTCTTTTACTTGAGCTTGGAAAACATTCATTTGCGAAATTTCGTCTTTATCCAATCTGTCATTCAAAGCTTCAAATGACGCTTTGAATTCAATAGTTTTGGCTGTTAAATCTTCCAGTATCTTTGAGTTTTCATTATTTAAATTTGTTGTGAAGTTTAATGATGTCGCTTCAAACAAAGCTTGAACCTTATCATACAAACCTTCAACTTCTTCTGTTAAACTATTTGCAAAATCAACTTTTAAATCACTTGTTTTATTCTGTGTTGCTTCTCCAATAAGCTTCAATTCTTCAAGTTTATGTGATGTAACACTATTTAACAAGGTTTCTATATTTTTAGCAACAAACACCGAATTCTGTTGAAGACCGGCACTTATATCAGCTTTTAACTGTTCTAGTTCTTGTGTTAGTGATTCAACTTGACAAGTAATAATTTCGGAATTTTGTTCTAATTTTCCACTTACATCCGTTTGTAATTTATCAATATCATTTGATAATTTGTTCTGAATTTTTGTAGAATTCAATTCCACGCTAGAATTAATATCAGAATTCACTACGTCTAATTTATTTACTACAGAACTAAACTTTTCAGAAATATTATTAGATAATAAATCTGAGTTTTGTTTCAAATCATCAGATAATACATTCTTTATACCATCAAGTTTTTGAGACAAATCATCAACATCATTTTCTACTATTTCCAAATTTTGGTTTAATTCTAATGATATAACCGATTTAATATCATCTAATTTAGTATTCAATGCTTCCGAAGTAGATGCACTTGTATTATCAACTGTATTTAGTTTTTCAACCAATTGTTGAGTTTTATTACTAATTTCTTCAAATTTAGTTTCTACATGTTTTGCTTGAACTTCTAAGCCTGAATTTACAAACATTGCGATTTCATCAAGTTGAGATTTAATGTTTTCAACCATTTCAGAATTTTTTGTTGATAAATCTTGTGCAATGTCATTTAATTTTGTATCAGAGTTTTCAGCCTGAGTTTCAAGCATATTCTTCAAACTTTCAGAAGTTTGAATCAAATTATTTTCTGATTTATCTACAAAACTTGTAAGCTCAATTGAGAAAGTATTTCCGATTTCTTGCAGTTTTTGTCTGATATTTTCTTGTAAACTGCTATTATCATTTTTTACAGTCGCTAAAACATTTTCTACTTGAGAATTTAATCTTTGAGTTTGAGTAGTGACCGCATTTTGAATTTCTTCAAATTTTTCTGCATTTTCTTGACCTTGTACTTCTAAATTTGAATTAACAAATTTTGTAATTTCATCAAGTTGCTGTTTTAAATTTGCTGATAGAGTCTTATTTAATGAAGACATTTCAACAGTAAAATCAGCTAATTTTGTTTTTAATGACTCATAATCTGCAGAAGTAACTTCGATATTACCATCAATTATCGTTTTCATCTCGTTGGCAATATCTTTTAATCTGTTTTCAGCGTTTTCGTTTTGAGTCGCTAAAGTAGCTTCCAAAGTATCATTTAAGCCTAAAACGCGTTCTTTAATATAATCAGATTGTTCGTTATTCTTCTTAATGATATTATCGAACAAAGTTTCGATTTTAGCCTTATATTGTTCCAAATTTGAGGCAACAGTTTCATCTATTCTAGCTGAAATATCAACTAAACCGTTTTCAATCTTAAAACTAAGTTCATTATCAGAACGAGCGAAGAGTTCAGTAATAGAATTTGACAATTCTTCGAAATTAGTTTCTATCAAATTAAATTGTCTGGTTAAATCTTCATCAACATTCTTATCAACACTTTCTAATCGGTCTTTAAGGTTAGTAAAATCTTCCGTTATTTTATCTACACTATCCTTAAAGTTTTGCATATTAGATTCATTAAAGCTGTTTAAAACACCTTTTAGGGAAACAAAGTTATCTAAAATTTTTGCAAGAGTTGATGTTAAAGAAGAAGTTGTTTTTTCTGACATAGAATCTACACTGTTCTTCAAATCATCAAAACCGCTTGTAATTGAGTCTGCATAATTTTGCATATCAGCAGAAAAATCTGATAAATCAGATTTTAAAGTGCTTACGGAATTATCAATCTCTGCACAGAAATCATTTTTAATAAAGTTTACAATTTCTCTATTTCCACCTTCAACTTTTAAAGTTGTATTTGAAAGCTGTTCTGCCAATTCTTCAACATTTAGCTTAAGCGTACCGATTATTTGAGCTATTTCACCCTTAAATTGTCCGATTAATTCTTGAGAGTTTTGCAAACTCTTTGTATGCAAGTTTTCAGTCGTGAATTTAATTTCGCTGATTTTATCCGCATTTTCGCAAGTGAATTCTTGTTTAAAATCAGAAATTTTTTCTAACAAAGAATTTTTTAGAGTTGCTAATTTAACTTCAAAATCAGTTTTCAATTCGTCAGTTGAAGATATAATATCACCGATATTTGTGCTTAATGTAATATTATTGACATTCAAAGTTTCCTTAATTTCGTCAAAATTATCTTGAACTTCAAGTAACTTGTTATAAGAATATTTGATTTCTTCCTTCAAAGATTCTGTATTCTTAGAAATTGAAGAATTAATACTATCAATCTTATTAGAATTTTCATTTTGGATTTGAATCAGATTATTTTCAACCTGAGCTCTAATAACTTCTACAATATCACGCACGTTTTCAACATAATTCAAATTGCTGTCTTTTACGATTTCAGTGATATTCGCAAGTTTCACATCTATTGAATCCGTGTTAAGTTCCTTCTGAGAACTTACGTAAGAGATTACATCCATAATAGATGAAGATATGTTATCCAAAATCGGTTTTAAAGCCGCCAAAGCTGATGTTTGTGCTTGTTTAAGCGTATCTTCAACATTATCTAATTTGCTTACCAATAATTCATATTTTCCGAACAAATCATTTGCTGATTTTTCTGACTGTTCACTTGTTGAATTTTCAAAAGCAGTTGCCAAATCTTGTTTAACAGCGTATAAATCAACTTTTAAATCTTTAACAACATTAACAAAATCTAAGCCCAAAACATCCTGCACGGCAGATTTCAATTCTGCAAATTCTCGCTTTGAATTATTTACTTCAATTACTGAAGCATCCAATTTATAATCAATTACACCTGATAAATCCTTAATGTTTTTGATTTGTTCAAATAATTGGCTTGAAGAATTTGCTACATAATCTTCTTGCTTTTCTAAAGAACTTTTTAAACTATTCTCAAAAATAGCTAAACGATCAGTAACGTTTGAAAAAATCGCGTTATTTGCAGATACATTGTTTTCATCAATTTGTGATACAACAGTCTTTAAGTTTGCAATATCATCCGCTACATCATTGAAATTCTTTTCACACAATTTTGTCATTGTGTAGTGAGAATCTTTCAGTTTTGAAATCAAAGAGTCTGTGTTATTAGAAATTTCGTTCAATGTTCTTGTTGCATTGACTTCAACTAATTGAGAAATTTTATCAGTAACAACATCTGTGTGTTCTTTGATGTCATGCTCCATTTTTTCTAAGTTTGACATCAAGCTTTGGAAATTAACATTGATATCTAAAGCCTGCAAGTTTGTGCTAATTTTCTGAATTTCAGAAGATGCATCAACAAGTGCGTTTTGCAGATTAATAGAACCTGAAGAAATATCTTTTAGAACGATTTCTAATGAAGTTTTAAAATCTTCAAAACTTTGATTCGTTGTTACTTCTTTTAAAGAAGCCTGCAAAGTCTCTAATTCATTCATTATTTTTTCTGAATTTTGGCTTTCGTTTTCAGAAATAACAGTCTTTAAACCAGCAATAATGCTAACTGACGCATCAATTTTTTCTGCTAAATTATCTATTTTATAATATTTATCAGACAAATTATTTATAGAATCATTTAATTCATGGTTTTTTGCAACTAAATCGCTCAACCATTTTTTAGCACCAATAACATCATCTTGACTGGCCAAACCTTTTAGAGCATCTTCAAGCTGATCATTCTTTTTATCCATCATTTGAAGCGCTGAAAGTATTGTGTTTGAAGAATTTACAATATCATCCAACTGACCGCCAAACTTATTAATTGCTTCTGATTGGTCAACGTTAGAAAGTGTTTTGATAAGAGTTTTAAAGTTTTCATTAAGGCTCAAAACAATTGAATCAAAGCCGTTTTTCAAATTTTCTAAGTCATTCTTAAGAAGCGATACGCTTTTAATTATTTCTTTCTTTTGAGAATCATCAGAACGCATTGCATCAAGTCTTAGAGTAATGTCAGTTAGAGTTTCTTTTTGTGATACAACTTCTCTTGAGAATACTGACAAATTTGTTGCAACAATATCAAACAACTCTTTAACTTCGCTTGATTTTAGAGTGTCTGCACTGTTTTTAAGTAAGTTTGAGAATAGAGATTCTATCGCACCAAATTTTGAAATCAGCACACTATGGCGTTCATCCAAATTTTGTTTTAATTCAGACAAAAAGATTTTGATAAGGTCAATATCTTCTTCAGTATTGATTTTTTCAAGCTTAGAATTAATCCCTGCAAGAAGCTTGTCAACATCAGAAGTATTCAATATACCTTGCGCTCTAATTGAATTTAACAAGGTTTTAATTGTATCAAAATTTTCTGTAATCTCCGAAAAATTATTTATTTCTGCCATTTTTCTTACTCTATCCCACATTCTACATTCATACTTATTATATAATAATATAAAAATACTGACAAATACCAACAAATTGTAATATTTTGTTAAGATAAAAATCGACAAACAGATTTTTTTTACTTAATATGATTCTATGAATTATATCTTTTTCGCGTTAATTGCTGTTTCGATAGTTGTCGGAATTTTCAACAATACACTTAACGAAGTCGTAAATTCGATGCTTTCGGCTTGTAATATTGCCGTTAAAATTTCTTTTTCGCTAATCGGAATTATGGCGTTTTGGCTTGGCATAATGCGAATTGCTGAAAAATCAGGTTTGGTTCAGATTTTATCCAAACTGCTTAATCCAATTGCAAAAATTTTGTTTAAAGATGTAAAAAAAGATAGTCCCGTTGTCGGAGATATTACAATGAGCGTAGCTGCGAATGCCCTCGGTTTAACCAATGCGGCAACTCCAATCGGGCTTAAAGTTATGAAAGAATTACAAGATGATAATAAAAATAAAGACACAGCAACAGATAGCATGTGTATGTTTTTAGGAATGAATACTGCAGGATTTCAAATTATCCCTGCAACTGTAATAGCAGTATTAGTTGGCGTCGGCGCAAAAAATCCTTCTGAAATAATTTTGCCTACCCTTATCGTAACATCAATATCTTTTTTGATCGCTATAATTACAGCGTTAATTTTTAGAAAAATTTGGAGGGAGCATGATTGAAAAAATATCTTTATATATCCTTCCGATTATGATACTAGCAATTTTATGCGTTGGTTTAATAAAAAAAGTACCAGTATATGAAGAATTTGTAGAAGGTGCTAAAGACGGGTTTAAAGTTTCTGTTTCAATAATACCTTATCTGGTAGCAATAATGGTTGGCGTATCTATGTTTAAAGCTTGCGGCGCAATGGATTTGATTAAAAACTTTGTCGGTGATTTTATTCCTGCTGATATTGTTCCGATTATGCTTACGCGGTCGTTATCAGGCTCAGCTACGTTGGGATTATTTTCTGATATAGCAAATAACTTCGGACCTGATGCTTATGTAACTAAGCTTGCGGCTGTAATGGTAGGGAGTTCCGAAACCACGTTTTATGTTCTTGCTGTATATTTCGGCTCAATCGGTATTAAAAAATTCCGCTATGCACTTTTGACGGGTATTATCGCAGATTTTACAGGTATTGTACTAGCAATTTTGGTTTCACGTCTGTTCTTTCTTGCCAACACCTGATTGTAGAACAGATAGTTTCTTTATTTTCAACAACTTGTTTTACTAAAGCCGCAAATCTGATATCAACAAAGTTAATTTCATCTAATTTTTCGACTTTATATTCACTGCTTCCGCAATTGTAGCAATAATGAAGCTGTGGAACTATTTCTCCTTTTTTGCTCATAGCTTTGAGTTTAACTCCACAACATGCACAACGTGTAATATACCACTCATTTTTGATTAATTTTCCACAATCGGGACAATATGCTTGGTCTTTATCGGGAGTAACGTGTTCATGTGTGCATTTATGTGTAAATAAATTTGTTATAAACATTTAAACTACCTCTCTAACAAAGATTTAATGTTTCATTTATAAAAATCAACTTTTTGTAAAGAATTGTAACGATTAACATCTTTTATAACAATTATTCAAAAGAAAAATACTTTATATATACAAGGATATTAAAAACACAATCAAAATTTATATACTACACTTCACACAATTAAGTTTTTAGAGTCATAAATGACTCTTTTTTTTTGCTATAAAGTCCATTCAAAGAGCCACAACCCAGCTGCACTCATAATGACTTGACATTTAGTCAACTTTTTTCGGTAGCATCGCGCGAGGAGGGAAGAATTTAAAGCGAAGCCTTGCGAAGCTTAGAAATTCTGTTGGGGGTCTATCGTTAATGTAACAATCTTTAAACATTTCTTTACAATATAGCAAATTTTTCTATTTAGGTGACTTTATCTACATGTAGAAGTATTTTTATGGTAGGTCATATTTGAAAGTACAAAGTTCAACAGTTCAAAATATTAACAATAATGATAAGCAAGAGAAGCGACAGGTTGCATTTAAGTCCGGCATGGCGAGCGTTTTGAATGCATCAGGCTCTGTAATGCAGAGCATTGAAAACGGTGGGTTCCTAGCATCATTCTTAATTCAGGACGGTATAGGCATGACCGTTCCGCGTACTGCTGCAGGCTTTTTACGTGATAAAGAGCACACAGGACATTACAACATGCAAGAAGGTTTTGAAGTACTCGGTAGAGAAGGCATGACAGGACCGTGCATGATGGCAGTTGCACCGTTATCATTGCTAATTGCTGCAAAATTCGGAAAATCAACCAGTGTGAATACTCAATTAATCAAACGTTTCGGAAACAGTTTAAAAGAAATATTGGCAAAACCTGAATTTGATAAATCGTTGCTTAAAAATGCAGACAAATTTAAAAATGAATTCTATAAAACAAATATCGAAAACATTTTAACAGATACCGTTGGGAAAGAAAATGCGACAAAGGATTCTGTAGACTATATACTAAAGCAAATTGCTAACATGGAAAATATTCCTGCTGACGCAAAATTAGCAAAATTCAGAGGAAAAGCAAAATATAAAAATCAATGCATGCAAAATATTGTTGAACATATTAACAATATTAAATACTCAAAAAGTTCTGATTTAGATATGCTTCAAAAAGTTAAATTCGGCTCCGATAAATTTGATAGCAAGAAAGTTTTCGGAACAAAGGATGCTATTGATGCAATGATTAAATATACTGATGATGCGATTGTTGCAAACAAGCATTTGGATAAATTGGACGAACTTCAAGCAGAAAGCATTAAGGATAAATCATTGGCAAAACGCATGATTACCAATATTTCAATGATGTTTGCTACTTTGGGCGTTTTATCAGTTCTTCCTAAAATTTATGCTAGAGGAGATGTCGCACCTGGCGCAAGAAAAACACCTGTACAGGAAGAACAAGCGAATGATAATAACGTTTCATTTAAAGGCAGAGGCAAACCAAGTTTACTAGAACGTTTAGGAAAACTTATAGGTAAAAATAAGAGTGATTTCGTATCATCCGAACTTGAATATAATGGTCACAACTTTACCAATTCATTAATGGCAGGACTTTCTATATTTGGTCTGCTAGCTCCGCGTGGTCTGCATGCATATAATAGAGCGCAAAAGGATGAAAATGGCAAAAAAGATTTGACAGAACTTTATGAAATTTTATTAAGGGATTTAACGTCAAGCTTGGCGGTTGTATTTGCGGTACCAATGGGAACCAGAGCATTTGTTACGTCTTATGAAAAAAATTCAGGCTTTGTATTAATGCATAAAGACAGAAATATGGGAAAAACCAAAACGATTGCCGATTTATTCAACCCATATTCAAAAGCACATGTTCTTTCAAATGCAGAAATTACTGCGCTTTATGATAATATAAATTCTAAAGAAAAAATGCTAAACTTCTGCAAGTATATCGACAAAAACGGCGGTGATTTGCAAAAAATCATTTCTAAGTCCGAAAACGCGGAAGAAATATTTAATACATCTACTCTTGACTTAAAATCCTTAAAAGGCATGAAAAAGAAAGATAAAAATAAGAAGATTATATCTTTTGTTGAGAAATTTGACAAACCTGATAAAATCATTGAAAAGGTTATGAAAGGCACCGGCAAAGCACGTAGTAATAAAATTGCATCATTTGCAAGAGGTTTGAACTCTGTGCCGGGCTTATTGACTACCTTCTTTATTTCTCCGTACTTGTTAGGCTGGTTTATACCTAGATTAACTTATAAAAACACAAGACGAATTCATGAAAAACAAGATAGAGAACGTGAAACAAAGAATCTTTCAACTAATGCATAACTGATTAGAGATAATTAGAAAGTATAGATTTAACGTAATTTTGAGTTTCTTTATACGGTGGTACTCCATCATATTTATCAACAGCACCGGGACCTGCATTGTATGCTGCGAGAGCAAGAATTACATTCCCATTATATTTATTTAGCATTGATTTTAGATACTTAACACCACCTTCTACATTTTGTTCAGGGTCCATTGCATTTGTAACTCCTAAACCTTTTGCTGTTGAAGGCATTAATTGCATCAAACCCATTGCGCCAACTTTTGATTTTGCATTTGGATTAAATCCTGATTCTTGTTTTATTAATGCGTTTACAAGCTTTTCGTCAACACCGTGTTTTTTAGAAATTCTTGAAACCAAACCTTTAATCTGTTCTCTTGTTGTAAGTTTTTCAGCTACTCCAGATGCTTTTGCCGTATAAATATTAGCGTTAACTCTTGTTGAAGGATTTGTAAGTAAGTCCCCGAATTTAACTTGTGCTGAATTTTTTAATACATTATCAAAAGATTGAATATTATTATTTGCTTCAGGTAAAGCGTTTGTATTCTTTTCAACAGGTGCCCACTGAGAATTAAGATTGTTTACATAATTGTTCATCTGTACAGCGCGTTGCATAGCACTTGATTTACCTGATGAAGTTAATAAATTCTGAATCATTGACGAAAACATAGTTCTAAATCCTTTCAATAATTACATCGGATATTAATTATTAAACTTTAGATATAAAAATCAAATATCCACCATTTGGTTTAATATTTTTTTTAATTTTGTCAAGCAAAAGCAACTCAACAAACACAAGTGCATCCAATTCCTTTATAAAGAAGGGCATATGCTTTTGCTTAATGAGCGACTTTAGCACGTTCCCTCTCCTATGGGGGAGGGTTAGGGTGGGGGCTTATAAATTTTTAGTATTTCAGTGCCTGACCTAGTTTTATTTGATAAACTTTAATTCGATAAGCCCCCACCCGAATTTCTTAGTTTCGCCATAGCCTCAACTTGAAATTACACCGCGCAATATTTACACCAACAGTTTAAATGTTACAATATAACTTGAAGCGAGGATATTATGATTGAAAGATACTCAAGAGAAGAAATAAAAAATATTTGGGAATTACAAGCCAAGTTTGAATATTATTTAAAAGTAGAACTCGCAGTTTGCGAAGCTTATGCAAAACTGGGAAAAATTCCTCAAGCAAATTTAAACGAAATTAAAGAAAAAGCATCTTTCACACTGGATAGAATTGACGAAGTCGAGCGCGAAGTTCGTCACGACGTTATAGCTTTTTTAACTGCCGTAAATGAATCTGTAGGACCTGAAAACGCAAAATATATTCACATGGGTTTAACTAGCTCTGATGTCATTGATACGGCTTTTGCTCTACAAATTTCTGACAGCTCTAAATATATTAATAAAGAATTGGATAATCTTACTGAAACAATTAAAAAATTGGCCTTTGAACACAAGAATACAATCTGCATGGGACGTTCACACGGAGTACACGCAGAAGTTATGACATTCGGCTTTAAACTTCTTAATTGGCTTGATGCCCTAACTAGAGTAAAGGAAAGTTTCAATATAACATTAAAAGAAATAGAAGTTGGACAAATTTCAGGTCCGGTCGGAACATACAGCAACATTCCACCAGAAATAGAAGAAATAACTTGTTCCGAGCTAGGGCTCAAACCTGCAAAAATTTCTACACAAATTATTTCAAGAGACAGACATGCAAAATTCTTTTCACAACTTGCATTAATCGCTTCATTAATTGAGCAATTTGCAACAGAAATCAGACATTTACAAAAAACCGAAGTTCGCGAAGTAGAAGAAGGCTTCGCTAAAAACCAAAAAGGTTCTTCTGCTATGCCACACAAAAAGAATCCTGTTTTGTGCGAAAATCTTTGCGGATTGGCAAGAGTTGTGCGTTCAAATATGATTACAGCATTTGAAAATATTAACCTTTGGCACGAAAGAGATATTTCTCACAGCTCCGCCGAACGCATTATATTTCCGGATTCGTTAATTCTTGTAGATTTTATGCTGCACAGATTTAATAATGTCATGGAAAACCTTGTAGTGCATAAAGATAATATGCTTAAGAATACAAAGCTCTATGGCGGAGTTGTATTTTCACAAAAAGTATTGTTGAAACTAGTTGAAAAAGGATTAACAAGAGAAGATGCATATCGAATTGTGCAAGGTCACGCGCTATCAGCACTTAATGGCGGACATTTCAAAGATGCTCTCCATAATGATAAAGTTGTAACAAATTTGCTTTCGAATGATGAAATAGAAGCTTGTTTTAGTGTTGAAGATTATTTAAAAAATATCGATAAGGTGTTTGAAAGATTTGAATAATCTATTAAAAATAAATTTATGTAAAGATTTGTAACAATATTGCTAAACATGTGAAATTCTGCGTTCTTAGAATACTTTATATATATAAAAGTACAAATAGACACGGAGACTAGATACAGACAATGGCATTCTTGATGTTACTACATGAAAAAATGAGGCTTCAACGTAAAGTCAACAAATTGACTTTACAAGAACTTCGTCTATCTAGTCGAAAGGAAAGGATAACGAAGAACATTTCCAGAGTACAAAAAATGTACTCTAGCAAAATGTCTCAACTTGAAAAACAAGCACAAATAATGCAAAGTCAAGCTACGGTATTCTTCCAAAATCAAATGGGATTAGGTACTCAAAATCAAGCATTTAATCCTTATAATATGGGTTCAAGTATAACAAGCTTTGTTGCTAATCAAATGTTAGGCTCATTATTAAATGGTGGCAAAAATATTGAAATGCCAGATGGAAATGGTGGTAAAACATCTGTATCATTTGACCAAGATAAATTCAATAATATGATGTCTGAATATATGACAGGCGGTTTGAAAGAACAAATTGGTGATGATAACAAAGGTACTGGCAAATATGGTAGCAATGGTCAATATGAAAAAGCAGATGTTCAAGCCTTTATGCAGGCTATGACCGCAGCTCAAATCAACCAATCTCAAGCTCAAGCAATGTGCAGTCAGATGAGTTCTCAATACCAAAGCAACATCTCAGTTTGGTTAGAAGCAGCAAAATCACAATTAGAAGCAGAACAAGATATGGCTCTTGCTCCGTTAGAAGAAAAAGAAACCGAAATGGATTTGGACAAAGAATCTTGCGAAGCTCAACTTGCAGATGCAAAGGCAAGATTGGAAAGCATCAAACAAGCTTGTTCAGAAGGAATCAAGGACTCAGCTCCAACCTTCGGTTTAGGTTAATCAAATATCGGATAGTAATTATTATAATAATTGACTCCGCCTGCTCCAAAAAGAGCAGGCGTTCTTGTATTAATTTTACAAAAAAATGCCGTTACAGAAGTTTCCGCAACGACATTCATTATCGAAGATAAACACTAAACCAAACCTTCTTTTACGGCTTTAACTGCAGCCTGAACCCTATCATTCACACACATCTTTTGTAAAATTGAACAAACATGCGCTTTCGCTGTATGCACACTGACTATAAGTTCTTTAGCAATTTCGGTATTACTTTTACCGTCTACCAAATGTTTAAGAACTTCAAATTCTCTATCGGTTAAAGGGATACGACCTTCTTCCGCTGTTTTATCTTTTAATATACCCACTGTTTCTTGTTTTGGAAATGCATCGAGAGCTTTTCTTGCAATCACCGGATCTAACCAGCAAACACCATTATTTACATCACGAATCACATCTGCCAATTTTGCAGGGTCAATATCTTTTAAACAATATGCCATCGCACCTGAAGAAAGAGCTGCTATAACCTCTTCTTCTCTATCATGTGAAGTTAAAGCAATGACTTTAATATCTTTATCTTTAATATCCTTGTTAATTTCTTTAACTTTAACTGTCGCTTCTATACCGTTCATGCCTGCAAGTCCTAAATCCATCAAGACGATATCAGGCACATGTTTCTTAATTAATTCCAAACCATCTGCAGCATTTTCACTTTCCGCAACAACATTAATATCTTCATTTGCATTAAGTGCGCATCTTAGTCCGACACGAGTCAACTTAAAATCTTCAATTATTATTACACTAATCGTTTGTTTTTCTGTTTCTACAACTGCTGTCATATCGTTAATCCTCCTATCGGCTAGCATCTTATTGCTTCCTACATTTTAATTAAATAATAAGCAAGATTATGAGTATATTACCCGGTTTGCTAATATTTTTTGAACAGCATTATTCTTAAGAGTTAAAATACAAACGTTACAATTGCAAAATTTTCTTGTATAGTGTAATATTATAATTATAACTATAAAAGGTATTTGAGAGAAAATGGACCTGACAGACATATTTATAAACATTTTTATAATTCTATTTTTATTATTTGTGAACGGTTTTTTTGTTGCTGCTGAGTTTTCATTAGTGAAAGTCAGAAAAACCCGTTTGGAACAACTTTGTAATGATGGAAATTCTAACGCAAAAAAAGCGATGAAGTTAGTAGATGATGTAAACAAAATGCTTGCAGCCGCACAACTTGGTGTAACAATCGCAAGTATCGCTTTAGGTTGGGTTGCAGAATCAACTATTGTACAATTAATAGAGCCGGTTATAAGATTATTTGCTGGCTCATTGGCGCATGTTTCATCTCACGTGGTAGCAGTTCCTATTTCTTTTGTTTTGGTAACTTATTTCCATGTACTGTTAGGCGAACAGTTGCCTAAATGTATTTCTCTAAGACACCCTGAAACAATTGCGCTATTGGTTTCAACACCGATGGATATGTTTATAACTATTTTTAAACCTTTTGTTTGGTTGCTTGAAGTTTCAGGTAACAAGATTCTTTCTGCATGTCACGCTAATTCAGAAGATGCGTCTTTGGTTCATTCAACCGAAGAATTGGATATGTTGGTTGATGCAAGTTATAATGAAGGCGTTTTAAACGAAACAGAAGCCGAAATGCTTCATAATATGTTTAAATTTTCTGACTTAATGGCGAAACAGGTTATGATTCCAAGAACCGATATGGTTTGTATACCTGATGATATTACTTACGAAGAATTAAATAAAGTTGCACTAGAAAACCAATATACAAGATATCCCGTGTACGAAGAAAATATCGATAAAATCTTAGGCTTTATTCATGTTAAAGATTTATATTCATTAGCTATGAAGCATGAATCTTTTTCTGTTCAAAAGCTTATTCGTCCTTTGATGTTAGTGCCTGAAACTATGACTTTAGATAATTTAATTATTGAATTCAGAAAACTTCATTGCCAAATTGCTGTTGTTATTGACGAATTTGGTGGAACATCCGGTTTAATCACTTTAGAAGATGTTTTAGAAGAAATTATCGGTGAAGTTCAGGATGAATTTGATGAAGAAGCAGAAGCAGATATTAAGGAAATCGGCGAAAACACTTATATTGCAAATGCTATGATGCGAATAGATGAGCTTGTTAAATTCTTTGATTTAAAAGAATCTTTGTTTGAAGAAGATGACGTTGATACAATTGCGGGGCTTGTTGTTAAACTTTTGGGAAGAATTGCACAAGTCGGTGATACTGTTTCCTTTAACGGTCTGACATTTACAGTAGAAGAAGTTGACGGAGCAAGAATTACGAAGCTTCAAATTTATAAAGAACCTATTGTAGAAACTGAGGAGTCAGAAGAAGCATAGAAGACTATGGAAATTGTAAAGTTTTACACTCTCTTTACAATTTTGAAAAATTTTAGTAAGCGGTTTCCACCCTACGTTCTGAAATAATGTAAATGGTGCAAAAAATTGCACCCTACATTTCTTGAATAAAATACGCTCAAAATCGAACATATATTTCTTTGTCAATTGTAGGGTGCAATTTTTTTGCACCATTTACATTTATCTACGATAATTGATTAACGATTATTTCTAATCCCTGTTGATGACCAAGCATCCATCATTTTAGTATACTCGTTAACTGTTATATTTTCACCACCTTCACTATTTGGTGAAGTAAAAATATCAAACAATTTATTAAACATTGTAGAACATTGCAAATGTCTAAGAGCTACAACTGCCTGAGAGGTTACATCGTATATACGACTTTTTACAGCCCAATCATTTGATTCGTCCAACTGTGCTTTACTAATGTTTGATTCAACATCAGCATAAAAACCACCAATATCATTTATATCTGGAGAATTGACATTGGAATATTTTTGTATTGATTTATATAGTGAAATTGTTGCGTCATCAATGACTCTTACATTTACAACCTTGCCTGATAAATTTCTATATTGTATAACATTAGAATTTATGCGAGGAATATTGGGTTTTCTATAAACAGTTCGTTCTTGTTGCGTTGTGTTTGAAGAATCATTTTTTTCGTAAGTTTGTCTTTCTTGTTGCGTTGACGTTGAATAATTTTCAAAATCGGTTTGATATTCTTGCTGCATTGGTATAGAATTATCATTTTCAAAATTTGTTTGTTCTTCACAAGATCTATGATTATGATCGCAATAACATCCGGTTAAAGTAAATGCAGAAATAGTTAATGGAGTTGCAACAGCAAGTGTTTTTAAATAGTTCATGTTAGTCCTTTCTTTAATTTAAAAATTTGTACTCACTTAGATAAAACTGCTAAAAATATTTTTTGCTATATATTTTATACTCTCTTTACAATTTTGAAAAATTTTAGTATGATAAGAAAGAGGTTTTATCTTCCGCTGGAAATTAATCACGAAGAAAAACAAAAAAGGTTTAAAAAAACAATAGATATAAAATCTATCAAATACATAGACTTGATGAAAAATATCTGTTTATATGTCTAAAAACAAGATTCTAATTCACGCAATAATAGCGGATAATTTTAAGAAACTTGTAATGAAGAGCGAGATATTAAAAAGCTTTTAGACAAAAACCTCAACGAGATATAGAGGGGCTGAGAATTACCCCAGAAAATAAGAGAATAATGTCAGTTTAAAAATTAGATAGAATAAGAATTAAAATTTCTTTTCAACTTCTAAACTACTAAACTGCTAAACTAACAAAGGATTTAAAAGAATGAAAGATTCAATAGCTAACAAAATTGTAATAGCTGAGCGTGACAATATCGCTGCGGTTATTGAAAAAGGAAAAGTTGCAGAATTTTATGTGCATAGAGGTGAAATTATCTTAGGTGATGTTTACCTTGCGCAAGTTGAAAATATTTTACCGTCAATCGAAGCTGCGTTTGTAAACGTAGGCTCTGACAAGATGGGCTTTTTGCACGCACAAGACGTTATGGGTAAAGGCGCATTGCAAGACAAACTAAAGCCTAAACAAAAAATTGTTGTTCAAGTTGTTAAAGAACCTGTTGGACATAAAGGTCCTAGAGTTACAACCGAAATTTCACTTCCGGGAAGATTTTTGGTATTGATGCCAAATGAAGCAGGGATTAACGTAAGTAAAAAAATTACTTCTGCTAAAGAAAGAGCAAGATTAAAATCAATTGTAAACTTACTAAAACCTGTTGGAGTTGGCGTTATTGTCAGAACAGAGGCTGAAGGTCAAACTGAAGCTGATATTCAAGAAGATTTAGAAATTCTTTTAGAAAAATGGAATAATATTATTACGTCAGCTGAAAGTATGACACCTCCAAGTCTTTTATACAGAGACCAAGATTTGCTTTACAGAGTAATAAGAGAAGCTTGCAATGAAGAAACTCAAGAAATTGTTGTTGATACGGCATTTGCATTAAATAGAGTTCAAAACATTCTTCAAAACTGGCACATGAACAAAAACATCAATGTTACTTTGTACAAAGGCTCCGAACCTTTGCTTGTTGCAATGGATATTCATAAAGAAATCAAAGCAGCTTTACAAATGAAAGTTAATTTGCCATCAGGTGGTTATTTGTTTATCCAAACTACGGAAGCACTTACTGTAATTGACGTTAACAGTGGTAAATTTACAAATTCCGCAACTCAAGATGAAACTATTCTTAAGACGAATATTGAAGCGGTTCACGAAATCGCACGTCAATTAAGACTTAGAAACATCGGCGGTATGATTATCATTGACTTTATTGATATGACAAACCGTGTTGATAAACTTGCTATGATGGAAGAATTAGAATTGGCTGTAGAAGCAGATAAAGCTAAACCTCAAGTCGGTCAACTTTCTGATTTAGGACTTGTTGAAATGACAAGACACAGACAAGGTCAAGCAATTAGCGAAATTTTTGCAAAGCGTTGTCCGCACTGCCAAGGTAATGGCTATATCATGGAGGACATCAAATTCGCATCAGCTACTTCAGAAGGCGAATATAGAGCTAAGGCAGCTAAGTTAAAACTTCCAATGGGCGGTAAAAAGAAATTTAATAACAACAATAAATTTAATAATAAACCGCAAGAAGAAATTAAGGAAACAGTAGTTCAAGAAGAAAAACTTGAACCGATTACTGAAAATCCTTCAGTTGAGGCTCAAGTAGAAGTTCAAGAAATTAAACAAGAAAAAGAAGTTAAAAAATCTCGTGGTAGAGGTAGACGCAAGGTCAAAGAAACAGAAGTTAAGGCTGAAAACATTGCACAAACAGTAATCAATGAAACTTCTGAAATCGCACCTGTTATAGCAGAAGATGCTGCTAAAAAGGTTGAAGAACCTGCTGTAGAAGAAAAAACTCCTGTTGCAGAAGAAAAAGCAACAGAAACCACTCCAGCTGAAACAGCTGTAGAAGAAGTTAAAACTGAAGAAACTGCGGAAGAAAAACCAAAAAGAACAAGACGACCTAACAGAAATTCTCAAAAGAGAACAAGAAAGACTACAAAGAAAAATGTTGAAGAATAAAATTCTTACAATCGTTATAGCATTAATGTTAGTTTCACCGGTAATAGCAGAAGAAGCTACCGGTGAGGCTTTAATGCCGATTGCTGAAACAACGCAAGAAAATGTTCAAACTACACAAGAAAAATTACCACAACTCGATACAATTCCATATAAACAGCCTGTAAGCAAAAAGAAAATGGCTAAAAAATTCTTAATAGGAATGGGAAGCGTTGCAGTTTCTTCAATATTGCTATTTTTGATTTTAACTGTCTATAACAAAATCCGTGAAAGTATTCTTGCGCCTAAAACTGATCAACAATCCGGTGAAACTTCACTTGTTACGCCTGAAAATTTGACAGAAGCTGTTAGAACTTTTTTAGATAAGACAAAATACTAGGTGATAAAGTGTCACAAAGAAAATTTGATTTTTATATTGTACCAACTCCGATTGGAAACATTAAAGATATTACATTTCGTGCAGTAGAAATTCTTAAAGAGGTTGATTTAATTGCTTGCGAAGACACAAGAATTACGCAAAAACTTTTAAACCATTATGAAATTTCTACTAAGTGTATTTCATACCACAAATACAATGAACATGAACGCATTGATTTCTTTTTAAATCACATAAAGGAAGGAAAAACTATTGCCTTAGTGTCTGACGCAGGAACACCGATGATTTGCGATCCGGGTGGAGTTATTGTTTCTGCTCTTTTAAAAGAAGGTTTTTCTGTAACATCTCTTGCCGGAGCTTGTGCAGTAACGACATTTCTTTCACAACTACCTAGAAAAGATGAACAATTTTCTTTTGTAGGATTTATACCGAGAACAGAAAGCCAAATTAAAGAAATTTGTAAAAAATATTCTGCTCAAAATATGGTATTTTATGATTCTCCTGAGAGAATTCTTAAAACTCTAAAAGTTATTCAAGGGTATAGAGGCGATATTAAAATTTCTTTAGGGCGCGAAATTACAAAACTTTTTGAAGAAATTGTAACTGATAACATTTCGAACGTTTTAGAACATTTTAAAGATGGAATTAAAGGCGAAATTGTTTGTATGATTTATGCAGAAGATACTGATTATGATTTCGATTTAAAAACACATATTATTGACTTGAAGAAAAAAGGTTTTAGAGACAAAGATATTTCCGTTATTTTATCAACAATTTTTAATGTTAATAAAAATGATGTTTATAAAATGACATTAGACTTGTAAACTGTGCTATAATTAGTAGTATGAAGAAGTTTTTATTAACATTTGTCCTTTTATTATTTTCTGTTGTTTTTGCTGCAGAAGTTAATCTTCGTGATTATGATGAATACGATATTCCTGAAGGCACGCATATACCTGTTATTTCTTTGCAAGAATTTTCAACTGCTTACTGTGAAGAAGGGGATTCTGTCGGATTTATTACAACTTCGGATATTTATTTATATAACAAAAATATAATACCAGAAGGTACGCGTTTAAACGGTTATATTGAAAAGAAAAACGAACCGATAATCGGAACAAATGCTGCAATGAAAGTATTTGTCAATAAAATGTACCTTACTGACGGATATGAAGTTCCTATCAAAGCTTATATTTATACGGCTAATAATAACACGATTGGCGGCGGTTTAACTCCACCTGCAAAATATATCAGAATGCCACATTATCAACGTTGGACGATGTTTAGAGCAATGGGGACATTGCAATGTGTTCCGGGAGCGGAACGCAAGATGGGTGAACATGTTACTATTTCATCAGGTGCTGATCTAATAGTTGTGCTTGTTGCACCGATTCACATGACGCATACGGTAATTAATTAACAAAAAACAATAAATTAACCATAGAAAGGGTTTTATAATGAGTTTGCTAATTTTATTAGTTGTTGCAGTTATTATAGTCGCATTTTGGAGTTATTTAATATATGCTTCTCTTATAAGAAAACGAAACAAAGCTCAAGAGGCATTCTATTCAATAGATGTACAACTTAAAAAAAGATATGATTTAATTCCAAATATTCTAACTATTGCACAAAAATACATGGAACATGAGCGTGAAGTTCTGGAAGAGGTTACGAAGTTAAGAACACAGGTGATTGGACTATCTTCAAGCTTTGAAAATATTGATCGTAAAATTGCCTTAGATGGCGAAATTGTAAAGAAAATGGGACAAATTATGGTCACATTAGAAAATTATCCACAACTAAAAGCGGATAAAACAATGCTTGTTGCAATGCAAACATATAATGAAGTAGAGGAACATATCGCAGCTGCAAGAAGATTCTATAATTCAGCAGCTAATGAATTAAAAAATGTCGTTGAAATTTTTCCATCATCGTTAATGGCTAGAATGTTGAATATTAAAACTGTTGATTTTATTAAGGCAACAGAACAAGAAAGACGAGCAATAAGAACAAATGATTTTTTGAAATAAAAGGTAAAATATAGAAATGCAAGAAAAAACATATTCGCAAATGCGCAATGAGTTTCAAGAAAACTTTTTTAATCTTATAAAACCAAGTATTCTAGATTTCGAAGATGAGCGAAAGCATAACTTAATTATTTCTACGGTTTTATCTATATTATTTGTAGTATTGGCAATTGTTATATTTTCAAGTTTAGTCTTATATAACGAAATTTTTGAAAAAATAAAGTTTATACCAGAGTTCATGGGTTTTATGGTGCTTATTTTTACAATGCTTGCATTTAATACTATTCCTTACACAAAAAAATGTTTTGAAAACTCTGTAAAACAAAATATCATGCCACTTGTGTGTTCTTGTTTTAAAAATCTTGAATGGACAGAAGGAGAATGTTATGATGACAGAATGTTTTTCAATGCCAATTTACTTGTAAATTATCCTAGATATTCTGCAAAATATGATGATATATTTAAAGGAATACATAATGATGTATATTTTGAAATAGCAGAACTCTTTTGGCAAAAAAACGGAAGTCAATTCATAAAAGCTCGTGAGGGTGTGATTGTAAAAATCAAAATGAATAAAAATTTTACAGGAAATACTATTATTGAATCAAAAAGACCTCTAACAAGAGGTGGTATTATGGGTGTTATATCCCATGACTATTCTAGTTTGTACAATAATAGAAAATTGAACTTGGCTAAATTAGAAGATATTGAATTTAATAAAAAATATGACATCTATACTAATGACGAAGTAGAAGCAAGGTATTTAATTACGCCATCTTTTATGCAAAAACTAAAATATATGAAAACTGCATTTAGAGCTGATAAATTGAGGTGTTCATTCTACGAAGGCTATCTTTTAATTGGTTTATTTACTAAAAAGGACCTATTCTCAATTTGTTCTTTATTCAAGCCCGTAGATGAGCCTAAACAATTTTTTACAATGTTTGAAGAAATTCTTTCAATTGTCAAGTTAATTGATTACTTCAAATTAAATCTAAAAACTGGCTTGTAAGTTACGAAAAGCACTTATTTCTTTTTATAATTTGATTTTAACTAGACAAAAAACAATGTGATAATTTTTTAGAATTGACAAAATCTCGATTGATAATAAAATATTATTAGGGAGGGTTATAGTTATGAGTAAAAAATTGATTTCGTCATTAATGTTGGTGTCTTTGTGTTCTTTTAATACAGCTTTTGCGGCGTCAAATTTTTCTTTTGAACAACCCCAACCACAACCAAGCGGGCAATATTATCAACAACCTATGCAATATTCTGCGAAGCAACCGCTAAAAGGTAGTGTTGTAATGGTTCCGGCAGGTACTTGTGTTCCTGCGACTTTAACATCACCGTTGTCATCTGCTAATGCAACGGCAGGACAAAGTGTAAGTATGTTGCTCGGTTCAGATTATTATTATAACAATAAACTTATCGCTCCAGCCGGAAGCACAATTTATGGTACTGTAATTGAAGCTTCAAAAGCTAAAAGAGGAAGCATGAACGGTAAACTTTGTGTGAGATTTACACAAATATACACGCCATACGGGACTCAAATTCCTATTTCTGCTGTAATTAAAACAGACGATTCTTCAGGAGTTCTTGTTGGTGGTACAAAACTTGATGTAACAAAAGATTACGCAAAAGATATGGCAGTAGGTAGCGCGACAGGTGCTTTGTCAGGTCTTGTATTTGGTGCATTAGCTGGCGGTAGCGTAGGTAAAGGTGCTGCTCTTGGTACAGCAGTTGGTGCAGGCGGAGGCTTGGTAAAATCTGCGTTTGACAAGGGAAATGATGTTGAAATTCCTGCAAATGCAACTGTAGACTTGTTGTTGACTCAACCTATTACAACTTCAACATCAAGTTATAGTTATGAAAATTAGTAAGTAGGTTAATTTAAATCACCTTCAAACTATTTATTCTAAAAAGGTAATATTAGAGAGAAAAATAAAGTGTCAATTATTAGTAAAAGAAGTTTTATACTAGACGAGGACGAGGATAACAATGTAGAGCCATACACTCTACCATCCATTGTAACGAGCAAACCTGAAGTAATTCCATTTAAGAAATCATTAGCGATTTCTACGGCATTACATCCGGCAGTTGTTCTATTAATTTGGTTAATTACAATTGCTTTGGCTTTGATGGGGATTAATTTAAGCCTGTTCAAAAAGCCTGATGCTCAATTAAAAAAGGATATTGAGTTTGTTTTGGTTGATAAAGAAGCAACGCCGAGAAATCCTAATACAAAAAATCGTTCTGATATGAATTCAAGAAGCGGCGGCATAAACGACCCTAAACGTAAGGTTTCTATGCCATCCCCTGCACCGAAGAAAGCTTCTAAGCCATCGGCTGCAGCACAAAGCGCAAATAAACTTATAAAAAAACAACAACAGCAAGTGAAAAAACATGCTGTTCAACATAAACAACAGCCAGCAAAACAACAACCTAAGGCGCAAACACCAAGAAAAAATCAAACGACAGCGAATAAGCCTTCGACTGCAAAACCGGCACCACCTACAGCAAGGCCAAGTGCAAGACCTGTTTCTGCGCCACATCCTGTAGTAAAACCATCTTCACCATTTACTGTTGCGGCACCAAAAGGTGCGCCTGTAGGTAAAACTCTTTCAACAGGACCTGTTGGCGGAACGGGTGCAAGTTCCGGTGCAAGATCAGGCGGAAGTACAGGTTCAGGCTCGCACGGTAGTGCTTATGCACCAAGACCATCATTATCACCATCAGCAGGCGGTGGTAGCGGTCAATTAGCTAGAGGTACAGGCTCAAGAAGCGGAAGCGGTAATTACGGCAACCCAGGAGGTGGCGGTGGTGCTCCAGGTATAGATGCCTTAAGAGAACCTGACTTTGGTCCATACATGAGAGAATTGCAACGTAGAATAAAATTGAACTGGGATCCTCCAAAAGGAAATGAAAGCAAACGTGTAGTTCTTTTATTCAAGATTGCAAAAGACGGCAGATTGTTATCCTGCAGAGTTCATAAATCTTCCGGCATGCCATCTGCAGACCAAGCGGCATTAAAAGCAGTAGAATTGACTGCACCGTTCAGACCGTTACCAGCGGACTTTAAAGGACAAAGCATTGATATTCAGTTTACATTCGATTACAACGTATTCAATGCGTCAAGGTATTAAAGAGGGGATGTAAGATACCCCCCTCCATAACCCCCTCTAAGGAGAGGGAACGAAGAAAA
Organism: uncultured bacterium; assembly: GCA_900553895.1. Lineage (GTDB taxonomy): Bacteria > Cyanobacteriota > Vampirovibrionia > Gastranaerophilales > Gastranaerophilaceae > CAG-196. Next base: position 4,753 of record USFB01000001.1, on the reverse strand, counting down.
ATAAACATAGGTTGGGGTTTCACCCCAACAAAAAGATAAAAAATAGAGTAAAAGAGGATATAAAAAATGGAACTATTATTACATTCAATTCAATTAGATTGGCCGGTATTGTTGCCAATTCTTGTGTGCGCTATTTTGACAGTTGCAGTAGCTATTGATAGAGCTGCTTTTTACAACGCTAACAAAAGAAACGTTATTGAGTTTATTCCAAAATTACAAAAGGAATTAACTAAAAACAATTTAATGGGCGCACAAAACTTAGCTGTACAATACGGCGGTATTATTGGTGAAGTTACGGAAGAAGGTGTTAGAATCTTATCTGAACAAAAGAAAGGTTTTTCACGTTCATTTGATATCGCAGCTGCTTTAGCGACAAGAAAACTTGAACACAGATTAACAATTCTTGGTACAATTGGTGGTGTTGCACCTTTCTTAGGTTTGTTCGGTACGGTTGTTAGAATTTTGTACACATTCCAAGATTTGGCATCACAAGGTAACCAATCAGCAGCAGTTGCTATGGGTATCGGTTCTGCATTAATCGCTACTGCCTTCGGTTTGGGCGTTGCAATTGTTGCGGTTGTTTGCTACAACACTTTCCAATCTACTGTTAGAAGATTTGAAGACGATTTCCAATTAATCAAGTTATTGTTCTTAAGCTTTGTAGATTCAGAAGAAGAAAATCAGTTAAAGTCACAATCTAATAGTGTGGCATTATAAGAAAGTCGCTAAGAAGTACGTCGTTAAGACATTAAGTTCATTATAGATTCTTTTATACGAACTTAACGACTTAAACTCCTAACGACTTAACGACCTCAAAAAAGGAAAATCTATGGCTATAAAATCAGGGAAAAAAGCATTATTTACAGAAATCAACATTACACCGCTAACGGATATTTTCTTGGTGCTATTGATTATCATGATGGTTGTTGCACCTACGTTTCAATCGGTTGATAATTCGATAAATGTGCCGGAAGTTAATAGCGGAACATCGATCGAACAGGGTAAAATTACCGTTGCCGTTACAAAAGACGGTACAATTTATGTTGATTCAAAACGTTCTTCAATTGGAATGTTGACTACAGATTTAGAGAATGCAAAAGGCGATAATGAAAATCCTGAAGTTGTTGTTAAAGCTGATGAAAAGGCAAAAAGTTCAATTATCATGGATATTATGGATGCAGCACAAGATGCACATTATAAAAAACTTATTGTAGCCGGTGAACCTTTAAATAAAAAAGAACAACAAAAGTTGGAAGAAAGCACTTCAAATTACACTTCCAATAATGTAATGAATGAAGCAACAACACCTTTACCTACTGATAATCAGTATGAGAATTGGAGTGAATAATGCGTGATAGTTTTAATGAAATAAATATTACACCGCTAACAGATATTTTCTTGGTGCTTTTAATCATTATGATGGTTATAGCACCGCTTCTTGACCAGCAAGGTTTAAATCTTGCTGTACCTGAGGTTGTTAATCAAGAACAGATTACAAAAGATGCTAAAATTATGAATTTTAGTGTAACAAATGATAACAAATATTTGTTTGACGGACAAGAAATTGCGGCAGCGGATTTAGAGTCTACTGTTTCTGCGCACGTTAAAGATTATCCTGACGGACTATTGATTCAGGTCGATGATAATGCAGACCACGGAACTGTGGTTAAGTTAATGGATAGTGCAAGAAATGTGGGTGTGACAAGTATTTCGCTTGCTAGGTAAACTCAAGGGAATAGGGTAATAAGGGAATAAGAGATTTTAGTGATATTTTAATTAAATACGCCAATTTAGCGCAATATATAAATTGTATATTTAAAACCACTTATTCCCTCATTACCTTATTCCCCTACTCCCATAAAACAGAAAGAAAAATTCATGTTCAAACCATTTAGCTGGATGTTCAAAATCGATAATTTCAAAGAACATTTTAAATATTTATTTCTAATTTTATTCAAATTCTTTATACCTGCGATTTGTCTATCTTGTATTGTATTATTTTGCAAAGCATTACCTCCTTTATGGGGATACGTTTGTCTAGCTTTATCAATTCTACTTTTTATTGCACCATTTTTGTGTATTCAAGGTTATTTTTGGGAATTGACATCTCAAATAATTTCAAGAGATTTTGATATTATCGGTGCAAATGTTTATAATGGCAAAATTAAACAGATTTATAAGATAGAACTTCCGGATATTAATACTAAAAAGTTTATTTGGCGTGGAATTGCATCTGTTGTTGCTAATGTAATTATGTGTTGGCCTTTATTTGCAGTTTTCACATTATCTACAACGCTTGGGATTGCAGGTATTATGTATTTAGGCACAAATATGTTTGAAATGCAAAGTTATTCTATTGCTATAATGGGAGCAACTTTGCTTTATGCTTTCCTTGCCCCGGCTTTACTTTGGAATTATGCAAAACAGGATTCGGTTGTCGCTGTCTTAAATTTTAGAAAAGCTATATTTGTCGCTGGGAACTATACAGGAAAATATATTTTGAATTGTATATTGTATGCAATATTTAACGCTATACCGTCTTATGTTTTCACATTTTTATTAGCATTTTTACAAATTCAAAACTTTGATTTTTCAAATCCTATTTATTTAATCAATCTTCTAATATTTGGTATTGTATCGTATACAATATACCTTTATTGCGTATTTGTGAATTCCTACCTATTAGGTACAATTGCTCCGCCTTGTGAGGGGTAAAATGTTTTTGTTTGGCAGGTATGCCTAACCGTCATTTACTTTATAAGTTTTAAACACAAATCATCAAAAACATTAATTGGGCGCATGCCAAGCTTAGCTTGTTTTTTAGCATCCTCAACAAATTCAATGTGCTTAATTAATTCCGTTTCTCGTGGATTTGATTTCAAAAGTTGTAGCATATAATTCTGAATACCGTCTAAAATCGTTTGAATAGGTATTTCTTTTGTCATATCCTGTAATTTTTGCGAAATATCAAATACATCTTTTCTTTCAAAACTCAAATAATCGGTAAAAATACCATCAATCACAGAATAATTGTAATCAACACCTTTTTTAGAAGGCACAAAGAAACATTGAGAACGAGAAATAATTGTTGATAGTACATCATCAATATAACGGGTCAAAAATATGAAAGTTACACCCGGTTGCGGTTCTTCAATAATCTTCAGAAGCGAATTAGCTGTTTCAGCCTGAAAATTCAATGGATTTAATCCTGAAATATTACCTTCATCATCTCTGTCACAAAAAATATAAACTCTATGAAACTCTGACGCTGACATCAAACTCTCTTTAATCATTTGTGATTGCTTAATAGAAATAACTGTTTTTGAGTCATCATCATCAGGTTTGTTATCTAATCTTGAAATAGTTAACACAGCAGGGTGAGAATTTTCTCTTATCCATTTGCAATTAAGACATTCACAATCGTCTGTTTTATTCTCTTTGCAATTCAAAAGCCTTGCTATTTCGTTTGCTAAAGTATATTGAGCTTCAAAATCACTTCCATAAAACAAGATACTTTGTGGTAAGGCTCGATTTGTCGCAGTCAGTGCTTGTGTAAAATAATGTGTTAAAAACGGATATTTATCTGATAATAGCACACTCAACCTCCGAAACGATGTCTAAAGCTTCTGCTGATTTAATCTTGTATTCAACCTCAAACAAATTTTCTTTTAATTCAACTAAATCTGCAAGCTTTGTATTTTTAAGCTTTTGTAAAGTTTGCTTAACCACAAATTCGTGTTGACCTGTCATTTTTGAAAGCTCAGCAGGTGAACAATTTGAAGATTTAGATTTTAGAATAATCCACTTCCTAATCATAGTCTGAATTGCAGATAAAAGCTCAAGCGGATGTTTTTTATCCAAAAGTTTTTTGAACTCCAATAAAGCTTTGTCTTTTTCGTTACGCATAATAAGTTCAGTAAAATTAAACAAATCCTGATTTGAGATACAAATATCTTCTACCATCTTTTTAGTAACAGTTTTTTCAGGATATGCAATAAGTTTAAGCTTGTCTAATTCTGTGTTAAACTCTCTTAAATTGTTTCCGATTTGTTCAATCAGCATCATTACAGCATCATCTTTTAAACTAATATCTTTTGATTTAGCATGAGTTTTTATCCAACCTGCGATTTCTGTTGTTTTATAAGTTTTAAACGTTGGAAATTCTTTTGAATTAAATTTTGATAAAATTTTGTATAATTTACGTCTTGAATCGAGTTTTTTATTTTCATCACGCGGAAGTCTTACGACAAAAACAATATCCAATGTTTCGGGATTGTTTTTTAAAGCGTCTTCAATATCTGCTAATTCTGAATCATCAAAGAAATTTTTGTTGGAGAGAAAATAATCTTCGCAGTTAATTACTATTAACATATTACCGAACATCATTGGCGTAGAACGTAAAACATTTGCAAGAGTAGGATAAATGGGGTTATCCAGAACTTGAAAGTTCATGGACTTAAAATCAGGATTGAGCTTTGAAGTCATTTTTTCGAGCTCTAATTCTATATTGTAATCTTCATCCCCGTGAAAAAAATATACTGCCATAAACTAATTATACAATAAATAGTTTTAGGGATTCAATTTTTACTGCATTATGAAATTTTATTGGTGTAGCATTTCTTTTTTCTTCAAATAATTTCAGTTCATCCATTTTTATATTTTTATCTTTTACGAAATATTTCAACATCACAAACCTCCTTATGCAGCCTCTGTTTGAACATACTTGGCTGATTTAGCTACAACACCGTAACAA